>NZ_JBIRRR010000004.1:0-136729 GCF_044333795.1 Streptomyces sp. NPDC020917 | reverse complement strand
GCGCGACCAACCACCAACGCACGGCGCAGCCGGCAAAGCACACCGCCCCCGCCCCGGAAGGGCGAGCCTCAGGGCGGGGTGGGGCGCGGCTGGGTGAGGAGGGTGGACAGGTGGGCGGCGAAGGCCGTGAGGGAGTCGAGGAGGTGGCCGCTGCGGGCGATCCGGTAGCCGTGGCGGCGGCCCCAGAAGGCCGCGTCGACCGCGTGGTACTGGGCCCAGCGCTGGACGCGTTCGCGGTCGAGGCCGGCCGCTTCGGCGAAGACGTCGACGACGCGGTGGGCGGCTCCGCCCAGGTCGTCGGCGTCGAGGAGGGCCATCGCGCGGGACTTCAGCAGGGTGCCGCCGTCGTACGCGGGGTCTCCCGCGTAGCCCTTGGGGTCGACGGCGAGCCACGGTTCGCGGTCGGCGCGCAGGATGTTGCGGGCGTGGAGGTCGCCGTGGATGAGGATGTCGGGCTGGGCGGCGCCCAGTTCGCGCACGGTCGCCACCGCGGCGGCCACCGTGCGCCGCGGCAGGAGGTCAGGGAACTCCACCTGTTCCTTGAGGAGTTGCTCCTCCCAGGCGCCGGCCCGGTCACGCAGCCTGGGCAGTTCGCGCGGCGCGGGCACGGCCAGCCGCCGGCTGAGCAGCCCGGCGACCCGGACCGCCTCGTCGCCGTCCTCGACCTCCGCCAGCGTGACGGCGTGGACGCGTTCGAGCAGCATGGCGTACCGCGCGTCGTCCCGCTCCAGGAGCAGGACGGCGCCGCGCCCGCCCCACGCCGCGAACGCGTCGGGCTCGTGGACGTTGCCGGGGTGCGGGAACGACACCTTGATCACGGCCGTTTCGGGCGACTCGCCGCCGTCCCGCCGCACGGGGACGACGACACCGACGCCGCCGTGCGCGACTTCGCCGTCCGGCTCGCACGACCAGCGCTGGAGCAGGTCCGCGACGATGCCGGGCAGCGCGGCCAGCCACTCCGCCCCGCGCTCCCCCTCGCGCTCGACGGTGCTCCGCGCGAACGCCTCGGGTATGCGCGCCGTCCCGGCTGTCCCGCTCATCCCGCCACCCTACGCACCCGCGCCCCGGCACCCTCGCGACCCCGCACCCTTGCGTCCCGCGACCAGGCGCCAGCGCCCAGCTCCCAGCACCCGTCACGACCGGCGCAGTGCCTGCGCGAGGCGCTCGGGGGCGTCGTCCGGGGCGTCGTGGGCCGACCGGCCGGGCGGCCAGGTGGTGAGGCCGTCGTCGGGCCAGCGGGGCACGACGTGCAGGTGGAGGTGGGGGACGGACTGCTCGGACCCCGGCCCGCCGGCGCTGAGCAGGTTCACCCCGGAGGCGCCGAGCGCGACGCGTGCGGCCCGCGCGACCCGCTGGGCCAGCGCCATCGTGTCGGCCAGGACGTGGGGCGGGGTGTCGAAGAGGTCGGCGTAGTGGGAGGTCGGGACGACCAGGGTGTGCCCGGGGGCGAGCGGGTCCAGCGGGGCGAACGCGCAGACCGCCGGACCGCGGTCCACCCAGCGCGCGGTGCCGTCGTGGATCAACGCGCAGAAGATGCAGTCCATAGCGCCGAGACTGGCACGCGGCGCGCCCGGCGGGGAGACCGCCCGCACGAGCTACATCACCGGCGCCTCGACCGCGAGCAGGTTGCCCTCGCTGTCGCGGAACCAGGCGCCGCGCGAGCCCCGGGCGCCCGTGACGGCGTAGTTGCCCTCGACCTCCGTGATGCCGTCCTCCGGCTGACCGCCGCCGAGCAGCCCGGGCAGCTCGTACTCCTCGAACACCACGCCGCGGCGCCTGAGTTCGGCGACGACGGTGTCGACGTCCGCCACCTGCCAGCACATCTGGGTGAAGGCACCGGTGGCGGCGCCGCCGGACCGGAAGACCACGAAGTGGCCGCCCCCGCACTGGTAGAGCAACCCGCCGGGCCGCTCGTCCACCGGTTCCAGGCCGAGGTGTTCGGCGTAGAACCGGCGTGCCCGCTCCAGGTCCTGGGCCGGAAGCCGGGTGACCGGCCGGCCGCGGACCAGCGGGCCCCCGTCACTTGCGTTCATGCCCCCACTGTGCGGCACGCGGCGCCCGCGGAGCGGGAGTTCAGCCATGGGTGGGTGTGCCGCGCCGCCGCCCTGACGCCGCACGCCGCACGCCGCGTGAGGTCTCAGGGCCGGCCCGCCGGGTGGAGGACGGTCGTCAGGCGGGCCAGCCCCTCGGGCCCGTGGCCGTCCGCGACCGCGCGGTCGAGGGTGCGCCGCGCGGCGGTGAGCATCCCCACGTCGATCCCGTGGCTGGTCGCGGTGTTGACGACGTGCCTGATCCCGGATGCCGCGGAGGCGATCGTGGAGCGCTCCCCGGGGAAGCGGCCGGCCTGGATCTGCTCGGCGAACCGCGTGATCATCTCCGGGAGGAGCCCGCCGATGCCGGTCGCGAAGGCGGCGAAGCGTTCCGGTGCGATGCCCTCGGCGGACGCGAGGGCGAAGGCGTGCACGATGCCGTTGACGGAGGTGGCGAAGACGTCCAGGAGCGCCATCTCGTAGGCCGCGGCCCGGCCCGGATCGTCGCCGAGGTGCACCGAGGTGCCGCCCAGCGCGGCCATCGTCCCCTGGACGTCGCGGTGGACGTCGTGGGCGCCGCTGAGGAGGACCGCGGCGGACGGGGTGCCGATCGCCGGGGCCGGGGTCAGGACGGCGCCGTCCAGGTAGGCGATCCGGCGCGCCGAGGCCCACTGCGCCGTCTCGCGGGCCTGTGCCGGTTCGCCGCTGGTGAGGTTGACCAGCCGCCGGTCCTCCCAACTCGCCCGCGCCGGGCCGAGGGTGGCCCGCAGTGCGTCGTAGTCGATCAGGCAGGCGACGATCACGTGTCCGGCGTGGACCGCGTCCTCGACCGACGCGGCGGCCACCGCGCCTTTGCCGGGCAGGTCTCCTTCCTTGCCGGGGGTGCGGTTCCAGACGGTCACCGGGTGGCCGGCGGCGAGGAAGGCGGAGGCCAGGGCGCGGCCCATCGGGCCGAGGCCGAGGACGGTCACGGGCGGGCGTCGGGTGCTGCTCTCTCCAGGGCTGGTGATCATGCCCGGAACGCTAGACCTTCACATTGACGTGAAGGTCAAGCGCTGCTGCACTTGCTCCTCATGAGGATCGGTGAACTGTCGCGGCGGACCGGCGCGAGCCGGCGCTCCCTTCGCTACTACGAGGAGCAGGGCCTGCTCGTCCCGGCGCGCCTGCCGAACGGGTACCGCGACTACGACGACCGCACCGTGGCCACCGTGCGGCGCATCCAGGTGCTGCTCTCCGCGGGGCTCGGCACGTCGGCCGTCGCGGAGATCCTTCCCTGCGCCGTCGACGACACCGTCGTCCTGTCCGGGAAGTGCCCGGAGCTCATCGACGGCCTGGCGCGGGAGCGCCGCCGGATCAACGCGACGATCGACGACCTGGTCGCCGCCCGCGGCATCCTCGACTCCCTCATCGGGCGTCCCCTGCTTGCCCGTTCCGCCGCCACGCCCTGACCGGCGACGGCGCCTCCCCCGCAGGACGCGGGGCTCCCGATGCGGCACGCCGTGTCGCAATATGCTGGAGCCGGTGCCACAGAGAGAGGACCACGGGCTTGAGCAGCGGGGACGGCCAGCAGGACGGGACCGGGGCACGGCCCTTGTCACGGCCACGGATGCAGGACATCGCGGACGCGACCGGCGTCACGATCAAGACCGTGTCCCGAGCCCTGTCCGGAGCACCGAACGTCCGGCAGTCCACGCGCGAGCGCGTCCTGGCCGAGGCCGAGCGCCTCGGCTTCCGGCGCAACGACATCGCCGCGGGCCTGCGCAGCACCGGACAGACCATGAAGACGCTGGGCGTGGTGCTCGGCGACCTCGCCAACCCGTTCTTCCCGCCGATGCTGCGCGGTATCCACCAGGTCGCCGCCCGCCACGGTTACCTGGTGATCAGCGCGGACGCCCAGGGCGACAGCGCGGTGGAGCGGGAGTCGATCCAGGCGATACTGGCGCAGCGCGTCGCCGGCCTGATCATCTCCCCGGCCGGCACGGACTTCGGCTACCTCGCCCAGGAAGCGCAGTTCGGCTCGGCCATCGTCTTCATCGACTCGGCGCCCCTCGGTCTCGCCGCGGACGCCGTCATCACCACCAACACGGCCAGCACCCGCAACGCCGTCACCCACCTCATCGGCCGGGGCCACCGCCGGATCGGCTACGTGGGCCACCCTCCGCAGGGCTACGGCGCCCCCAAGCGGTGGCTGGGCTACTGCCAGGCGCTGCGGCAGGCGGGCATCACCGTCGACAGCGACCTGGTGCGTCGCGGCCTGACCACCGAGGACGGCGCGGCGCGCGCCGCCACCGAACTGCTGAGCCTGGACGACCCGCCGACCGCGCTGTTCGCCGACAACAACCGGATGACCGTCGGCATCCTGCAGTCGCCGAAGTACGCACTGCACAACCCCGAGGTCGTCGGTTTCGACCACTTCGACCTGGCACCGCAGTTGGGGATATCGGTCGTCGACAGCGACCCGTTCCGTGTCGGGAGCGCCGGCGCCGAGTTGCTGTTCCGCCGGCTCGCGGACCGCGACCAGCCGCCGATGCAGACGACCGTGCGCGCCAAGCTGATCGTCCACGACCAGCCGACGTTCGCCCCGGTCCAGCCCCGCCGGCGCCGCGGCGGCGGTCAGTAACCGCCGCCGGCCGGTAGGCCGAGGGGGCGCGCGTCCTCGGGCCGCCAGGCCCGCGCCCATGCCGGACACCGCTTCCCCTTCCGTGGAACCGGGCCCGCCGCGGACCGCTCCGGCGGACCGCGGTCCCCGGTGCACCCACCACAGGTTCCGCCGTCCGTCCGTCAAATGTCAACGTTGACATCACCAGAGCGGCGTGACACGTTCGTCATGCCGGGCGGCCTGCGCCACCACGTGGCCGGCACGTCCCCGGCACCTCGACTGTCGTGGAGCGAAGGGGAGTACGAGCGTGCACGACACCAGCAGGCGCACCCTGGACAGGGTCGAGCGGGCGCTGCGCGAGCGGATCCGGCCGGCCGCCCTGCTCGCCAGCGTGCCGCTGGACGTCACCGTCCACCATCTCGACGGTGAGCCGGTTCCCGCGAAGGAGGCGATCGCCGGGGAGTTCCGGCCGGCAGCGGTCGGCGACCGATGGGGTCTGCCATGGGGCACGAGCTGGTTCCATGCGACCGGCCGGGTTCCGGCCGCATGGTCCGGCGGCCAGGTGGTGCTCCGCGCCGACCTCGGATTCTCCGGCGGCCCAGGTTTCCAGGCGGAGGGGCTGGTCTACCGGCCGGACGGCGTGCCGGTGAAGGGCATCGAGCCGGACAACACCGAACTCCTCGTCTCTGACAACGCTGTCGGAGGCGCATCCGTGGACTACTACCTGGAGGCGGCCGCCAACCCGCCGGTCATCGAGCACGCGTTCGAGCCGACCGGCCTCGGCGAGGTGCACACCGCCCCGCGCGAGCCGCTGTACACGCTGACCACGCTCGAACTCGCGCTGGTCTCCCCCGAGGTGCGCGCGCTGGCGCTGGACGTCGAGGTGCTGCTCGGGCTGGCGCGGGCGCTTCCGGCCGGTTCGCCGCGAGCCCGCGAGATCACCGTGGGGCTCGACCGGATGCTGGACGACCTGGACACCGGGGAGGTCACCGCCGGTGCGGCCCGCGCCCGCGCCGCGCTGGCGCCGCTGCTCGCCGCGCCGGCCGACCACGCCGCGCACCGCGTCTCCGCGGTCGGCCACGCCCACATCGACTCCGCGTGGCTGTGGCCGATCCGCGAGACGGTCCGCAAGGCGGCCCGCACGTTCTCCAACGTGACGGCTCTGGCCGAGCGTTACCCCGAGCTGCGGTTCGCCTGCTCGCAGGCCCAGCAGTACGCCTGGGTGCGCGACACCTACCCCGAGCTGTTCGCGCGGATACGCGACGCGGTGAAGGCCGGCACCTTCGTGCCGGTGGGCGGTATGTGGGTGGAGTCGGACACCAACATGCCGGGCGGGGAGGCGCTGGCCCGGCAGTTCGTGCAGGGGCAGCGGTTCTTCCGCGAGGAGTTCGGGGTGACCTGCCGGGAGGTGTGGCTGCCGGACTCGTTCGGGTACACCGCGGCGCTGCCGCAGATCGCCTCGCTCGCGGGGATGGACTGGTTCCTGACGCAGAAGATGGCCTACAACGAGACGAACCGCTTCCCGCACAACACCTTCTGGTGGGAGGGGATCGACGGGACCCGGATCTTCGCGCACTACCCGCCGGTGGAGAACTACAACGCCGAGCTGATCCCGTCCGAACTGGCCTTCGCCGCCGAGCGGTTCACCGAGGCGGGGGCGGCCGGCCGCTCGCTGGTGGCGTTCGGGCACGGCGACGGCGGGGGCGGGCCGACCGCGGACATGCTGGAACGCGCCCGCCGCCAGGCGGACCTGGCCGGATCGCCGCGCGTGCAGCTGCAGACCCCTGCGGAGTTCTTCGAGGCCGCGCACCGCGAGTACCCCGAAGCGCCGGTGTGGGTCGGCGAGTTGTACCTGGAGTCGCACCGCGGCACGTACACCTCGCAGGCGCTGATGAAGCAGGGCAACCGGCGCAGCGAGCACCTGCTGCGCGAGGTGGAGCTGTGGGCGGCGACGGCCGCCCGCCGGAACCTGGCGCCGTACCCCTACGAGGAGTTGGACCGGCTGTGGCGGACCGTGCTGCTGCACCAGTTCCACGACATCCTGCCCGGCTCGTCGATCGCCTGGGTGCACCGTGAGGCCCGGGCGGCCTACCGGGAGGTGATCGCCGAACTGGAGGCGCTGCGCGACCGTTCGCAGCAGGCGCTGGCCGGCAGCGGCGAAGCGGAGCTGGCGTTCAACGCGGCGCCGCACGCCTGGTCCGGGGTGCCCGCGCTGGGCGCGGCGGTGTCCGTCGAGGAGGGCCCGCAGGTCGCGGTGGACCGGCGCGGCGACGAGGTCGTGCTGGACAACGGGCTGCTGCGGGTGACCGTCGACGGGCGCGGCCTCGTCACCTCCGTGTACGACCTGGGGGCCGGGCGCGAGGTGGTGCCCGCGGGCACCGTGCTGAATCTGCTCCAGCTGCACCCGGACCGGCCGAACGCCTTCGACGCCTGGAACGTCGACGAGTTCTACCGCCACCGGGTCGAGGATCTGACGGCCGTGGACGCGCTGGAGGTCGAGGGCGCGGTCGTGCGGGTGCGACGGTCCTTCGGCTCCCCGTCCGGAGAGCTGTCGGAGCCCGCGTCCCGTGTCGTGCAGACGATCACGCTGACGCCCGGCAGCCGTACCGTCGACTTCGGCCTGGACGTCGACTGGCACGAGCGCGAGCGGTTCCTGAAGGTCGCGCTTCCCGTGGACGTGCACACCGCGTCCGCGACGGCGGAGGTCCAGTACGGCCACCTGTCCCGGCCCACGCACGCCAACACCACATGGGACGCGGCGAAGTTCGAGGTGTGCGCCCACCGGTTCGTGCACGTGGGCGAGGCCGGGTACGGCGTGGCCGTGGTGAACGACTCCACGTACGGCCACGACATCGCCCGCACCCCGCGTGCCGGCGGTGGCACGTACTCGACGGTGCGGCTGTCGGTGCTGCGCGCGCCGCGCTACCCCGACCCGGACACCGACCAGGGCGCCCACCGCTTCGGGTACGGCCTGGTGTGCGGTGCCGGCATCGGTGCGGCGGTGACGGCGGGCTACCGCAGGAACCTGCCGCTGCGGACCGTGCGCGGCGCGGGCCCGGTGGTCCCCGAGGTCGCGGTGGACAACCCGGCCGTCGTGGTCGAGGCGGTGAAGCTCGCCGACGACCGGTCGGGCGATCTGGTGGTCCGGATGTACGAGGCGCACGGGACGAGGGCCCGCGCGCGGGTGTCGGTGCGCGCCGCGGCCGCGGCCGTGGAGACCGATCTGCTGGAGGCGCCGCTGCCGGGCGGCCGGACGTTCCCCGCGGCGGGCCCGGTCCTGATCGAACTGCGCCCGTTCCAGATCGTGACCCTGAGGTTCGCGGGAGGCGGCGTCGATGCGTGAGGACCTGGTCCAGGGACGGCTGCGCCGGATGCTGGAGCGACGGCTGCGGTCGGCGCGCCACGGCGCACGGGTGCCGCTGACGGTGACGGCCTGGCACGTGCCGGGCGAGCCGGTCGCGCCCGCGGCCGCGCTGGCCGCCGGCTACCGGCCGTTCGCGGCCGGTGAGCCGTGGGGGCCGCCGTGGGGCACCACGTGGCTGCGCTGCACCGCGGTGCTGCCCGCCGGGTGGGCCGGGCGGCTGGCGGAGGCCGTGGTGGACCTGGGGTTCACCGGCGTCGGCCCCGGCTTCACCGCCGAGGGTCTGGCGTACACGCCGGACGGCACGCCCCTGAAGGGCATCCATCCGCTCAACCGCCACGTCCCGCTGGACGCGGCCCTGCCCGGGGGCGTGGGCCCGGCCGCCCGGCCGCTGCCCGCGGCGGACACCCGGGTGGAGTTCCTGGTGGAGGCGGCGGCGAATCCGACCATCCATCAGCCGTACCCGTGGGCGCCGACGGATCTCGGCGACGTGCGGACCGCCGGGCGGGAGCCGCTGTACCGCTTCGGCGGCGCCGAGATCGCCGAGGTGGACACCGGCGTCCGGGCCCTGGTCGCGGATCTGGAGGTGCTCGACGGGCTGCTGGAGGTGCTGCCCGCCGGGCAGCCGCGGCGGTCCGCGGTGGTGCGGGCGGTGGTCGAGGCGATGGACTACCTGGACCGCGCGGAGCTGACCGGGTCCTGGTCGGCCTCCACGGCACGGGAGTTGCTCGCCGGGGTGCTGGACAGCCCGGCGGCGGCCTCGGCGCACCAGGTCACCGCGGTCGGGCATGCGCACATCGACTCGGCGTGGCTGTGGCCGATCCGCGAGACGGTGCGCAAGGTGGCCAGGACCGTCGCCAACGTCACGGCGCTGCGTTCCTCCCATCCCGAGCTGGTCTTCGCGTTCTCCCAGGCGCAGCAGCACGCGTGGCTGAAGGAGCACCACCCGGCGCTCTTCGAGCGGCTGCGCGAGGCGGTGGCCGCGGGCGCCGTCCATCCGGTGGGCGGCATGTGGGTGGAGTCGGACGCGAACATGCCGGGCGGCGAGGCGATGGTCCGCCAACTCGTCTACGGCAAGAGGTTCTTCCTCGACGAGTACGGCTACGAGTCGGACGAGGTGTGGTTGCCGGACTCGTTCGGCTACTCGGCGGCACTGCCGCAGATCTTCCGGCTGGCCGGGGCCACCCGGTTCCTCACCCAGAAGTTGTCGTGGAACCAGACCAACCGCTTCCCGTTCAGCACCTTCTGGTGGGAGGGGATCGACGGCAGCCGGGTGCTGGCGCACTTCCCGCCGGTCGACACGTACAACAGCGACCTGTCGGCGCGGGATCTCGCGGGGGCGCAGGACCGGTGCGCGGACGACGGCCGGGTCAGCCGGTCGCTGGTGCCGTTCGGCTGGGGCGACGGCGGCGGCGGGCCGACCCGGGAGATGCTGGAGCACGCGGCCAGGCTGCGGAACCTGGAGGGCCTGCCCCGGGTACGCATCGGCGAACCGTCCGGGTTCTTTGACGAGGCGCAGGCCGAGGCCGAGGCCGGGGACCGGGCGCAGGAACCGGCTCGGACCGGGACTCCGGTGTGGGCGGGCGAGCTGTACCTGGAGGTGCACCGCGGCACCTTCTCCACCCAGGCCGCGGTCAAGCGCGCCAACCGGCGCTGCGAACACCTGCTGCGCGAGGCCGAGTTGTGGTCCGCGACCGCGGCGGTGCGCGGACTCGCCGCATATCCCCACGCCGAGCTGGACGCGCTGTGGAAGGACGTGCTGCTGCACCAGTTCCACGACATCCTGCCCGGCTCGTCCATCGCCTGGGTCTACCGGGAGGCCGTGCAGCGCTACGCGGAACTGGAGGAACGGGCCGAGGAGCTGGTGCGGTCCGCGATCACCGCGCTGGCCGGCAGCGGGACGCGGCGCCTGGTGTTCAACTCCGCGCCGCACGCCCGCGGCGGTGTCCCCGCGCTCGGTGCCGCCGTCCCGGAGGTGCTCCCGCCGCCGAAGGCGCGGCGCACCGCGGAGGGCGGGATCGTGCTGGACAACGGCCTGCTGCGGGTGGGGATCGACGAGCGCGGCGCGGTGGTCTCGGTGCGCGATCTGGCGGCCGGGCGCGAGGTGCTGCCGCCGGGCGAGGACGCTGGCCTGCTGCGGCTGCACGCGGACCATCCGGTGGGCGCGGACGCGTGGGACCTCGACGAGCACTACCGTGGCGCCGCGCTGGACCTGCGCGAGGCCGAGCACGTGGACCTGGCGGCGGACGCCGGCGGAACCCCGGTGGTGACGGTGGTCCGCGTTCACGACGGCTGCCGGTTCGAGCAGCGGCTGCGGCTTGCCCGTGACGCGGCCCGGCTGGAGTTCGAGACGCACGCGGACTGGCGGGCCGAACAGCGGCTGGTGAAAGCGGTGTTCCCGCTCGACGTGCGGGCGGACACCGTCGCCGCGGAGGTCCAGTTCGGGCATGTGCGCCGGCCGCTGCACCGCAACACCTCATGGGAGGCAGCCAAGTTCGAGGTGTACGCGCACCGCTTCCTGCACGTCGGCGAGCCCGGCTACGGCGTGGCGCTGGTCAACGACTCGACGTACGGCTACGACGCGACGCGCCAGGTGCGGCCCGACGGCGGCACCACGACGGTGTTGGCCCTGTCGCTGCTGCGCGCGCAGCGCTTCCCCGATCCGCACGCCGACCAGGGCCGCCATGTCGTCCGCTACGCGCTGGTGTGCGGCGCGGACACCGCGGGCGCGGTGCGCGAGGGCTACCGGATCAACCTGCCGGAGCGCACGGTGGCCGGCGGCGCCGACGTGCCGCCCCTGGTGGAGCTGGACGGGCCTGCGGTGGTCGAGGCGGTGAAGCTGGCGGACGACGGCTCGGGGGACCTGGTGGTGCGGCTGTACGAGCCGCTGGGCGACCGGGCCGAAGTGTGGCTTTCGGCCACCGAACAGGTCCGGCACGCCTGGCTGGTGGACCTGCTCGAACGGGATCGTGGGACAGTCGAGTTCGATGGCCTCAGGGCCCGGATGACCTTGCGTCCCTTTGAAATCGCCACCGTCCGCCTGCGGTTGACGAGCCGTTCCTGAGGCTGCGCGCGGCTTCCGCCGGACAAAAATGTCAACGTTGACATTGGCTTGATCGTATGCGAGCCTACACAACACCCGGGACACATCGATGACACACGGGATTCACGGAACTCCTCTGCCGCCCGTCATCCGGATCCGTCCCAGAGAGGGAGACTCCATGCAGTTCGACCTGCCCCTTACGGAGTTGTACGCGTTCCGCTCCCCCGCCGTGGCCCCCGACGACTTCGACTCGTTCTGGTCCTCGACCCTCGCCGAGGCCGACGCCCATCCGATCGACGCCCGGTTCACGCCGGTTGCCGCGCGGCTGTCCACCGTCGACGTCTACGACGTGTCCTTCGCCGGGTTCGCGGGACAGCGCATCTCGGCCTGGCTGATGGTGCCGCGCAACGGCGTCCGCCCGCTGCCGGCGGTCGTCGAGTTCCAGGGCTACACCGGAGGGCGCGGGCGGCCGAACGAGTCGCTGATGTGGAGCGCGGCCGGATACGCCCATCTGACCGTCGACTGCCGCGGGCAGGTCGGCGCCGACACCCCGGACCTGGGGGTCACCGGCGCACCGCAGTCCGCCGGCCTGGTGACCCGGGGCATCGAGGACCCGCACGACTACTACTACCGCCGGGTGTTCACCGATTCCGTGCGCGCCGTGGACGCGGTGCGGCAGTTCGACGGGGTGGACCCGGAGCGGGTGATCGTGGCGGGCGGCAGCCAGGGCGGCGGCATCTCCCTGGCGGTGGCCGGGCTGCGGCCCGATGTCATCGGGCTGATCAGCGACGCGCCGTTCCTGTGCGACATCATGCGCTGCGCCACCGTCACCGACGAGCCGCCGTACTCCGAATTGCGGGACTACCTGCGCGTGCAGCGGGACAAGGTGGAGCGCGCCGGGCGGACCGTCTCGTACCACGACGGGGTGCACTTCGCGGGCCGCGCGACCGCGCCGGCCTTCTTCTCGGTGGGGCTGATGGACGTCGTCTGCCCGCCGTCCAGCGTCTTCGCCGCGCACAACGCCTATGCCGGGCCGAAGCGCATCCAGGTATGGCCGTTCAACGGCCATGAGAACGGCATGGGTTACCTGCGGGACCTGCACCTGGAGTTCGCCAACTCGCTCGCCAAGCCCGAGGCGGCGATATGAGCGGCTTCCCGTACCGCTTCGAGCGGCTGGGCGTGGTGATGAGCCCGGATCCGGACGATCCGGCCGAGGCCGAGGGCACCCTGAATCCCGGTGGCGCGGTGACCCCGGACGGCGGCATCGTGCTGTTCCCGCGGATCGTGGCCGAGGGCAACGTCTCGCGGATCGCCCGCGCGGACGTGACGTTCGCCGGCGGAGTGCCGACCGGTGTGGGCCGCGCGGGTCTGGTGCTGGAACCCGACCGCAGCTGGGAGCGGGCCGCCGACCACGCCGGCGTGGAGGACGCCCGGGTGACCCGGGTGGACGCCCTGGACTGCTGGCTGATGACCTACGTGGCGTACGGCCCGCTGGGCCCACGCACGGCGCTGGCGATCTCCTCGGACCTGACGCGGTGGCGCCGGCTGGGCCCGCTGGTCTTCGTCTACGACGACGAGGACGACGCGGAGTTGAACCTGGTCTGCAACAAGGACGTGGTGGTGCTGCCGGAACCGATCACCGGCCCGTCAGGGCGGCCGGCCCTGGCCGTGCTGCACCGGCCGATGTGGGGCGAGGCGATCGACGGCGCGGACTTCGGCCGCTACCGCCCGGCCGGGCACGACGGCGACGGCCTGTCGATCTGGCTGTCGTACGTCGACCTGGAGGCGGCGCGCAGCGACCTGAGCCTGCTCACCGTGCTCTCGGGCCACCGGGAGGTCATGCGGCCGGAGCAGCCGTGGGAGAGGACGAAGATCGGCGCGGGTCCGCCGCCGATCCGCGTGCAGGGCGGCTGGCTGCTGATCTACCACGGCGTCAGCCCGGCGCCCGGCGGCGGGCAGTCCTACCGGGCGGGCGCGGCCCTGCTGCATGCGGACGACCCGGGATACGTGGTGGCCAGGACCAAGGAGCCGCTCCTGGAGCCCGAGTCGGAGCACGAGCGGACCGGCACCGTCGATAACGTTGTCTTCCCCACCGTCCTGCTGCCGCACGAGACCGGGCTGCTCTGCTTCTACGGGATGGCCGACGCGCGCATCGGCGCGGCCCGGCTGGTGCGTTCGGCCGGCCACGTCGCCGGACCGCCCGGGGGTGAGGGCCGATGACGACCGGGACGGTCCCGGCTTCCGGCACTCCGGGAGCACCCGACGCCGCCGGGGTGGAGGGAGGCGCACGCTCCGGGCTGCGCCGCCGGCCCTCGCACCGCGCGCTGAAGGAGTTCATCGCCGGCCATCTGTTCATCCTCCCGGCGATCCTGGGTCTGGGCCTGCTGGCGGTCTATCCGCTGGTCACCTCCGGGTACCACGCCTTCACCGACTGGAACGGCCTGACGCCGGCCAAGTGGACCGGCTGGAAGAACTTCGACTACGTCCTGCGGCACGATCCGACGTTCTGGCCGTCGCTGCGTGCCACCGGGCTGTTCGTGCTGATGAGCGTGCCCGCCTCCCTGGTGGTGGGCCTGGCGCTCGCGGTGCTGGTCAACCGCCCGCTGCGCGGGGTGCGGATCTTCCGGACGATCTTCTACCTGCCGGTGGTGCTGCCGTCCATCGCGGTGCTGGCGCTGTGGAAGTACATCTACGACCCGCAGTACGGCCTGGCCAACGAGACGCTCAAGGCGCTGCACCTGCCGACCAGCATGTGGCTGGGCAGCACTCAGATGGCGATGCCCGCGGTGGTGCTGGTGGGCCTGTGGGGCATCGGCGGCACCATGATGATCTTCCTGGCCGGGCTGCAGGCGGTGCCGGCCGAGCTGTACGAGGCGGCGCAGGTCGACGGCGCGGGACCGGTACGGACGTTCTTCCGGATCACGCTGCCGATGATCACCCCGATCCTGCTGCTGCAGCTGGTGCTGCAGATCAACCTGACCTTCCAGACCTTCAACCAGATCGCCGTGCTGACCCAGGGCAAGCCGGGGACCACCACGGACGTGCTCATGTACAAGATCTACATGGACGGGTTCGGCAACTACCTGTCCTCACCCCAACTCGGTTACGCCACCGCGGAGGTGTGGGTGCTGTTCGTGATCGTCATGGCGGTCACCGCGGCCACCCTGCGGTTCTCCTCGATCTGGGTCTACTCCGGGGAGGGCGACCGATGACGGCACAAGCCCCGCCCGGGGGCCTGGCGATGCGGGTCCCGCTGCGCGCGTCGCGGGCCTGCTGGTACCTGCTGTGCGTGGTGCTGAGCGTCTCGATGCTGCTGCCGCTGGTGTGGATGCTCACCATCGCGCTGAAGAACAGCGCGGACGTCAACCGGCTGCCGCCGCAGTTCCTGCCGCACCAGTTCCGCTGGTCGAATTTCGTCGACGGTCCGCGGAGCGTCCATTTCTACCGGCTCCTGCTGAACACCGTCATCGTCACCGTGCTGTCGACGATCGGTTCGGTGGCCAGTTCGATGCTGGTCGGCTACGGCCTGTCCCGTATCCGGTTCCGCGGCCGCAAGTTCTGGTTCTACGCGTTCACCGCGAGCATCTTCCTGCCGCCGATCGTCGGTCTGATCCCGCTGCAGCGGCTGTGGATCGACCTCGGCCTGATCGACACCTGGGTCCCGCTGGTCGTTCCGTCCTTCCTCGGCTCCCCGGTGTTCGTGTTCCTGGCCCGCCAGTACTTCATGTCCATCCCCTTCTCGCTGGACGAGGCCGCACGGCTGGACGGCGCCGGCCACCTGCGCATCTTCTGGTCGATCATGGTGCCGCTGACCCGCCCGGTGTGGATCACCATGGCGGTGCTCTCCTTCCAACTGGCCTGGAACGACTACCTCAACCCGCTGGTGTACCTGCAGAGTCCCGACCGCTTCACGCTGTCGCTGGGAATGGCCGGCTTCGTCAGTGACACCGCCGGCGGAACGACCTCTCAGTACAACCTCTTCATGGCCACCAACCTGCTGTACATGCTGCCTCCGCTGCTCCTCTTCTTCTTCGCGCAGCGGTATTTCATGCAGGGCATCGGCGCGATCGGAATGAATTCCAAGTAGCACGCACCGGAGGTTTCCGTTGAGAATCCACGCGATCGGCGTTGCGGTGGCTGCCGCAGCCCTCTTCGCCACCACAGGATGCAGTTCGAGCAGCGGTTCGCACGCCGCGAGCACGGTCACCTGGATGTCGTGGGAGACCACGCAGACCAACACCGCGATGGACGCGGCGTTCACCGCGTTCACCAAGACGTCGGGCATCACGATGAAGCGCCAGGAGGCGCCGAACGCCGACTACGCGCAGAAGCTCGCGTCGCTGATCATGTCGAAGAAGGTGCCCGACTTCTTCTGGTGCAGCAACGTCGAGGAGCAGACGCTGGCCGCCCAGGGCCTGCTGTACGACTGGAGCGCGTACGCGAAGAAGAACCAGGGCCTGGACATGGGCAAGTTCTCGCCCGGCTCGCTGGACTCCTGGTACGCCAAGGGGAAGCTGTACGGCATACCGACACTGGCCAACACCTACGGCGTCTTCTACAACAAAAAGCTCTTCGACGCGGCGGGCCTGAAGGTGCCGGCGGTCGGCTGGACGTACGACGAGATGTTCTCGGACGCGGCCCGGCTGACCGGGCGCAACGGCGCCAAGGAGGGCATGGTCGCCCAGTGGGCGCTGCTGCAGAGCCCGTTCGGGCTGGCCCAGTACGCGGTCTCGGCCGGCGGGCAGCCGCTGGCGCCGACCGCCACCGGGGTCACGCACGTCACCGCCGACCCGAAGGTGGTGGAGGCCGCGCAGCGCTACGCCGCGGCGGTCAAGGCCGGCCAGATCAGCTCGCCCGAGGCCAACACGCTCAACTCGTCCTCCGCCTTCGCCAACGGCTCCATCCCGATGATGTTCGGCGGCCAGTGGCTGGCGCAGACGATGGTCACCAGCAAGCCGTCCTTCGATTGGGGCTTCGTGCCGATGCCGCAGGTGAAGGAGGACGTGCAGCCCACCGAGACCAACGGCGTCTGCTCCCCCTCCACCCTGGGCAACCCCGACCAGGTGTGGAAGGCCATGTCCTACCTGGACACCACGGTCTTCAACGTGACGATGCGGAAGGTGCCGGTGGCGCCAGTCGCCTATCTGCCGGGCTCCACGGGCTACTTCGACGGGCTGGTCGGCCAGGGCGACGGTCCGCGGATCATGGCCGCCTCGGTGAAGTCCGAGCTGAACGCCCCCAAGAAGGTGCAGACCGGGTTCATGGAGACCTGGTCCACCAAGGCCCAGAACGTGGTGACCGCCGTGTGGAACCCGGCCGTGGCCGGCAAGACGGACACCGCGGCCGGAGTGGCCAGGACGATCCAGCAGATCAACGCGCTGGCGAGTGGTTCGTGACGACGTTCGTGACGACAAGGAGAGACAGATGCGACTCCGCTCCATCCTCGCGGTGGCCGGTGCGACCGCCGCACTGATCGCGACTTCGGCGGCACCGGGCCTGGCGGACAGCCGGGGCGCCGCCCAGGGTGCCGGTTCCGGCTCCGCGGCGCGCACGCTGGGGGTGACCGCGTCCCAGGCGCTGCCCGCGCTGCGGCAGAACGCCCATGTCGTGGGCCGCGACAACGGGCAGAGCGCCGGCTACGGCGGGCGTTCGGTGTGGATCTTCGACGACACCATCCTGCGCGACCCGGACGGCTTCCTGTCCAACAGCGGTGCCACCACGACCGACCTCGACGCGAGTGACGGCATCGACCTGACCTCCGACAACCCGTTCACCCTGGACTCCTCTGCGGCTCCGGGCGAGTTGATGCCGCTGACCGCGGCGGAGACCGCCTTCCAGAAGGCCCACGCCCAGCCCTGCGCCACCGGGGACGAATACTGCGGGACGGTATTCGGCCTCTGGCCGGGGCCGGTGGTGGCCGACCCCGCCCGGCACCGGATCATCTTCTCCTACGGCAAGCTGTGCCGCGGCGCCCCGGACGGCACGCCGTGCGCCTCCGGCTTCGTCGGCACGCCGCTGGGCACCGGTTTCGCCCAACTGGACATGCGCACGCACAAGGTGAGCCGGATCGACGTGGTGCACCCCGATCCCGCGGTCACCGGGGTCGGCCCCGAGGGCAACGACCCGGCGCTGATGTTCGCGCCGGGCAAGGACTTCGGGGCGGGCTCGATGGTGCTGCACGACGGCATGATCTACGCGTACGGCCGGTGTGACACCGCCGCCAACTCCTGTGCGCTGGCCCGGGTTCCGGCCGGGCAGATCCAGGACCGGCTGGCCTGGCGCTACTACGCGGGGCCAGGCGCGGACGGCGGCCAGGTGTGGTCGGCGGACCCGGACGCGGCGGTGACCGTGGGCGCGGGCAACGGCCCGGCCGGCTCCACGGTCCAGTACGTGCCCGCGCTGCACGGTTACCTCGACACGTACATGGGCCTGTTCGACAACGTTGCCCACTACCAGACGGCGCCCGAGCCGTGGGGCCCGTGGACGGCGGCGAAGCCCATGTTCACCGGCCTGCCCACCAACACGCTGTGGGACTACGCCATGTTCGCGCACCCGGAGTACTCCCGCCGGGGCGGCCTGACCCAGTACTTCACGTACTACCGACCCGAGGACGGCTCCCAGCAGCTCGTGCGCGTCGACTTCGATGTGACGCGCGGCTGACCGCAACACCGATCACGGCCGGGTGCGGCACGCCTGCGTGTGCCGCCCCCGGCGAGAGGGGAAGTTGTCATGAACCTGATTTTATGGCGGCGCAGCGCCGTATTCGCGGGCGTGGCGGCGGCCGTCGTCAGCATGGTGGTGGGCGGTCCCGCCGCCTCCGCCGCACCGGACACAGCACCCGCCGCCTTCGCGGCAGGCGTGTCCGCCGCCCAGGATCTGGGCGTCATCGCGCAGAATCCCCACATCCTCTACAACGGCGCGTTCGTCTCCGGCCGGGACAACGGCCAGAGCACGGGGTACCAGGGCCACTCCGTGTGGATCTTCAACGACACCGCGCTCACCGACAACAGTCTGCTCACCAACAGCGGGGCCATGACCGACGACACCGACGCCTCGGACGGCCTCACGCTCACCTCGGCGTCGCCGTTCACCAGCAGCGACAGCGGCGTGCCGGGCTCGCTGATCCCCATGACGCTCAACGAGTTCGCGTTCCAGGCCGACCACAACGGCAGTTGCACCATCGCCACCGACCCGTACTGCGGATCGGTGTTCGCGTACTGGCCGGGCGCGATCGTCGCCGATCCCCAGCGGCACCGGCTGCTGACCTTCTACGGCAAGCTGTGCCGCGGCCAGTCCGACGAGGGCGCGCCCTGCTACAACGGCTTCGCCGGCCAGGAGCAGGGCGACGGCATCGCGGCGCTCGACATGGACAGCCACACCGTCACGCGCCTGGACGCGGTGAACATGCCGGCGCCCGTGCACAGCGTCGACGGCGACGACCTCACCCTGATGTGGGGACCCGGGCAGGCGTACGGCAACAACTCGGCCTTCGTGTCGGGCGACATGCTGTACGGCTACGGCCACTGCGTGAACTTCCGCTGCCGGCTCGGCCGCGTGCCGCTGGCATCCGTCCAGGACCGCGCCCAGTGGCGGTTCTACGCCGGTGACAGCGGTGGGCAGCCCGTGTGGAGCGCCGACGAGAGTGCCGCCGTGAGCGTGCTCGACTCCGGTGCGGCCGGCGGCACCGTCCAGTGGGTGCCGGGGCTGAACGCCTGGCTCGACACCTACATGGCGCCGTTGTCCGACACCGCGTACTACGAGACCGCGCCGAACCCGTGGGGACCCTGGTCCGCCGCGCAGCGCATGTTCGACGGGCAGGCGCCCGCCTCGGGCGTGGACTACGCGAGCTACGCGCACCCCGAACTCGCCCAGAACAACGGACTCACGCAGTACATCAGCTACTTCCTGCCGGGCACCGGCTACCAGCGGCTGGAACGCGTGGACTTCACTCCCTGACCTCGGACGCGCGGTGCGCCCCGCCCGCTTCGCCGCCGCCCGGGCAATGGCGGGAAGCCGCTGACGCGGGCGGGGCCCATGGCCGAGACTGCGGGCATGGACGATGCCGTCTCCGCACTGATCGGTTCGCTCGCCGGCGCGGCGGCGACGGCCGCCGCCAGCCTGGTCGCGGTGCGGGCGGGGGTGCGCGGGGAGCTGGCCCGGCTGCGGCAGGAGCACACGCAGTTCGACCAGCAGGGCCGCGCCGACCACGTGCGGGTCCGGCGCGACGCGCGCCGGGCCGCGTACGCGGGGTTCGCCGAGGCGTTCTACGGCGTGATGGAACTGGTCACCGGGGCCCACGAGACCTCGGAGGCCGGCGACACCCGCGCGGTGCTCGACCTCATCCAGAGCGAGGCGGCGGCCGCCGCCCACGGCCGGCTGCTGCGGGCCCGCTCCGTGATCGCGATCGAGGGCCCCGACTACGTGATCAGGGAGGCGGAGGCCGTCACCGAGCGCGTCAACATCTGGCTGAAGATGCCGCTGCGCATCGCCGGCATCTCCCGCACGCCCCTCCAGGTGTCCGACCACGCGTCGATCGAGAGCGGCTTCCACACCGCGTTCCAGGGCTTCACCCAGGCCGCGAACCGCGCTCTGGACGACGAGGGCAGCTGGTCCCGGCCCGACGTGCCGGCCTGACCCGCCGCCGACCGGGCGATCAGGCGTGGTGCGCCCGGTCCGGGGCCGGGGCGTCGGCCGCCATGGACGCCAGCAGCCGCAGCTTCTCGTCGCTCTCGCTGCCCTGGTCCGCGTAGTAGAGGACGAGCAGCACGCCCTCCACCGGAAGCTTGTCCCGGTGCAGGTGCAGCTCGCCGACGACGGGATGGTTGACGGTGGCGGTGCCGCCGTCGAGGTCGCGGACGTCGTGCCGGGCCCAGAGCATACGGAACCGCTCGCTGGCCAGGGCGAGTTCGCCCACCAGCTCAACGAAGCGCGGGTCGTCGAGGTCGTCGCCCACGGATTTGCGGAACGCGGCGACGAAGCCTTCCGCGGAACGCGTCCAGTCCTTCTGGAACGCCTGCTCCTCGGGGTCGAGGAGCAGCGAGCGCAGGCGGTTGTGGCCGGGCTGGAGCCGGGGCGAGAGCGCGACGGCGAGCCGGTTGGAGGCCAGCACGTCGAACGCGCGGCCTTCCACGAACGCGGGGACTTGCACGCTCGCCAGCAGTTGGTGCAGCCGTGCGGGCACACGCTCGGGCTTCCGGCGCCGCCGCCGCTTGGGCCCGGTCGCGGCCAGGCCCAGCAGGTACTCCTGCTCCAGCTCGTCGAGGCGCAGGACGCGGGCGAGGGATTCGAGGACCTGGCGTGAGGGGTTCTTGTCGCGGCCGCGCTCCAACCGCAGGTAGTAGTCGCCGCTGATACCCGCGAGCAGGGCGACCTCTTCGCGCCGCAGCCCGGGAACCCGGCGGTTGCCGCCCGGAGGGAGCCCGACCTGCTCCGGAGTGACCAGCGCCCGGCGGGCCCGCAGATAGCTACCGAGCGGATTGCCGCGGTCCTCGCTCGTCAGGCCGCGGTCCTCGTGCACACCGCCGCGGTCCTCGCTCATGCTCATCAGCCTAGTTCAGAGCCTCGCCGTCAAGGGGGGCCCTGGCGGGACCCTGGAAGAGCAGGACCCTGGAAGACGGGGGCACTGCCCGCGGCGGGGGAACCGACGAACACTGAACGCGGCCGCCGCATCCGGGCGGACCGCCCGCCGGCCGCGGGAGAACAGCAACCCCCAGGAGCACCCCATGGACATCACCGACCGCACCGTCTTCATCGCCGGCGCCACCTCGGGCATCGGCCTCGAACTGGCCCGCCGCTTCGCCGCGGCCGGCAGCACCGTCGTCGTCGGCGGCCGGCGCGCCGACCTGCTCGCCGGGGCCGCCGCCGAGGGCTTCGCCACCGTTCCCGTCGACGTCACCGACCAGGAGAGCGTCGAGCGGGCCCGCGACGCCGTCCTGCGCGACCACCCCGGTCTGGACACCGTCGTCACGATGTCCGGCGTCATGATCCCCGAGGACCTCCGCGACCCGGCGCACTTCGCCGCCGCGCGGCAGACGGTGGAGACCAACCTGCTCGGCACGATCCGCGTCATCGACGCCTTCACCCCGCACCTGATCGGGCAGGGCCGCGGCACCCTCGTGACGGTGACCTCGGGCATCGCGTTCCTGCCGTTCCCGCCCATGCCGACCTACGCCGCCACCAAGGCGGGCGTGCACGCCTACTCCGAGGCGCTGCGCGCGCAGCTCGACGGCACCGGCGTCGACGTCGTCGAACTCGTCCCGCCGGCCGTCGCCACCACCCCCGAGCAGGCGCAGGCCAACCCGCGCGCGCTCGCGCTGGACGACTACGCCACCGAAGTGATGGACCTGCTCCGGGCCGAGCCCACGCCGCACGAGATCCTCGTCAAGGGCGTGCTCATGCACCGGTGGGCCGAGCGCGACGGCACGTACGACGAGCTGGTCGCCCAGCGGGCGCAGGCCCTCGCGATGCTCCCCGGCCGCTCCTGAGCGGCCCCGAGCCGCCGCTGAGCGACCCGCCGCCGCGCGTGGGACGATCGCGGGGAGGAGAGGAGCCGCCATGGCCGCCGACACCGTGCTCGTGCGGTACATCGTCGACGACGTCGATGCCGCGCTGGCCTTCTACACCTCCCACCTGGGCTTCGGCACCGTGATGCACCCCGCGCCCGGGTTCGCGATGCTCGCCCGGGGCGCGCTGCGGCTCGCGCTGTCCGCGCCGGGCGGCCCCGGCGGCGGGCAGGCCATGCCGGACGGGCGGGTGCCCGAGCCAGGCGGCTGGAACCGGATCTCGCTCCAGGTCGACGACCTCGACGCCGAGGTGGAGCGGCTGCGCGCGGGCGGCGCCCGCTTCCGCAACGCGATCGTGGACGGCGTGGGCGGCCGGCAGATCCTGGTCGAGGACCCGGCCGGCAACCCCGTCGAGCTGTTCGAGCCCAAGCGCTGACCGCTCACGCACCCGTCCGCGGCACCGCCAGCTCGGCCCGCACGGTCTTGCCGACCTGCGGCCGGTCCAGCACCGACCAGCGCTCGGCCAGCGCCTCCACCAGCATCAGCCCGCGCCCGGACTCGGCCAGCGGCCCGGGCGCCGCGCCCTGCCCCGGCTCCGGTGGGCGCCGCTCGGTCCGGGTGTCCGTGACGTCGATCCGCAGCACCTCGGCGGTCAGCGCCAGCCGCAGCTCGAAGTCACGCCCCGGCACCCGCCCGTGCGTCACCGCGTTGGCCGCCAGCTCGGCGACGACCAGCCCGGCCGCCTCCGCCAGCGCGGACTCCGGCGGATGTCCCCAGCGGTGCAACTGGTAGAGCGCGAGATGCCGGGCGAGCCTGGCCCCGAGCCGGGTGGAACTGAAACACTGCGTGAACTCCCGTTCGAAACGGGGTAGTTGACGAGTCGATGGCGCTGTCATGCGGCCCACTGTGGCCTGCGGCGATACCCCGGACCAGGGTCCCTCCGCGTACGCTCCGCGAGCGTACGCGCACCAACGGTGGACGGTACGAGTCACCGTCTGTGAGCATGACCCCGATTGCCAGTGATCGGCGGGGCGCACACGCGGGAGGTGGCCGGAGTGGCCGGGTCAGCGGAGAACACGGAGGGGTCGGCGTCGGGCATCGGCGGCGAACCCGAATCGTCCGACAGTCTGCGGACGTTCGGGGCGTTCCTGCAAGCCCTCCGCGAGCACGCGGGGTACTCGCGCGAGGAGTTCGCGGCCGTCGTCCGCTTCTCGAAGCACACGGTGGCCTCCGTCGAGCAGGGCCGCCGCATCCCCGACGTCGACTTCGTCGAACGCTCCGAGCAGGCCACGGGCAACACCGGGGCCTTACGGAGTGCGGCACGCCATATCGCCCGCCAGCCGGGCCTGGCGAGCTGGTTCCGTAGGTGGGCGCGCCTCGAAAGCCATGCGATCACGCTGTACACGTACGAGTGCCGGCTCATCCCTGGCCTGCTCCAGACCGAGGCGTACGCGCGCAGATTGTTCGACCAGCGACTCCCGCCGCTGAGCGACGCCGACATCGACGCGCAGCTAGCTGCCCGGTTGGACAGGCAGAGGCTTTTGAAGGAACGCCCGCACACGGCCTTTGGCTTCGTACTCGACGAGCACCTGTTCACACGGACGACTGGTGGATCGGCGGTCACCCGGGAGCTGATCGACCACGTCCTTGAGGTCGGCGCCCAACGGAACGTGGAAGTACAGGTGTTGCCGACCTCCGTCGACGTTCATCCTGGCCTGGATGGCCCGATCGTTCTCCAGGAGACCCCCGAGAACCGGTGGTTCGCATACAACGAAGGGCAGGAGACGGGACAGTTCATCAGCGACCCGAAAGTGGTCAGCGTGCTCCAGCAACGGTATGTAAAACTGCGCGCACAGGCTCTCACTTCGGAGGACTCCACGAGCCTGCTGGAGCGAATGCGAGGAGCGCTATGAGCACGTCCGCCCTGTCCTGGTTCAAGAGCAGTTACAGCAGCGGCTCCGGCGACAACTGCATAGAGGTCGCTCTGGACTGGCACAAGTCCAGCTACAGCGGCAGCTCCGGAGACAACTGCGTCGAGGTCGCAACCTGCCCGAGCACCGTCCACGTGCGGGACTCCAAGGACAAGGAAGGCCCCCAACTGGCCTTCACGCCCGCGGAGTGGGCGCACTTCGTGGAGTTCGCGCGGGCCGCGGTCGCGGGCTGAGAGCCGGGAGCGGGCCGTCCGCAGCGTGGAGGGCCCGGCGCATTCCATGGACCACGGAGTCGCCCCGCGGACGAGGCCGCTCTGCGGGAGCGGGCCCCCGCGGCGCTAGGATGCTGATCCTTCGTTCGCATGTCCGGTTGCAGCGCTGGGCTTCGACCCCGCAGCGGGCACTCGGATCCCCTGTTCCGCCGAGCTGCCGCATGCGACAGGCTGGATGCGGGGTACGTGGATGCAGGGCACGAGCCGGACCGGACGAACCTTCCGCCGCCGCGGGAGCATCGCCGGGATGATGGAGGGGCTGCCCTGGTGGCAGGCGATGTTCGTCCTGGTGCCGTGGATGCTGGCGCCGACGGCAGGCTCGCAGTTCGGCGGCAAGTTCGGCGGCGGCTTCATCGGCGCGGTGCTCGCCGGGGGAATCGGCGGCGCCATCGGTGGCGGCGCCGCGATGATCTGCTCGAAGCTGGCCCGCCGCCCGGGGAACGCGGGGCTCAAAGTCCTCGCCCTGTCCTGCATCGGCGCGCTCGCCTACGGCACCTTCTTCGGCGTGGCCGACCTGGCGAGCGGTGCGCTCCCCCCGGTGCCCGTATCAGCCGCCTCTCCACCGCCGGGGTCGCTGAGCCCGACAGGCGCCGCGGCGGCTCCACAGACGCCGGTGTACACCCCGACAGCGCCCGTCACTCCGTCCTGGGTGCGCCAGCCGGTCAACCTGAACCCGCCGACGGTCCTTCACGCGACGGGCGCGGAACTGCATTGGCCCGCCGTCTACAACGGCTCGTCTCCGTCGAGCGGCCCCTCCGATCTCGAGGTGTATCGCGGCACGCAGGCAGACTTCACCCCGTCGCGCGCAACGCTGATAGCCAAGCTCGACGCCGAGGCGGTCGGTTTCGTCGACACGACTGCGCCTGCGGCACGCGGCTCACACCTGGACGACTATTACTACATGGTCGCCGTGCGCACGAAGGACGGCGAGCTGATCATCGGCAACTTCCAGTTCGCGCAGCTGCCCGGATTCGGCAAGACCGAGGTCGCCGTACCGGCCACCGTGGCAGCGACACTGAGCTCGGGCTACCCGGACGTCTCGAACCCGGGCCTCATCGGAGTCAATCCTGACATCGCCGGCCACGGCGCAGCGCGTGCGGTATTCGGATTCGGCCCGCTGCGCGCAGTCCCCCGCGGCGCGCACGTATCCAGCGTCCACCTGGGCGTGGCATGCGATGGCAGCGTCCCGGGTCCGCTCGAAGTCTTCGCCTTGACGCGATCCTTCAAGGAGCAGGCGACGTGGAACAGCGCGGCGATCGGCATCGCGTGGTCACATCCCGGTGGGGACTACGCCGGTCCCGCCGCACACATCCTGCCCACCGCGGGCCTTTGCCTGTGGGACGTGACGTCGATCGTGCACGGCTGGAGCGTCTCGCCGAAATCAGAGCACGGACTGCTGCTGCGGTTCATCAACGAGTCGCCCTCGTCTCCGTTCGGCCCGTTCAACGACGGGTCCATGCATCCGGGCCAGGAGCCGCAGCTCCTGTTCACGTACGCCAAGCGCTCCTGACCGAGGCCGGGCCGTCCGCAGCGGTGGACGGCCCGGCGGCTCACCCGGGACGGGACGTTCCTAGTGAACGGGGGCGGGAGGCGACTGAACGTCGCCGTAGTAGCCGTACTTTCCGTCGAGCGTGGCCCAGTAGCCCGCGTGCATGATGTAGTTGCCGGGGCTGGCCGCGTAGCTGCCGTTGTTGCCGTAGGCGCCGTATCCCACGCCCGGGTCGATCCACTTCCCCTCGCAGCCGAAGTCGAACACCTTGGTCCACGACGTGGTGCCGAACGGCTGGTACCAGAGTTGCGCGCAGGGGAAGGCCGGGGTCCCGCCGGGCTGGACGGAGCCATCGATCCAGCCGGAGAGCGTGGTCCCCGAGACCACCAGGCAGGGCCTGATCTGCACGCCAATCGGCTCCCTGGCGAAAGTGTCGCGGCAGTACGCGTCGCCCGCCGATGCCGAGCCCGCGCCCACCACGAGGCCGGCGAGCGCGACCCCGCTCACCGCCGCGCAACTGAGCACGCGCCTGAGCCTCTTCCGCGCTTTCGGTTGTCCGAACATGAACTCCCCCAGTGCTGTCCGGCAGTGCCCTCGGCCGGTCCCCGTGCAGCTGCCATGCGTAACGACCGCGGTAGGCGGCCGTGAATGACGGCTCCGACTCTAGAGCGGCCGACACCCGGCGAGGAGTACCCAATCGGACAGTCCCGCGGGGATCGGGTGCCGAGGCGCAACGAGCCCCGAACCGCAAGGACTTCAGAGGCCGGCCAGTGCGGGGAGCAGTGCGGCGGCCGCGGCGACATCCGCGGTGAGGGGGCGGTCCTCGCCGGCCTCGGGCAGTCCCGCGTCGAGCACGGCGTGGACCGGCGCGGTCGGCGCGAGGGACCGCACCCCGCTCTGCTGCTGGCGCAACGCCCGTATCGCGGCGACGAGTTCACTGGCCAGGACGAGCCGGTAGGCGTCAATGGCCCGCAGCGTCTGGCGGGCGCCCTGCGAGGCGAAGCTCGCGGCCTCCTCCAGCCCGCGGGAGAGCACGGCGTGCCCGGACGACGCCGGGGCAGCGCAGGCCCGCAGTTCGGCGAGGGCCGCGTTGGCGCTGTACTCCAGGATCATGATCCCGGAGCTGGCCGCGGGCCCGTCGGCCAGGAACGGGCGCAGGCCGGTGAGTTCGGGGTCGCCGTAGGAGGACAGGCGGGCCGCGGAGAGCTGGGCGGTCTGGAGCAGCGCCAGGCACAGGCGGTCCAGCGACAGGCCCAGCGGCGTCGCGAAGAACCCGCCGTGGTGGTAGGCGGCCGGGCCGCCGTCGGGGCCGCCGTCCTCGGTGATCAGCGGGTTCTCCGAGGGCGAGTTGAGCTCGACGGCGAGGATCCGGCGCAGTTCGCCGGCCGCCTCCAGCGCCGGACCGTGCGCCTGCGGGAAGGCCCGGAAGCCGTAAGGGTCCTGGATGCGCAGGCCGGTGGAGTGCGGGCGGTCGGGCGCGCCGAGCAGCCGCCGCACCTCCGCGGCGGCGTGCATCGCGCCGGGGTAGGGGCGCAGGGCGTGCACGGGTGCGGCGTACGCCTCCAGGGAGCCGGAGACCGCGGCCAGCGACAGCGCGGCGACGGCGTGCCCGGCGCGCAGCAGCATCTCGACCTCGTGGCAGGCCAGCGCGGCCTGGCCCAGCGTGAGGGCGCTGCTGCTCATCAGGGCGAGGGCGTCGCCGAGTTCGAGGGTGACCGGTGCGGGCACGGCCGTCGGGACGAGCCGCGCGGCGTCGGTCTCGCCGGGCGCCAGGTCCCCGCAGAGCCAGGGGCGTTCGCCGATCAGCGTGAGTCCGGCCTGCGCCAGCGCGGTGAGGTCGCCGGTGCCGACCGCGCCGAACTCGTTGACGGCCGGGTGCACGCCGAGCCGCAGCGCCTCCACCATGGCCTCGACGACGGCGGGTTGCAGGCCCGAGCCGCCGGCGAGCACCTGGTTGGCGCGGATCGCGAGCATGGCCCGCACCTGGCGGGACGGCAGCAGCGCGCCGATGCCGCCGGCGTGGCTGCGCAGCAGCCGCAGGTCCTGTCCCGCCTGGTCCTCGGCGGCGACGAACACCATCCGGTTGGCGCCGACTCCGGTGTGCCGTCCGTAGAGCCGTCCGGACGCGGCGAGCGCGCGGCCGGTGCGCCAGGAGCGGTCGGCGCGGGCGAGGGCGTCGGGCGGGATCGCCGGTTCCGCGTCGCGCCCGGCGAGGGCGGCGACCGCGTCGGGGTCCAGGCTCGCCCCGTCGAGCACCACGAAGGCACCCTCCCCGGGGGAGGGTGCCTTCGTGGGCGGCGACGCGGGGTCCATGTCAGGCCAGGCCGGCCGACTTCAGCCACGCCTGCGCGACGGCCAGCGGGTCCTTCTTGTCGTTCTGCACCTGGGCGTTCATGTCGAGCAGCGCCTCGGTGGTCAGCTTCGCGGAGACCGCGTTGAGCGCGTCCACGCCGTTCTGCTGCAGACCGGTCTTGGAGACCAGCGGCAGCACGTTCTCGAAGCCGAACAGGTTCTTCGGGTCCTTCAGCGAGACCCACTTCTCCTGGGCGATGGTGACGTCGGTGCTGAAGATGTCCGCGGCCTGCACGTTGTCGTTCTTCAGCGCGGCCTCGGTGAGCGGGCCGCCGACGTCGAGGGTCTTGTACGACTTGGGCGTGAGGCCGTACACGGACTTGAGCCCGAGCAGGCCCTGCTGCCGGTTCTTGAACTCCGGCGAGCCGCCGAAGGTGATCTCGTCGCCGTGCTTCGCCAGGTCCGCGATCGTCGAGTCGGCGGTCAGGTGGTACTTGGCGGCGGTGGCCGCGTTGACCGTCACCGAGTCCTTGTCCTCGGCGGGCGCCGGGTTCAGGATCGTGAGCTTCGAGTCGAGCTTCGCGGTGATCGCGGTCGCCGTCGCGTCCACGGTGGCCGGCGTCGCGGTCTTGTCGAGGTACGCCAGCAGCGCGCCGTTGTACTCGGGGAGAACGGTCACCGAGCCGTTCTGCAGCATCTTGTAGGTGGTCTCGCGGGTGCCGATGTTCGGCTTGTAACTGACGGTGATCCCCTTGGCCTTGAGCGCCTCACCGTAGATGTCGCCGATGAGGATGGACTCGGGGAAGTTGTTGGAGCCGACGACGACCGTGCCCGACTTGGCCTTGGGCGCGGCCAGCGGGTCCTTGGAGCCGGAGGAGGAAGAGGAACAGCTCGCCAGCAGGGGGGCTGCGGTGACCGCGGCGACGGCGAGCGCGGCCAGTCGGATGTTCCTCGGGCTGGACAAGGTGTTCTTCACGTGGGGATTCACGATTACCGCTTCCGGACGAAATGGGCTTCGGACATGGATCGCTTGTTCGAGCGGGGCCTGCGGCTACCCCGAAATCCAGCCATGGGCCTTCGGGGCAGTCAAGCGAATAAGGTCACCGATCGGCATGGGATCGGCATCGGATCGGCCTCCGCTCGCGGGAGTTGTGCCTCCGCTTGCCGAGGCCGTCCGGCGGCCGCGGGCTCACCGGCGGCGCCGCACGCCAGGGGACACGACGAGCCGGCCGACCGCCCAGAACAGCCCCATCGTCACGAGCGCCAGCCCGGCGACGAGGACCGCTCCGCCGACCACCTGCGCGTAGGTCTGCTGGGCGAGGCCGTCGATGATGTAGCGGCCGAAGCCGCCGAGGCTGATGTAGGCGGCGATGGTGGCGGTCGACACGACCTGGATCGCCGCCGAGCGCAGGCCGCCGAGGATCAGCGGCAGCGCGACCGGGAGTTCGACCTGGAAGAGCACGCTCAGCGGGCTCATCCCCATGCCGCGGGCCGCGTCGACGGGCGCCGGGTCCACGTTGCGGATCGCCTCGTGCGCGGTGACGAGGATCGGTGCGACGGCCAGCGCCACCAGCGGGACCATCGCCGGCGTGGTGCCCAACTGGCCCAGCCAGACGGTCATCAGCACCAGCAGGCCGAAACTGGGCAGCGCGCGGGCACCGGTGGCGAACGCGGACAGCGCGTAGCCGCCGCGCCCGGTGTGGCCGGTGAACAGGCCCAGCGGCAGCCCGATGGCCGCGGCGATGGCGAGCGCGATCGCGCTGTACTGGACGTGCTCCAGCAGGCGGTGCGGGATGCCGTTCTCGCCGTGCCAGTTGGCGCCGTCGGAGAAGAAGGAGTTGAGGAAGTGCAGGAGGTTCATCGGGCGGCCTCCCCGAGCGCGGCGGTTTCCTTGTCCTTGCCCGCGGCGGGATCGGCGCCGGGCCCGATGTCGTCGCCCGGCCCGGTGCGGGCGGCCCGCCGCGCGGCCGCCCGGCCGTGCGGCTGCCACGGCGTGAGCAGCACCTGCGCCAGCACCAGCAGGCCGTCGACGGCGATCGCCAGCACCGCGGTGGTGACCACGGACGTGACGATCAGCGGATCGCGGTGGTAGATCATGCCGTCGTGCAGCAGGTTGCCGAGCGCACCCTGGTTGCCGATGATCGCGCCGACGCTGACCAGGCTGATGCTGGACACCGCGGCCAGCCGCAGGCCCGCCATGATCGCCGGTACCGCGATGGGCAGTTCGACCTGCACGAACCGCCGGAACGAGCCGAAGCCCATCGCGGTGGCCGCGGCCACCGTGTCCGGCGACACCGCGCGGGTGCCCTCCACGATCGCCGGCACCAGCAGCACCAGGCTGTAGACGGTCAGCGGGATCATCACGGTGGTCTCGGTGGCCCCGGTGTAGTCGATGAGGACGACGAAGAAGGCCAGCGAAGGGATCGCGTACAGCACGGTGGTGACCCACAGCACCGGCGCGTAGAACCAGCTGAAGCGGGCGCACACCAGGGCGATCGGCAGCGCGATGAGCAGGCCGAACAGCACCGGCAGCAGGGCTTCCTGCAGATGCAGGCCGATCAGGCCGGCGTAGGAGTGCTGGAGGTCGCTCGGGATGTCGAAGTACTGGTTCATCGCAGCGCCTTCACCGGCTCCCCCGCGTCCCCGTCGGGGCTGTCGGGTTTGGCCGCGCGCCGGGCGTGCGCGCCGCGGATCGCCGTCGCGATGGTCTCCTGCGAGGTGACGCCGACCGCCTTCCCGGTGCCGTCCACCGCGACCGCCCAGCCGGTCGGCGAGAGCACCGCGCAGTCCAGCGCGTCACGCAAGCTCTCGCGGCCGAGGACGAAGGGACGGCCGTGCGGCAGCAGCGCGGCGGCCGACGCGTCCGCGGCCTGCTCGGCCGGCCGCCCGGCCTCGGCCCAGCCCAGCGGCTTGCCCTCGGCGTCGGTGACCAGCAGGTACGGCAGTTCGGGCAGGGTGCGCTCGGCGATCTGCGCGGCGTCGGCGTCGACCGTGACGATGGGCGTGGCCGTCACGTCCAGGCCGGCCGAGGTGAAGAACGACAGGCGGCGGATGCCGCGGTCGGTACCGAGGAAGTCCTCCACGAACGCGTCCGCGGGCGACGACAGCAGCTCGTCCGGCGGCGCGAACTGCGCCAGGTGCCCGCCGGTGCGCATCACCGCGATCATGTTGCCGAGCTTGATGGCCTCGTCGATGTCGTGCGTGACGAACACGATGGTCTTGCCCAGTTCGGCCTGGATCCGCAGCAGCTCGGCCTGAAGCCCCTTGCGGACGATCGGGTCGACCGCGGAGAACGGCTCGTCCATCAGCAGCACCGGCGGGTCCGCGGCCAGCGCCCGCGCCACGCCCACCCGCTGCTGCTGGCCGCCGGAGAGCTGGTACGGGTAGCGCTTGGCCAGGGCAGCGTCCAGGCCCACCCGCTCCATCAGCTCCGTCGCCCGCTCCCGGGCCCGCCCGCGGTCCCAGCCCAGCATCCGCGGCACGGTCGCGATGTTGTCGATGATCGTGCGGTGCTGGAACAGGCCGGCGTTCTGGATGACGTACCCCATGGAACGGCGGAGCGCCGTGACCGGCTGCTGTGCGATGTCCTGACCGTCGAGCAGGATGCGGCCGCCGCTCGGCTCGACCATCCGGTTGATCATGCGCAGGGTGGTCGTCTTGCCACAGCCGGAGGGACCCACAAGCACGGTGATCGACCCGTCGGGAATGTCCAGGGTGAGGTCGTCCACCGCGACGGTGCCGTCTGGGTACCGCTTGGTGACTGACTCGATGCGTATCAACGTGCTTCCCCTTCGGGGGTGGACGGGCCGTCCCGCGGGAGCCTATCCCGCGGGTACGTCAAGACATGGAGATGCGGATGCCCCGCCACACCGCGTTCACACCTGTGCAACACGTCTCACCCGGGAGGGGTCGGGCGGCCCCGCCCAGGCGTGGCGCGGGCCGCTTCGCAGTGGCGCGGCAGGCTGTGTCCTGGGTCACGGGAGCCCGTCGCCGCCCCCTTCACGCGCCCTTCACGGGCCGGCGCGTCACCGGCCGGCGGAGCGCCGGAGGTGTGAGGCACGTGACAGCGGGGCGCGGGCGCGGGGTGCAGCATGGGGGCGGCATACGGCGAGGTGGAGGAGAAGGACGCGATGGGCGAGGGTACGGAGCAGAACGCCGGCGATGGTGGCGCGACGGCCGGCGGTGCGGGCGCGACGGCGCTGGTGATCCAGAGCACCCCGAACGGCGGCCCGGGCCGCTGGGAGGGCTGGCTCCGCGAGGGCGGCCTCGACCTGGACGTGGTGCCCGCCTACGACGGCGCCCCCGTCCCCGAGTCCCTGGCGGGCCGTCAGGCACTCGTCGTGCTGGGCGGCGGCTACCTGCCGGACGACGACGCCCGCGCGCCCTGGCTGCCCGCGACCCGCGCGCTGGTGCAGGAGGCGCTGGCCACCGGCACGCCCGTCTTCGGGATCTGCCTCGGCGGCCAGATGCTCGCCCACGTCGCCGGCGGCGCGGTCAAGGGCAGCCACGGGCACCCGGAGTACGGCAGCACGCCGCTGCGGCTGCGGGACGCCGCCGCCGAGGACCCGCTGTTCCAGGGCCTGCCCGCCGCACCCACCGCGATCGAGCACCACGTCGACGCGATCACCGAACTGCCGCCCGGCGCCCACTGGCTGGTCGAGTCCGACACCTGCCCGTACCAGGCGTTCCGCCTCGGCGACGGGCCCGCGTGGGGCGTCCAGTTCCACCCCGAGACCACCGCGGACCGCATCCGCCACTGGGACGCCGCCAACGTCGAGTCCCACGGCTTCGACCGCGACACCCTCCACCGCACCGCCCTCGCCGACGAGCCGGCCGCCACCGACGTCTGGCACACCGTGGCCCTCCGCTTCGCCGCGCAGGCGACCGGGCGCGCCGGGGCCGCCTGACGCGGCGTACAACCAATGCGCCCGGCCGGTGGTCCGACCGGTAGGGGCGCACGGATGGCGTCCCGCTCCAGAGGGGGGAGCCTTCCTTGTCTGTGCACGTGTCCCGCCGTCGCCCATCTCCGCACGCCGGCCGGCGCCGGCTCGGCGCCGCGATCGCCACCGTTCTCGCCGTCACGCTGGGCGCGGCCTCGATGACCGCCGTCCCCGCGGATGCGACCCAAGTGCGGTCCGCGACTGCGGAGTCGGGCGGCCTGCTCCCGATGGTGCCCGGCGCGCGGCTCGCCTCCGCGGGCTCCCAGGGCTATCTGACGTCCGTCCCGCACCAAGGTGAGGACGGAAAGCTCCGGTGGACGCCGTACGGGGGCGGAGCGGCGCGCGACATCGTCTTCGACTCCATCGAGGGGCTCGCCTCGCCGTCCGGGGACACGGTGGTCACCGCGAGCGAGATCCACGGGACCGAGGTACGGAACATGGCCACCGGCACGTCGTTCCGCATGCGGACGGTCGACGACGGCCTGGACAGCCTCTACGGAGGCGCCGCAGGCCCGGACCTCTTCACCCGCGGCGCGACGAAGCTGTGGCTTCAGGACGGCGACACCGAACCGCGGGCCGTGCAGGGCCTGGACGCGCATTCCCTCGCCGGCTGGGTGCGGCCGGGCGACGCCACGCACGGCCTGGTCGACACGAAGGACTCGAACGGCGTGAACCACGTCGCCCTCATCGACCTCACCGACGCCACCACCACCTACCCGTATCCCCCGCAGGCGCGGAACCCCGTGATCTCCGGCAACCGCCTGGCCTGGGTCGAGGACGACACGGCCACGCACACGCTCCAAGTGATCGTCCGCGACCGGACCACCGGCGCGGACACGGTCGTCCCCGTCCCGGGGACCACGGCGGGTGCCGACCTGCCGATCGGTCTGCTCGGCGACTGGGTGACGTACGGGACGACGGCCCTGCGCGCCGGGACCGGCGAGAAGGTCACACTCCTGGACAGCGTCGACTCCTCGTCCACCACTCCCGACGGCACCGCGCAGATCGTGCAGGGCGCCAACTCCGTCGACGGCGCAGGGGTCTTCCGGGTCTCGCTCGGCGCGGACGGACGCCCGGCCGTGCGGCTCCTCGCGCACGCGGGCACCATCACCTCCGCCCTGCACGACCTCGACAACGACGGTCTCCCCGATCTGCTGGGCCGGGACGCCGCGGGCGTGCTGTGGCGGGACAGCGCGGGGGACGGTCGGCCGCGGGCCGAGGTCGGCGGCGGCTGGCAGATCTACGACAAGATCGAGGTGGTCGGCGACATCGGCGGGGCGTACTTCACCGGCTTCCTGCCCGAGATCGTCGCCCGCGACAAGGCCGGGGTCCTGTGGCTGTACTCCGGCCGGGAGGACGGCGGAGTCACCAAGCGCATGCGGATCGGCGGGGGTTGGCAGGTCTACACCCACATCACCGGCGGCAGCGACCTCACGGGCGACGGCCGTCCCGACCTCGTCGCCGTCGACACGTCCGGCGTCCTGTGGCTCTACCCCAGCACCGGCACGCCGTCCCGCCCCTTCGAGCCCCGCAAGCGCATCGGCTCCGGCTGGAACATCTACAACCAGCTCACCGCCGTCGGAGACCTCGCCGGAGCACCCGGCGGCGACCTCGTCGCCCGCGACAGGAACGGCGTCCTGTGGCTCTACCTCGGCACGGGCAACGGCACGTTCACCCAGCGCACGAAGATCGGCGGCGGCTGGCAGGTCTACTCCGAACTCGTCGGCGCCGGCGACGTCGACCACGACGGCAAGGCCGATCTCTTCGCCTACTCCCCCGCCACGCGCACCGTCTCCCTCTACTCCGGCACCGCCGACCGCCACCGCCCCTTCGCCCCCCGCACCCCTTCCGACGCTCTCAAGTCCGTCCCCTACAACCACATCAGCTGAGCTTCTCCCTGACGGCGCGTCAGCCCGAGTCGGGATCGGCGGCCGGTGCCCCGGCCCCGGCCCACCCCGCGGTGTTCGCGTACGACTCGTACGAGTAGCGGGTGTGGCGGCCCCATTCCTCACCCGTGATCCGCCGGTACGCCTCGTCCGGGACGTAGAGCAGGCTCTCCGCCCAGACGAGGCCGCGGGCGTACGGGGCGAACAGGCGCGGATCGCCGAGCGCCGCCTCGTACGCCGCCCGGCCGGCGGCCACCACGGCCGCTCGCGTGTAGAGGAAGGCGTCCCCCGACAGGTCCTGGCCGTACTCCCTGCGGTCGAGCCGGTAGAGCGCCCATGCGAGCCGTTCGGCGAAGCCGACGACCGTCGCCGCCGGGCCGGCGGACAGGCGTTCCACGAGTGCCGCCGCCAGCGCGTCGGCGTCCGGGTCGGCGTCCAGGTCGGGCACGGACGGCGTGCAGGCGTCGATGAGTTGCCAGAAGTCGTCCTCGTTCATGCGGTGAGCATGGGGCACGGGTGCGACAGCGGGAGCCGTTCACCGGGCCGGGGAGCGGGAGCGGCGTCCGGCGGCGGGGGTCAGGCGCCGGGGGGGTCCGGGGGCGCGGCGTCTCCGGGGCGGCCGAAGGAGGCGTCGGTCATCAGGTCGGCCTCCTCGGCCCAGCGGGCCCACTCGGCGAGGGCCTCGTTGACGCGGATCGCCGCCTCGATGGCCATGCGCTGGGCGCGGGTGCGGCGGCTCGTTCCCCAGTCGCCGCGGTCCTTGGACGGGTGCTCGCCCGTCGATGGCGGGGACGGCCGCCTTCCGTAACCGGGCCGGCGGCCGGCCCGTTAGGGAGAACCGTGAGGAAGAGGATGGACGCCGGCGACGCGCTGATCACCTACACGGACGAGGGCGAGGGGCCCGCCGTCCTGCTGCTGCACGGCTCGTTCACGGCCGGCTGGTTCACCCCGGCGGGCAGCCGCCTCGCCGCGGACGGCCATCGCGTGCTGACCATGCACCGCGCCGGGTACGGCGGCAGCGAGGACCTGACAGCCGGCGCCTCCGTGGCCGCGCACGCCGGGCACGCCGCGCGGGTGCTGGAGGCGGCAGGGGTGCGGCGCGCCCACCTGGTCGGCCACTCCTCGGGCGCCGCCGTCGCCCTGCAACTCGCCTCGACCCGGCCCGACTTGGCGGCTTCCCTCGTCCTCCTGGACGCCGCCTTCCCCTTCGCGCCGGACGAGCCGGAGCACCCGGCCATGCCCCACGCCGTCGAGGCGGCGGGCCAAGGCGACTACGAGCGGGCCTTCGACCTCTTCTTCGGCGGCGTGAGCGGGCCGCGCTTCCGCGAGGTGGTCGTGCGCGAGCTCGGCGAGGACGGCCTGCGGGAGGCCGTCGCGGGCAGCCGGTACTTCTTCACCGTCGAGGGCCCGGCCATGCGGGCCTGGCCCTTCGGGGCGGCGGAGGCGGCGGCCGTGACCGCGCCGGTGCTGCTGGCCGTGGGTGGGGAGAGCGGGCGGCTCGGCACCGGCTACCGGGCGCGCGCCGCCCAGCTCGCCTCGTGGCTGCCGCACGCCGAACGCCGCCTGCTGCCGGGCCTCAGCCATGCCGCCCCGCTGGAGGACCCGGCAGCGGTCGCCTCCACGATCGAGGAGTTCGTGGCGCGTCACTCCGGATGAGGGCGGATGAGGCCGGATGGGCTCGGACTCGGACGGGCTCCGGGCGCACCGGGGCGCGGTCGGGAGCGGGGGGCAGCTGCCGCACCCGGAGACGGGGGGGACCATCGCGCCCGGCGACGGGGGACCGTGCCGCCCGGGGGCGGGCGGCCACCGCACCCAGGGCCGGACGGCCGCAGCACCTGGGGGCGACGGGAGGACAGCAGCGCCCGGGGACGTGTGCGCGTCGTGCCGTCCTGCTACCGTCTCCGCCATGAAGCGCGCTGCCATGACGACGACGCCGGAGAGTGTCCCGGCGCGCTGACCGATGTCCTAGTCGAAGCCCCGGGGCGAGTGCCCCGGGGCTTCTGCTTGCGGTCACTCGCTCCCTGTCCGCGAGGAGACCGCCATGCACGACCACCGCAAGCTCGGCCGTGAACTGGGCCTGTTCGACACCGACCCGCTCATCGGCGCCGGCCTGCCGTACTGGCTGCCCGACGGCGCCACCGTGCGGCACACCCTGGAGGAGTACATCCGCGCCGCCGAGCGGCGAGCGGGGTACCGCCACGTGTACTCACCGGTACTCGGCAAGCGCGAGCTGTACGAGATCTCCGGGCACTGGGCGCACTACAGCGACGACATGTTCCCCCCGATGGAACTCGGCGGGGAGCAGGTCGTCCTGCGGCCGAGCCTGTGCCCCCACCACGCGGTGATCTACCGCTCCCGCGCCCACAGCTACCGCGAACTCCCCCTGCGGATGGCCGAACTGGGCGGCATGTACCGCTCCGAACTCTCGGGCGTGCTCGGCGGGCTGACCCGGGTGCGGGCCATCCAGCTCAACGACGCGCACATCTTCTGCACCCTGGACCAGGTCGCCGAGGAGGCGCGGGCGGCGCTGGAGCTGATCGGCCGGGCGTACGAGGCGCTCGGCATCACCCCGACCCGCTACCGGCTCTCCCTCCCGGGCGCAGGCGGCAAGTACGTTGCCGCGCCCGACAAGTGGCAGCGGTCCACCGCCCTGCTGACCGACGTCCTCGACCGCTCCGGCCTGCCCTACGAGGCGGCCGAGGGAGAGGCCGCGTTCTACGGCCCCAAGATCGACGTCCAGGTGACCGACGGCGCGGGGCGGGAGTCCACCCTGTCCACCGTCCAGGTCGACTTCCACCAGCCCGAGCAGTTCGACCTGCACTACATCGGCGCGGACGGTGCCAAGCACCGCCCGGTCATGGTCCACCGCAGCATCATCGGCAGCGTGGAACGGGCCGTCGCCCATCTCGTCGAGCAGCACGGCGGCGCCTTCCCTGCCTGGCTCGCCCCGACCCAGCTGGTCGTCCTCCCGATCTCCGACGCCGAACTGCCGGACGCCGCGGCCCTCGCCGAGCGCTGCGCCCGCCTCGGGCTGCGCGCCGAGATCGCGGGACCGGAACGCGGCACCCTGGGCGCCCGGATCCGCGAGGCCCGCCTGGTCCCCTACCAGGCCGTCATCGGCGCCAAGGAGGCCACCGACGAGCACGTCGCGCTGCGCCTGCGCGACGGGCGCAGGCTCGGCCCGCGGCCGGTCGACGAGGTGCTCACCCGTATCGGCGCTCTCGTGTCGGCCCACAGCACCGACCTGTGGACCGACGCGGTCTCGTAGCGGCGCCGCCGTCCCCGTGGACGCGCCCGGTTCCGGCTGGCCGGGCACAACCCGCCCAAGCGGGGTGCGGCGGCCGGCTTGCGCGTCGCGCAGTTCCCCGCGCCCCCTCGGCTTCCGGGGTGCCTCGCGCTGCGCTTGGCCGTGTGCTGGTCTCATCGTGGCTCGTCGCGCGGTTCTCCGCGCCCCTTCGGCTTCCGGGGTGCCCCCGGGGGTGCTTTGCCGTCGGACGGCCTCGTTTGGGCTGGTCGCGCAGTTCCTCGCGCCCCTGGCGGTGCACGTTCGGTGGGTGGGGTCGGGGCCGCCACGGGAGTGTCTCCTCGGAACTGTGCGTGCGGGTTCTTCCCTTGGGTTGCCCGGGTGGATGCACAGTTCCTGCGGGGACACTCCCGCACCGTCCCCTCCCGGGCCGTCCCCCGACTGCGGGAGGAATAGGGGCGGGGGTCACCCCGTACAGGCGCGAGGTCCCCCGGAGCTTCGCCTGGGAGGTGGCTTCAACGCGCCCAGCCACAACGCACCGGGCACCCGGCAACGTGGGCCCGGGGGCGCCCCCGGCCCCCCGCCCCGGAGGGGCGATGCTCCAGGAGCGCGGGGAACTCCGCACCCAGCCACGCACGCACGTCGCAGACGGCAAACCACCCGGCGGGGCACCCCGGTTGCCGAAGGGGCGCGGGGAACTGCGCGACAAGCCCCAATGGGCGGCGCACCCGGCAACGCACCCAAGAGGGCACCCCAGGAAGCGGCCACGCATCAGGCCTCAGCCCCGCTCGAACGTGGGCTCCGTATTGCACCAGAGCTCGTCGCCGATGAAAGGGCTGACCGGCAGCCGCCCATGGAAAGTGCGCACCAGGAACTCGACGATGCCCAGGTCGTAGCGGACCCAGTACGGGCCCGACTGCGGCAGGTGGCGGCGGATGACGATGGGCCATGTGTCCGGATCGCCGACCGGGTTCCAGAAGGCGAAGTCGTCGTCCTGGTTGAGGCCCCACATGAGCAGGCCACCAGGCTCCAGATACGCCGGATCGAGGCCCACGGACATGGACCGCCGGCTGATGGTAGCCGCCCGGACCCCTCCCGCAGACGGGGGCCGGCCGGGAGGGGACGGTGCGGGAGTGTCCCCGCAGGAACTGTGCATCCACCCGGGCAAGCCAAGGGAAGAACCCGCACGCACAGTTCCGAGGAGACACTCCCGTGGCGGCCCCGACCCCACCCACCGAACGTGCACCGCCAGGGGCGCGAGGAACTGCGCGACCAGCCCAAACGAGGCCGTCCGACGGCAAAGCACCCCCGGGGGCACCCCGGAAGCCGAAGGGGCGCGAGGTCCCCCAGCGCTTCGCCTGGGAGGTACCCCCAGCGCGGCCAGCCACAACGCACCGGGCACCCGGCAACGCGGGCCCGGGGGCACCCCCGGCCCCCCGCCCCGAAGGGGCGATGCACCAGGAGCGCGGGGAACTCCGCGCCCAGCCACCCACGCACGTCGCAGACGGCAAACCACCAGGCGGGGCACCCCAGTTGCCGAAGGGGCGCGGGGTCCCCCAGCGCGCACAACCACGGCGAACCGTTGGCCTCAGCCCCGCTCGAAGGTGGGCGACCCATTGCCCCAGAGCGCGTCCCCGCTGAACGGGCTGACCGCTAGCCGCCCATGAAAAGTGCGGACCAGGAATTCGACGATGCCGATGTCGTAGCGGACCCAGTGCGGGCCCGACCGCGGCAGGTGCCGACGGATGACGACCGGCCATGTGTCCGGATCGCCGACCGGGCTCCAGAAGGCGACGTCGTCGTCATGGTTGAAGCCCCACATGAGCAGGCCGCCGGGCTCCAGGTACGCCGGATCGAGGCCCACGTTCTCCTCCTCGAACTCGGACACCTCGCCGGACGTCGGAAAGACACCGGAGCGCGTCCCGATCTCGGAGGCCGGGAGCGGCGGGAAGATGCTGAGGTACCGCGAGATCTCGACCAGCCCGTACGTCTCCGCCAGCCACATGTAGTCGGCGGGAAGTGCGCTGCCGTAGCCCCGCACGATCTCCTCCGCCCCCGGGATCGGCCACTTCTCGGCCGGTGGCTCCAGCAGCCGCACCAGTTCTGCCTTCACCGACACGGAGACCCCCTCCACCAGGACTTTGACCGCCGGCTGATGCTAGCCGCTGGCAGGTGCCCCGTCAGCGCGGCGGGTCCGCCGACACTCGGGTGAGCCTCGCGCATCCGGCGGCAATGTGCACGGTGGCCAGGAGGACCGTGCCGTCGAGGCAGCCAAGAGCCGTGGGATTGACGCCCGGGATCGGGCTGTACGCGGGCTGCCCGGTGACGGCGTCCAGGACCCGTACGACGCCCCCGTCCGGCGACACGAACAGCAGTCCCCGCTCCCCCAGGCACGCCGCGGCGACGTCCCCGCAATCGGAGCCCAACTGCAAAGGCGGGCCCAGCAGTTCGCCCGTGACGGCGTTCCACCGCGAGAGCATGCCGTTCATGTCCAGCGACGCCAGCATGGCCCGCCGGTCGGGAAGGACGAGCGACGTCATCCGCATGTTGTACGCGCCGGGCCCGTCGACGAGCCGGCCGAAACACTCGCCGGTGGCGGCGACCCAACGGAACACCACCCCTGCCTCGTCCTCGGCCGCGATCAGGACGGTGCCGTCGGTGAGTGTCAGCGAGGTGATCGTCTTCAGCGGCCGGTCCGGCCCCCGCAACGGTGGGTCCAGTGCCTCGCCGGTCGCCGCGTCCCAGTAGCCGACGTACGGCTCGCACTGCGTCGCGGCGGCGATGAACGCCCGCCCCCCGGGCAGCATCCCGGTGGTGACGTCCCATATAGAGTCGTCGAAATCGGCCAACGCGCCGTCGCAGATCACTCGTCCGCTCTCGGCGTCGACCCGTAAGACCCCCATGTCCGTCCCCACCGCAACCACCGCGACACGGCCGGCCGGAGTGGCCACGGCGAGCGTCGACACCAGCGCGTCGCCCCGGAAATGCCACAGCGGTTCACCGGTGCGGTGATCCCAACGCCCCACGTCATAACCGGCGTCCGTCGTCAGCAGCACGGGTCGGCCGGCTCCGTTCCGGGACAGCGCCGGCACGACACGGCCCGCCTCGTCCTCGGCGAACGTCGGCCCCAGCTCCATGTGCAGCGAATCCAGCACGGCGCTCCTCTCCTCCATCCCTCCCGCAGACGGGGGCCGGCCCGGGAGGGGACGGTGCGGGAGTGTCCCCGCAGGAACTGTGCACACACCCGGGCACCTTCGCGGAGGGAGCCGCACGCACAGTTCCGAGGAGATACTCCCGTGGCGGCCCCGACCCCACCCACCGAACGTGCACCGCCAGGGCGCGAGGAACTGCGCGACCAGCCCAGACGAGACCAGCAGACGGCCACGCGCAGCAAGAGGCACCCCGGAAGCCGGGGGCGCGACGAGACCAGCAGACGGCCACGCGCAGCGCGAGGCACCCCGGAAGCCGACCCCGGACGACGCCCCGCGGAGCGAACACCCGTTCCGCCGCCGGACCTTGACACCCCCGCGCACCCCCGCCAATATCTAAAGCGTCTTAAGTAAAGCCACTTTAGAGATTGCCCGCGGCAGCGAACGGAGTACCCCCGGTGAAGGAACCGCTCGTTCCGCAGGCGCGGGCACCCCAACCCCGGGCACCCCAACCCCGGGAACCCCAACCGCAGGCACCCCGACCGCAGGCACCCCGCCGAGGGGACGAACTGGCCGCCTCACCAGCCCCGAAGCGCGCCAGCAACCCCCGCACGAAAGCCCAGGCCCAGGACAGCCGCGTCCACAACCGCGCCCTCGTCCTGGCGACCCTCTACCACGGGTCGGCCATGAGCCGGGCGGAACTCTCACGGGTGTCGGGGCTGACCGCCCCCACCGTGTCGGCCCTGGTGGCCGACCTCGAGGCCGACGGGTTGGTGGCGGACGTGGAGCCGCCCCGGGACAGCGGAAGGCGGCGCGGGAAGCCGTCGATGCTGGTGGCGATCCAGGACGACGCCGTGAACCTGGTGACCCTCGACCTCTCCCCGGCCGGGGCCTTCCGCGGGGCGGTGATGAACCTGCGCGGCAAGGTCCTGGCGCGCGGCCGGGTCCCGATCGGGGACGCCCTGGGCGCGCAGGCCGCCGCGCTCGTCCCGCAACTGGCCGCGGAACTGGTGGCCGCCGCACCCGGCAGGGTCCTGGGCATCGGTGTCGCCTCACCCGGGATCATCGACCGCCAGGGCGTGATCCGCCAGGCCGCGCACCTCGGCTGGAACGACCTGCCGGTGGCCGCCGGCCTGGCCGACGCCTTCGGGGTCCCGGCCCATGCCGGCAACGACGTGAACCTCGCCGCCCTGGCGGCCCTGCACTTCGGGAGGACCACCGCGCAGAGCCTGATGGTCGTCGGCATCGAGCACGGCGTGGGAGCCGGCCTGATCGTCGACGGAAAGCTCGTCGAGGGCGAGCAGTTCGCCGCCGGCGAGATCGGCCATCTGACCGTGGACCCCGACGGCGAGCGGTGCGTCTGCGGCCGCCGCGGCTGCCTGGATCCGCTCATCGACGCCGCCCGGCTCAAGGAGAGGCTGGCGGGCGCCACCGCCGACGAACGCGCGAGCGTCCTGAGCACGGCCGGCGTGGCGCTCGGCAGGATCCTGGCCCCCATCGCCAGCGCCCTCAACCTCAACGAGATCGGGGTCATGGGCCCCGCCGACCTGGTGGAAGGCCCGCTGACCGACACCGCGCAACTCACCGCGCGGGCGTACACGCTCTCACCGATCAGCGCGTCACTGCACGTCAGGTCCCTGTCCTCGGATCTGGACCTGCCCCTCCTCGGAGCCGCCTGCAAGGTGCTCTCCGGGGAACTCGGGGTCCTCTGACGGCTGCCGGGCCCCCTCGGCAGCCGGCCCGTCCGGCACCCGCAGCACCGGCAGCACCGCCGTGCCGCGCCCGCCGCCTCCCTCCGGCACGCCCGCCGGAGCGCTGAAAGGCTGACCTCATCCCATGCTGCCCCAACCCGCCTCCGTCCAGTGGCACGACGGCGCGTTCACGCTCGACGGGACCACCACCCTCGTCGCCGACCGCGCACTCGCGCCCACCGCCCACTGGCTTCAGGAGAACCTGCGCCCCGCCACCGGACTGCCGTTGCCGGTCAACGCCCCGGCAGAGCACGGGGACCGCGCCATCGTCCTCCGGCAGTCCCCGGACCTCGCGCAGGAGGCGTACCGCCTCGCGGTGAGCCCCGAGCGGGTCCTGATCGAGGCCGGCTCACGGGCCGGCGCCTTCCACGCCTGCCAGTCCCTGCTGCAGCTGCTGCCTCCCGCGATCCACCGCAAAGCCCGTGTCCAGGCGCGCTGGACGCTGCCGGCGGTCACCGTCGAGGACGCGCCGCGGTTCGCGTGGCGCGGGGTACTGCTCGACGTGGCACGCCACTTCATGCCCAAGCAGGACCTCCTGCGGTTCGTCGACCTGATGGCGATGCACCGGCTCAACGTCCTGCACCTGCACCTCACCGACGACCAGGGCTGGCGGCTGGAGATCGCCCGCTACCCCCGCCTCACGGAGACGGGTTCCTGGCGCCGGGAGTCGCAGCTCGGTGCCGGCGCCGACGCGCCGGGCAACGACCGTCCGCACGGCGGCTATTACACCCAGGACGACATCCGCGAGATCGTCGGCTACGCCGAGGCCCGCCACATCACCGTCGTCCCCGAGATCGACCTGCCCGGACACTCGCAGGCCGCCATCGCCGCCTACCCGCACCTCGGCGTCCACGGCAACGACCTCCCGGTGCACACCCGTTGGGGCGTCAACCCGAACATCTGCAACACCGAGGACAGCACGCTCGACTTCTTCCGCGACGTCCTGGACGAGGTCGTGGACCTCTTCCCCGGCCGCTTCATCGGTGTGGGCGGGGACGAGTGCCCCAAGGACCAGTGGCGGGTGGACCCGCGTACCCAGGAGCTCATGCGGCAGCGGCAGTTGGCGGACGAGAACGAGCTCCAGGCGTGGTTCGTCGGCCGGCTCGGCGCGCACCTGGCGGCCCGCGGACGGCGGGTCCTCGCCTGGGACGACGTTCTGGAGGGCGCGGTCCCGGACGGCGCGGTGATCGCCTCGTGGCGCGGGATGACCGGTGCCCGCACCGCCGCCCGCCGCGGGCACGACGTCGTCTCCTGCCCCGACGACCAGGTCTATCTCGACTACCGCCAGTCCGAGTTGCCGGAGGAACCCATCCCCTTCGCGGTGCCGCTGACCCTGGAGGACGCCTACCGCTTCGATCCCGTGCCGGACGGCCTGACCGGCGACGAGGCCCGGCACATCCTCGGCGGCCAGGCCAACATCTGGACCGAGCACATGGACTCGCCGCGCACCGTCGACTACTTCGCCTTCCCCCGGTTGTGCGCCGTCGCCGAGGCGCTGTGGTCCGGCGCGCAGCGCGACTTCGAGGCGTTCCGCGTCCGCCTCGCCGAGCACCTTCCCCGGCTGGAGGCGCTCGGCGTGGAGTACCGCCGCGAGTCCGGCCCCCTGCCCTGGCAGCGCCGCCCCGGCGTCGCCGGCAAGCCCGCGACCAGGGACGACTGGGCCGCCTTCATCGACGGCCAGGTCGCCGGCATCAAGAGCTGAGCGCCCCCGCCTCAGCACCCACCCAACCCCGACCACCCCACGCACCGCTCCCAACTCCCTTTCGGCAGCAGGAGGAATCGTGCACCGGAGAACCACCGCCACCCGGGCCGTCATCACCGCGGGACTGGCCGCGGCACTGGCGCTCACCGCGACAGGCGCCCTGCCATCAATCGCCACCGCGGCGTCCACGCCCCCAACCGCCTCCCCGACGAGCATCACCATCGGCGGCACGTGCCTGGACGACCCCGGGTCCAGCACGCGCGACGGCGCGACCGTCCAGCTCTCCGCCTGCGACGGGTCCGCAGGCCAGGACTGGACGTGGCAGGACGACGGCCGGCTGACCGTCACACCCGACGGCGCCACCACCAAGTGCCTCGACATCACCGGTGGTTCGAACGCCACCGGCGCTCTCGTCCAGCTCTACCGCTGCGCGAACGGCGCGACCCGGCAGAAGTTCAGCCATCTGCCGGACGGCACCGTCTACAGCCCCAAGTCCGGCAAGTGCCTGGCCGTGCAGGGCGGCGCCGTCGCGGAGGGCGCCCGCGTCGGCCTCGCGGTGTGCGACCCCTCCCAGGCGGTCCAGCAGTGGAGTTCGGGCAGCGCGCGCCGCTCCGCGTACACCCTCAGCGCCGGGGCCGGCCTGTCCTTCTCCAACGGCGACGACTCACCGTCCAGCCCCTACATCGACGCCGACGGCACGTTCTACTACCAGTCCGCCCACGCCCTCTACGGCAACGATCCGCGCAAGTGGAGCTTCTTCTCGGGCACCGACTTCGACCACGTCTCCCTCGACCCGATCAGCAACGCCGTCAACCCGGCCAACCCCTCGGACAGCAACGCCGACACCACCTGGCGCTGCAACAACAGCCCCACCGGGTCGAACGCCACCGCGTCGCCCACCGGCACCACCTACACGCAGCCCAACTACTGCGACCTGATGGGCGTGTGGGTCGACCCGGACACCGGCTGGTGGTACGGCCTGGTGCACAACGAGTTCACCGGGCAGCCGTTCGGCGACGGCCTCCACTACGACGCGATCGACTACGCCGTCTCCAAGGACAAGGGCGCCACGTGGACCATCCGGGACCACGCCCTCACCTCCCCCTACAGCACGGTCCGCGGCGACACCCAGGCATTCCCCCAGCAGACGTACTACTACGGCGACGGTGACCCGCGGCTGTTCGTCGACAACGCCTCCGGCTACTTCTACGTCTTCTACGCCACCCGCGTCGTCACCAAGCCCGGCACGGCGGGCGGTTCGGTCTGGCTCCAGCACGTGGCGCGCGCCCCGATCTCGGGCAAGATGGCCGCCTCGTCGTGGCGCAAGTGGTACGACGGCGCGTGGCAGAGCCCCGGCGTCGGAGGGGCGGAGAGCGACATCATCCCGGCCGACGGCGGCGGCAGCGGCTACGTCACGCCCGGCGAGGACTACCGGCCCACCACCGGCGGCGGCGCCTCCGGCCAGGTCGCGGACGGCACCATGCCCGGCGACTCCCAGCTCACCGTCATGAACATCGCCTGGGACGCCTACCTCGGCAAGTACATCGGCACCCCGCAGAACAACATCGCCCAGCGCACCGGGAACTACACCCCGCTGCACCTCTACACCACGGACGACCTGGCCACCCAGAAGTGGACCGACCTCGGCCTGGTGCCCGGCACCGACAACGCCTCCTGGTACCGCTGGCTCGTCGACTCCGGGAGCAGGACCGGCTCCACGGTCGTCGGGAAGACGTTCCGCTCGTACTGCTCCATCGAGTGCGGCAGCAGCGCGCGGGAGATCACGGTGGCCGCCCGCAGCACCGCCGACCTGCCCAAGTCCCCGGTGGACAGCGGCCTGACGTACACGATCGCCGCCGGGAACACCACCTACCTCCGGCAGTCAGGGGACGCGCCGGCCACCGGGACCGGCGGTTCCGGCACCGGCCGGCAGTGGAGGTTCACCGCGACCGGGGACGGCTTCTACACCGTCACCAACGCCGCCACCGGACAGGCCCTCGGCGTGGGGACGGGCAACGCCGGGCGCGCCTGGAACGCCCCCGTGACCGCGAGCGCCGTCGGTGCCGCCCCGACGATCGGCCAGCAGTGGTCGCTGCAGGCCATCACCCGGGCCCACGGCCCCAAGGGCGCCTCGACGGCCACCGGTGCCTACCGGCTCGTCAACCGCTACAGCGGCCTGGCCCTCAGCCTCACCGAGCAGGGCGGGCAGTCCGTCGTCACCGCTCCTCAGCGCAGCTGGGACAACGTCGGGACGGGCGGCGACACCCGATCGGTCAGGGCGCAGACCCTGACCTTCACGCCGGCCGGCGGCACCAGCACCGGCACCGTCGCCCTCACCGACCCCGGCGACCAGAGCGGGCCGGCGGGCGCGGCCATCACCCCGCTGCAGATCACCGGTACGGACTCCGGGGCGGGGCAGCAGCTCACCTACACGGCCACCGGGCTGCCCCGGGGGCTGACGATCTCCGCGTCCGGCCTCATCACCGGCACGCCGGTCAGTGTCGGCACCACGACCGTCACCATCACCGCGACCGACGCGGGCGGCGCCGCCGGCTCCCTCACCCTGAGCTGGACCGCCACCGGAACGGACCTGGCGCAGGGCCGCCCCACGACGGCGTCCTCGGTCGAGGCCGCGACGTTGCCCGCCTCCAACGCGACGGACGGAAACCCGGCGACCCGCTGGGCCAGCGACTACACCGACCCCCAGTGGCTCCAGGTCGACCTGGGCACTTCGCGCACCATCAACGAGGTCAAGCTCTCCTGGGAGGCTGCCTACGGCAAGTCCTACGAGATCCAGGTCTCGGACGACGCGACCACGTGGACCACGGTCCGTTCGACGACGACGGGCAGTGGGGGTACGGACGATTTCACTGGTCTGAACGCGGAGGGTCGGTACATCCGGATGTACGGGACGGAGCGGGGTAGCGGGTACGGGTACTCCCTGTACTCCTTCGAGGTCTACTCCTTCTGAGCTCCCCTGAGCCCCCCACCGGCCGGCACCCGGGGACATCCCCCGTTCCCCCTCCGGCCGGTGGCCGGGCCCCGACCCATCCGCCCCACGGGGGGCGGTGGCCCGGCCACGAACCCGTCTGCCCCACGGGGGCGGTGACGACCTGACGGCCGCGCCGTGGCTGGTCGCGCAGTTCCCCGCGCCCCTGGCGGTGCACCTTCGGTGGGTGGGGTCGGGGCCGCCACGGGAGTGTCTCCTCGGAACTGTGCGTGCGGGTCCTTTCGTGAAGTGACCCGGGGGGATGCACAGTTCCTGCGGGGACACTCCCGCACCGTCCCCTCCCAGCCCGGCCCCCGTCTGCGGGAGGAATGGGGACGGCGTCCATCCATGGGGGCGCGGGGTCCCCCAGCGCGACCAGCCACCACCGGTCCGCACCCGGCAACGCACCTCCTGGGGTACCCCGGCTGCCCGCCCCGAAGGGGCGATGCTCCAGGAGCGCGGGGAACTCCGCGCCCAGCCACAACGCATGCCGCGCACGGCAAACCACCGGGCGGGGCACCCCGGTTGCCGAAGGGGCGCGGGGAACTGCGCGACCAGCCACAGCGGGCCGAAGGACGGCAACGACGCCCAAGGGGCAGCCCGGTTGCCGTGGGGCGCGGGGAATTGAGGCGGCGGCGGCAACCGGGCTGCCCGTGCCCGTGTTTTGCCGTCTGCCGCACCGTCGTGGTTGCCCGCGGAGTTCCCCGCGCCCCTGGAGCATCGCCCCTCCGGGGCGGGGGTCGGGGCTGCCCCCCGAGGTTGCGTGCCGGGCGCGCGCACCGGGTGGGCAGGGAAGCCCGGACCCATTCCTCCCGCAGACGGGGGCCGGCCCGGGAGGGGACGGTGCGGGAGTGTCCCCGCAGGAACTGTGCACACACCCGGGCAAGCCAAGGGAAGAACCCGCACGCACAGTTCCGAGGAGACACTCCCGTGGCGGCCCCGACCCCACCCACCGAAGGTGCACCGCCAGGGGCGCGAGGAACTGCGCCACCAGCCGAGACGAGACCAGCACACGGCAGAGCAGGCCCGGGGGCACCCCGGACCCCGCCAGGGGCGCGGGGTCCCCCAGCGCTTCGCCTGGGAGGTGCCCCCAGCGCGACCAGCCACGACGAGACCAGCAGACGGCAACGCGCAGCGCGAGGCACCTCGGTTGCCGAGGGCAACCCGGATGCGGAGCAGCCAGAACCAGACCAGCAGACGGCCACGCGCAGCCAAAGGCACGCCCCGACACCACCCCCGGATGGGGGCCGGGCGCCGTTGACATGAACCGGGCAAGGCGGTGTCCTGAAGGGGCCCCCAGGTCCGCCCACACCCCCCACCGTCGGAACGGCGGCGCCCGCCGCCAAGGAAGCGGAGCCATGGTCCCTCTGACCCCACGTCACGCCCGCCGCGCAGGCAAGAGCGCGCCGCCCAACGACCCCGCCCGCCGCGCAGGCTCAACCCCGCGCACTCCAGGAAAAGCCGCGGCCGCGGCCACAAGCACGCTCGCCGCCCTCCTCCTGAGCCTCGTGCCCGGAGCCGTCCTGCCCGCCGGCCAAGCGCAAGCGGCAACCGCGATCTGCAACAACTACTGCGACGGCCGCGACCCGGCCGCCGCCCCCTCCGAGCGCGTCCCGGTCAGCACCTCGATCTACTCCCGCAGCATTCAACTCCACATAGATGACAACGATGCCATGGGCTGGGCCAGCATCGACAACGGCAACCCGGGCGACGAGGTCTGGCTCGACCGGTCCTTCGACGGGGGCGCCACCTGGGCCTCCGGCAGCAAGCTCGGGGACACCTCGACGCCGTCCGGATCCCGCGGCTGGCGCACCCTGATGTACAACGTGGACGACTGGAGCAACACCGGCGTCGGCGCCCTCCGCGCGTGCGGGAAGGCCGGCGACCGCCCGGAGATCGCGTGCACCGCCTGGGCCCGGTCCAACTGGAACGCGTGGAGCCCGAGCACCGCCGCGGCCACCACGCTGATGATGAGCTGGGACCGCGGCACTGGCCTGTTCGGCGGCAACGGCTGGTGGACCGCCGCCAACGCCCTGACCTCCGTGATCGACAACATCCGCACCAGCGGCATGCCCAGCTACACGTACGCCGTCTCCCGCACGTACGACCTCAACGTCAACGCGCGCGAGGGCAGTTTCCGCAACGACTACCTCGACGACACCGGATGGTGGGGGCTGGCGTGGGTCGACGCCTACGACCTGACCGGTGACAGCCGCTACCTGAACACCGCCCGCGCCGACGCGGACCACATGTTCGCGTACTGGAACGGCACGTGCGGCGGCGGCGTGCAGTGGAACGAGACCAACGCCTACAAGAACGCCATCACCAACGAGCTGTACCTGGAGCTGAACGCGGCCCTGCACAACCGGATCTCGGGCGACTCGGTCTACCTGGGCCGCGCGCAGAGCGAGTGGTCGTGGTTCCAGGCCAGCGGGATGATCAACTCCTCGCATCTGATCAACGACGGTCTCAACGGCAGTTGCGTCAACAACGGGCAGCCCACCTGGACGTACAACCAGGGCGTGGTGCTCGGCGGCCTCACCGAGCTGTACAAGGCCACCGGCGACAGCGGCCTGCTGACCACCGCCCGCACGCTGGCGAACGCCTCGACGACCGCGTCCGCCATCAACTCCTCGGGTGTGCTGCACGATCCGGGCGAGTCGGACGCGTGCGACAACGACGGGGCGTCGTTCAAGGGCGCGTACATCCGCGGCCTGCGCGACCTCGACAAGCAGCTGTCCGACCACCCGTACAACGGCTACCTGGACACCCAGGCGAACGCGGCGCACGCCAACGACCGCAACGCCCTGGACTCCTACGGACCGCACTGGAACGGCCCGTTGACCGGCACGGGGTACGGCTGCCAGCAGAGCGCGCTGGACGCGCTCACCGCGTCCGAGGCCACCTGACCGCGGCCCCGGAGCATCCGCAACCGTGAGATGCCGCCGCCCGCCCCGGAGTTCCGGGGCGGGCGGCGGTCATGTGCGGGTGGTGCGGAGGACGGTCAGCCGATGGAGACGGCGAACACGTGGATGCCGCTGTCGTTCGGCAGCGTCACCAGTGCGACCGTCTTGGACGGGTCGAGCGCCCCGCCGGTGGTGTAGAGGCTCACCGCGTGGTTGCCGAGGGTGTCGGTCGGCGGGCGGTTCCAGTTGGCGGTGGTGACCGCCAACTGGCTGTTGCCGCTGGCCTTGTTGCTGTACCAGTCGGGGAAGTCCACCGCGACGTCGGCGGTCGTCCCGTCGGTGTACGTGACGTGGACCGTGCCGGAGTGGGCCGAGCTGATGCCGGTGCCCAGCAGTCCGATCCTGCTGCCCTGCCCGGAGACCCGGATGGCCTGCCCGGCGGTGGCCACGTTGTCGGGCTGTCCCGGCGTGGTGTTCGGCCAGGCGTAGGTCAGGCCGTTCGCGGTGACCTGCGCGCCGGGCGTGTAGCCGACCGCGGCCAGCTGGGTGGCGGACAGGCTGTAGCCGCCCGGGTCCAGCTTGCCGGTGCTCGGGTCGCTGTCGGCGCTGATCCCGGCGTTGTTGAACGCGGCGGCGACCGACGCGTAGGGCACGGTGGTGCCGGCCTTGGCGCTGCGCGACTGGCTGCCGCCCAGGTCGTACGCGGCGGTGCCGGTGAACGCGGCCGCGCCCGGGGTGGCGCCGGCCGGCGCGGTGACCTTCCAGGTGGTGGTGGCGGTGCCGTGCGGGCCGACGGCGGGCACGGTCGTGGAGGAGCCGGCCGCGGGGGTCGCGGTCCAGCCGTCCGGCACGGTCAGCCCGAGGCGCAGGCCGGCGGCGGTGAAGTCACCGTCGTTGGTGAACTTCGTGGTGACCGTCTGGGTGCTGCCCGCGTCGGTGGTGGCCGGCGCGCCGACCGCGACGGACTGCACGCCGATGCTCTTGTGCACGGTCACGGCCGTGGTCAGCGGGGTGTCGGCGGACGACTCGCCGACGTACAGCGGGTAACGGCCGTCGAGCACCGTCCAGCCGTGGGCGCTGCTGTCCCACACCCGCAGGTCGTCGGCGTGCAGGGTGAGCTGCACCGTCCTGGTCTGGCCGGGCTTGACGGTGACCTTGGCGAACGTGGCGAGCGTCTTGGGCGGTTCGCCGGAGCCCGCGGGGTGGCCGAGGTAGAGCTGGACCACGTCGGAGCCCGTGCGCCGGCCGGTGTTGGTGACGTCGACGGACACGTTCACCGGGGCGCTGCCGTCGGGGGCGACGGTCAGGACGCCGGGCGCGGCGCGCAGGTTCGACAGCCGGAAGGAGGTGTACGCCAGGCCGTAGCCGAAGGGGAACAGCGGGGTCTGGTTCTCCTGCTGGTACCAGCGGTAGCCGACCTCCAGGCCCTCGCTGTAGGTGTAGACGCCGTTGACGGCCGGGTAGCGGCCGGGGGCGGCGGCGGTGGGGGTCTGGGTGTTGCTGGCGGGGAAGCTGACCGGCAGGCGGCCGCCGGGCTCGGCGTCGCCGGTGAGCAGCGCGGCGAGCGCGTTGCCGTCCTCTTGGCCCGGGTACCACATGTCGAGGACCGCGGGGACGTCGGACAGCCACGGCATCAGCACCGGGGCGCCGGCCCTGACGACCACGATGGTGCGGGGGTTGGCGGCGGCGACGGCCCGGATCAGGTCGTCCTCGTTGCCGGGCAGCGCGAGGGTGGTGCGGTCCGAGCCCTCGCTGGAGGAGTCGCCCACGACGACGACCGCGGCGTCGGAATTGGCGGCCGCGGCGGCCGCGGCCTGCAGGGTCGGGTCGGGCACGCCGGGCGCGGACCAGCCGATGGAGACCGAGGCGCCGCCGGCGTTCTCGTAGTACTCCACCTTCAGGGCGTGCGGCTCGCCGGCGGTCAGCTGCACCGCGGCGCTCTTGACGGTGCTGACGCCGTGGTCGCTCCAGTTGTCGGCGATCAGCTTGCCGTCGAGGTAGATCCGGCTGCCGTCGTCGCTGGTGGCGGCGAAGGTGTACGCGGCCGTGGCGGGCGCGGTGACGGTGCCGGTCCAGCGGGCCGAGAAGCCGTCGGCGGGCACCGACGGGTCGGGCGAGCCGGTGCCCCAGTCGAAGTCGATCGTGCTGTCGTTGCGGGTCAGCACGGGGGTGCCGGAGAGCGTCTTGTTGGCGAAGTACTGGCCCTGCAGGCCGCTCAGCGCGGATGCCGGGATCGGCGGGAAGCCGCTGCCCTGGCCGGCCTTGACGGCGGTGATGTCGACGCCGGAGCCGAGCCGGGAGCGCAGCCCGGTCAGCGGGTCGACCTTCTTGTACGGGGTGACCGCGGAGCTGCCGCCGCCGCCGGTGATCGCGGTGTCGGCGTTGGGGCCGATGACCGCGAGCGAGGTCAGCTCGGAGGTGTCCAGCGGGAGCGTGGCGTGGTCGTTCTTCAGCAGGACGCTGCCGTCCTCGGCGGCCTGCCGGGCGAACGCGCTGTCCGCCTCGTAGTCCACGGTGGGCGGCGGCTTCGGGTCGAACAGCCCGGTGCGGAACTCCAGTCGCAGGATGCGGCGGGCCGCCTCGTCCAGCACGGACTGCGGGACCTGCCCGGCGGCGACGGCGGCCGGCAGCTGCTGGAAGTAGGTGGTGCCGCTGAACTCCTGGTCGAGGCCGGCGAGCGCGGAGGCGACGGTGGAGTGGTTGGCCGGGTAGTCGGTGTCGATGACGCCGTCGAACTTCCAGGTGTCGACCAGGATGTCCTTGAGGATCTGCGCGTTCTCGCAGGCGTAGGTCCCGTTGACCTTGTTGTACGCGCACATCACGGACCAGACGTGGGCGTCCTTGACCGCCTTCTCGAAGGCGGGCAGGTAGATCTCGTGCAGGGTCCGCTCGTCGATGTTCGAGCTGGAGGTGGTGCGGGCGTTCTCCTGGTTGTTGCCGGCGTAGTGCTTGACCTGCGCGCCGACGCCCTGCGCCTGGATGCCCTCGATCTCGGACGCGGCGATGCCGCCGGCCAGTTGGGGGTCCTCGCCGAACGTCTCGAAGTCGCGGCCGCCGAGCGGGGTGCGGACGATGTTCACCATCGGCCCGTAGATCACCTGGTATCCGCGGGACTTGGCCTCGGTGCCCATCACCGTGCCGTACTGGCGGGCGAGTTCGGTGTCGAAGGAGGCGGCCAGGGAGACCGGGGAGGGCAGGGCGGTGGACGGCTGGCCGTCGCGGACGCCACCGGGCCCGTCGGTGAAGCTCATTCCGGGGATGCCCAGCCGGTCGACGCCGGGGGTGTAGCCCGTGGCGTGCGAGCCGGCCGGCTTGCCGACGGCCGTCATCAGGCCGGCCTTCTCGGCGTTGGTCATCTGCTGGAGCAGCAGGTCGATCCGCTGCTCCACGGGAAGGGTGGTGTCCAGCCAGGGCCGGGCGGCGGTGCCTCCGGCGGTCTCGGTTCCAGAACCGCTTCCGGCGGCAGCGGGCACTGCCAGGGGTATGGCCAGCGCGGCGGCTGCTGCTGCCGCGACGGCCAGACGGGCCATGCGCATGCGACTCTCCAAAAGTTCGTCCGCGGTGCGGGTTCACAGGATGAACGCAAACGAGTCGCAGTCTGCGCGTGAGCCGACAGTGCGTCAAGAACTTGAACGCTATTCCCATGGCTGAACGTTCACGTGTCCACTACTGCACGTGCGGGGCCAGGGTGCTCCGGTTGCGGGCCACGGGGGAAGGGCCGCAGGTGGCGTAGGGAAATCCCTAGAGCTGGGCGGCGGGGGTTACCGGCGGGTCGCCACGGGCCCAGACTCTCGGGGCGTCCAGGTGGTTCCGCCACCGGGCGTCGGACCTCGCCCCCCACTCCCGGCACCGGCCCTTCGGACCGCGGCGCCGCCACGAGAGGAACCGATGCAACGATGAGACGACCGATGAGACGCCGACGGCTGCTGCCCCTGGTGGCGGCCGCGGGCGCCGCGGGACTGGTCGTGACCGCGGCCGTCGCGGGCGTCGCCCAGGCCGGGACGCGGGCCGCCGCACCGGCCACGGCCTGCACGCCCACCCAGGTCGTGGCCAACGGCGGCTTCGAGAACGGGACGTCGCCCTGGACGAGCTCCAGCGGCGTCATCACCAGCGGCGGCGGTCAGAGCGCGCACGGCGGCACCCGGTTCGCCTGGCTGGACGGCTACGGCTCGGCGCACACCGACACCCTGTCGCAGGCGCTGGCGATCCCGGCCGGCTGCGGCACCGCCACCCTCACCGTCTGGCTGCACGTCGACACCGCCGAGACCACCGCGACGACCGCCTACGACACGCTCACCGCGAAGCTCGGCGGAACCACCCTGGCCACCTACTCGAACCTGGACGCCGGCAGCGGCTACGTCCAACGCACCTTCGACGTCTCGTCGTTCATCGGGCAGAACGCCAGCCTGTCCTTCACCGGCACCGAGGACTCCGGCCTTCAGACCAGCTTCGTCGTCGACGACGTCGCGCTCGGCACCTCCGGCGACGGCGGCACCACCCCGCCCACCACGCCACCGACCACTCCCCCGACGACCCCGCCGGCCGCCGACAGCACGCGCACGCCCGCGTCCCCGGCCTACACGGTGAACCTCAGCAGCGACACCGCCGGCACCACCTGGACCGGGCACGAGAGCGTCACCTTCACCAACGCCTCCGCGGCGCCGCTGGGCGACGTCTACCTGCGGCTGTGGGACAACTACCACGGCAGCTGCCCCTCCACCCCGATCACCGTGACGAACGTGACCGGAGGCACCCCGTCGGCGCTGTCCGTGGGCTGCACCGCCCTGGACGTGGCCCTGCCGACCCCACTGCAGCAGGGCCAGAGCGGCACGATCGGCTTCGACCTGCGGATCGTGGTGCCCAGCGGCGCCGACCGGTTCGGGCACGACGGGGCGTTCGCGTTCCTCGGCAACGCCCTTCCGGTGCTGGCGATCCGCGACGGCTCCGGCTGGCACCTGGACCCGTACACCAACAACGGCGAGTCCTTCTACTCGCTGGCCGCCGACTTCCACGTCACGCTCGACCACCCGTCGAACCTGCTCGTGCCGGCCACCGGCACCTCGGTGGACACCCCGGGCGCCGCCGGCCGCACGGTCACCACCGCGACCGCCGCCAAGGTCCGCGACTTCGCCTGGGCGGCCGGGGCGTTCAGCAAGGTGTCGGGCACCTCGCCGGGCGGCGTGCCGGTCAACGTGTACGCGGTGAGCGGGATTTCGGCCGCCAGCGCGCAGTCGATGCTCAGCACCGCGGAGTCCGCGATCGACGCCCACGCGGCACGCTTCGGCGCGTACCCCTACGGCGAGGTCGACGCGGTGCTGGACAACAACTTCTGGTTCGGCGGCATGGAGTACCCCGGCTTCGTGCTGGACCTGGTGAGCACCAACGCGCTCACCCACGAGCTCGGCCACCAGTGGTTCTACGGGATCGTCGGCGACGACGAGTACAACAGCCCCTGGCTTGACGAGGCGTTCACCGACTACGCCACCGACCTCGCCGAGGGCAAGACCGGCTCCGGCTGCTGGAGCAGCGTCTCCTGGCAGTCCTCCGCCGAGAAGATCACCAACTCGATGGCGTACTGGGACGCGCACTCCTCCCGGTACTCCACCGTCGTCTACGGCTACGGCAAGTGCGCGCTGCACGACCTGCGCCGGCTGATCGGCGACAGCGCGATGACCACGCTGCTGCACGACTACGCCCAGTCCCACTGGTACGGGGTGTCCACCACCGCGGAGTTCAAAGCCGCGGCCCAGGCGGCGACCAGCACGGACCTGACGTCCTTCTGGACCCAGCACCGGATCGACGGGTAGCGCCCGGGGCCGCGTCCCGGCGGGAACGGCCTGCGGCCCGCCCCGGACGCAGAGCCCGTCCCCCGAACCGCCCCGCCCGGCAGGTCCCCCACGCTGCCGGGCGGGGCGCACCACTTCCCGTCCTGCCCTCCCTGTCACCGCCCTTGGCGTTTCCTGTGGCGCCATTGACCGGCGGCCCAAGCCTTCCGACACTGGGATCACCCGCCCCACTTGTCAGGAGCACGATCGGCCGGCCGCCGCATGCCGCCGAACGGGCCGGATCCGGAAGGACCCGGGATGACCGAAGCGACGGGCCCCACCCCGTACAGCGCCCCCGAGCCGCGGGGCACCACCGGCAACGTCCCCGCACCCCCAGGACTCGCGGACGCCGCCCCCGCGCCGCCGGGACTCGCGGACGTGGCCCCGGCGCCATCGGGACCGGCCGACGCCGCCGCTCCCGCGACAGTCGACACCGCCTCGGAGCCGCCGGAGTTCACGGACGGCCAGAACCGCTGGCTGCTCGCGTCCGTGTCCGGCGCGCTGGCCGACGCCGCCTCCGCCGCCCGTCTTCGCGGCGCCCCCGCGGTCGCTGCCCGGCTCGCCCAACTCGCCGCGGACCACGCCCCTTCGGGCGGGCAGGTGCCCGGCGTCGCGCTGCGTCTTGCGGCCGCCGAGGACGCCGTCGCGGCCGGCGACTACCCGCTCGCCCGGCGCCTGGCCCACCAGGTGCTCGCCAGGACCGAGCGGCCGGCCGACCGCGTCCGCGCCTGGATCGTCGTCGTCGACTCCAGCGGGCAGGCCATGGCCGAGATCGCCGACGTCTTCCCGCAGGCGCTCAGAGACGCCCGCGACGACCCCGAGCTGCTGGCCCGCCTCCACCACCGGCTGGCCTGGCGCGCCTGGATGGTGTCCGGCTCGGCGGCCAAGGCCCTTGACCACGCGGCGCGTTCGGCGGTCCTGGCGCGCGCGGCCGGCGACCGCCGCACCGAGACCCTCGCCCTCACCCAGCAGGCCGCGCTGGAGTTCTACCTCGGGCGGCCCGAGGCCGAACGCACCCTCGCCGACGCCCTGGCCGCCCCGCAGGACCCGCGCGTGCTCTTCGACCACAACGGCCCGGTGTTCCTCAAACACCGCCGGCACCTGCTGCACGACCGCACCGACGAGGCGCGCACCGAGCTGCGGGCCCTCATCTACACGGTGCGGTACCGGGGTTCGGCCGAGAGCCTGTGCCAGTGCCTGTCCGGGCTCGCGCAGGTGGAGATCCTGCGCGGGCGGTGCGCGCGGGCCCTGGACCTGGCGCAGCAGTGCCTCGAGGTGACCGAGCGGGCCGGTCTGAGCGAGGGGCCCGCCTGGTACGCGGCCGCCCTCGCGGAGGCGGCCGGCGGCAGCACCGAACGCGCGCTGGCCGCGGCCGAACGGGCCCGGCGGCACAGCGAGGACGACGACGACCAGCTGTTCCTGCCGCGCGCCCTGCACGCCGAGGGCCATGTGCGGCTGCTGCGCGGGGAGACGGCGGAGGCGGTACGGGCGCTGCGGCGCGCCCGGCGGCTCGAACTCGCCCAGGGCCAGGGCGATCCCGCCGTGCGGCGCTGGCACGGCGACCTGGTCGAGGCGCTCGTCGCGGCCGGCCGCACGGAGGAGGCGGCGGGCGTGATCGCCGAGACGCGGACGCAGGCGGTGCGGCTGGGGCGGCGCGGGGTGCTGGCCGTGCTCGACCGCTGCGGGGCGCTGGTCAGCGCGTCGCGAGGTGAACTGGACCTGGCTCTTGTGCAGTTGGGAAGGGCTCTGGCCGGGCTGGCGGCCGTTCCCTATCCCCTGGAGGAGGGGCGCACGCGGCTCGCCCTGGGGCGGGTCCGTCTTCGCGCGGGTGAGGTCGCCTTGGCGCGGGCGGCCTTCACCGAGGCGGTGCGGGTGTTCACGCGGTGCGGGGCGGGGCCGTGGCGCGAGGTCGCTCTCGCTGAGGTGGACGCCTTGGCCCTTCCCGGACCGGGGTCGGACGGAGCGGGCGGGCCCGCTCTCGATCGGCTCACCCCCGTGGAGCGGCGGGTCGCTCTCCTCGTCGCGCGAGGGGCCACCAATCGCGAGACGGCGGCGGCTCTTTCTGTCAGCGTGAAGACGGTCGAGGCGGCTCTGACCCGTACGTACCGCAAGTTGGGGCTGCGGTCGCGGGTGGCCCTCACCCGCACTTTTCTCACTCCGTGAGGGTTCGCCGCTTCTCCTTGCCCCCCACCGGGCCTCGCTTTCCCCCACTCCCCCCGGCCCCGTCCGGCCGCCCCTCCCAGGGCCGTGCCCCCCTGTCCACGGCGTTCCCCCGGCCTACGGTTCCCCGCGCCCCTCGGCAACCGGAGTGCCTCGCGTTGCGCGTTGCCGTCTGCTGGTCTCGTCGTGGCTGGTCGCGCTGGGGGCACCTCCCAGGCGAAGCGCTGGGGGACCCCGCGCCCCTGGCGGGGTCCGGGGTGCCCCCGGGGCGCCATCGCCGTGTGCGGCGCCGTTGTGGCTGGTCGCGCAGTTCCCCGCGCCCCTGGCGGTGCACCTTCGGTGGGTGGGGTCGGGGCCGCCACGGGAGTGTCTCCTCGGAACTGTGCGTGCGGGTTCTTCCCTTGGGTTGCCCGGGTGGATGCACAGTTCCTGCGGGGACACTCCCGCACCGTCCCCTCCCAGCGCGGCCCCCGTCTGCGGGAGGAATGGGTCCGGGCTTCCCTGCCCACCCGGTGCGCGCGCCCGGCAACGCACCCTCGGGGGGCAGCCCCGACCCCCGCCCCGGAGGGGCGATGCTCCAGGAGCGCGGGGAACTCCGCGAGCAATCACGACGGTGCGGCAGACGGCAAAACACGGGCACGGGCAGCCCGGTTGCCGCCGACGACGCCGCCGCAATTCCCCGCGCCCCACGGCAACCGGGCTGCCCCTTGGGCGTCGTTGCCGTCCTTCGGCCCGCTGTGGCTGGTCGCGCAGTTCCCCGCGCCCCTTCGGCAACCGGGGTGCCCCGCCCGGTGGTTTGCCGTCTGCGGCATGCGTTGTGGCTGGGCGCGGAGTTCCCCGCGCTCCTGGAGCATCGCCCCTCCGGGGCGGGCAGCCGGGGTACCCCAGAGGTGCGTTGCCGGGTGCGGACCGGTGGTGGCTGGTCGCGCTGGGGGACCCCGCGCCCCTGCGGGGTGGACGCCGTCCCCATTCCTCCCGCAGACGGGGGCCGGGCTGGGAGGGGACGGTGCGGGAGTGTCCCCGCAGGAACTGTGCATCCACCCGGCCCACCCAATGGGGAGAGCCGCACGCACAGTTCCGAGGAGACACTCCCGTGGCGGCCCCGACCCCACCCACCGAAGGTGCACCGCCAGGGGCGCGAGGAACTGCGCGACCAGCCACGACGAGACCAGCGGACGGCCACGCGCAGCGCGAGGCACCCCGGTTGCCGAGGAGCGGGCCCAGAGCGGCCCCGCGGTCTCCGCGCCCTGCCCGCAGGGCAGGGTCGGCACGTATACGTACCGGCTGGCCGCCGCCCTCGACGTGGCGGGCTACAGCGGCCTGGCGGACACCCCGGCCTCCGGCCGCACCGTGCGCCAGGACTGCGGCACCGGGATCAGCTGAGCCGCCCCGCCTCCGGACGCGCCCCGTGGAACATCGTCAGCTGAGCCGCCGCGCGGCCTCGTGGAGGACGCGGGTGTCGCGGCGGACGTCGGCGAGGCCGGGCAGGGGCGGCGCCGCGTCCTCGCTGAGGCTGCGCGCCCACGCGATGAGTTGCCGCCGGAAGCCGGTGCGGCCCGGCTCCGCGGTCCGCAGGCTCACCGTGCCGATGCCGCCGGCCGCCTCCCAGCTCTCCACGCGCAGGGTGGCCGTCTCGTCGCGGGCGTAGGGCGACGGCAGGGTGAGCGTGGCCACCGAGTCCTCGGCGGTGAACTCCAGCACCTCGCGGTAGCGCCGGTGCGCGGGCAGCCGCGCGTGGGTGGCGTCCACCACCAGGCCGTCGGACGGCCGCCAGCGGCAGCTGACGGTGTCGCCGCCGGCCCACCCGTCGGCGTGCAGCAGGTTCCCGTACAGGCCGGGACCGCCGTCCAGCACGGCGTGCACGAGGTTGATCTGGTGGACCAGGGAGCCGCCGAGGCCGCGGGCGTACGCCTCGCCCTGCGCGGCGTCCGCGCCCGGCCCGAGCGCGCGTGCCAGCGCCTCACGCGCGGGCGGCGGCTGCGGTCCGAAGGGCGGCGGCTCGTACGGCAGCAGGTGCGCGACCTGGTGCGGCGCGTTGGGGTCGTGGATGTCGACCACCAGGCGGCGGCCGTGCGCCAGTTGCTCCTTGCAGTGCTCGACGAACAGGCCGACGACCGGGTCGTGCCGCTTCATGTACGCCGCGGCCACCGGAACGCCCGCGGCCCGCTCCGCCGCGGCCAGTTCGTCGATCTCGGCGAGGTCCAGGCTCACCGGCTTCTCGCACAGCACGGGCAGCCCGCGGGCGAGGCAGGCGAGCACCACGTCGCGGTGCGTCCACCACGGCGTGCACACCAGGGCGGCGCGGGCGCCGGCCCTGACCGCCTCGTCCAGGTCCGCGCAGACCGCCGTGTCCGAAAACCCCTGGGCGACGACGGCCGCGATCCGCGCCGGATCGGCCTCGATCACCGCGGCCAGTCGCACGATGTGACGGAGATCACGTAGCTCCCGTAGATGGGCGGCATGGGCCACCTTGCCGGCTCCGATCAGCGCGACCGGAACCGGAATCGCCTGCGCCGCTTCGTCCATCGCTCCGTGCACGCCCGCCGCACCTCCGCCACCCCGCGTCTCCCTGGCGTCCCAGGCTTACCACTGCCTGGTCGGCCGGAAGAAATCGTCCGGCAAGCTGGCGGTAAAGACCTCCTTGTCCGACGATGAAGGGGACGTGCCACCGCTTCAGAGCGGAACCCCGCCGGCAGGGCCGCTGGCAGGGGACCGATCAGTTGCTAGAGTCGCTTCGGGTCCAGGTCGCGAGCGCGGACCCGAACAGCAAGGCGCATGGTGGCGAAAGGGGGAACTCGTGGCCAATTCTGCTCGAAACAGCGGTCCGGACGCCGGAGACATCGGACTCGCCCTGTACCAGGTATTGCGCAGCCATGGCTCCTCCGTACCGGCGAAGGCCACGGCCGCCGCCGGGATGACCGAGGACGAGGCCGCCCCCGGCTGGGCCGAGCTGGAGAGCCTGGGACTGATACGTCCGGGCCGCATGCCGGACGAAGTGGACCCCATCGAGCCGGACACCGCGCTGATCGGCCTGCTGGCCAGGCAGCGCGAGGAACTGCGCCACCAGCGCGAGGAGCTGACCGGACTCCTGGACGCGGCCGAGTCGCTCATGGAGCGGTACCGGCCGACCGTGCAGCGGGAGTCCGACAAGATCGAGGTGCGGCTCGCGAGTAGCGACGAGCGGAAGCGGCAGACCCTCGCGGAATTCAATGCGTCGATCGTCGCGTCGACGAGTTCCATGCATCCCGGTCCGCTGCCCTCTTCCGAAGTTCTCTCGTATTCCATCAAGGCCGACGAGGAACTCATTCAGCGCGGCATCAAAGTGCGCGCCATCTACAGCCAGAGTGTGGATTCCGCACCACGGCAGCGTAAATACCTGGCGCAGCTTTCCGCCACCGGCGTGGAAGTCCGGCTGGCCCCGCAACTGCCTTTCGATCTGCTGCTCGCGGACACGCACACCGCATTTCTCACGGCGAATCCGGAAAACCCGTCGGAGGCGGCCATCGTGGTGCGCGGTACGGCCCTCATCCGGTCGTACGTGGCCCTCTTCGAGGACTGCTGGCTGCGCTCCGTGCCGTACTCGTCACAGGCCAGCGGCGCCCTTGAACAGGAGGGCGAGCTGACCGACCAGCACCGCACGACGATGCGATTGTTGGCGAACGGGCTGACAGACGAGCGGATCGCCCGCAAACTGGGAGTGTCTCTGCGCACGGTGAGTCGCCTGGTGTCGGAGATCATGAGATACCTCCAGGCGGACAGTCGATTTCAGGCCGGGGTCCTTGCGGTGACCCACGGGTTGGTCTGAGTTGCGCATTCCCGCCATTGCGTATTTACGCAGAAGCGGAACATGGCCGTCAGCTCTGGGTCTTTGCCATCCTTGATCCGAGTACGACCCCGCACGAGGCCCCCCGAGTCTCCGATCCGAAGGACCACAATGTCGCGTTCCCGGCGCAAGATTGAGATAGCTGCGGTTGCAGCCTTGGTCCTCGGCCTGTCGACGATCGGCGCCGTCGCCGCGATCGCCGAAAGCGCGCCGGCCGCGCCGGCCGCCACAGCCGCAGACCCCACCCCGGACAACTGGATTCCGAACGCCGAGCCGGACAACTGGATCCCCAACGCCGCTCCGGCGAACTGGATTCCGAACGCGCCGGAGGCCCCGGCCGATGACGCGTCTCCGGACAACTGGATCCCCAACGCCGCTCCGGCCAACTGGATCCCGTAGTCCGGCACTTTCCTCGTCAGCTGTACGGCCCGCGAATCATCGCGGGCCGTACAGCTTTTTCCTGTGGGGGGAGTTCGCCCGGACACGTCGGAACGCACGGCGACGGATGCCGGGGCACGAGTGGGGCGAGCCGGCCGGAGGAGCGGTGGGGGCGACCAGGCGCGCAGGCGGCGGGAGCGGTGGGGGGAAGGAGCGGAAGGGGTGGGGGGGAAGGGGTAGCGGCCGCTCAGGCGGCGTCGCGCCCGCCCGCGGCCAGGGTCTCCGGCTGGGAGCGGGCGATCGCGAGCGACCGCTGCAGGAGTGCGTCGATCTCCGTCGCCGCCTCGTCCGCGGCCGGGTGAACGGCCAGCCAGCCGAGGTGGCGCCGGAGGAAGGCTGCGAGGGCCGGCACCGTCCGTAGGGGGAGACGGACGGTGCGGCCCTCGACTATCAGATCGGCCCAGGAGGCGAGAGTGCCTCGAATTGCGGCGCGCGCCTCGACAGCCGGCCCGTTCAGGGGGATGCCGGGCCGGGCAGTGCCGGTCCATCGGTCGCCGGAGTCCGGCGCCGGTACGAGCGCAACCTCCAACTCGCCGTATACCCGGGGAAGCAAGGCGAGTTGCCGATCCAACCGCTCCTGGCAAGGAACGCACAGGGCAGGGTCCGTGTCGACACACAGGTGTCCGCTACGGAACTCGATCTCCTGCACTGCCACTGTCCCTTCCTCGTCGAGGCGGTACTCAGAGCGTTCCAGGAAGGGGGTGATCCGGACAATGTCCACCGACGGGCCGGATTCTGCCATGGCGCGTTCGCGCATCTAGGGCACCCCGGGAGGGGACGAACCCCTGGTCACACGGGGTCACACGTGCCCCGGAGTGCCCTGCAGCGGTCACTTCTCCAGCTGTGCCTCGATCGCCCCGGTGACCTCCGCCGCCTCCGGCTCGGTGCGCGGGCGGAACCGCCCGACGACCTCGCCGCCGGGGCCGACGAGGAACTTCTCGAAGTTCCAGGTGATGTCGCCGGCCTCGCCCGACGCGTCCGGGACCTGCGTCAGCACGTCGTACAGCGGGTGCCGGCCGGCGCCGTTGACCTCGATCTTCTCCAGCATCGGGAAGCTGACGCCGTAGGTCGTGGAGCAGAAGGTCTGGATCTCCTCGGCGGTACCGGGCTCCTGGCCGCCGAACTGGTTGCAGGGCACGCCGAGGACGGTGAAGCCGCGGTCGGCGTAACGCTTCTGCAGCCGCTCCAGGCCCTCGTACTGCGGCGTCAGTCCGCACTTGGACGCGACGTTCACCACCAGGACGGCCTTGCCGCGGTGGTCGGCGAGCGAGGTGGCGGCGCCGTCCAGGGTGCGCAGCGGGATGTCGTACACAGTGCTCACGGGGTTCTCCTGAGGAGGGTGGGGTTGCGAAGTGGCGCCGGAACGCGCGCCCGCGCCGTGGTGCGGGAACGCGCACCCGTGCCCTTGTGCGGGAACGCGCACCGGTTCTGCGGTTGTTCCGGCCGCCGGGACGGCAGGCGTTCCGGCGGCCCGGTTCAACGGTCCGCGACGGTGATGCCGAGCGTGGCGGCCAGCGCGGGCGCCAGGTCGAGCAGCTGGCTGGAGCTGATGACCGCGCCGCGCAGGCTGTCGTAGCCGTCGGCGAGGTCGATGGCCACCGCGCCGCGCAGGTCGGCCTTGGCCAGGGTGGCCCGGCCGAACCGGGCCCGCTCCAGCCGGCTGCCGGGGAAGGTCACGCCGGCCAGCTTCGCCTCCCCGAAGTCCACGTCCTTCAGCACGCAGTCCTCGAAGACCACGTCGTGCAGGGCGGTGCCGCGCAGGTTGACCGAGTCGAGCTTGCAGCGGCGCAGCACCACGCGGCGCAGCACGGCGCCGAAGAACTCCACGCCGGCCAGCGAGCAGCCGGTCAGCGCGGAGTCGAGCCAGTCGGTCTCGGCGAGGGAGACGCCGGTGAACCGGGTCCCGGAGGCCCAGACGTCGTTGAAGCGGGTGCGCCGCAGGTTGGTGTCGGCGAACAGGCAGTCGGTGACGGCGGACTCCAGGAAGCGCGAGCCGTTGGCCGCCTCGCCGTCCTGGTACGTGAGGCCGTCGAAGTGGACCGTGTCGTAGTCGCCTTCGACGGTCAACGGGCCGGTGTGGGGCTGCAGCAGGTCCGCGTACGGCAGGTCGGCGAGTTCGTCGGGAACCATCACACCGGTCACCCTACGTCCCTGCTGCCGCCCACCGGAGGGACAGCCCGGGGCCGCATGCCGCACCTAACGGACATATGGGTCACCGGTTGCTACCGTGGCCGCCCATGAGCGCCCCGTCGGCGACCGCCCCCACCGCTCCTCCCCCGCCGGCCCCGCAGCGGCCCCGCCGCCGCGGGGTCGAGCTGTCGCTGATCGTCGCCGCCGTGCTGGTCTCCATGTACGGGTACGCCGAGGTCGGGCTGGCCAGGAACGGCGCGGTGCCGCCCGGCACGCTCGGCTACGGCGCCGGACTGGCGGGCCTGGCCCTGCTCGCCCATCTCGCGGTGCGCACCAGCGCCGCGTACGCCGACCCGCTGCTGCTGCCGATCGCCGTGCTGCTCAACGGCATCGGGCTGGTGCTGATCTACCGGCTGGACCTGGAGCCGTCGCTGGGCCCGAAGGCCGCGCCGGCGCAGCTGATCTGGTCGGCGACCGGGGTGGGGCTGTTCATCGTCGTGGTGCTGGCGCTGCGCGACCACCGGCTGCTGGCCAGGTACGCCTACATCTGCGTGACGCTCGCGCTGGTGCTGCTGGTGGCGCCGATCGCCTTCCCCGCGGTGAACGGCGCCAAGATCTGGGTGCGGTTCGCCGGATTCTCCCTCCAGCCGGGCGAGTTCGCGAAGGTGCTGCTCGCGGTGTTCTTCGCCGCCTACCTGTCGGCCAACCGCGCGGCGCTGGCGTACACCGGCCGCCGGGTGCTGCGCCGCATGCAGCTGCCCACCGGCCGGGTGCTCGGCCCGGTGCTGGCGATCTGGCTGATGAGCGTGGGCGTGCTGGCCGTCGAGCGGGACCTGGGCACCTCGCTGCTGTTCTTCTGCCTGTTCGTGGTGATGCTGTACGTGGCCACCGGCCGCACCGGCTGGATCGCGGTGGGGCTGCTGCTGGCCTCGCTGGGGGCGTACGCGGCGGGGCGCCTGGAGCCGCACGTGCACAGCCGGGTGCTGGACTGGCTGCACCCGTTCCGGACCATCGACGCCGGGCTCGGTCCCAGCCAGCTCGCCCAGTCGCTGTTCGCGTTCGCCGACGGCGGGGTGCTGGGCACCGGTCTCGGCCAGGGCTACTCGTACCTGATCGGCTTCGCCGCCAAGTCCGACTTCGTGCTGGCCACCGCCGGCGAGGAGTTGGGGCTGGTCGGACTGAGCGCCCTGCTGCTGCTGTACGCGCTGCTGGTCAACCGGGGCTTCAAGGCCGGGCTGTCGCTGCGCGACCCGTTCGGGCGGCTGCTGGCGGCCGGGCTCGCCTCCATCCTGGCGCTCCAGGTGTTCGTGATCGCCGGCGGGGTGATGGACCTGATCCCGCTGACCGGCATGGCGATGCCGTTCCTGGCGCAGGGCGGCTCGTCGGTGGTGACCAACTGGATCATCGTGGCGGTGCTGATCAGGATCAGCGACCGGGCCCGCCGGCCCGAACCCGCGGACGGTCCCGGCCCCGACGTCCCCGCCCCGACGGCGGCGCGCACCGGGGAGGCGCCGCGGTGAACCGCTGCATGCGGCACGCCGCCGTCTTCTGCGCCCTGCTGCTGGCCGCGGTGCTGGTCAACACCGCCCGCGTCCAGGTGCTGCAGGCCGGGAAGTTCACCGGGAACCCGGCCAACCGCCGGATCGCCATCGAGCGGTACCACCAGCCGCGCGGCAACATCCTGGTGGGCGGGCAGCGGGTCACCGGATCACGGGCCACCCTGGGGCAGTTGCGCTACGAGCGCACGTACCTGGAGGGCCCGCTGTACGCGCCGGTGACCGGCTTCGCCTCCCAGACCTACGGCGCCACGCTGCTGGAGGGCACCGAGGACGCCCTGCTGGCCGGCACCAGCCCGGCGCTGGACACCACCCCGCTGTGGCACGAGCTGACCCGGGCCCGGCAGCGCGGCGGCGACGTGGACACCACCATCGACCCGGCGGCGCAGCGGGCCGCGTACGCGGGCCTGGCCGGGCGCCGGGGCGCGGTGGCCGCGCTCGACCCGGCCACCGGCCGGATCCTGGCGCTGGTCTCGTCGCCGTCGTACGACCCGTCGCTGCTGTCCGGCAGCGGGCCCGGGGTGACCGCGGCCTGGACGCGGCTGAACGCGGACCGGAACCAGCCGATGCTGGACCGGGCGATCCGGCAGACGTACCCGCCCGGTTCGACCTTCAAGGTGGTGACCGCCGCCGCGGCGCTGCAGCAGGGCCTGGTCAAGGACGTGATGGCGCCGACGAACTCCCCGGACCCGTACCGGCTGGAGGGCACCCTGGTGGACCTGACGAACGAGTCCGACGGGTGCCGCGACGCGAGCGTCTACGACGCGTTCCGGATCTCCTGCAACACCGTGTTCGCCAAGCTCGGCACCGATCTGGGGCCGCACGGGGTGGTCGACCAGGCGCAGGCGTTCGGCTTCAACGACACCCGGCTGCGGATCCCGGCGAGCGTCGCCAAGAGCACGGTGGACACCGCCATGGGCCCCGACCAGGTGGGCCTGTCCTCGATCGGGCAGTTCGACACCACCGCGACGCCGCTGCAGATGGCGATGGTGGCGGCCGCGGTCGGCGACGGCGGCAGGCTGATGCGGCCCTATCTGGTGGACCGGGTGACCAACCACAACGGGATCACCGTCTCCACCGGCCGCCCCTCGCTGCTGCACCAGGCGGTCAGCGCCAGGACGGCCCGGCAGTTGCAGATGCTGATGGAGGCGGTGGTCACCGACGGCACCGGCGGGAACGCCGCGATCCCGGGGGCGGTGGTCGGCGGCAAGACCGGCACCGCTCAGCACGGCCTGGCCAACACCGGTACGCCGTATGCCTGGTTCATCAGCTACGCAAGGCCGGAGAACGTCGGCCACGCGACGGTGGCGGTGGCCGTGGTGGTGGAGGACGCGGAGGCCCAGCGGGCGGACATCTCCGGCGGCGGCAACGCGGCGCCGATCGCCAGGGCGGTGATGCAGGCGGTGCTGTCCTCGCCGGAGCCGACCGGGGAGTTCAGCTCACCTTCGGGAAACTGAACGTGTAGCCCTGCCCCTTGAGCCAGGTCAGCGTCTTGTCGAGGGCGGCGACCGTCTGGGCGCGCTGCCCGCCGCCGTCGTGGAAGAGGATCGTCGGGCCGTTGTGGATCTCGTCCTTCACGGTGTCGACGATCGCCGAGACGCCGGGACGGTCGAAGTCCTTGGTGTCGACGTTCCAGCCGAGCGGCCGCATGCCGTTCTGCGCGGCGAGCGCGCGGCTGGCCGGGGTGAACGCGCCGCCGGGCGCGCGGTAGTAGTACACGCGGGCGCCGCCGGAGGCGGTCTCGATCATCTGCAGCGCGTCCATGATCTCGGACTTCTGGTACGCGTACGGCTTGTGGTCCATGCCCGTGTCGTGGTGCACGGTGTGGTCGCACAGCCGGTGGCCCGCGGCGACGACCTGCCGGACGATGTCGGGGTGGGCGGCGGCCTGCGGGCCGATCATGCAGAACGTGGCGTGCACGTGGTGCTGCTTGAGCACCTGGAGGACCTGCGGGGTCCACACCGGGTCGGGCCCGTCGTCGATGGTGATGTTGACGGCCGGGCCGGCCGCCTCGGCCGCGTGCACGATCGAGTCGGGCACCACGGGCGGCTTCGCGCTGTGGGCCGGCGGCTTCGCGGAGCTGCCGGGAGAGCCGGCCGTGCTCGCGGACGTCGCCGGCTGCCCGCCGGGCACGACCGGCGCGGCGGCCTGCGCGGATCCGCCGTGCGGACCGGGCGCGACGAGCGCGGTGGTCACCGCGGCGACGACGACCACGACGACGGCCGCGCTGACGGCCACCCACTGCGGCGCCGTCCTGAAACGCGCCCGTATTCCCCGCTGTTCGGTCATCGTGTGTTCCCCGTCCCCACCTGTGGTCCTTCGGCCCCTGGTGCGCTGGTCTGGTGCGTGCGCCGGGCCGCGCAACGTGAGATGCGGCGTCCCGTGGACGCGGTTCCGCGCAGGTCGCCGCGCGGCCCGGCCGTTACAGAATCCGGACGTATGTGCGTCCGCGACCGCCGGAAGGCGCTCCGACGATATTACGGCGCGGCCGTCAGACCGGTGCACCCCCGCAGGGAGTTGTACCGGTCGGTGACGGTCCTGCCGGCCGTGCCGGTCTGCGGTTCGGGCACGCCCTGGCCGTCCACCACCGCCGGGGTGAACCGGGCCCCGGCGACCCGGCCGTGGGTGATGGTGAGCGTGGTCACCCCGGTCTGGTCGGAGTGCGGGTACGGAGAGGAGCCGTACCAGAGGAAGTTGCCGAAGCCGTAGGCGACGTAGGTCGGTCCGAGCATGCCGGAGCCGAGCATGACGTGCGCGTGGGTGCCGACGACGGCGGTGGCGCCGGCCGCGGACAGGTCGGCGGCGATCGACTTCTGCTCGGGCCCCGGGCAGCTCTGGCCCTCGGTGCCCCAGTGCAGGTACACGACCACGACGTCGGCGTGGGCGCGGGCGGCGCGGACCGCCTTCAGCAGCCGGGGCCGGTCGAGCGCGGAGGCTATGCCCGGTTTGCCCGGCCCCGCGCGCCAGTTCTGGTTGGTGATGTCGTACACCTGGCTGGCGGCGAGGACGGCGAGCCGCACGCCGTTGATGGTGGTGGTGTACGGGCGGTACGCCTCGGTGTCGTCGGCGCCTATGCCCACCACGGGTATCGGCGAGGCGTGCTTGGCGTCGATGCTGTCGGCCAGGCCCTGCGCGCCGTAGTCCACCGAGTGGTTGTTGGCCATGGTGACGGCGTCGATGCCGGAGCGGCGCAGCGCGTCGAGAGCCTGCGGGGTGGTCCTGAAGTGGTACTTCTTCGGCTGCGGCACGCCCCGGGTGGTGATCGCCGACTCCAGGTTGACCATGGCGAAGTCGGCGGCGGACAGCGGCGCGGCCATCGGGCCGAGCGCCGGGTCGACACCGAGCCGCGCGGCGGTGCGCTCGGTGAAGTGGACGTCGCCGGCGAACGCGAGGGTGAGGGTGCCGGACGGCTCGGCGGGGTGCGTGGGGGTCTTCCCTGCCGCGGGCACCCCGGCGGGGGCGGCCGTTCCGCCGGGGGCGGGGGCGCCCTGCGAGGGAGTCGCGTCGGCGGCGTCGGCGGACCCGCCGCCCCGGCCGGCCACCAGGTAGACCCCGGCGCCGACGACGAGCAGCCCGGCGGTCAGCGCCAGCGCGGTGTTCCGGCGCCGGCGGCGCTGCCGGGCCCGGCGGGCGGCACGACGCGATCTCGGTCCCTCGATCATCGGACAAGCGTACGGACAGTCTGTCCGTGATCTTCCGGGGGTCCCGGAATGCGCGGTTCACCCCGTGCGCCCGCCCCGTGCGGCGCCGCGCCTCACCCCGCGGCCCGGCTCGCCCCCCGGCTCACGCCCCGGCCGCGCCCTCGGCGATCGCGTCCGTCACCTCGGCGACCCGTGCGGCCTCCTCGGCGGCGAAGCGCTCGGCGTCCAGCTGCTCGGCGACCTCCTCGTCCTGGGCCATCAGCAGGTCGAGGTTGGAGTCGCCGAGATCGAAGACGCCCATGTCCAGGTAGGCCTTCTGCAGCCGCGGGCCCCACAGCCCGATGTCCTTCACGCACGGCACGATCCGGCTGAACAGCAGCTTCCTGAACAGGTGCAGGAACTCCGACTTCTCGGTCAGCTCGGACGCCTCGGCGGCCGGGATGCCGAAGTTCTCCAGCACCTCCACCCCGCGCAGCCGGTCGCGCATCAGGTAGCAGCCCTCGATCACGAACTCCTCGCGCTCGCGCAGTTCGGCGTCGGTCAGCTGCCGGTAGTGGTCGCGCAGCGCCATCCGGCCGAACGCGACGTGCCGGGCCTCGTCCTGCATCACGTAGGCGAGGATCTGCTTGGGCAGCGGCTTGGTGGTGGTGTCGCGGATCATGCCGAACGCGGCCAGCGCCAGGCCCTCGATGAGCACCTGCATCCCGAGGTAGGGCATGTCCCAGCGGGAGTCGCGCAGCGTGTCGCCGAGCAGGCTCTGCAGGTTGTCGTTGATCGGGTAGAGCATCCCGACCTTCTCGTGCAGGAAGCGGCCGTAGACCTCGGCGTGCCGGGCCTCGTCCATGGTCTGGGTCGCCGAGTAGAACTTCGCGTCCAGGTCGGGGGCCGACTCCACGATCCGCGCCGCGCACACCATCGCGCCCTGCTCGCCGTGCAGGAACTGGCTGAACTGCCAGGCGGTGTAGTGCTGGCGCAGCAGCCCGCGGTCCTTCTCGGTCATCGCGTCCCAGTAGCGGGTGCCGTACAGGGTCATGGCCTCGTCGGGGGTGCCCAGCGGATCGGTCGGGTCGACCTCCAGGTCCCAGTCGATCCGCCGGACCGCGTCCCACTGCTTGTCCTTGCCCTTCTGGTACAGGGCGAGCAGCCGCTCGCGCCCGTCGTCGTACTCCCAGGAGAAGCGGGCCGAGCCGTGCGCCGGCACCTGCCAGCTCCACTCGGCGGGCGGCTGCGTGTAGAGGCCTTCGGTCGACATGGGCGGCTCCCATCACTTGCTGCACGAGGGGTTGACGGCCTTGTTGACACAGAGTCTCATAAGACTGGTACCGACGGTAACCCTCATGCACCGGAGGCATGTTCACCCATGGACGCCACGCTCATCGACCGCGAGAAGACCGCGGAGCGGCTGCTCGCCGCCTCCGCGAAGCACTCCTTCGACCCCGACACGGAGCTCGACTGGGAGGCGCCCTTCGAGGAGGGCCGCTGGTTCTGGCCGCCGGAGCTGGTCTCGCTCTACGACACGCCGCTGTGGAGGACGATGTCCCCGGAGCAGCAGATCGAGCTGAGCAAGCACGAGGCCGCGTCGCTGTGTTCGGTCGGCGTCTGGTTCGAGACGATCCTGATGCAGCTGCTGCTGCGGCACACCTACGACCTGGAGCCGACCTCGGCGCACGTGCGGTACGCGCTCACCGAGATCGCCGACGAGTGCCGGCACAGCAAGATGTTCGCCCGCGCGGTGACGAAGATGGGCACCCCGACGTACCGGCCGTCCCGGCTCGACCACGCGCTGGGCCGGGCCATCAAGACCATCTCCACCACGCCGGGTTCGTTCACCGGCACCCTGCTGGCCGAGGAGATCCTCGACTGGATGCAGCGGCTGACCTTCCCGGACGAGCGGATCCAGCCGTTCGTGCGCGGCGTGACCCGCATCCACGTCGTCGAGGAGGCCCGGCACATCCGCTACGCGCGCGAGGAACTGCGCCGCCAGATGACCGTCGCGCCGCGCTGGGAGGTCGCGTTCACCCGCACCTCGGGCGGGCAGGCCGCGCGGGTCATCGCCCGGTCGCTGATCAGCCCGCAGGTCTACGCGGCGGTCGGGCTCGACCCGCGGCAGGCGGCGGAGGCGGCCCGCACCAGCCCCCACCGGCAGGACGTGATGCGGCAGTCGGCCAAGCGCCTGATGGACTTCTTCGAGGAGATCGGGATGTTCCGCGGGCCCAGCCGGCGGTTGTGGAAGGCGTCGGGGCTGCTGGGCTGACCGCGGCGCCGCGCCGGGCACTCCCGCCGGGTGAGCGCGGCCACGCGGCGGGTGACGAGCGCGGCCGGAGGGCGCGTCAGGCGACGGGCGGCCACCCGGCCTTAAGACGACAGGTCACTCCACGAGTGCGGCGACCGCGGGAGCCAGCGGGGCCAGCCGCCTCAGCAGCACCCCCGCCGGGCTGTCCGCCGTCTCCGACTCCAGTGCGCGGGCGGCCGCTTCGGCGGCCTCCGGGTCGCCGGCCGCGGTGACCAGCAGCACTCCGGTGAACTGGTCCACCAGCCAGGTCCGCAGCTCGGCCACCGGCGGCTGCTTGCCCTCGTCCAGCCAGATCAGCGAGACCGCCTCCACCGAGGCGATCCACGACCTGACCATCATCGACAGCCGCGGCCCGGCCGAGGTCACCCCGAGGTGGTGCAGCACCTGCTCGGCGGCCTTGCGGCGGACGTCGTCCACGATCGCGTCCGTGCGGCTGGTCCCGGCCACGCTGCCGCCGCGCAGCAGGGCGCCGTAGGCCGCGTCGTGCTCGTCGACGTACGCCAGGTAGCTGTCCAGGGCGTTCGCCAGCCGCTGGGTGGGCGGGCCCTCGCTCGGCACCGCGAACCGGCCGATCAGCTCCTGCGCCGCGCCGTGCACCGCGGCCTCGTACAACTGCTGCTTGCCGCCCGGGAAGTAGCGGTAGACCAGCGGGCGGGAGACGCCCGCGGCGGCCGCCACGTCGTCCACCGACACGTCCTCCGGGCTCCGGTGCCCGAAGAGGTCCACGGCCGCGGCGAGAAGCTGCTTGCGGCGCGCCTCGACGCTCATCCTCCGGTACGCCGGCGCCTCGCTGCTCATGCGCGCAGCGTATCTGCCCGGCCCGTGGCACAGTGGGCCCGTGCGACACGAGGAGACCGAGTTCCTGGGCGGCCCGCTGGACGGGCGCGCCCTGGAGGTGCTGGTGGGGATGACGGGCCAGCCGCCGAAGGTGTACAAGGTGCCGGTCGGCGAGACCACCTACGTCTACCACCGCCAGGCGGGCGTCCGCGGCACCCACCGCACCCGCTGGATCTTCGTCTACGACCCGGAGGGCAAGCCGCCGCCGGGGCCCAAGTGGCCCTGGAGCAAGCGCTCCTGAGACGCTGCGGCGGCGCTACCGGGAACGGCCCCGCGAGGGCGGCGCGGCGCGGCACGGGAGCAGCGGTGTTGGTCCGGACCATTGACACGATTGGTCTGGACCTGTTTGCTGCGCGGTGACATGCTCATGCGCCCTCCTCCCGAAGGAGCATCCCCCCATGCTCACCTCTGCCCTGCGCAGACGATCGGTCGTCGCGGCGACGGCGGCCCTCGCGGGCGCCGTCGCGATCGGCGGCCTCGTCGCCCTCGCACCGACCGCCAGTGCCGGTGAGTTCCTGACCAACGGCGGGTTCGAGTCCGGCAACCTGTCCGGCTGGACCTGCGACGCGGGATCCGCGGCGGTCACCGGCCACGCCCACTCCGGCAGTTACGCGCTCCAGGGCGCGCCCTCGGCGAGCGCCACCGGCCAGTGCAAGCAGACCGTCAGCGTCCAGCCCAACACCACGTACACCCTGTCCGCCCAGGTCAACGGCTCCTACGTCTACATCGGCGTGGACGGCGGCACCAGCACCTGGACGGCCGGCACCGGTGGCGCCTACGCGCCGCTGAGCGTGTCGTTCACCACCGGCGCGAGCCAGACCACCGCGGCGGTCTACGTGCACGGCTGGTACGGGCAGCCCGCGTACTACGCCGACGACATCTCGCTCCAGGGCCCGGGCAGCGGCACCACCACGCCGCCGACGACGCCTCCCACGACGCCCCCCACCACTCCCCCGACCACGCCTCCCACCACTCCCCCGACCTCCCCGCCGTCCTCCGGCGGACTGCCGACCCACGCGCTCGTCGGCTACCTGCACGAGACGTTCGCCAACGGCTCCGGCTACACCAAGCTGGCGGACGTGCCGAGCAGTTGGGACGTCATCGACCTGGCCTTCGGCGAGACGGACTCGCCGACCTCGGGCAACATCCACTTCAACCGGTGCTCGGTCAGCGAGTGCCCGTCGGTGGAGTCCGACGCCGACTTCAAGGCCGCGATCAAGGCCAAGCAGGCGGCCGGCAAGAAGGTGCTGCTGTCGATCGGCGGCGCCAACGGCGAGGTGCAGCTGACCACCACCGCGGCCCGCGACGCCTTCGTCTCCTCGGTGAGCGGCATCGTCGACCAGTGGGGCCTGGACGGCATCGACATCGACTTCGAGGGCCACTCGCTGTCGCTGAACACCGGTGACACGGACTTCAAGAACCCGACGACGCCGGTGATCGTCAACCTCATCTCCGCGCTGAAGACGCTCAAGGCCAAGTACGGCAGCGGGTTCGTGCTGACGATGGCGCCCGAGACGTTCTTCGTGCAGATGGGCTACCAGTTCTACGGCTCCGGGCCGTTCGGCGGGCAGGACCCGCGGTGCGGCGCGTACCTGCCGGTGATCTACGCCCTGCGCAACGACCTGACGCTGCTGACCGTCCAGGACTACAACTCCGGCCCGATCATGGGCCTGGACAACCAGTATCACACCATGGGCGGCGCGGACTTCCACATCGCCATGACGGACATGCTGCTCACCGGCTTCCCGGTGGCCGGCAACACCGCCAACATGTTCCCGGCGCTGGCCCCCTCGCAGGTCGGCATCGGCCTGCCCGCCTCCGTCAACGCCGGCAACGGCTACACCGCCCCCGCCCAGGTCGACCAGGCCCTCGACTGCCTGACCAAGAAGGCCAGTTGCGGCGGCTACACCACCCACGGCAGCTGGCCCGCCCTGCGCGGCCTGATGACGTGGTCCATCAACTGGGACAAGTACAGCAACTGGGAGTTCAGCACCAACTTCCACAGCTACTTCGGCTGAGTTTCTTGTTGTCCCCCTGAACGCGTACGGCCTGGTCCCCGAGGGCGGTGGACCGGGCCGTACGCCTGTCCGCCCTCGCACGCCCTATCCTCGGCCCAGCACTGGGGAGGGTGGCGATGGGGGCCAAGGGTGGGGATGTTCCGGTCACGGGGCCGCTGGAGATACGGACCAGGAAGCTGCGCACGATCCTGCTGCCCATGGTGTGGATGGTGCCCACGTACGTCCTGATGATGCGGCACGGCGGCTGGGACCGGGCGCTGGGCGGGGTCGTCCTGGCCCTGTTCGGCCTGGCCGTGGTCACGACCGTCGCCACCCACTGGCGCCTTCGGCGGCAGGGGTGCGTGCTGCGGATCGACGACTCCGGGATCACCGTCGTGGGGAAGCGGACCGTGGGATGGGACGAGATCAGGGTCGTCCGGGTGGTGCGGCGCTCGGCTGTGACCGCCGTGGTGCCGGTGCCCCGGGAGGGCGTCGAGCTGCCGATGCTGGACCTGAGCCTGTTCCGGCTACGGACCGCCGGGCGGGCCGCCCGCACCGCGCGGCGGTGGGGCGGCCCGCTTGTCCTGCTACCGAAGGCGCTGGACGCCGACGAGGTCCGGATCGCCGCGGCCGTCCGGCAGTTCGGGCACGGCGTGCCGGTCGTGGACGCTCCGGACCGTGCGACGAGCCTGCCGGGGACGGGGTGAGGGCGGTCAGAGGGTCGGGGGGAGGCCGAAGGCGGGGAAGAGTTCGGGGCCGAAGGTGGTGATCTCGGCGATGCGGCCCTCGCGGGTGCGCAGCACGTCGAACTTGAAGGCGCGGAAGAGGGTGTCGCCGGGGCGCCGCAGGTAACTGGCGGCGCACGGCATGCGGTTGGCGCGGGTCGGCACCAGGCGCCAGTCGCCGCCCAGTTCGGGGCCGAACGCCTGGGCCATCAGCGGGCGCAGGGACGCCAGCCCGTCGTACACCATCGGCATCGGCGGCATGGTGATCCGCAGGTCCTCGGCGGAGATCGCCACCGCCGCCTCCAGGTCACCGCTCTCGTGCGCCGCGATGAACCGCTCCAGCACCTCGCGTTCCTCGGCGCTCGGGTCACCGGCCGTCCAGTCCGCCCGCCGTTCCGGCACATGGGCGCGCATCGTCGCACGGGCCCGCTGCAGCGCGCTGTTGGCGGCGGCCACCGACGTGCCGAGGAGCGCGGCGCACTCGTTGGCCGGCCAGCCCAGCACGTCCCGGGCCACGAACGCGGCCCGCTGCCGCGGCGGCAGGACCTGCAGCGCGGCCAGGAAGGCCAGTTCGATGGTCTCCCGGTCGACCACGACCGCGTCCGGCTCCTCCGCGGCCGGCGCGATCTCGTCCAGCAGCCCGTCGGGGTACGGCTGGAGCCACGGCACCTCGGCGAACGACGAGACGGTGGTCAGGCGGCGGGAGGTGCGGCGCAACTGGTCCAGGCAGACGTTGGTGGCGATCTTGTACAGCCAGGCCCGCAGGTGCTCCCCCTCGAAGGAGTCGCGGGACTTCCAGGCGCGCAGCAGCGTCTCCTGGACGGCGTCCTCGGCCTCGTCGAACGAGGCGAGCATGCGGTAGCAGTGCACGTGCAGCTCCCGCCGGTACTGCTCGGCGCGGGCCGCGAAGCCGGCGGCGTCGCCGGTGGGCTGCTCCGGGGTGTCCCCGGTGGCGGCGGTCATGAGGGCCTCCTCGTGGGCCTACGGGGGCGATGCCCCGGGGTCGTGTCGCGCGCGGGACGGGTCCGGCGGGTCCGGGCCGACTCCGCCACGGCCTAGCGCAGGACCAGTCCGGCCGTCACGTTCATCACGGTCCCGGTCAGGCCGCTCGCCTGGTCCGAGGCCAGGAAGACGGCGGCGCCGGTCACGTCGGCCAGGGTGGGCGTGCGGTGCAGCGCGGACATGGAGGCGATGCCGGCCAGCGCGGCCTCCGGGTCGGGCGCGTTCGCGCCGGCGACCTTGGCCAGCTTCTCCTTGGTGAGGGTCTCGGCGACCCCGGCCGTCCAGATCCCGCACACCCGCACCCCGGCCGCGCCGGTCTCCGCGGCCAGGTAGCGCATGAAGGTCTCCACGGCTGCGTCGGCCGGTCCCGTGCTGCCCATGCCGGGCATCGCCCCGTGCGCGGAACCGGAGTTGAGGTGCAGGATCACCCCGGAGCCCTGCTCGCTCATCCGGCGGGCGGCGGCCCGCGCGGTCAGGAAGTTGCCGCGCAGACCGGCGTCGACGGCCCGCAGCAGGTCGTCGGGCGTCATCGCGAGCAGCGGCACGCCCTGGACGTCGCCGCGGGTGATGAGGTTGAAGGAGACGTCCACCCGGCCGGTCTCCTCGACGACCCGCGCGAGGTGGTCCTCGACGGCCTGCTCGTCCAGGGCGTCCAGCACGGTGGCGTCCGCCAGGCCGCCGACCGCGGTGATCGCCGCGGCCGCCTCCTCCAGGGGGCCGCGGGTGCGGCCGGCGAGGAAGACCCGGGCGCCCTGGCGGGCGAACTCCAGCCCGACCGCCGCCCCCAGGCTGCCGCCTCCGCCGTAGACCACCGCGGTCCGGCCGGCGAGCAGCCCGGCCTGGCCGGAACCCGAGGCAGCGGACGAGGCAGAAGTGGCAGAGGATGCGGAAGTGGTGTTCATTGGTGCCTCCGAGACTGGGTAGGAGGCCCGTGCGGGACACGGGCCGTCGCGCTTCTGACAGGTGAAACGCGGCAGCCGCGAAAAACTCATCGGTGCACCGGAGATTCGGTGAAACCGGGCGGGATCGCGGGAGCGCGAAGGACGGCAGGCGGCAGGCGGAGGACGGCGGGGACGACACGCCGACGGGACGCACACCCGGCGGGACGACTTCACTCACGGGGGTGAGGGACTTGGGCGGAATCACCCAACACCTCTGTCCAATATATGACTAACCATGACATCATCCTGAGCTTACGGCCGTTACTCGCCGGTAGAGAAGTGAGGGGATGTCAGTGACCCGTCCGACCAACGGGTGGACGAAGGCATGGGCCCAGGGGTGGAGCCGCCGGGGACGGCTCCGCTGCGCGGCGGTCTGCGGGGCCCTGCTCGCCGCCGCCGCGCTCTCGCTGCCCGCGGCGACCACCGCCGCCGCCGCGCGGCCGTACGACCCGGCGCCGCCGGGCGGCACGGACAACGCACCTGCCGCGCCGTCCTCGACGCCCACCGGGACCGCCGCGCCCGCGACGCCGGGCACGCCCACCGGTTCCGCCGCACCCGCCGCGGGCGATCCGTCCGCGCCCACGGCCACCTCCGCCGTCTCCCTGACGCAGCTGCTCTCCCAGCTGCAGTCCCTGTACCTGCGGGCGGAATCCGCCACCGAGTCGTACAACCAGGCCAAGCAACTCGCTGACCAGCAGCGGACGAAGGCCGAGACGATCGACCGGCAGCTCGCCGACCAGAAGGTCGCGGTCGCCGCGAGCCGCGACGAGATCGGGCTGATGGCCCGCCAGATGTACCAGGACGGCGGCGTGTCGCCGTACCTGTCGATGCTCACCGGCGAGACCCCGCAGGACTTCTTCGGCCGCAAGCACGTGCTGGACCGGGCCGCCGGGCACCAGCGCCAGGTGCTCGGCCGGCTGAACAGCGGCGTGACGCGGCTGAACGACCTCAACACCCAGGCGCAGCACGCCCTGGACCAGGCGCAGCGCGCGCAGGACACGCAGGCGGCGAAGAAGACCCAGGTCGAGAACGACCTGCACCAGGTCGAGGCGACGCTCGCCGGGCTGACCGGCGCGCAGATCAGCGAGCTGCAGACGCTGGAGCAGCGCGGCGCCGACCAGGCCCAGCAGGACTTCATGGACTCCAAGGCGCTGGGCGACGACCCGGGCCTGCGTGCGCCCTCCACGAACGGCGACCGGGCGATCGGCTACGCCTTCCAGCAGCTCGGCAAGCCGTACCAGTGGGGTGCGCAGGGCCCGGCCACCTTCGACTGCTCGGGCCTGACCTCGCAGGCGTGGGACCACGCCGGGGTGCCGATCCCGCGCACCAGCCAGCAGCAGTGGGCGAAGCTGCCGCACGTCCCGCTGGAACTCCTGCGCCCGGGCGACCTGGTGATCTACTTCTCCGGCGCCACCCATGTGGCCCTCTACATCGGCGACGGCCTGGTGATCCAGGCGCCCCGCCCCGGCGCCGTGGTCAAGGTCTCGCCGATCGCGGCCAATCCGATCCTCGGCGCCGTCCGCCCCGACCTCGGGAAGCTGCCCCTCCCCCACTACACCGCCCGCCGGATCCCGGCCACGGCCGAAGCCCCCACCCCGATCGCCCCGTCCGGGCAGCAGGCGACCGCGGAATGACCGCCGCGGGTCAGGCCTGGGCGGACGCCTTGAGGTAGGCGTCCGCCTCGGCCGGGTCGTAGAACCACCCGGCGAAGTCGGCGGGCTCGTCGAAGCCGTTGGCGATGCGGTCGGCCACCGCCGGGTGTGTCCCGCCCGCTTCGAGCAGCGCCATGACGTGGTCCTCCGGGGGCACCAGCACCGTGTTGGTCCACGTCGTCGCGGGCTCGGCCAGCGACCAGAAGGCGTCGAACGCGCCCTGCATCCAGGCCTCGTCGAACGGCCGCTCGGCGTGCTCCAGGATGCTCGCCAGGTACACCGCGGCGCACCTGGCGGCACTGTTCGACCCCTGCCCGGTGACCGGGTCATTGGCGACGACCACGTCGGCGACGCCCAGCACCAGCCCGCCGGTGGGGAGTTGGGCCACCGGCCGCCGCACGGTCGGTGCGAAGCGGCCGGTGAGCGTGGCGCCCGCGTCGGTCAACTCCACTCCGGTGGCCCGCTCGTACTCCCACGGCGTGAACCGGCGCATGGCGTCCAGGGTGAGCTTGAGTATCCGCGCCGGGTCCTTGACGCCCTCGAAGACGTCCAGCGGGCCGTCGGGCACGGCCTCCCAGAACAGGATGTCGCAGGGCCCGGTGGTGGTCAGCGCGGGGATCACCATCAACTCGCCCACGCCCGGCAGCAGATTGCAGCGCACGGCCGGCACGTCCGGGTGCTCTGGGCGCGGCCCGAGGCCGTTGACGTAGCTGACCGCCAGGGCGCGCTGCGGGGTGCCGTACGGCGACCGCGCCACGTCGCGGGGGAAGAGGGACACCACGTCGCCGCGCCCGGCGGCGACAAGCACCAGGTCGTACGCCTGGGAGAAGTAGTCGAGGTCGGACACCGACGCGCCGTGCACGACGACCTTCCCGCCGCGCTCGGCGAAGGTCTCCAGCCAGCCGGCCATCTTCACCCGCTGGTCGACGGACTGCGCCGTGTGCCGCAGCCGGCCCAGCCAGTCGATGGAGCGCGCGTACGGCGCCGCCCCGCCACCGGTGCCGCCGGGGCCGGGCGTCCCGACGGTGATGCCGAGGCCGTGGATGTCGGGGGCCTGCGCCTCCCAGAAGTTGAGCCCCAGGTCCCGCTCGTGCTGCAGCGCGGTCCCGAACATGCACTGGGTGGAGGTCACATGGCCGCCGCGTATCTCGTCCGACGTCCGGTTGCTCATGACGGTCACGTCGTACCCGTGGGCCTGGAGCCCCAAGGCGAGTTGGAGCCCGGCCTGGCCGGCTCCGACGATGAGGATCTTGCGCACGGCGGCTCGCTATCCGGAGGTACGTGAGGGCGGTGTGGAGTGGCCCCAACCTATCGCCCAACCACCGCCGCTACAGGGGTTGTTCACTCAACGCATGGGTCACGAGAGTGAGCATCGCCTCGATCACCGAGTGCCGCTTGCGGGCGTCGATGACCGTCACCGGGATGTGCGACGGCACCGCGAGCGCGTCCCGGACGTCGTCCGCCGAGTACTCCGCGGTGCCCTCGAACTGGTTGACCGCCACGGTGTAGGGCAGGCCGGTGCTCTCGAAGTAGTCCAGCGCGGGGAAGCAGTCGGCGAGCCGGCGGGTGTCGGCGAGCACGACCGCGCCGATCGCGCCGCGCACCAGGTCGTCCCACATGAACCAGAACCGCTGCTGGCCCGGCGTGCCGAACACGTAGAGGACCAGGTCGCTTTCGAGGGTGATGCGGCCGAAGTCCATGGCGACCGTGGTGGTCGTCTTGTCGGGGGTGGCTCCCAGGTCGTCCAGCGCCTCGCTGGCCTGCGTCATGACCGCCTCGGTGGTCAGCGGCGTGATCTCCGACACGGCGCCCACGAACGTGGTCTTGCCCACGCCGAAGCCGCCCGCGACGACGATCTTGGTGGAGACCGGCGCGGTCTCGCGCACGGTCTGCCACTCCTGCAGGCCCTCCTGCCGGTCAAAGCCTGCGAAGTCCACTGAGCACCCTTTCGAGCAGCGCGCGGTCAGGGCTCCCGGACCCGTGCCCGGTGCCGTACACGCGGATTCTCCCCTGGTCGGCCAGATCGCTGATCAGGACCCGGACGACACCGAGCGGCATCCGCAGCAGGGCGGAGATCTCGGCCACCGACCGCATCCTGCGGCACAGTTCGACGATCGCGCTCAGCTCCGGCATGACCCGCTCGGCCCAACCGCCCCTGGTCAGGGCAGGTGGTCGGTCCGAAGCGTCGATGGTAGCCACGAACGTCTCGACCAGCAGCACGTGCCCGTACCTGGTGCGGCCGCCGGTGAGCGCGTAGGGGCGGACCCGGGAGGTCCTGCGGTCGGCTCCGCGGTGGGGAAGAGCGGCCATCAGCGGCCACTCTCCATGGCCTGGCTCAGTTCACTGCGCAGCGCCGGAGTGAGCACATGGCCGGCCCGGCCCACGAACATCGCCATGTGGTAGGCCACGATGCTCATGTCGCAGTCGGCGGTGGCGTGCACGCCGAGCAGCGAGCCGTCGCTCACCGACATCACCAGGAGCATCCCCTCGTCCATGGCGACCGTGGTCTGCCGGACCCGGCCGCCGTCCATCAGCCGGGCGGCGCCGTCGGTCAGCGAGGCCAGGCCGGAGACGACGGCGGCCAGGTCCATCCGCGCCTCGGACGGCCGTGCGGCGGGCTCCCCCGCCGTGACGGGTCCCGGCTGCGAACTCAGCAGCAGCAGGCCGTCGGAGGAGACCACGGCGACCGAACGGACGCCCTGCACCTCGTCGATGAAGTTCTGCAGGAGCCACTGCAGGTTGCGGGCCTCCCGGCTGAGCCCGGTGGACCGCGGGTTCGGCTCGGGCGCCGGGGCCTGACCCGGGCGCGGGTCGAGTCCGGTGCCGATGTGCATGCGGACCGCGTTCAACGGGTCGCCTCCTCGGTTGCTGCTGGGCTTGCTACCACTTGACCCGGCTCCCCCGGGACTTGTGACGGACCGGACGCCGGTCCGGTCGTTCCGCCTGTCTCGCGCTCGGCGTCCCGGCGCCCGGCCTGCAGCCCCTGCTGCAGACCGCCCAGCCGCTGCCGCAGCCGGTCGGCGTCCACCGGCCCCCGCGCCACGCCTCCCACCGCCCTCTCGCCGCCACCTTCACCCGTCCCGCCCGACGTGCGGGTCCGCGGCACCCGTTGGGGCAGCCCCTTGGCCGTCACCCGCCCCCGAGCGGCGGGCCCGGCCGGGGCGGCCTGGGCATGCCCGGCCTCCGGCGCCACATCCTGCGTGCTGCCGGGAGCCGGAGCGGGACGCGCGGCACGCGCCACGTCCCGCGGACCGCCGGAAGCGTTCACGGCATCCTGCGCGCCTCCGCGGTCCTGCGCAACGTTGCGCGCTTCCTCGGACCCCGACGCCGGGCTCTGCGCGGCCGTTTGAGGCCGGGTCAGGTCGCGGACGGGAAGTGATCCCAACTCCGGTCCCTGCGTGCCCTCTTGGGGCCCTGAGGCGCCTTGACGGCCGCTTGGCCCCGATACCCGTCCCTGCGCGTCTTCGTGCACCTGTGAGGCGTCCGGGGCCCCCGCCGGGCGTCCCCTGCGGGACGGCAGCGGTGCGCGTCCATCCGCCGGGGCCGCGGCGGTTGCCGACTCCGCGGGTGCGGCGGTTGCCGGGTTCGCGGCCGAGCGGCGGGTGGGCAGGGGCGGCAGTCCGGCCGTGGATGCGGGCCGTGCGTCGGCACTCGGCGCGGGCGTTCCCGGTTCCGCCCCGGACCCGGCCCTCGCGTCGGCCGCAGGTGCAGATGCGGAGGGACGTCCGGGGCCGGCGAACGGCGCGGTCTCGGCGGACAGGCCGGGGCCACCGCCCGGTCCGGGCTGCGCGGCGGTGCCGAACGCGCCGCCCGCGCCCGGCCCGGCGAGCGGGCCGAAGTCACCGGTCGCCGCGGGATCGGAGAGCGGGCCGAAGTCGCCAGGTGCCGCCGGATCGGCGAGCAACTCGAAGTCGCCAGGTGCCGCGGATTCCGCGAGCAGGCCGAAGTCACCCGGCGCCGCGGGATCGGCGAGCCCGTCGAGGTCACCGGGTGCGGCGGCCCCGGCGGGCGCGCCGAACCCGACTCCCAGGCCCGGCTCGGAGAGCAGCCCGTACTCGTCGGACACCGCGGGGTGCGCGGGGCGGGCGCGCTCCGGGGCGGTGTCCGGGGTGCGCGGGGCGGGGATGCCCGGCAGCGGGAGGCCGGTCTCCGCGGAGGGCGCTGCGAAGGGGGCCGGCGTCACCGGGGTCACCGGCGGCGCCTGCGGGTCGAGTGAGGGCAGCAGCAACTGCGGCAGGACGACCACCGCGGCGGTCCCGCCCTGCGCGTGCGGCCGCAACTGCACGCGCACGCCGTGCCGGTGGGCCAGCCGCGCGACGACGTACAGGCCCATCCCGGAGGCCGCGCCGGGCGCCGCCGGGTCGGGATCGGCGAGCATCTCGTTGAGGTCGTCGAGGCGGCCGGCCGGGACCCCGATGCCGGTGTCCGACACCGAGAGCATCACCTCGCCGGTCTCCATCAGCCAGCCGGACAGCAGGATCTCGGCGGCCGGGTCGGAGAACGCCGTCGCGTTGTCGAGGAGTTCGGCGATCAGGTGGCTGACGTCGTCGGCCGCCCGCCCGGCCACCCCGGCGTCCGGGACGCTGTCGATCCGCACCCGCTCGTAGCGCTCGATCTCGGACACCGCGGCGCGGGCCACGTCGACCAGCGCGACCGGCCGCGCCGTCGCGCCGTGCGCGTGCTCGGTGCCGGTGAGGACCAGCAGGTTCTCGCTGTTGCGGCGCATCCGGGTGGCCAGGTGGTCCAGCTTGAACAGGCCCTCCAGCCGGTCCGGGTCCTGCTCCTGGTCCTCCATGCCCTCGATGAGGGTGAGTTGCCGCTCGACGAGGCCGAGGGTGCGCAGCGACAGGTTGACGAAGGTGATCTGCGCGGCGTTCTGCGCCGTCGCGGCGGTGAGCCGCCCGGCGAGTTCCTCGCGGCTGCGCAGCAGGTCCTCCTGGGTGCGCAGCAGGCCCTCGCGTTCGGCGGCGAGCGCGGTGCCGGCGTCGGCCGCCGCGGTCCGCGCGGCGGTGAGCTCCTGGGAGCGGGCGCGCAGCGCCTGCGCCTCGTGGGTCAGGGCGTTGACCCGGCGGGCGACGGCGGCGAACTCGTCGTTGCCGAGCACCTCCGCGCCCTCGCCGCTCTCCGCGTCGGAGCGCGACCAGCGGTGCAGCGCGGCCAGCGGCCGGGTGACGCTGCGGAAGAGGTTGACCAGCACGCCGACGAGCAGCAGCAGGCACAACAGGGCGAGCGCGATGCGCAGTTCGAGCACGGTGACCTGGTGCCCGCGGTGGCCCGCGGCGGAGTGCGCCTCGTCGGTGGCCGCGGACGCCTCGACGCTGCGCATCAGGCTCAGCCGCGCGGACAGCGCCGAGTTGACGCCCGGAGCGCCCAGCGCCCGTCCCGCGGGGGTCAGTTCGGTGCCGGCGAGCAGCACGGTCAGGTCGTGCTCCGCACGGTCGGCGTCGGGCCCGGTGACCGTCTGGTCGTAGCGGGCGCGCAGCGCGGCGGACGCGGTGGCGCGGAACTCGGCGACGGCGGCCCGCTCCTGGATCCTGGCGGCCTGGGCGGCGGTCACCAGCGTGCGCTGCGGGCCGCCCGCGGTGAGCGCGGAGACCAGCAGCGCGCGCTCGACGGAGGCCGCGTCCGCGGCCCGGCCCAGCGGCGCGGTGACCGGTCCGGTGACCTGTGCCAGCGCGTCGATCAGCGGCTGGTAGGCGGTGACGACGGCCTGGGCGCCGCCGTGGCCGGTCAGCGCCGTGCTGCGGACCGCGGGCAGCCCGGCGAGCGCGGTGCGCACGGCGGCGGGGGCGCCCGGGGTGACCTCGCCGGCCTGGCGGTCGGCGCGCTCGCGGTCGGCGGCGGCCAGGCCGGGGCCGTGCGCGGCGGGCCGGCCCGCCGCGGCGAACACCGCGAGGGTGTCCCGCTCGTCGGCGAGGGTCTGGGCGAGGACGGTGGCGCGGGTGGCGAGCCCGGCCGCATCGACGCGCCGGCGCGCGTCGGAGAGGTCACCCACGGCGAGGGCGATCCCGGGGGTCGCCGCCGCCAGCACGGTGGCGGCACACAGCAGCAGCGCGGCGAGCATGCGCGGTCTGGTCCGCTCGGTCTTCCTGCTCACTGCCTGCGCGGACGGCCTCGTACCTCCACCGGCCACTCCGCCAGCTCGGTCGTCAGCCCTGGGCCTGGCCCGCTGCTCGCGGCGCGGGTGACGTCGTTCACGCAATGTGGGTGCTCGCAATCACGTATCGCCCGGTCCCGGGGTTGCCGGTTGTCCCCCGGGAATATGCAGAAGTCCTTCCGACCCTTGCAGTCTTGACGGGAGGGGGGCCAGGCGTCCCTCCTGCGGACACTCGAACGAGTGAATCGCACTGGCAAGTTGACCGACAAGTCCGGTACGGAACGCCTGCTTCCGGGCAAGGTTGCCGTTGCTGGCGTCCCGCGCCGAGCTTTGGCAGGATGCCCGGCCGCATCCCGCCGCCGCGCGGTCCGGACCAATCCCCGTCAGACGCCGGCCCGGCACCCCCGGCGGCTGCGGCCCTGCTCAGCCCGGGTCGCGCCGGGTCCTGCACACTGGCCCCATGCGCATCGAGACGGCCAGCGAGCCCGGCACCAGGGACGTACCCAACGAGGACTTCGTGTCGGTGGCCCTTCCGGCGTCCGGCGCGGGCGGTGCACTGGTGCTGCTGGACGGCGTCACGCCGCCGCCGGACAACGGCGGTTGCGTCCACTCGGTGCCCTGGTTCACCGCCAGGCTCGGCGGGGCACTGCTCGAACTGTCCGTTTCACGGAGGGACATGACGCTTGCGGCCTGTCTGTCGGCGGCCATCTCCCGCACCGCTGACGCCCATCGCGAAACATGTGATCTTTCTCACCCACTCACCCCTCAGGCCACAGTGGTCACAGTGCGCTGGGACGACGCCTGGGTCGAGCACCTGGTGCTGTCCGACTCCGCGCTGCTGCTGGAGGCGCCCGACGGCACGCTGACGCCGGTCCTGGACGACCGGATCGAGCGGCTGCGGGCGGCCGGCGTGCGGGTCGCGCCGCTGCGCAACCTCGAAGGCGGCTTCTTCACCGCCGCGGCCGACCCGGCGGTGACCGCCCGCGCGGTCACCGGACGCACCCCGCGCGCGTCGGTGCGGGCCATGGCGGCGCTCACCGACGGCGCGGCGCGCGCCGTGGAGCGGTTCGGCGCGGACGACTGGCAGGGCACCTTCACGCTGCTGCGCAAGGCCGGCCCCGAGGCGCTGATCGCCCGCGTCCGGTCACTGGAGGACGCCGACCCCGCGGGCGACGAGTTCCCCCGCGGCAAGCCGTACGACGACGCGACGGCGGTGCTCGTCGAGCTGGAGCGCCAGGGCCAGAGCTGAACCCGGGGACGCGGCGCGGCGCCGGGCCGCCTCAGGGCTGGCTGTCGCCGAGCTGGAGGTCGTTGAGCCGGTGCAGCAGCCGCGCCAGTTCGGCGATCTCGGTGCGGTCCCAGGAGGCGAGTTGCTGGAGGTAGCGCTCGCGGCGGGCGGTGCGCACCCGGGAGAACCGCTCGCGGCCCTCGTCGGTGAGCCGCACCAGGAACGCCCGGCCGTCCGCCGGGTCGGGCTCGCGGGCGACCAGGCCGAGGTCCTCCAGCGCGCGCAACTGGCGGCTCATCGTGGCCTTGCCGACCCCGAAGTACGCCGCGAGGTCGGTGGCCCGCTCGGGCTCGGCCTCGGCGAGCCGGACCAGCAGCCCGTACGCGGACGACTCCAGCTCGGGATGGACGGCCCGCGCCAGTTCACCCGAGGCCGCGCGCGCCCGGCGCAGCAGCACGGTGATCTCCCGCTCCAGCGCGTCGGTGGTGCTGTCCCGCGCGGTGCCGGTCGCTTCGCTCACAGTGTTCCCGCTTTCAATGCAAGAAAGTTTTTTTCAGCCAGGGCGGTTCTCGCAGCACGTCAAGTATTTCGCAGGCGTAGACCAAAGGCGTTTTCAGGGGCTCTTTCCCGTCACTCCGGGCCACCCGTACCTTCGGACCTGTCATGGCCATTCCAAGGTCATGCCGAGTCACCCCCAGCGCCACCCCCACCCTGGAGGCAGCATGTCCCACGGAGGTCTCTCCGTCGTACACCGCACAGGCTCGGCCCGGACCAGAGTCGCACTGCTGGCCGGTCTCTTCATCGCCCTGCTCGCCCTGGTGATGGGCGCGCCCGGCACGGCGCACGCCGCCGGCAAGGGCCACGTGAGCCACCCCGAACTGGACTGGATGGGCTCCACCGTGCGGGCCCACGAGGGCTCCAGCTCGGCCGGGAACGTCGTCACCCCGATGGTGACGCAGACGGCCGGCATGGACGTCTCCGGCTACCAGGGCAACGTCGCGTGGTCGACGGCCTGGAGTAACGGCGCGCGGTTCGCCTACGTCAAGGCCACCGAGAGCACCACGTACACGAACCCGTACTTCGCGCAGCAGTACAACGGTTCGTACAACGTCGGCATGATCCGCGGCTCATACCACTTCGCGACCCCGGACACCTCAGGCGGCGCCACGCAGGCGGACTACTTCATCGCCCATGGCGGCGGCTGGTCGGCGGACGGCAAGACGCTGCCGGGCGCGCTCGACATCGAGTACAACCCCTACGGCGCGACCTGCTACGGCCTGAGCCAGGCGAGCATGGTCAGCTGGATCCACGCGTTCGCCAACGAGTACCACGCCAAGGAAGGCGTGTACCCGGTGATCTACTCGACCTACGACTGGTGGTCGACCTGCACCGGCAACAACAGCGGCTTCGCGACGACCAGCCCGTTCTGGATCGCCAAGTACGCGAGCAGCGCGGGGACCCTCCCGGCGGGTTACACGTACTACACGTTCTGGCAGCACGCGGACTCCGGCACCTTCCCCGGTGACCAGGACTACTTCAACGGGGACACGACCCGGCTGAAGGCCCTCGCCCTCGGCTGACGAAGTCCACCCACCCCACCGGGTGAACGCCACAGGGCGGGCCCTGACAGATGCAGGGCCCGCCCTGAGCGGTGCCGCTCACCGCGTGGTGGGCGTCAGGCGGCCAGCGGGACGGAGGGGGCCTCCGCCTCGGCGGGTTCGAGCGCCAGCTTGAGGACGTGGCGGACGTCGCTGACCGCGTGGACCTCGAGCACCTCGAGGACCTCGGCCGGGACGTCGTCCAGGTCCGGCTCGTTCCGCTTCGGGATCACCACCGTGGTGATCCCGGCCCGGTGCGCCGCCAGCAGCTTCTGCTTGACCCCGCCGATCGGCAGCACCCGGCCGGTCAGGGACACCTCGCCCGTCATCGCCACGTCGGTGCGGACCCGCCGCCCGGACAGCAGCGACGCCAGCGCCGTCGTCATGGTGACGCCCGCGCTCGGCCCGTCCTTCGGGACCGCCCCGGCGGGCACGTGCAGGTGCACGCCGCGGTCCTTCAGGTCGCCGACCGGCAGCTCCAGTTCGGCGCCGTGCGAGCGCAGGAAGGACAGCGCGATCCGCGCCGACTCCTTCATCACGTCGCCCAGTTGGCCGGTGAGCTGCAGGCCCGCGCCGCCGGTCTCCGGGTCGGCCAGCGACGCCTCGATGTAGAGCACGTCGCCGCCCGCGCCGGTGACCGCCAGGCCGGTGGCCACACCGGGCACCGCGGTCCGCCGCTCGTCCGGGTCCTGAGCGGACTCCGGGACGTGGTGCGGCCGGCCGATCAGGCCCCGCAGGTCGTCCGTGCCGACGCTGAACGGCAGCTCCTGGTCGCCCAGTTCGTGCCGTGCCGCGATCTTGCGCAGGATGCGGGCGATGGTCCGCTCCAGGGTGCGCACGCCGGCCTCCCGGGTGTACTCCCCGGCGAGCCTGCGCAGCGCGTCCTCGGACAGCGCGACCTCGTCCGTGCCCAGGCCGGCCCGCTCCAGCTGGCGCGGGAGCAGGTGGTCGCGGGCGATGACGACCTTCTCGTCCTCGGTGTAGCCGTCCAGCCTGACGAGCTCCATCCGGTCGAGCAGCGGCTCGGGGATGGCCTCCAGGACGTTGGCGGTGGCCAGGAACACCACGTCCGACAGGTCGAGTTCGACCTCCAGGTAGTGGTCGCGGAAGGTGTGGTTCTGCGCCGGGTCGAGGACCTCCAGCAGGGCGGCCGCCGGGTCGCCCCGGTAGTCCGAGCCGACCTTGTCGATCTCGTCGAGCAGCACCACCGGGTTCATCGACCCGGCCTCCTTGATGGCCCGGACGATCCGGCCGGGCAGCGCGCCCACGTACGTCCTGCGGTGGCCGCGGATCTCCGCCTCGTCGCGGACGCCGCCGAGCGCCACGCGGACGAACTTCCGGCCCATCGCGCGGGCCACGGACTCGCCCAGCGAGGTCTTGCCGACGCCGGGCGGGCCGACCAGGGCCAGCACCGCGCCGCCGCGCCGTCCGCCGACCACGCCGAGGCCGCGGTCGGCCCGGCGCTTGCGCACCGCCAGGTACTCGGTGATGCGCTCCTTGACGTCCTCCAGGCCGGCGTGGTCGGCGTCGAGCACCGCCCGCGCGCCGGACACGTCGTAGGTGTCCTGGGTCGTGGTGTTCCACGGCAGCTCCAGGACGGTGTCGAGCCAGGTGCGGATCCAGCTGCCCTCGGGCGAGGCGTCGGAGGACCGCTCCAGCTTCTCGACCTCCTTCAGCGCCGCCTCCCGGACGTTCTCCGGCAGGTCGGCGGCCTCGACGCGGGCGCGGTAGTCGTCGCTCTCGTTGTCCGGGTCGCCGTTCAGCTCGGCCAGTTCCTTGCGCACGGCCTCCAGCTGCTGCCGCAGCAGGAACTCCCGCTGCTGCTTCTCCATGCCTTCCTGGACGTCCTTGCGGATGGACTCCGCGACGTCCTGCTCGGCGAGGTGGTCGCGCAGCCACTGGGTGGCCAGCCGCAGGCGGGCCACCGGGTCGGCGGTCTCCAGCAGCTCGATGCGCTGCTCGGCGGTCAGGTACGGCGAGTATCCGGAGTTGTCGGCCAGCTGGCTCACGTCCTCGATCTGCTGGACGCGGTCCACGACCTGCCAGGCGCCGCGCTTGCGCAGCCAGCTGGTGGCCAGGGCCTTGTACTCCTTCATCAGCTCGGCGACGGTGCCGGGCGACTCGGCGGGCTCGGGCTCCTCGACCGAGGTGCCCTCGACCCACAGGGCCGCGCCGGGGCCGGTGGTGCCGGCGCCGATGCGGACGCGGGCGCGACCGCGGATGACCGCTCCGGGGTCGCCGTCGGACAGCCGGCCGACCTGCTCGACGGTGCCGAGCGTGCCGACCGCGGCGTACTTCCCGTCCACCCGCGGGACCAGGAGTACGCGGGGCTTCCCCGAATCGCTCCCGCGGTGGGCGGCCTGGGCCGCCTCCACCGCCGCGCGCACCTCGCCGTCGGTCAGGTCGAGGGGCACGACCATGCCCGGCAGGACGACTTCGTCGTCCAGGGGCAGGACGGGGAGCGTGAGAGTGGGGGTGCCGGGCTCAGAGGCCATGATCTCTCCCTAAGCAAGCAAATTGAGTACACCCGACTCAACCCATGCCCCCCGTCCGGTGTTCCCACCCCCTGTTCGCCCACAGCGATCGCCCCCTCGCGGCCCGCGCACGGCCCGCGTTTCCCGGCGGCCGGGGCGCCCGGGGCGCCGGGATAACCCCTTGCGGGGCCCCGTAGCGTGGGCCGGGTGACGCACGCGGGCCGACGGCCCGGCAGCCGAGGAACCGGGGGGACGCCATGACCGACACCGCAGCGCTGCTTGCGGCCTATGACGCACAACTGCGGGGAGCACCCGCCGTACTCCCGGCGGGCGTGGTCTGCGAGCAGGACGGGCCGCTGACCCGGATGGTGGGGCAGGTCCGCGGCTTCGTGCAGGCGCCCGCCGACCTCGGCCTGGAGGGCGCCGCGCTCGACGCCCTCATCGCCCGCCAGCGCGACTACTTCGCGGCCCGCGGCGAAGGCGTGGAGTGGAAGGTCCGCGGCCACGACCGCCCCGCCGCCCTCCCCGAGCGGCTGCACGCGGCCGGCTTCCGCCCCGAGGACCGGGAGACCGTGCTGATCGGCCGCGCCGACCGGCTGACCGGTGGGCCCGATCAGCACGCTCTCCCGCCCGGCATCACGATCCGCCGCACCTCGACCGACGCCGACTACACGGCGATCGCCGCGCTGCTGACCGACGTCTGGGACATGGACATGGCCTTCCTCGGCGAGGACCTGCGCAGCCGGGTGGCCACCGCGCCGGAGGACGTCGTGGTGTTCCTGGCCGAGGCGGAGGGCGTGCCGGTCTCGGCCGCCTGGATCGTGTTCCGGCCCGGCACCGACTTCGCCGGGCTGTGGGGCGGCTCCACCCTCGCCGCCTGGCGCGGGCGCGGCGTCTACCGCGCCCTGGTCGCCGCCCGGGCCCGCCTGGCCGCCGCCCGCGCGGTGCCGTACGTCCAGGTCGACGCCTCCGACGACAGCGCGCCCATCCTGCGCCGCCTCGGCTTCGAAGCGGTGACGACCACGACTCCCTACGTATGGACCCCGCCTGTTCCCCCGGGCACCCCCGCTTGACGGATCACCCCCCGCCCGATCCCTCGGGCACCCCGTCCTGACGGCCGATCCCCCCTCCAGCCGTTCGACGGCAACGCCCCCCAGCAGGGCAGGCGGTGCCCCGTAGGGGCGCGGGGTCCCCCAGTGCTGCGCCTGGGAGGTGCCCCCAGCGCGACCAGCCCCGCACCGGCCGTCCGACGGCAACGCCCCCTTGCGGGGCAGGAACGCGCCCCTGATGGTGGCCCCGCACCGTCAGGTGAACCCAAGCAAGGCCGCAGGCCAAAGGGTTGCCCCGCACCGCAAGGTGAACCCAGGCCGGGACGCAGTCCGGAGCGGAGGGGCTACCGGGTGGCGCGCAGAAAGGCCGAGGTGGCGACCCGGCCGATCAGCTCGAAGCGGCTGCCGCCGGCGCCCAAGTGGCGGTCGGCCGCCTCCTGGACGCCCAGCCAGCTCTCGTCGCCGTAGTCGTCGAGCACGACCACGCCGCCCGGCGCGGCGATCTCCTCGGCCCACTCCAGGTCGGCGGCGACGCCCTCCGCGGAGTGGTCGCCGTCGATCACGATGACGCCGTAGCGCCGGTCGGAGACCGCGGCGCGCACGTCCTCGTCGCCGGACAGGCCCTGCTGCACCCGGGCCTCCTCGCCGGCCCGGCCGCCGAGCGCCAGGTTGGCGCGGACCACGTCCATGCGCACCGGGGTGCCGGTCGGGTCGCCGCCCATCGTCGCACCGGGCTGCAACTGGCTGCCGGCCAGCGGGTCGACGATGGTCAGCCGCGGCTCCATGCCCGCGCGGTGCAGCATCCGCATCAACGTGGCGGCGAACAGCCCGTGCAGGGTGCCGATCTCCAGCACCTCGTTGTTGGGCGGGTCGAGCAGCGGGACGGTGGCGAGCTTGCCGCAGACGTTCTCGGTCGTCCCGGCCAGCCGGCCGACCGCCAGCGCCTCCAGGGCCACCACGTTGCGGAACGCCATGGTGACGTTGCGCCGGGCGAAGGCGGCGTCCTTGCCGGAGACCTCGGCGACCTGGGCCACCAGCGTGTCGATCTCGGCGGGCGTCGGGACGCGGTGGCCGCTGCGGCCGGTCCGCTCGAAGAGCAGTCCGACCGCGTACTGCCGTCCGCGCAGGTCCGCCACCTCGCGGCGCAGCGCCTCGAGTTCACCGCGCAGCGCCTCGCGGTCGCGCCTGGCGGAGTCCCGCTCGGCGCGGGCCGCCGAGTCGACGTCGCGCCGCAGCCGGGACACCGGCTTCTGGACGCGCGCGTCGACCAGGTCGGCGGCCGGGCGCAGGATGCGCCGGGCCAGGGGGTTCTTGAGAAGGGAGGACATGCCGCGGAACCTACGCCCGCCGCCACCATCCCTGAACGAGCTCCAGATGCCGGAATCGTGAACTCCTCGGGGGCATCGGATGGACATCCTGTGCACAGGCGGGCCCGCCTCCGCCGCGGACACCCCAAGGGGTCGGCAAAGATGGTCCCATGGCGCACCACGACCCCGCCGCGGCCCACACCGCGGATCCCGCCCCGGCACAGTTCCCCTCCGACGACGGCCCGGTGGTGCTGGACCGCCGCGACGGGCCCCACGGGGAGGTGGTGCTGCGGCGACACGCCGAACGCTACGAGATCATCGCCAACGGATGCTTCCTGATGGACACCTCCGACGGCCGCTCGGAGCGGCTGCTGATCGACGCGGCCCTGGACGCGCTGGACGCTCCCGGCGGTCCGCGCACCGGTCTGCGCCTGCTGATCGGCGGGCTCGGCGTCGGATTCTCGCTGGCCAGGGCGGCGGCGGAGCCGCGCTGGGGCGAGATCGCCGTGGTGGAACGGGAGGGCGCGGTGATCGACTGGCACCGCTCGGGACCGCTTGACGCGTACTCCGCACACGCGCTGGACGACCCCCGGGTACGGGTCGTCGAGGCCGATCTGGTGGGCTATGTACGGGACGCGGAGACCCGTTTTGACGCCCTCTGTCTGGACATCGACAACGGTCCCGACTGGACAGTAACCGAGAACAACGGCACTCTCTACAGTCCCAGCGGCCTTGTCGCATGCCGGGAGCGGCTCGAACCGGCCGGCGTGCTCGCCGTCTGGTCCGCGCAGCCCTCGGCCGGCTTCGAGGCAGCGCTGCGGGAAGCGGGGTTCACCGACGTGCGCACGCTTCAGGTGCCCGTCGCCCGCGGTGTGCCGGACGTGGTGCACATAGGCGTCAAGGCGTGAAGGCGTCATAGTCAACGCTTCGACCCGCCCCGTACGCTGCCCAGGGATCTCCCAGGTGGGCCGCGCTCGCTGATCCGTCCCGGGTCACCGGTGGGATCCGACAACTGAGACGACCTTGTGGGGCGGAAGTGGACAGCACGCAGACGGCCGGCGCTCAGCGCCGAGTGCTGGTCGTGGAGGACGACCAGACGATAACGCAGGCGATCGCCGCCAGGCTCCAGGCAGAGGGATTCCAGGTGAGGACCGCCGGCGACGGCCCCTCCGCGGTGGACACCGCCCACGCCTGGCAGCCCGACCTGCTGGTCCTCGACGTGATGCTGCCGGGGTACGACGGGCTGGAGGTCTGCCGCCGGGTGCAGGCGGACCGGCCGGTGCCGGTGCTCATGCTCACCGCCCGCGACGACGAGACCGACATGCTGGTCGGCCTGGGCGTCGGCGCCGACGACTACATGACCAAGCCGTTCTCCATGCGGGAGTTGGCGGCCCGGGTGCACGTGCTGCTGCGCCGGGTGGAGCGGGCGGCGGTCGCCGCGTCCAGCTCGCGCGGCGCCAGCATCCAGCTCGGCGACCTGGAGATCGACCACGCCCAGCGGCGGGTGCGGGTGCGCGGCTCCGACGTCCACCTGACGCCGACCGAGTTCGAGCTGCTGGTGTGCCTGGCCCAGCAGCCCCGCGCGGTGCTCTCCCGCGAGCAGCTGCTGGCCGAGGTGTGGGACTGGGCCGACGCGTCCGGCACCCGGACCGTCGACAGCCACGTCAAGGCGCTGCGGCGCAAGATCGGCGCCGAGCGGATCCGCACCGTGCACGGCGTCGGCTACGCACTGGAGAGCCCCGCGCCGTGATCGCCGCGGGGAGCGAGGCGCCGGCGGGCCGCGGCGCCCGGTCGGGACGCTGGCTGCGCCGGCAGCGGCGGCGGCTGTGGGCCGCGCTGCGCCCCTGGGACCCGTTCCGCTCGATCAAGGCCGCGCTGCAGGGCCTGGTGCTGCTGTCCGTGGGGATCACCACGCTGCTGGTGGTCGTCGCCATCCACTCGGCGACCGAGATCCGCGTGATCACCATCTTCTCGATCATCGCCTGCCTGCTGATCACCCAGATCATGGCCACCGGGCTGACCGCGCCGCTGCGCGAGATGACCGCGGTCGCGCGCGCCATGGTGGCCGGCGACTACAGCCGCCGGGTGACCCGGGTGCGCCGGGACGAGGTCGGCGAGCTGGCCGGCACCTTCAACCAGATGGCCGCCGACCTGGCCGCGGCCGACCGGCACCGCAAGGAACTCGTGGCGAATGTCTCACACGAGCTGAAAACGCCGATCGCGGCGCTGCGCGCGGTGCTGGAGAACGTGGTGGACGGGGTGTCCGCCGCCGACCCGGAGACCATGCGGCTGGCGCTGCAGCAGACCGAGCGGCTGGGCAAGCTGGTCAGCCAGCTGCTGGACCTGTCGCGGCTGGACAGCGGGGCGGTGCGGCTGGACGCCAAGCGGTTCGAGGTGTGGCCGTACCTGTCGGCGGTGCTGAAGACCGCGAGCCTGGGCATGGAGAGCTCCAAGGCCACCGGGTCGCGGTCCCGGCCGCGCGCCGACGTGCACCTGCACCTGGACGTGTCGCCGCCGGAGCTGGTCGCCTACGCCGACGGCGAGCGGCTGCACCAGGTGGTGGCGAACCTGGTGGACAACGCGGTCAAGCACAGCCCGCCCGGCGGCCGGGTCACGGTCAGGGCCCGCAGCGGGCCGCTGCCCGGCAGCCTGGACCTGGACGTGCGCGACGAGGGCCCCGGCATCCCCGAGGCCGACCGGAGCCGGGTCTTCGAGCGCTTCCACCGCGGCTCGCACCCCGGCGGCGACGGCGGCACCGGACTGGGCCTGGCGATCGCCCGCTGGGCGGTGGATCTCCACGGCGGCCGGATCGAGGTGGCTGAATCTCCACGGGGCTGCCGGATCCACGTCACCCTTCCGGGCGCACCCGTGGCCACCCGTTGACGCCCCGCCACCGTCCGCGGCGGGAGAGAGCGGGAAGTCAGGCCGGGCGGCCGCGTCCGGTGGCTGGAACAACCCTGAAGAGGGACCACTTTCCCGCCAGGAAAGGGCCGCAAACCCCGAATACGGTGTGACTTGCGCGACGACTGGGCCCCGGGCCTGCGGGAAGGGTCCCGGTAGGCGTAGCCTTTATTCCCGCTGTCCACCATCTTGTGAAGCGGAAGAGGGCGGTTCTCGCCGTGTCGCCACAGTCCCCCAATAGCTCGAGTGTCTCGACCGACCACGAAGGTCAGGGCGAGGGCCCTGCAGCGGGCTTCGGCCCGAACGAGTGGCTGGTCGATGAGATCTACCAGCAGTACCTCCAGGACCCGAACTCGGTAGACCGAGCCTGGTGGGACTTCTTTGCCGACTACAAGCCGGACGGCTCCGCCGCTCCGGCGGCCCCCGCGGGCCAGGGCGGGGCCTCCGGTGCCGCCGCCCGCGCGAAGGCGGAGCCCACCGCCGCCCCGGGCGTGCCCACCCCGCCGGCCGCAGGGTCGGATTCCGGCCAGTCCGCGCCGGCTGCCCCGGCTGCCCCGGCCGCCGCCGCGCCCGTCCCGGCGCCCGTCGCCCCGCCGGCTCCCGCCGCGCCCGCGGCCCCGGCTCCGGCCGCCCCGGCTCCGGCCGCCGCCGCGCCGGCCGCGCCCGCTCCGGTGACGCCGGCCGCGCCTGCTGCGCCCGCCGCGCCCGCCGCGCCCGCCGCCGTGAACGGTGCCGCCCCGGCCAAGGCCGCCAAGGCCGAGCAGCCCGCCGGCACCGAGTTCGTGACGCTGCGCGGCCCGGCCGCCGCGGTCGCCAAGAACATGAACGCCTCCCTGGAGCTGCCCACCGCCACGTCGGTGCGGGCCATCCCGGTGAAGCTGCTGTTCGACAACCGCATCGTCATCAACAACCACCTCAAGCGCGCCCGCGGCGGGAAGGTCTCCTTCACGCACCTGATCGGGTACGCGATGGTGCAGGCCCTCAAGGCCATGCCGTCGATGAACCACTCCTTCGCACAGAAGGACGGCAAGCCGACGCTGGTCAAGCCCGACCACGTGAACCTGGGCCTGGCCATCGACCTGGTGAAGCCCAACGGCGACCGCCAGCTGGTCGTCGCGGCCATCAAGAAGGCCGAGACGCTGAACTTCTTCGAGTTCTGGCAGGCCTACGAGGACATCGTCCGCCGCGCCCGCAGCGGCAAGCTGACGATGGACGACTTCACCGGCGTCACCGCCTCGCTGACCAACCCCGGCGGCCTGGGCACCGTGCACTCCGTGCCGCGGCTGATGCCCGGCCAGTCGATGATCCTCGGCGTCGGCTCGATGGACTACCCGGCCGAGTTCCAGGGCACCTCGCAGGACACCCTGAACCGCCTGGGCATCTCCAAGGTCATGACGCTGACCAGCACCTACGACCACCGGGTGATCCAGGGCGCCGCCTCCGGCGAGTTCCTGCGGATCATGAACCAGCTGCTGCTCGGCGAGAACGACTTCTTCGACGACATCTTCGCCGCGCTGCGCATCCCGTACGAGCCGGTCCGCTGGCGGACCGACATCGACACCGCGCACGAGGACGACGTCACCAAGGCCGCGCGGGTCTTCGAGCTGATCCACTCCTACCGGGTCCGCGGCCACGTGATGGCCGACACCGACCCGCTGGAGTACCGCCAGCGCAAGCACCCCGACCTGGACGTGCTGGAGCACGGCCTGACCCTGTGGGACCTGGAGCGCGAGTTCGCCGTCGGCGGCTTCGCCGGCAAGACGCTGATGAAGCTGCGCGACATCCTCGGCGTGCTGCGCGACTCGTACTGCCGCACCGTCGGCGTCGAGTACATGCACATCCAGGACCCCAAGCAGCGCAAGTGGATCCAGGACCGGATCGAGCGCCCGCACGCCAAGCCGGAGCGCGAGGAGCAGCTGCGCATCCTGCGCCGGCTGAACGCGGCCGAGGCGTTCGAGACCTTCCTGCAGACCAAGTACGTCGGCCAGAAGCGCTTCTCGCTGGAGGGCGGCGAGTCCGTCATCCCGCTGCTGGACGCGATCCTGGACGCGGCCGCCGAGTCGCGGCTGGACGAGGTCGTCATCGGCATGGCCCACCGCGGCCGGCTGAACGTGCTGGCCAACATCGTCGGCAAGTCGTACGCGCAGATCTTCCGCGAGTTCGAGGGCAACCTCGACCCGAAGTCGATGCACGGCTCCGGCGACGTGAAGTACCACCTGGGCGCCGAGGGCACCTTCACCGGGCTGGACGGCGAGCAGGTCAAGGTCTCGCTGGCCGCCAACCCCTCGCACCTGGAGACCGTCGACCCGGTCATCGAGGGCATCGCCCGCGCCCGGCAGGACGTCATCAACAAGGCCGGCACGGACTTCACGGTGCTGCCGGTGGCGCTGCACGGCGACGCGGCCTTCGCCGGCCAGGGCGTGGTGGCCGAGACGCTCAACATGTCGCAGCTGCGCGGCTACCGCACCGGCGGCACCGTGCACGTGGTCATCAACAACCAGGTCGGCTACACGGCGGCGCCCGAGGCGTCCCGCTCCTCGATGTACGCCACCGACGTGGCGCGCATGATCGAGGCGCCGATCATCCACGTCAACGGCGACGACCCGGAGGCCGTGGTCCGCGTGGGCCGGCTGGCCTTCGAGTTCCGCCAGGCGTTCAACAAGGACGTCGTCATCGACGTGATCTGCTACCGCCGCCGCGGCCACAACGAGGGCGACAACCCGCAGTTCACCAACCCGCTGATGTACAACCTGATCGACAAGAAGCGCTCGGTGCGCAAGCTCTACACCGAGTCGCTGATCGGCCGGGGCGACATCACGCTGGAAGAGGCCGAGCAGGCGCTGCAGGACTTCCAGGGCCAGCTGGAGAAGGTCTTCGCGGAGGTCCGCGAGGCGTCCGCCGCGCCGTCCCCCGCGGTGCCGGCGCTGGACCAGTCGGAGTTCCCGGTCACGGTGCCGACGGCGGTCTCCCCCGAGGTGATCAAGCGGATCGCCGAGTCGCAGGTCAACATCCCGGACAACATCACCGTGCACCCGCGGCTGATGCCGCAGCTGCAGCGCCGCGCGGCGTCGGTCAGCGACGGCACGATCGACTGGGGCATGGGCGAGACGCTCGCCATCGGCTCGCTGCTGATGGAGGGCACCACCGTCCGGCTGGCCGGCCAGGACTCCCGCCGCGGCACCTTCGGCCAGCGGCACGCGGTGCTGGTGGACCAGAACACCGGCGAGGAGTACACCCCGCTGCTGTACCTGTCCGAGGGCCAGGCGCGCTACAACGTCTACGACTCGCTGCTGAGCGAGTACGCGGCGATGGGCTTCGAGTACGGCTACTCGCTGGCCCGCCCGGACGCGCTGGTGATGTGGGAGGCCCAGTTCGGCGACTTCGTCAACGGCGCCTCCACGATCGTGGACGAGTACATCTCGGCGGCCGAGCAGAAGTGGGGCCAGACCTCCGGCGTCACGCTGCTGCTGCCGCACGGCTACGAGGGCCAGGGCCCGGACCACTCCTCGGCCCGCATCGAGCGGTTCCTGCAGCTGTGCGCGCAGAACAACATGACGGTGGCCTTCCCCACCACCCCGGCCAACTACTTCCACCTGCTGCGCTGGCAGGTGCACAACCCGCACCACAAGCCGCTGATCGTCTTCACCCCGAAGTCGATGCTCCGGCTCAAGGCGGCGGCGTCGAAGGCCGAGGACTTCACCAGCGGCCAGTTCCAGCCGGTGATCGGCGACACCACGGTGGACCCGGAGGCCGTGCGCAAGGTCGTCTTCTGCACCGGCAAGGTCTACTACGACCTGATCGCCGAGCGGGAGCGGCGGGGCGCCAACGACGTGGCCTTCCTGCGCATCGAGCGGCTGTACCCGCTGCCCGCGCTGGAGATCCAGGCCGCGGTGGCGCCGTACGCCAAGGCGCAGAAGTTCGTCTGGGCGCAGGAGGAGCCGGCCAACCAGGGTGCCTGGCCGTTCATCGCGCTCAACCTGATCGACCACCTGGACCTGCTGCTGGGCGCGGCCCCGGACAACGCGGACCGGCTGCGGCGGGTGTCCCGCCCGGCGTCGTCCTCGCCGGCCGTGGGCTCCGCCAAGCGGCACCAGGCCCAGCAGGAGCAGCTGGTGACGGAAGTCTTCGAGATCTGATCCGGCTTCCCGCCGCTCGCACCGGCACCCCGCCCGGGGCCCCGTACCGTCGCGGTACGGGGCCCCGGGCCGTACGGGCGCCCCGTCTCACCCCCATGTCCCCGTCCATCCCCCTATGACACCCCTCCGGAGCACACCGTGTACTTCACCGACCGCGGCATCGAGGAGCTGGCCGACCGGCGCGGCGAGGAGGAGGTCAGCCTCGAATGGCTCGCCGACCGGCTGCGCGAGTTCGTCGACCTCAACCCCGAGTTCGAGATCCCGGTGGAGCGGCTGGCCACCTGGCTGGCCCGGCTGGACGACGAGGACGAGGAGTGAGCGGCCGGCCCGTCGGGCGCCGCGGTGGGCGCGTCGGTGGGTGCGTCGGTGAGCGGCTCGACAGGCGGACGACCGCTTGACTTACGCGTCACGCGATATATCGTGTCTCCTTGGAGAACGCGATATGTTGCGTTCGCGAGCACCCGGAGGGGCAGTATGAGCGGCACGGCGGAGCGGACCGTCACCGGTCCCGAGACCTTCGTGTTCGACGAGACCGTGGACGCCCTCAACGTGAGGATCGTCAACGGCGCCGTCAACGTGGTCGGCACCGACTCGGGCCCGGCCCGGGTGGAGGTCACCGAGATCGAGGGCCCGCCGCTGAAGGTCCGGCTCAAGGGCTCGGAGCTCACCGTCACCTACGAGGACCTGCCGTGGAAGGGCCTGCTGAAGTGGCTCGACCGCAAGGGCTGGAAGCGGCATGCGGTGATCTCGCTGGCCGTCCCCGAGCACACCCGCGTCGAGGTGGGCGTGGTCGGCGCCAGTGCGGTGGTCTCCGGACTGTCCGGGTCCACCACCGTGCAGGGCGTCCACGGCGACAGCACCCTGGTCGGGCTCACCGGCCCGGTGCGGGCCAGCACGGTGTCCGGCAGCGTCGAGGCCCAGTCGCTCTCCGGTGAGCTGGTCTTCGGCACCGTCTCCGGCGACCTCACCGTGGTGGAGGGCAGCGGTCCCGAGGTCAAGGCCGACTCGGTGAGCGGCAACATGGTGCTGGACCTGGACCCCTCGGCCGGCGCGGACGTCCAGCTGACGACGGTCTCCGGCGAGATCGCCATCCGCATCCCCGAGCCGGGCGACGCCGACGTCGACGCCAGCACCACCAGCGGCCGCGTCTCCTGCGCCTTCGACGAACTCCAGGTGTCCGGCTGGGGCCCCAAGCGGATCAGCGGCCGGATCGGCCAGGGCAGCGCACGGCTGCGGGCCACCACCGTCTCCGGGGCGCTCGCCCTGCTGCGCAGGCCACCCCTGGAGGATCTCCCGGCCGACGGCCACTCGCTGCGGAAGGACGCCTGACATGGCCCCCGTCTTCGCCCACGGCCGGCTCCGGCTCTACCTGCTCAAGCTGCTCGACGAGTCGCCGCGCCACGGCTACGAGGTGATCCGGCTGCTGGAGGAGCGCTTCCAGGGCCTGTACGCGCCCTCGGCCGGCACGGTCTACCCGCGGCTGGCCAAGCTGGAGAAGGAGGGCCTGGTCACCCACTCCACCGAGGGCGGCCGCAAGGTCTACTCCCTCACCGACGCCGGCCGCGCCGAACTGGCCGAGCGCGCGGACGAGATCGCCGGGCTGGAGGCCGAGATCCGCGAGTCGGTGTCGGCGCTGGCCGCGGAGATCCGCGAGGACGTCCGCGGTGCCGCGGGCGACCTGCGCCGCGAGGTCCAGGCAGCCGCCCAGCAGGCCCACGCGGCCCAGGTCGGCGCCGATCGCGCCCAGCGGCAGCAGTGGAAGGAGCAGGCCCACCGGGCGAAGGAGGAGAGCCGCCGCGCCAAGGAGGAGGCCCGCGACGCCCGCCGCCAGGCCAAGGCGGCCCGCGACGCGATGGACAGCGCCCGCGAGGAGGTGCAGCGCATCGCCAAGCAGGTGCAGGAGCAGGTGCAGTCGCACAGCAGGGCCGGCGACTGGCAGGCGGGGCTGCGCGAGGGGCTGGCCGAACTCACCCGCGAGCTGGGCCAGTTCGGTGGCGGCCACGGCTGGGGCGGCGGCATGGGGGGCGGCATGAACGTGCCCACCACGCCGTGGGGCCAGGCGACCGGCCCGGTCCCCCCGGCGAAGGACGCCGGCGACACGTCCGGTGAGGCCCCTGCGGAGGCCGAGGCGGACGAGGACGCCGGCGAGGCCGTGGACGAGGCACCCGTCTCGGAGAACCCGCTGCGGGACCTGGAGCGGCTGCTGGACCGCTTCCGGGACGACGTCCGGGACACGGCCCGGGACCGCGGCGTCAGCGACGGGCAGCTGCGCGAGGTGCGCCGCCACCTGTCGTCGGCGGCGGCCCACATCACGGCGGCCCTGCACGGCGGCCGGCGCCCCGAGGGCTGAGCCCCGGGGCGCGGGGCTCCCCGCCGGCCCGCGCCCGCCTCAGGGCCGCGTCACGGCGTCACGGCGTCACGGCGTCACGGCGTCACGGCGTCACGGCGTCACGGCGTCAGCACGATCTTGCCGAACACCTCGCCCGCGGCGAGGTGTTCGAAGCCCTCGCGAGCCCGGTCCAGCGGCAGCACCGAGTCGATGACCGGGCGCACGCCGGTGACCGCGCAGAAGGACAGCAGGTCCTGCAGTTCGTCCTTGCCGCCCATGGTGGAGCCGACCACCTTGAGTTCGAGGAAGAAGATCCGGGTCAGCTCGGCGGAGCGCGGGTTGGGGCCGCTGGTCGCGCCGGAGATCACCAGGGTGCCGCCGGGCCGCAGCGACTTGACGGAGTGCGACCAGGTGGCCGCGCCCACCGTCTCGATCACCGCGTCCACCCGCTCGGGCAGCCGCGCGCCGGGCTCGAACACGCCGTGCGCGCCCAGCTCTTCGGCCCGCTTGCGCTTGGCCGCGTCGCGGCTGGTGGCGTAGACCCGCAGGCCGCCGGCCCGGGCGAGCACGATCGCGGCGGTGGCGACGCCCCCGCCCGCGCCCTGCACCAGCACCGAATCGCCGGGCCGCACACCGGCGTTGGTGAACAGCATCCGGTACGCGGTCAGCCACGCGGTGGGCAGGCAGGCCGCCTCCTCGAAGCTGAGCTCCTTCGGCTTGGGCAGCAGGTTCCAGGTGGGCACCGTCACCTGCTCGGCGAACGTGCCCTGGTAGAGCTCGGTCAGGATGGACCGCTTCTCGTCCGGCCCGACGCCGTGGCCGCTCTGGCCGATGACCGAGTGCAGCACCACCTCGTTGCCGTCCTCGTCGATCCCGGCCGCGTCGCAGCCCAGGATCATCGGCAGGCTCTCCTCGCCCAGGCCGACGCCCTTGAGGGACCACAGGTCGTGGTGGTTCAGCGAGGCCGCCTTCACCGTGACGGTGGACCAGCCGTCCCGGGCGCGCGGCGCCGGCCGCTCCCCCGACTCCAGCCCGTTCAGAGGTTGCTCGGCATCGATGCGCGCGGCGTAGACAGCAAACATGGCCCGACCCTACGACCGACGCGGCCCCCGCGAAACCGCCCCGTGATGTGACCCGCACCGCGCGTCACCCGCACCGGAACCACGAAGCCGCCCCCGGTGCGGTCGCACCGTGGGGCGGCTCGAGGACGGGTACAGGACCCGTGCAGGACCGGTTCAGGCCGGGTCAGGCCTTCTTGGTCTCCCAGAAGATCTTGTCGATCTCGGCGATCAGGTCCAGAGCCTTCTGACCGGTCGCCGGGTCGTTGGACGCCTTGGCGGCGCTGAGCGCCTTCAGGGTGTCGTTGACCAGCTGGTGCAGCTGCGGGTACTTCTCGAAGTGCGGGGCCTTGAAGTAGTCGCTCCACAGCACCGAGACGTGGTGCTTGGCCAGCTCCGCGCGCTGCTCCTTGATGAGCACGGCCCGGGTGCGGAAGTCCGCGTCCTCGTTGGCCTGGTACTTCTCCTGGACCGCCTTGACGGACTCGGCCTCGATGCGGGCCTGGGCCGGGTCGTACACGCCGCAGGGCAGGTCGCAGTGGGCGCTGACCTTGACCTTGGGCGCGAACAGGCGAGTGAACATGGCTGTCCTTCCTCGTGATCGTCTTTCAGGTGGGACATTACTCCCTGGAGGAGTCGTTTTCTCGGGTGCCCCAGGTGGCTTAGGCCAAAAGTCTGGTGTCACCCTGGGGGCGGTGGAGGAACGAGCCAGGAGGCGGAGGATGCGGGAGCAGGGGGCCGGCAGGCTGTCGTGGCAAGTTGTCGAGGTCACCGGTCCATCGATGGCACCCACGTTGCTGCACGGGGACTGGCTGCTGATCCAGAAGGTCAGCAGCGGTGCCGAGCTGGTACGCGAGGGAGATGTGGTGGTGCTGCGGCACCCGCTGCAGCAGGACCTGCTGATCGTCAAGCGCGCCGTGGAGCGGCGTGACGGCGGCTGGTGGGTGATGGGCGACAACGCGTTCGTGGAGAACGACAGCCGGGAGTTCGGCACGGTGCCGGACGACCTGGTGCTGGCGCGCGCCCGCGGCCGGTTCCGGCCGGCGCAGAAGGTTCAGCGCTCGCTGACCGGGGTGGCCTCGCTGGCCTCCTGGGCGGCGTCCTGCGTACGGCCGCTGCGCGCCGACCGTTCGTTCTCCAGGCGCTTGCGGGCCCGGTAGGCCGCGACGTTCGCGCGGGTCGCACAGCGGTCGGAGCAGTACCTGCGCGATCGGTTTGTCGATGTGTCGACGTAGGCGTTGCGGCACGGTGCCGCCTCACAGATGCCCAGCCGGTCCACGCCGAGCGTGGCGAGCTGGAAGGCCAGGCCCATGCAGGCGATGGCCGAGTAGGCGGCACCCGCGGTGGCCGAGTGGTCGGCCAGGTGCATGTGCCAGTCGGGGCGGCCGGTGGCGTCGTCCAGGTGGTCGTGCCCGGAGATCTGCGGGCTGACCGGGAACTCCAGCATCAGCGCGTTCAGCAGGTCCACCGCCCGGACCTCGTCGCCCTCGTCGGCGGCCTCGAAGACCCCGCGCAGCCGCGTGCGCACCGTGCGCAGCCGCGCGACGTCGGCCTCCGCCGCGCGGGCGGCCAGATGCGTGCTGGAGCCGAACAGCTCGCGCGCGGCCTCCAGCGAGGTCAGGGAATCGGTACCGCGCTCGGGCTCCTCGCTGTTGACGAGACGCACGGCGTAGTCCGCGTAATAGGCCAGTTCCACTTGCAGTCCTTACGACACACGGTCTAGGCTCGGTAATGACTGAACGTGCTTACAGGGTATTACAGATCGGAGCGTTCGATGGGATCGACGGTGCCCGCGACCGACTGGCGCGCCTGGCAGCGCAGCTGGGACCGCCAGCAGGAGTGGTACATGCCCGACCGGGAGGAGCGCTTCCGGGTGATGCTCGACATGGTCGAGGCCACCGCCGGCAGCGCGCCCAGGGTGCTGGACCTCGCCTGCGGTACCGGAAGTATCACCGACCGGCTGCTCGCCCGGCTCCCCGAGGCGGCCAGCACCGGCGTCGACCTCGACCCGGCGCTGCTCGCCATCGCCGGCGGGTACTTCGCGGACGATCCGCGGGTCGCCCTGGTCACCGCCGACCTCAAGGACCCCGGCTGGCCGGCCCTCCTGCCCCACGACGGCTACGACGCGGTGCTCACCGCCACCGCCCTGCACTGGCTGCACTCCGACGCGCTGCGGGCGCTGTACGGGCAGCTGGCCGCCCTGGTGCGCCCGGGCGGGGTGTTCCTCAACGCCGACCACATGCCGGACCCGTCCACCCCGCGGATCAACGCGGCCGAACGCGCCCTGCGGCACGCCCGGATGGACCGGGAGAAGGCCGCCGGCGTGCTCGACTGGGCGGCCTGGTGGCAGCTGGCCGCCGCCGACCCGGTCCTCGCCGAGCCGACCGCCGAGCGGTTCCGGATCTACGGCGAGCACGCCGACGGCGACACCCCGTCCGCGGCGTGGCACGCCGCCGCCCTGCGGGACGCCGGGTTCGCCGAGGCCCGCACGGTGTGGAGCTCCCCGTCCGACGCCATGGTCCTGGCGCTGCGCTGAGCGGGCCACCCGCACGGCACGGCAGGAGGGGGTACGGGCTCCGCGCCCGCACCCCCTTGTTACCTGACGACCTGTCACAGTACCTTTGATAGGAAGGACTTCGTGCGCTCGTGCTGCGGCTTGAGCAGGACGTCCCGCGGGTGCCCGGACTCCACGACCATGCCGTCGTCCATGAACACCAGTGCGTCGCCCACCTCGCGGGCGAACCCCATCTCGTGCGTCACGACGATCATCGTCATGCCGTCCTCGGCGAGACCGCGCATCACGTCCAGCACGTCGCCGACCAGCTCCGGGTCGAGCGCCGACGTCGGCTCGTCGAAGAGCATCAGCTTGGGCTCCATGGCCAGCGCACGGGCGATGGCCACCCGCTGCTGCTGGCCGCCGGACAGCTGGGACGGGTAGTTGTCCGCCTTGTCGGCCAGGCCGACCCGGTCCAGCAGGGCCTTCGCGCGCTCCCGGGCGACCGCCCTGGACTCCCGCTTGACCTGGACCGGGCCCTCCATGACGTTCTCCACCGCGGTCATGTGCGGGAAGAGGTTGAACCGCTGGAAGACCATCCCGATGTCGCGGCGCTTGGCCGCGACCTCGCGGTCCTTCAGCTCGTACAGCCGGTCGCCGCGCTGCCGGTAGCCGACCAGCTCGCCGTCGACCCACAGCCGGCCGGCGTTGATCTTCTCCAGGTGGTTGATGCAGCGCAGGAACGTGGACTTGCCCGACCCGGACGGGCCGATCAGGCAGAACACCTCGCGGGGCGCGACCTCCAGGTCGACGCCCTTGAGGATGTGCGCGGCCCCGAAGGACTTGTGAACGGCTTCCGCCTTCACCATCGGCTGGACACTCATCGGTTCAGGCCACCTTCGGTCGGCGCAGGGTGGTCAGGTTCGCCCGGACCTTCTGCCACGGGGTGAGCGGCAGCGACCGCTGCGAGCCGCGGGCGAAGCGGCGCTCCACGTAGTACTGGCCGATGCTGAACACGCTGGTCAGCACGAGGTACCAGATCGACGCCACGAAGTACATCTCCATGATCGCCGTGGTGTCGCTGCCGATGTTGGAGGTGGCCCGCAACAGCTCGGTGTACTGCACCACCGACACCAGCGACGAGGTCTTCAGCATGTTGATGAACTCGTTGCCGGTCGGCGGGATGATCACCCGCATCGCCTGCGGCAGCACGATCCGCCACATGGTGCGCGGCCCGGTCATGCCGAGTGCGTGCGCCGCCTCGGTCTGGCCGTAGTCCACCGACTGCACGCCGGCCCGGACGATCTCGGCCATGTAGGCGCCCTCGTTGAGGCCGAGGCCCAGCAGGGCGGCCACGAACGGCGTCATCACCGCGACGGTGTCGTTCTTGTACAGCGGCATCAGGTTGATCACCGGGAAGATCAACGAGAGGTTGAACCACATGAGCAGCTGCACGTACACCGGGGTGCCGCGGAAGAACCAGATGTACAGCCAGGACACCGCGCTGGTCACCGGGTTCTTCGACAGCCGCATGACCGCGAAGACCACCCCCAGGACCAGGCCCATGGCCATCGCGCAGACCGAGATCAGGATGGTGTGCCAGGCACCCTGCATCACGGTGCGGTCGAAGAGCTTGTCCCCGACCGTGCCCCACAGGATGTTGCCCTGCGAGAACGCGTAGCCGAGCCACACCAGCAGCGCCACCACCACGACCGCACTGATCCAGCGGCCGTAGTGGCGTACCGGCACGGCCCGGATCGCCTCGTAGGGGGACCCGGTGACGGCGGGTCCCTTGTCGAACGTGTCGGTCACTTCAGTCACGGCGACTGCCCTTCACCACTGCCGGCCGGTCAGGATCCGCCGTTGACGGTCACCGTCTTGATGGCCCCGCTGGAGGCGTTCCACTTCTGCAGGACCTGGGCGTACGACCCGTCGGCGATGATCGCGTCCATGGCGGCCTTCAGGGCGTCGCGCAGCTGGGAGTTGCTCTTGTCGGTGGCGATGCCGAACGGGCCGGCGTCGGCCGGGTCGCCGGCGATCTCGAAGTCGTTGCCGTTGCCGGACTTCTGCGCGATGTACGCGGCGACCGGCGTGTCGTTGAGGTCGGCGACCGCGCCGCCGGCCTTGACGCGGGTCTGCGCCTCGGAGTCGGTGTCGAACGCCTGGATGGTCAGGCCCTTCGAACCGCAGGCCGTCTTCTGCTTCTTGAAGGCGTCCTCGTAGATCGTGCCGCGCTGCACGGCGACCGTCTGGCCGCACAGGTCGGCGAGCGCCTTGACGCCCTTGGGGTTGCCCTTCTTCACCAGAAGGGAGGAACCGGACATGTAGTAGTCGACGAAGTCGACGCCCTTGCCGACCTTCTTGCCCTTGTCGTCCAGGCCCTGCTGACGCGCCTTGGTGTCGCTCATGGCCGACATCGCCACGTCCTCGCGGCCGGTGTACAGCGAGGTGATCAGGCCGTCGAACTGGCCGTTGGTGAACTGGAACTTCACGCCGAGCTGCTTGGACAGCGCCTGCGCGATGTCCGGGTCGATGCCGACGATCTGGCCGTTCTGGGTCTGCTCCATCGGAGCGTACGAGGCGTCGGTACCGACCTTGATCACACCGGAGTCCTGGTACTTCTTCGGCAGCTTGTCGAAGAGCGGGGCCTTGGCGCTGGTGGCGGAGGCGGAACCGCTCGGCGCCGCGCTGCTCCCCGTGTCGGAGCCGCTGTCCTTCTTCGTCTGGTCGCCGCACCCGGCGAGGACCAGGGTGCCGGCAACGGCAAGGGCGGCGACCGCGCTGAGACGGGAGAAGGCGGCGGATCGCCGGGGGGTACGTGCGGTCATCGCGGTGTCCTCCTGCGGAATGTGGGGTGGTGGGTGCAGGGGCCACGGCGCGCGACTTCGAGCACCGCCACCCTGTGTGATCTGTGCATCTTGCCATCCGGACAGCCGCAGTCAGGGTTCTGGTTGTGTCAAAATCGGATAACGGGCGATCCCCGGGCACCCATCGGGCCGGTACACCAAGGCCGGACCGCGATGGGGCCACCTTCGGATCGGTCTTCTCCGATCGCATTTCACTCGTCACCGGAATCCCCTTTCCGGTAGAACGGGTCCTTCACCCCTCATCCGGGGCCCACGGCGTGCGTGCGGCGCGCCCGGCTTCCGGCTTCCGCCACGGTCGATCGTTCCTGGCGGCACGGACGCCGAGCCCACCTCCTCCGCTCATCGCGAGGAGTATTCTCCCTCATCAATTCCGACAAAGGGGTCAAAAAGTGGCAGCGGAGATCGTCAATCCCCGGACCGACACCGAACAGCCGTCCCAGGGCGCGTTTCCCATCGATCCGGTCTTCGCCCTGCACCGCGGCGGCAAGATGGAGGTCGCGTCCACGGTTCCGGTGCGCAACGCCGACGACCTGTCGCTGGCGTACACGCCCGGGGTCGCCGAGGTGTGCACGGCCATCGCGAACAAGCCCGAACTGGTCCACGACTACACCTGGAAGTCGCAGGTGGTCGCGGTCGTCACGGACGGCACCGCGGTGCTGGGCCTGGGCGACATCGGCCCGGAGGCGTCGCTGCCGGTGATGGAGGGCAAGGCGATCCTGTTCAAGCAGTTCGGCGGGGTCGACGCGGTGCCCATCGCGCTCGCCTGCACCGAGGTCGACGAGATCGTGGAGACCGTGGTCCGGCTGGCGCCGTCCTTCGGCGGGGTGAACCTGGAGGACATCTCCGCGCCGCGCTGCTTCGAGATCGAGGAGCGGCTCAAGGAGCGGCTGGACATCCCGGTGTTCCACGACGACCAGCACGGCACGGCCGTGGTGACGCTCGCCGCGCTCCGCAACGCCTGCCTGCTGACCGGGCGCCGACTCGGCTCGCTGCGCGCGGTCATCTCCGGTGCCGGGGCGGCCGGGGTCGCCATCGCCAGGATCCTCGTCGAGGCCGGCATCGGCGACGTCGCGGTCAGCGACCGCAAGGGCGTGGTGCACGCCGGCCGCGACGACCTCAACCCGGTCAAGCGGGAACTGGCGTCGTTCACCAACTCCACCGGCCTGACCGGCTCCCTGGAGGACGCGCTGGCCGGCGCCGACGTCTTCATCGGCGTCTCCGGCGGGACGGTGGCCGAGGAGGCGGTGGCCGCTATGGCCGAGGGCGCCTTCGTCTTCGCGATGGCCAACCCCACCCCGGAGATCCACCCGGACGTGGCGCACAAGTACGCGGCGGTGGTCGCCACCGGCCGCAGCGACTTCCCCAACCAGATCAACAACGTGCTGGCCTTCCCGGGCATCTTCGCCGGCGCGCTCCAGGTCCGGGCCTCCGCCATCACCGAGGGCATGAAGCTGGCCGCCGCCGAGGCGCTCGCCGCGGTCGTCGCCGACGAGTTGTCGCCCACCTGCGTGATCCCGTCCCCGTTCGACCCGCGGGTGGCGCCCGCGGTCACCGCCGCGGTGGCCGCCGCGGCCCGCGCGGAGGGCGTCGCCAGGATCTGACCGGAGAGGTGTGACGCACGGCACACGCCGGTACATGTCACACCTGACCCCCCTCCGTCCCTCTTACATAGCGCCGGGTCCCCCGTCCGGCCGCAGAGGTCCCCGTCCACCGGTCCCCCCGTGCCGGTGGACGGGGACTCTTTCGTTCCGGACCCGGCCGGATCCCGGCACCGCGCCTTCCCGACCCGGGACGTTCCGGACCCTCACCTCCCGGCCCCTTGCTTCCGGTTGGCAAAAAGTTCCATGACTTACGTGCGAACGGTTGCTTTCTGCCAACACCAATCGCCAGGCTGCGGCCAGCACTTGTGCGCAACCGTGATCGAGGAACCGCACTGGCAACGCAAGGAGCCTGGATGCACCGCCCGTTCAGACATCGCAGAACCATGACCCTGGCCGCGGCCCTGTCGCTGCTGGCCGGGCTGTCGCTGACCGCCGCCGGGGCCGTCACCGCCCACGCCGACGATCCGCAGAGCACGCGGCAGGCCGAGTTCACCGCCGCCGCGAAGGAGTTCGGCGTCCCGCTGCCCGTCCTCGAGGCACTGTCGTACAACGAGACCCGCTGGGAAGCGCACGCCGGCCAGGAGAACGCCGAGGCGGGCTACGGCCCGATGAACCTCACCGACCTCACGGCGAAGGAACTCGACGCCGACGGCCTGACCACCCAGTCGCCGCGCTACGCCGACCTGTTGAAGGCCCCGGCCGAGCACACCGCGGCGGCCGCCGCGGCGCTGGCCGGCACCGACCTGACGGCGGTCACCACCGACGAGGCGCAGAACATCCGGGCCGGTGCCGCGCTCCTGGCCTCCTACGCCCGCGGCTACGGCCACGGCAAGCTGCCCAGGGACACCGACGGCTGGTACGCGGCCGTCGCCCGCTACGGCCAGCCCACCGAGGACAAGGTCGCCCAGGCCTTCGCCGACGTCGTGTGGGACACCCTGCGCACCGGCGCCTCCCGCACCACCCAGGACGGCCAGCGCATCACCCTCGCGCCCACCGCGGGCCTGCACCCGAACCGGAACGACGTCAGGAAGCTCGGCCTGAAGGACGTCACCCCGCCCGCGAGCAGCGCCAAGCCCGAGTGCCCCAAGTCGCTGGACTGCGACGTCGTCCCGGGCGCCTACACCCTGCTGGACCCGTCGGACCTCGCGGACTACGGCAGCCACGACCTGGCCGACCGCCCCAACGGCGGTCTGGACATCCGCTACATCACGCTGCACACCACCGACGAGACGTACGACGGCACGCTGGACCTGTTCCGCGACCCGACGTACGCGGCCGGCGCGCACTACGTGGTGCGCTCGCAGGACGGCCATGTCACCCAGATGATCCCGACCAAGGACATCGCCTGGGACAGCGGCAACCGGTCCTTCTACCAGCACTCCATCGGCATCGAGCAGGAGGCCTGGGCCACCCACGGCGCCAGCTGGTTCAGCGAGAACCTGTACCGCTCGACGGCCGCGCTGGTGAAGTACCTCTCCGCGAAGTACGACATCCCGCTGGACCGCGCCCACATCCTCGGCCACGACAACGTGCCCGGCACCACCGAGAGCGGCGTGGCCACCCAGCACTGGGACCCGGGACCGGGCTGGGACTGGGAGCACTTCTTCGACCTGCTCGGCGCCCCGATCCAGGCGAGCGCGCCGCAGGGCAGCGACGTCGTGGCCATCAAGCCGGGCTACCGGAACAACCTGCAGACCACGACGTACTGCGACGACGTCCAGGGCTACAAGCAGTTCCCCGGCCCCTACCGCAGCTTCGACTGCCCGGTCACCGCGCCCGCCGCGCCGGCGAGCTTCGTGCCGCTGTACACCGCGCCCAGCACCGGCGCCCCGCTGGTCTCCGACCCGTACCTGCACAAGGACGGCTCGGCCGGCACGAACGCCATGAACGACTGGGGCGACAAGGCGCCGGCCGGCGAGCAGTACGTGGTGGCCGAGCGCAAGCCGGGCTGGACCGCGATCTGGTGGGGCGGCAAGGAGGCGTGGCTGCAGGACTCGGCGCAGCACCCGGCGACCGTGCCGGTGAAGGCCGAGCGGATCGTGCCCAAGGCCGGCCGCACCTCGATCCCGGTGTACACCACCGCCTACCCGGAGGCGTCCGTCTATCCGCCGGACTTCGTGGCCTTCGAGGGCGGCGCGCCGCGCGCGCAGGTGGCCCGCACGCTCTACAGCATCCCGGCCGGGCAGTCGTACGTGGCCTCGGGTCCCGCGGTGAACACCGACTCGTACTTCGCGATCTACTACGACGGTTCCGCGCCGTACGACCAGCACGACTTCATCGGCAAGACCAAGGTCTACGAGATCGTCTACAACCACCGGATCGCGTTCGTGAACGCCGACGACGTGGACGTGGTCCAGCCCTGACCGCAGGCCGTTTCGGCCTAGTGCGCCCGGTCGCTCTCCAGCGCCTGGTGCGTGATGCGCAGCGCACGGCTCGACGTGTCGAACGTGCGCTGCGCCACGCATACGAACAGGCAGTCCACCACGACGAGCTGGCTGATCCGGCTGGCCATCGCGCCGGGCCGGAAGGTGGTCTCGCGGCCGGCCGACACCAGCACGAAGTCGGCGAGCTTGGCCGCCGTCGACAGCGGGTGGTTGGTGATCACCACCGTCGTCGCGCCCTCCGCGGCGGCCCGGCGCAGCGGTTCGAGCACGTCGCGGCTCTCGCCGGAGTGCGACACCGCGAGGAACACGTCGCCCTCGCCCAGCAGCACCGCGCTGGTCAGCGCCGACTGCGAGTCCCCGTGCGCGTGGCAGGGCCGGCCGATCCGCGCCAGCTTCTGCTGGAGGTCCTGGGCCACCAGGCCGGACGCGCCGACCCCCGCGATGTGCAGCTGCCCGCCCTCGCACACCGCCTTGACCGCGCCCGTCAGCTGCTCGGGATCGAGCTGCGTGGCCGTCTCCAGCACCGCCTGGGACTCGGTGTGCACCAGCTTGGCGATCACCTCGGCCGCCGAGTCCTCCGGCGTGATGCCGGAACTCAGCGTGGAGCGCGGCGCCTGCCGGGCGGCCGACGCGGCCAGCGCAAGCCGCAGTTCGGGGTAGCCGGCGAAGCCCAGCGCCCGCGCGGTGCGCACGATGGACGACTCGCTCGTGCCGGCCAGCGCGCTCAGCTCGGAGATCGTGCTGCGCGCGACCTGCGCCGGGTCGTCGACGATCAGCGAGGCGATCCTGGCCGCGGCCGGAGTGAGCGAGGGCAGCAGCCCGCGCACCGTCGCGGTGAGCGCGTCTCCCGCGTCACTGGCCGCAGTGGCGATCCGTGGTGTGGGCCCCGCAGGTCCCGGGACGTTTTCCTGCACGGGAGAAGGATGCACCGGGAAGGGCCCTCATGGGACCGGGTGCGACGAAATCCGGTCGCTCTGCGGTCATCCGCGGGCCTGAGGTCCTCCCGGCCGCACTGTCACCGGCACGGGTGACAATGAAGCCGTGGCCGCCGCTGACCCTCCCCCCGCCTCCGGCAGGGGCACCCCCGCGCCCTGCCCCGCCGTGGCGCCGCCGGCCGTCCGGCTGCCCTCGCCGCTGGTCGAGGTCGAGGACCCCGAGCTGGGCCGGTACGGCGTGCGGCTGCTGCTGAAGCGGGACGACCTCATCCATCCGCAGCTGGTCGGCAACAAGTACCGCAAGCTGCGGCTCAACCTGGACGCCGCGGCCGCGGCCGGCCACCGCACCCTGCTCACCTTCGGCGGCGCCTACTCCAACCACCTGCGGGCGACCGCCGCGGCCGGCCGGCTGTGCGGCTTCGCCACGGTCGGCGTCGTGCGCGGCGAGGAACTGGCCGGCCGCCCCCTCAACCCGTCGCTGGCCGCGGCCGCCGCCGACGGCATGCGGCTGGAGTTCACGGACCGCGCCACCTACCGCCGCAAGGCCGAGCCGGAGGTGCTGGCCGCGCTGCTCGACCGCCACGGCCCGGCGTACGTGCTGCCCGAAGGCGGCTCCAACGCGCTCGCCGCCCGCGGCTGCGCGGATCTCGGCCGGGAGCTGGCCGGCGCCGCGGACGTGGCGGCCGTGGCCTGCGGCACCGGCGGCACCCTCGCCGGCCTGGCCGCCGGGCTGCCGGCCGGCGCCGAGGCCCTCGGTGTCGCGGTGCTGCGCGGCGGCGCCTTCCTGGACGCGGAGGTCGCCCGGCTCCAGCACGCCGCGTTCGGCGGCCGCCGCGGCCGCTGGCGCGTCGAGGACCGCTTCCCTCACGGCGGCTACGCCCGCACCACTCCTGACCTGGAACGCTTCGCGGACGCCTTCACCGAGCGGCACGGCCTGCCGGTGGACCGGGTGTACGTGGCGAAGATGCTGTACGGCGTGGCGGCGCTGGCCCGGGAGGGCGCGTTCGCCCCCGGTACGCGGGTCGCCGCGGTCATCACCGGCTGAACCGACCGGCAGCTTTACGCACGTCACACCTGCCACCCGTAACCTGGGGGACATGATCCGCGCCGCGATCCCCGCCGACCTGCCGGTCATCCATGACCTGATCCGCCGACTCGCCGCCTACGAACGGGCGTTGGAGGAGGCCAGGGCCACGCCCGAGCAACTCCAGGAGGCGCTGTTCGGCGCCGACCCGGCGGCGCACGTGCTGATCGCGGAGGACGAGGAGAGCGGCGAGGCGGTGGGCTTCGCCCTGTGGTTCCGCAACTTCTCCACCTGGACCGGCACCCCCGGCCTCTACCTGGAGGACCTGTTCGTGCTGCCCGAGGCCCGCGGCGCGGGGCACGGCAAGGCGCTGCTGGCCGCCCTCGCGGCGATCTGCGTCGAGCGCGGCTGGTCCCGCTTCGAGTGGTCGGTACTGGACTGGAACGAGAAGGCGCTGGCCGTCTACCGGGCGATCGGCGCACGGCCGCAGGACGAGTGGACGGTGCAGCGGCTGGCCGGTCCCGCGCTGCAGGCGCTGGCCGCCCAGGCCGCCCCCCGCGCGGAGGCGGCCCCCCGTACGGGGGCCGGTCCGTACAACCGGGCGATTTCGCATGCGAATTGAGACCTGGGATCACTACCCACCGTCCGTACCCATGCGCTTACCATGGGTGACAGAAGCGGATGCCGCCCATGCTCCGTCCGGGCGACACCGATGGACCGAGCACGATAGCGTCACTGCGAACCAGAGCAATCACCGTGTGCCACCTTGGAGGTGTGGGTGTCCCAGATCGCAGGCGAGCCCGGGTCGAAGGACTTCGTCGAGGTCCGGCTGCCCGCGGCAGGGGCGTATCTGTCGGTGCTGCGTACGGCCACGGCCGGACTCGCGGCACGGCTGGACTTCACCCTCGACGAGATCGAGGACCTGCGGATCGCGGTCGACGAGGCCTGCGCGATCCTGCTGCAGCAGGCCGTTCCCGGATCCGTGCTGAGCTGCGTGTTCCGGCTGGTCGGCGACTCCCTGTGGGTCACCGTCTCGGCCCCGACCACCGACGGCCGGGCTCCGGAGCGGGACACCTTCGCCTGGACGGTGCTGTCCGCACTGGCCGGCGAGGTGGACTCCACCGTGGCCGAGGACAAGACGGTCAGCATCGCCCTGCACAAGAAGCGCGGCGCCGTACCAGGGCTGTCGTGAGGCCGTCGTGGTGAGGCCAGGAGACCCGGGTACGCCCGCGGAGCACCAGGCGCCCGCGGCACGCGGACGCGCCTCCGTGCCCGCTCAGCACCCGGACCCCGAGGGGCCCGGGCCGCGGCACGCGGCACTGCCGCACCCCGACCCGGGCGGGCAGGCCCGTGAACGCACTCGCGAGCAGGCCCGTGAGGACCGGATGGACGTGACGGACACGGCGGAGCAGGCAGGCCCGATGGATCAGCACGAGCACGTGAAGAGCACCGGTCAGGCCGGGGCGGGGGACCCGCACGACCCGCACGACCGGTCCGGTGCCCGCGCGCTGTTCGTCGAGCTGAGCAAGCTCCCCGAGGGCTCGCCGGAGCGCGCCGAGCTGCGCAACCAGCTGGTGCGGATGCACCTGCCGCTGGTCGAGCACCTCGCCCGGCGGTTCCGCAACCGCGGGGAGCCGCTGGACGACCTCACGCAGGTCGCCACCATCGGCCTGATCAAGTCCGTCGACCGTTTCGACGTCGAGCGCGGCGTGGAGTTCTCCACCTACGCCACGCCGACCGTGGTCGGCGAGATCAAGCGCCACTTCCGGGACAAGGGCTGGGCGGTGCGCGTCCCGCGCCGGCTCCAGGAGCTGCGGCTGGCGCTGACCACGGCCACCGGCGAGCTGTCCCAGCGGCACGGCCGGGCGCCGACCGTGCACGAGCTGGCCGAGCACCTGAAGATCTCCGAGGAGGAGGTGCTGGAGGGGCTGGAGTCCGCCAACGCCTACAGCACGCTCTCCCTCGACGTGCCCGACACCGACGACGAGTCGCCGGCCGTCGCCGACACCCTCGGCTCCGAGGACGAGGCGCTGGAGGGCGTGGAGTACCGGGAGTCGCTCAAGCCGCTGCTGGAGCAGCTGCCGCCGCGGGAGAAGACCATCCTGCTGCTGCGGTTCTTCGGCAACATGACCCAGTCGCAGATCGCGCAGGAGGTCGGCATCTCCCAGATGCACGTCTCCCGCCTGCTGGCGCGCACCCTGGCGCAGCTCCGGGACAAGCTGCTGATCGAGGAGTGAGCCGCCTCCCCGTGCGGGAGGCGTGAGGATCCCGTGCGCGGGGTGTGAGAACGTGCGGCCGGCCCGGCCCGCGGATCAGGCGGTGCGGCGGATGCCGAGGGCGTCGGTGGTCGCCGGGTGGACCAGCAGGACCAGCCCGGCGATCGCCAGCACGCCCAGCACCGCTCCGCCCGCGATCACCCCGCCGTCGCTCTTGAGCATCGTCCAGGCGACGGGCAGCGACAGCAGCTGCATGATGAGCGCGGGGCCGCGGCTCCACCTGCGGGCCTTGCGCAGGCCGTACGCGGCGCCCAGCGGCAGCGCCGCCAGCACCAGCACCAGCAGCCCGGCGAGCACCGCGTTGGCGCCGCCGGTGAAGCACATGATCACGCCCCAGGCGGCCACCGCGAGCCCCTCGACGCCGGCGATGGCGGCGGCCAGGGTCAGCCGCAGGGGCGGCGGGCCGGCGGGCTCGGCCTGCTGGGTGGTGCCGGGTGACGGGCGCTTCGGGGTCTGGCTCACACCGTTCAGCGTAGCCCGGCCGGAATCACGCTGGGTACGCTGTCGACCATGCGTGCTCTTCTCGTGGTCAACCCTGCCGCCACCACCACCAGCGCACGGGTCCGCGACGTGATCAGCACCGCGCTGTCCAGCGATCTGAAGCTGGACGTGGCCACCACCCAGTACCGGGGGCACGCGAGGGACCTGGCGCGGCGGGCGGTCGAGGGCGGCGAGACCGAGCTGGTGGTCTCGCTCGGCGGCGACGGCACGGTCAACGAGATCGTCAACGGGCTGCTGCACCACGGACCCGACCCGGACACACTGCCGCGGCTCGCGGTGGTCCCCGGCGGGTCCACCAATGTCTTCGCCCGGGCGCTCGGCCTGCCGAACGACGCGGTGGAGGCGACCGGCGCACTGCTGGACGCGCTCCGCGCCGGCTCCTCCCGGACCGTGGGGCTGGGGCTCGTCGAGGGCACCCCCGGCACCGAGGACGAGGGCGTCCCGGCGCGCTGGTTCACCTTCTGCGCGGGCCTGGGGTTCGACGCGGGGGTGGTCGGACGGGTCGAGCAGCAAAGGGAGTTGGGCAAGCGTTCGACGCACGCGCTGTACCTGCGCCAGGTCGCCCGCCAGTTCTTCGCCGACCCGCACCGCCGGCGCGGCCCGATAACCCTGCGGCGCCCGGACGACGAGGAGCTGCCCGGACTGACGACGGCGATAATCTGCAACACCTCCCCCTGGACCTACCTGGGCAACCGCCCGGTGTACGCCTCACCCGAAGCGTCGTTCGACACGGCACTCGATGTGCTGGGGATCACGCGAATGTCGGCGCTGACCGGCACCCGCTACGCGGCACAGTTGCTCCGGTCCACCCCGGAGCGGGGACCGCACGGGAAGCACACCCTGACGCTGCACGATCTGACCGACTTCACCTTGCAATCGCAGGCGCCGCTGCCCTTCCAGGTGGACGGTGACCATCTGGGACTGCGTACGAGTGCGACCTTCACAGGCGTACGCCGGGCACTGCGTGTGATTGTGTAAGTCGAAGAGCCTAAAGTCCTTTTACTCGAACGTTTAGGCTGGCCCGCACCCCTTGGAAGTAGGGCTGTGACCGAGGCGACACCGTGGATTCCAAAAAAAGTTGCCGGAAGGGGTTGTATCTCCAGCCGAGGTTTGCGAACCTCTAACTGGCGATCGGGACGGGCCGCACAGAGGCCCCCCTTGAGAGCCCGAATCCTCCACTTCACACCGCGGGACCGCACCGGCGAAGGCCGGGGGGCGTCCCGTTCCCTGTGAAGGGATTCGTGAAAGCGTTCACATTCACAAGCAACGTGCTTGTCACACAAGGAGTTGGAGCAGCCATGGACTGGCGTCACCGCGCCGTTTGCCGCGAGGAAGACCCCGAGCTCTTCTTCCCCATCGGCAACACCGGTCCTGCGCTGCTGCAGATCGAGGAAGCCAAGGCCGTCTGCCGCCGCTGCCCCGTCATGGACCAGTGCCTCCAGTGGGCGCTGGAAAGCGGCCAGGACGCCGGCGTCTGGGGTGGCCTCAGCGAGGACGAGCGCCGCGCAATGAAGCGCCGCGCCGCCCGCAACCGGGCCCGCAACGCCAGCGCCTGACACCAGGCTTCCCCCCGAGCCGCAGCGCGCAGCACCTGCCATACGCGCAGCAAGCAGCATCACGAGAAGCCCCCGCACCGGACGGTGCGGGGGCTCTTTGCTGCTTCTCCCCCGCCGGCGCCGCCCGGTTGGCGGTCCGCCGCGGCGGCGGCTCAGACCGGCAGTTCGAGGACCACGCGGGTGCCGCGCCCGGGCGCCGGCACCATGTCGAAGGTGCCGCCCAACTCCCCCACCACCAGCGTGCGCACGATCTGCAGGCCCAGGTTGCCGGCCTGCTGGGCGTCGAACCCCTCGGGCAGGCCGCGGCCGTCGTCCTGGACGGTGACCGTGACGCAGTCGCGGCCGCGCACCACGCCGACCTCCACGGTCCCCGACTCGTCCTGGCCGAAGCCGTGTTCGAGGGCGTTCTGCAGCAGCTCGGTGAGCACCATGGACAGCGGGGTCGCGACCTCCGCGGTGAGCACGCCGAACCGGCCCGAGCGGCGGGTGGCCACCCGGCCGGGTGAGATCTCCGCCACCATCGCCAGCACGCGGTCCGCGATCTCGTCGAACTCCACGCTCTCGTCCAGTGTTTGGGACAGCGTCTCGTGCACGATGGCGATCGAGCCGACCCGGCGGACCGCCTCCTCCAGCGCCTCCCTGGCCCGGTCGGAGTCCATCCGGCGGGCCTGCAGCCGCAGCAGCGCGGCGACGGTCTGCAGGTTGTTCTTCACCCGGTGGTGGATCTCCCGGATGGTGGCGTCCTTGGTGATCAACTCCCGCTCGCGGCGCCGCAGTTCGGTGACGTCCCGGAGCAGGACCAGCGAGCCGGTGCGGACGCCCTTGGGGCTGAGCGGGATCGCCCGCAGCTGGATGACGCCGTCGCCGCCCTCGACCTCGAACTCCCGCGGCGCCCAGCCGCTGGCCAGCTTCACCAGCGCCTCGTCCACCGGGCCGCGCTCCGGGGCGAGTTCGGCCGTGGTCTTGCCCAGCTGGTGGCCGACCAGGTCGGCGGCCAGGCCCAGCCGGTGGTAGGCGGAGAGCGCGTTGGGGCTCGCGTACTGGACGATGCCGTCCGCGTCCAGCCTGATCAGCCCGTCACCGGCGCGCGGCGAGGCGTCCATGTCGACCTGCTCGGCCGGGAACGGGAACGTGCCGGCGGCGATCATCTGCGCCAGGTCCGAGGCGCTCTGCAGATACGTGAGCTCCAGCCGGCTGGGGGTGCGGACGGTCAGCAGGTTGGTGTTGCGGGCGATCACGCCCAGCACCCGGCCCTCGCGCCGCACCGGGATCGACTCGACCCGCACCGGCACCTCCTCGCGCCACTCCGGGTCGCCCTCGCGCACGATCCGGCCCTCGTCCAGGGCGGCGTCCAGCAGCGGCCGCCGCCCGCGCGGCACCAGGTGGCCGACCATGTCGTCCTGGTACGAGGTCGGGCCGGTGTTCGGCCGCATCTGCGCGACCGAGACGTAGCGCGTGCCGTCCCGGGTCGGGACCCACAGCACCAGATCGGCGAAGGACAGGTCGGAGAGCAGCTGCCACTCCGAGACGAGCAGGTGCAACCATTCGAGGTCGGAGTCGTCGAGGGCCGTGTGCTCGCGTACGAGGTCGTTCATGGAGGGCACGCTGCGAGCGTACCGTCCGCCCCGACGCGGGTGCGGCGGGGCGTTTGGCGCCGGCCCGGCGCGGGGAATTCCCGGACGGAATCCGTGGCGAACCCATGGACAAGGGCGAATGGTCTAGTCCACAATCGCTAGTGAGACCTCCGCGCTCCCCGCACAGGAGCGCGGACCGAGGCAAGGCGTTCTCTGCCCTGACTACGCCGCGCCTCTCAGGTCGGCCCTATCGGGCCCGTGGGGACCGCACACCCCACCGGCCACGGCGCCGGCGGCAGCTCCGGGCTGCGGTGCTGGAGAGGTTGAGGGTCCTCTCCCGGCACCGCGGCCCGTAGTTTTTGCCCCCCCTTTTTTTGCCGCGCCCTCGCCTCCGGGCCCTTAGACCCACTGTCGACGGTCGATCGTGCTCGACCCGCTCGTACCTCGCGGGACTCCGCGCGTTCTCCCTTTCGACAGCGGCGGGCCCTTTGGCTCGGGCGCTACAAAAACGGGTGAGGCATCACACTCACTGATCCTCCCGGGTTCGCTGTCAGGGCGACCCTGGACCAGCTGTCTGGGGTGCCCCATGGGCCCGCAGTGGTTCTCCCGGGTACGCCGGTGTAGGCATCGAGCCAAAGGGCCCGCCGGTGTCTGGAGGAAGAACGCGCGCAGGCCCGTGAGGAACGAGCGGGCCGAGCACGATCGACCGGCAGACACCGGGTCTAAGGGCCCGGAGGCGAGAGGCCGGCAAAAAAATCAGTGCGTCTCCGTCACCTTTGACAGGGCCCGGGGGGCGTCAGGGTCCTGGCCGCGGGCGATGGCTACTTCGTAGGCGAGTTTTTGGAGGGGGAGGATCTCCAGGAGGGGCTGGAGGGATTCGGGGAGGCGGCCGGTGGGGAGGGCGAAGCCGCCGGAGGCGGTCTGGACCTGGGAGGCGGGGCCGACCACCACGAGGTCGGCGCCGCGCCCGCGCAGGCGGTCGAGGACGGGCTGCAGGGCCTGGCCGCCGCGGCCCTCGGTGACGATCGCGATGACCGGGGAGATGTTGTCGACCATGGCCAGCGGCCCGTGCAGAAGGTCCGCGCCGGAGTAGGCGAGCGCCGGGATGTAGCTGGTCTCCATCAGCTTGAGGGCGGCCTCCTTGGCGGTCGGGTAGCCGTAGCCGCGCGACGTGATCACCATGCGCTCGGCGAACCGGTAGCGGCCGGCCAGGTGCCGCACCTCGTCGCCGCGGTCCAGCACCTCGGCGGCCAGTTCGGGCACCACGGCCGCGGCCGAGCCGTCGTCGCCGCGCAGGCCCTGCACGAACAGGTAGAGCGCCATCAGCTCGGCGGTGTACGTCTTGGTGGCCGGCAGCGCCTTCTCGGGGCCTGCCAGCAGGTCGATGTGGAACTGCGCGATCTCCGCGAGCGGTGAGTCGGGGTTGTTGGTCACCGCCAGGGTGATCGCTCCCGCCTCGGCCGCGGCCGTGGCCGAAGCACCGAGGTCCGGCGAGCCCCCGGACTGGCTGACCGTGATGACCAGCACGTCCTCCAGGTGCGGCGTGGCGCCGTAGGCGGTGGTGGTGGACATCGAGGTGAGCCCGCACGGCAGGCCCAGCTCGACCTCGATCAGGTACTTGGCGTAGAGCGCCGCGTGGTCGGAGGTGCCGCGGGCGCTCAGCAGCACGAACCGCGGCTTCTTCTCGGCGATCCGCCGGGCGGTCTCGCGGATCCGCGGCGCCCCCTCGTCCAGCAGCCGGCGCAGCACCTCGGGCTGCTCGGCGATCTCGCCGGACATGATCCACCCCGGCTCGCCCCTGCGCGGTACGGCAGGCGTCACGGTGTGCGACACCTCCACCGCCTCCCTCCGGACGCCGACCTCCCAAGTCGACCACAGGAGGCGGCGGCCCGCACGACAAGCGGCGGCCCTGCTCTGCTAGATTGGTCTATACCACATGATCAGATGATCCAGGCATCGGACGCCACCCTCACCTCTCCAGAACGGCAGGCCCAGAGTGGAAGTTGTCATCGTCCCGGACGCCACCGCAGGCGGTGAACTCATCGCCGAGGCGATGGCCGCGCTGCTGCGCCGCAAGCCCGACGCCCTGCTGGGCGTGGCGACCGGTTCGACCCCGGTGCCCATCTACCAGGCGCTCGCCGCCAAGGTCGCGTCGGGCGCGGTGGACGCGTCCCGTGCCCGCGTGTGCCAGCTCGACGAGTACGTGGGCCTGCCCGGCGGGCACCCGGAGTCGTACCGCTCGGTGGTGCTGCGCCAGGTCGTCGAGCCGCTGGGGCTGTCCACGGACTCGTTCATGGGCCCGGACGGCACCGCCGAGGACCTGGTGGGCGCCTGCCAGGCGTACGACCGCGCGCTGGCCGAGGCCGGCGGGGTGGACATCCAGCTGCTCGGCATCGGCACCGACGGCCACATCGGGTTCAACGAGCCCTGCTCGTCGCTGGCCTCGCGGACCCGGATCAAGACGCTCACCGAGCAGACCCGGCTGGACAACGCCCGGTTCTTCGACGGCGACATCGACCAGGTCCCGCACCACGTGATCACGCAGGGCATCGGCACCATCCTGGAGGCCCGGCACCTGGTGCTGCTGGCGACCGGTGAGGGGAAGGCCGAGGCGGTCGCGCAGACCGTCGAGGGGCCGGTGGCCGCGGTGGTGCCCGCCTCCGCGCTGCAGCTGCACCCGCACGCCACGGTGGTCGTGGACGAGGCCGCGGCGTCCAAGCTCAAGCTCGCGCCGTACTTCCGCGCCACCTACGCGGCCAAGCCCGCCTGGCAGGGCCTGTAGCCGCCGCGCAGCGCCACGCACGCAAGGGGCGCGGGGAGCCGGTCGGCTCCCCGCGCCCCTTTCCGTTGTGCCGGCGCGTCAGCGGGCGGCCGCGATGGCCTCCGCGGCGGCCTCTCCGCAGACCCGTGCCGCGCCGTGGGTGGCGATGTGCAGCGCGCCGGCCGGCGGCGCCTGCGGGACGCCCATCTCGACCACCACGGTGTCCGGCCGGGCGGCCAGCACCGCGGCCAGCGCCTGCGCCATCCACGCGTGGCGGTGCACGTCCCGGACGACCGCGACGATCCGGCGGTCGCCGGCCGCGGCCAGCAGGCCGTCCACCTCGGGCACGCCGGCCGCGGCGTCAGCCGGCCGGTAGGTGCCGGTCTGCGTGCCGGGGAACAGCCGGGCCAGCTCCGCGGCCACACCCCACGGCGTCACGTCGCCGACCGCGATGTTCGCCACCGGGGTGAACGCCGCGACGTAGGGCGCGCCCTCCAGCGGCGTGAAGGCGCCGCCACGGGTGATCCGCAGCGCACGGCGGGCGGCCTCCAGCCCGACGTCGGAGCCGGGCGCGATCCCCTCCGCCGCGCCCTTGTTCTCCTGCGTCCAGGCCGCGAGCGCCCGCACGCGCGCCGCGGCGTCCGCGAGCCGCTCGGCCGGCAGTGAGCCGTCCCGCACGGCGTCCACGATGGCGTCGCGCAGCGCCACCACCGTCTCCTCGTCGCACAGCCCGCCGCCGACGCAGATGGCGTCGGCGCCGGCCGCGAGCGCCATCACGGTGCCGCGCTCGATGCCGTAGGTGGCCGCGACGGCCTGCATCTCGATGCCGTCGGTGACGATGAGCCCGTCGTAGCCGAGACCGCCCTGGGTGACCGGGGCGCGCAGCAGGCCGGTGAGCACGGCCTGGCTGAGCGTGCCGGGCAGATCAGGGTCGAGCGCCGGCACGAGGATGTGCGCGCTCATCACGGCCTTGGTGCCGGCGGCCAGCGCGGCCCGGAACGGGACGAGTTCGCGGGCGTGCAGCGTGGCCAGGTCGACGTCGATCCGCGGCATCGCGTGGTGCGAGTCGATGGCGGTGTCGCCGTGCCCGGGGAAGTGCTTGACGCAGGCGGCCACCCCGGCCGACTGCAACCCCTCCACGTAGGCGGCGGTGTTGCGGGCCACCAGGTCGGGGTCGGCGCCGAAGGAGCGCACGCCGATGACCGGGTTGCCCGGGTCGGAGTTGACGTCGGCGGACGGCGCCCAGTCGAAGTTGACGCCGCATTCCGCGAGCCGGCGGCCGAGTTCGGCGGCGACCGCGCGGGTCAGCTTGAGGTCGTCGACGGCGCCGAGCGCGAGGTTGCCGGGGAAGGACGAGCCGCCGCGGGCCTCCATGCGCGTGACGTCGCCGCCCTCCTCGTCGGCGGCGACGAGCACGTCGGGGCGGACCGCGCGCAGTTGGGCGGTGAGCCGCGCCACCTGCTCGGGCGTCTCGATGTTGCGCGAGAACAGCGCGACCGAGCCGAGCCCTTCGTCGAGCCGGCGCAGCAGCCAGTCCGGCGCGGTGGTGCCGGCGAACCCGGGCTGCAGGACGGTGAGCGCGTCCCGGGTGACGGTGCCCGGACGGGTGTCGGTGGTAATGACGGTCATCCCTTCACCGCGCCGGCCGTCAGACCGGCGGCCATCTTCCGCTGGACGAGCAGGAACAGAACCACGATGGGGATACCCATCATCGTCGAACCGGCCATCATCGGGGCGTACTCGGTGCCGTGCTGGGTGGTGAAGGTACTCAGCCAGACCGTGGCGGTCTGGTGCTCCTGGCTCATCACCAGCAGGGCGTAGAGGAACTCGTTCCACGCCTGGATGAAGCCGTAGATCGAGGTGGCCACCAGGCCGGGGGCCAGCAGCGGGAAGACCACCCGCAGGAAGGCGCCGGTGCGGGTGCAGCCGTCGACCATGGCCGCCTCCTCCAGCTCCTTGGGGATGTTGACCAGGAAGCCGCGCAACGTCCAGACCGTGAAGGGCAGGATGAAGGTCAGGTAGGTGAGGACCAGGCCGGACAGCTTGTCGATCTGGTGGATCTGGTTGAGCAGCAGGAAGACCGGGATGATCATCGCGACCAGCGGGACCATCTGCACCATCAGGATGCCGACGATGACCAGCTTGCGGCCGCGGAAGGCGAACCGGGAGATGGCCAGCGCCGCGAGCAGGCCGACCACCGCGCCGATCAGCACGGTCCCGGCGCTGACGATCAGGCTGCGCTCGACCGGTCCCCAGAAGTCGCTGATGTTCAGCGCCCGCCGGAAGTTCTCCAGCGACACCGGGAACGGGAAGAAGTGCGGGTTGGGGTCGATCGCGTCCTTGGCCGGCTTGAACGCCGTGTTGAGCATCCAGTAGACCGGGAAGGCGCTGAGGACGAAGACGATCAGGCCCAGCACGTTCCAGCCGACCCGGGTGCGGCGCCGGCGCGCGGCAGCCGCGGTGGCGGCCGGGGACATCGGCGGGGTGCTCACGCCGCTCATGGTGCTCATGCTGCTCATTCGACTTCCCCGATCTTCAGCATCTGCCGCATGTACACGGCGACCACACCGAGCAGCAGCACCACGGTGATGAGCGCGATCGCCGAACCCGTGGCGTAGTCGTTGACGCCGAACGCCTTGTCGTACGAGTACGTGGTCAGCACCTGGAACTCCGGCTCCGGGTGGCCGCCGCGCATCAGCCACACCTGCGGGAACACGCCCATGTCCCAGATCACCGACAGCGTGGTCATCATGACGACCAGCGGCTTGATGATGGGGAAGGTGACGTAGCGGAAGATGCCCAGCGCCCCGGCGCCGTCCAGCCGGGCGGCCTCCTCCAGCTCCTTGGGCACCTGGGTCAGGCCCGCGCCGAGGGTGATGGCGACGAACGGCACCGCGCCCCACACCACCAGCAGCATGATGACGGTCAGGCCCTCGGGCCCGGAGGCGAACCAGTTGTGCCCGTCGTAGTCGACGCCGGGCAGCTTGCTGAGCACCCAGTTGACCACGCCGTAGTCGGTGTCGAACATCCACTTGAAGATGGTGACCGCGACCACCACGGGCATCGCCCAGCTCGCCACCAGGGCGATGTTGATCAGGGTCTTGACCCAGCGCGACACGCGCTGCAGCAGCAGCGCGACGAGCATGCCGAGCACCATGGTGAGGACCACCGCGGAGCCGGCGAAGACGATCGTGCGGACGACGACGGACCAGAAGTCGTTGTCGGTGAGGATCGCCTTGTAGTTGTCGAAGCCCACCCAGGTGGCCGGCTTGAAGCCCCACAGCTGCGGCTTCTTGTAGTCCTGGAAGGACAGCGTGGCCAGCCGCACCAGGGGATAGCCCAGGACGAGGGCCAGGACCAGGATGCACGGCGCGAGCAGCAGCCACGGCGTGGCCACCTGCCCGAGCCGTGATGTCCCGCGCCTTCGCGCGGCCCGGGGTCTCCCGTGGCCTGCGGGAGGTGATGAGTGCCGCTCCGGCGGCACTTGGGTGGTGGTTGTCTCGGCGGCACTCATCACGTGCTCCTCAGGCGTCCCTGTCTACGAGGCGGGGCTGGTCAGGTCGGGCAGCGTCAGTTCTTGACGTTGATGACCTTGTCGATGGCGCTGTCCGCGTCCTTCGCCGCCTGCTCGACGGACTTCTTGCCGGTCGCGATGGCCTGCAGCATGTCCTGCAGGGTCTTCGCCTTCTCGACGGTTCCCCAGCCGGGCGCGGTGGGCACGAACCAGCTGAGCTTGGCCGCCTCGGCGGTCACCGCGGAGGCCGGGTCCGACTCCAGGGTGGCCAGCTGGGTGTTGTTGTTGGGCAGGTTGCCCTTGCCCATCAGGCCCTGCTGCGCCTTGGTGTTGGTGAAGTCGTTGATCCACTCGGCCGCCAGGTCCTGCGCCTTGGACTTGGTCGGGATCGCCAGGTCGGAACCGCCGAGGAAGACCGGCATGTTCTTGCCGGACGGGCCGGGCAGCACGAAGTTGACCAGGTTGTCCTTGAGCTTGCCGCCGGTCTTGTCGAACTTCGGGTCGGCGGCGGACGGCGCCTCCCAGCCGGGGGCGTAGATCATGGCCGACTTGCCCTGGCCGTAGACGATGTAGCGGTCGGACTCGTCCTTGGTGAGGTCGCCGTGCATGTACTTGCTCTCGACGTTCTTCCAGGCGTTCAGACCCTGGATCGCCTGCGGGCTCTCCAGCGCCGCCTTCCACTGGCCGCCGTCCTGCGTGGCGATGGCGCCGCCGGCGTCGTAGACGAAGGACATGGCGGCGTACCAGTCACGGCTGGGCTGGTACCAGGCGCTGAACTTCGCGCCCTCCTTGGCCTGGATCTTGTCCAGGGCACCCGTCAGATCGGACCAGTTCTTCGGCGCGGCGTTGACGCCGGCCGCGGAGGCGATGTCCTTGCGCCAGGTGGCGATGCGGGCGGCAGCGTAGTACGGGACGCCGTACGTCTTGCCGTCGTAGGTGACGGACTGCTTCAGGCCGTCCAGCCAGGCACCGGAGTTGTCGAACTTCGACGGGTCGACCTCGGCGAACGCGCCCTCGGCCATGTAGGGCACCATCTCGGTGTTGCCCATCTCCACCACGTCCGGCGCCTTGTCGGTGGCGAGCACCGCGTCGAGCTTGGCGTTCTTGTCCGGCCACGCGTAGTACTCGTGGTTGATCTTCAGGCCCGGGTGCTTGGCGACGAGCGCGTCGTCCGCGGCCTTCACCAGCTCCGGCCAGTTGTGCTGCGCGTCGACCGTCAGCCAGACGGTGATCGACGACGCGGTCGACTTGCCGGAGTCCCCGCCGGCCTTGTTGTCGTCCTTCTTGCTCGACCCACAGGCCGCCACGCCGGCGATCATGGTCGCGACGCCGATCGCCGCGATGAGCTTGCGCTTCACGCCACCCTCCTCAGGATGCCCGAAACTCCCCCCACCGCCCGAAATGCCGGCCGCAATGCGAACACACTGCGGCCACTCCTGCTCGTGGGTCTGGGATGTGGCCTTAATGGTTTAGACCAGTACCGGGAGCTTGGCCTAGACCTTTGGGGGTGTCAAGGGTGTATAAGAACACCCGTCGGCTCTGTTATCGGACCGACACCTGAGGGGGACAGCCAGCACCAGGCCAGCCCGTGCCACCATGTGAGCCGCGATAAACGGAGGAGCCGGTGACGGCAGCACGTCAGCAGTCGGGAGTAGACGTCATGCAGAGCGACGCGGGAACGGTGGAGTCCACGGGGAACGGCACCGCGGGCCGCACCGCCCGCGTGCCCAAGTACTACCGGCTCAAGCGCCACCTGCTGGACATCACCCAGACCATGCCGCCCGGTACGCCGGTGCCTCCGGAGCGCACGCTCGCCACGGAGTTCGACACCTCGCGCACCACCGTCCGGCAGGCGCTTCAGGAACTCGTCGTCGAGGGCCGGCTGGAGCGCATCCAGGGCAAGGGCACCTTCGTCGCCAAGCCCAAGGTCTCGCAGGCCCTGCAACTGACCTCGTACACCGAGGACATGCGCGCCCAGGGACTGGAACCGGCCTCCCAGCTGCTGGACATCGGCTACATCACCGCCGACGACCGGCTGGCCGGGCTGCTCGACATGAAGGCCGGCGGCCGGGTGCTGCGCATCGAGCGGCTGCGGCTGGCCAACAGCGAGCCGATGGCCATCGAGACCACCCACCTGTCCGCCAAGCGCTTCCCGGCGCTGCGCCGCAGCCTGGCCAAGTACACGTCGCTGTACACGGCGTTGGCCGAGGTCTACGACGTGCGGCTGGCCGAGGCCGAGGAGACCATCGAGACCTCGCTGGCCACCCCGCGCGAGGCCGGGCTGCTGGGCACCGACGTCGGGCTGCCGATGCTGATGCTCTCCCGGCACTCGATCGACACCACCGGCGAGCCGGTGGAGTGGGTGCGCTCGGTCTACCGCGGCGACCGCTACAAGTTCGTGGCGCGGCTGAGCCGTCCGACGGACTGATCGGCCGTCCGGCCTGCGGACATCGTGGCCACACCGTTGGCAGCACGGGTAGTGACTGCGGTCGGTCCCCTCCCCTAGGTTCGTGCGCACTGCACAGGTCGCTCTAGGGGACGGGAGCCACACACATGACAGCCACACCTCCGGACACCGCACCACCGGTGGTCACCCCCTCGCGGGTGATCGCCGGCCTCTGCCTGCTCGCGCCGTTCGTCGCCCTGCTGTGGGTGGACTCCTACTCGCGGGTGACTCCGCGGTTCATCGGCATCCCGTTCTTCTACTGGTACCAGATGGCCTGGGTGCCGGTGGCGGCCGCGCTGACGTACACCGCGTACGTCCTGGTCCGCCGCGAGGAGCGGGCGCGCAAGGGGGGTGCGGCCAAGTGAAGAACGACGTCAACGGCGTCGCCCTCGGCGTCTTCATCCTCTTCTTCCTCGCCGTCACCGTGGTGGGCTTCATGGCGGCCCGCTGGCGGCGCGCCGAGAACGCCCTGCACCTGGACGAATGGGGCCTGGGCGGCCGGAGCTTCGGCACCTGGGTCACCTGGTTCCTGCTCGGCGGCGACCTGTACACCGCGTACACCTTCGTCGCGGTCCCGGCCGCGATCTACGGCGCCGGCGCGGCCGGCTTCTTCGCGGTGCCGTACACGATCATCACGTACCCGCTGGTGTTCCTGTTCCTGCCGCGGCTGTGGTCGGTCTCGCACCGCCACGGCTATGTGACCTCCTCGGACTTCATCCGCGGGCGGTTCGGCTCCAAGAGCCTGTCGGTGGCCGTCGCGCTCACCGGCATCCTGGCCACCATGCCGTACATCGCCCTCCAACTCGTCGGCATCCAGGCGGTGCTGGACGTGATGGGGGTCGGCGGCAGCGACTCCACCAACTGGTTCGTCAAGGACCTGCCGCTGATGATCGCCTTCGCGGTGCTCGCGGCGTACACCTACTCCTCCGGCCTTAGGGCGCCGGCGCTGATCGCCTTCGTCAAGGACGCGCTGATCTACATCGTCATCGTGGTGGCGATCATCTACATCCCGTACAAGCTGGGCGGGTTCGGCGACATCTTCAGCAAGGCGTCCGACGCGTACTCGGTGAAGAGCCCGCAGACCGGGCTGCCGCGCGGCTCGCTGGTGACCGGGCCGAAGGCCCAATGGGCGTACGCCACACTGGCGATGGGCTCGGCCATGGCGCTCTTCCTGTACCCGCACTCGGTCACGGCCGTGCTGTCCGGCAAGAGCCGCGACACCATCCGCCGCAACACCACGATCCTGCCGCTGTACTCGCTCATGCTCGGCCTGCTGGCGATGCTCGGCTTCATGGCGATCGCCGACGGCGTCGGCAAGGGCATCAAGGGCTACAACGGCCAACTCGCCATCCCCCAGCTGTTCGAGAACATGTTCCCGTCGTGGTTCGCGGGCGTGGCCTTCGCGGCGATCGGCATCGGCGCGCTGGTGCCGGCGGCGATCATGTCGATCGCAGCGGCCAACCTGTTCACCCGCAACATCTACAAGGACCTGATCAAGCCGGACGCCACGCCCGAGCAGGAGACCAAGGTCTCCAAGGTCGCGTCGCTGGTGGTCAAGGTCGGCGCGCTGGTCTTCGTGCTCACCATGGACAAGACGGTCGCGATCAACTTCCAGCTGCTGGGCGGCATCTGGATCCTGCAGACGGTGCCGGCGATCGTCGGCGGCCTGTTCACCCGCTGGTTCCACCGCTGGGCGCTGCTGGCGGGCTGGGCGGCCGGCATGGCCTACGGCACGTGGAAGGCGTACGAGCAGTCCAGCCCGAGCCAGGCGCACTTCGGCGGGAACTCCGACATGATCCCGTGGATCGGCGAGAAGGGGTACATCGGGCTGACGGCGTTCGTGATCAACGTGGCCCTCGTGCTCGTGCTCACCCTGGTCCTCAACGCGGTCAAGGCGCCTGCCGGCGCGGACGAGACGGTGGCCTCCGACTACCTGGCCGAGTCCGAGCCGTCCGGCTCCTCCGGCGCCGAGCAGCCCGGTGAGCCCGGGGTCTCCCCCGGCCTCCCCGAACCCGCCGGAGCCTAGCCCTTCGCCGGGCAGCGTCCCCCGCCAACGGGTGGCCCTCCACCCTCCCCCCGGGGGGCGTTCACCCTCCCCCGGGGGGGCGTTCACCTGGCGGTGTGGGTCACCCCTCAGGGGCGCGGGGTCCCCCAGGGCTGCGCCTGGGAGGTGCCCCCAGCGCGAGCAACCGGCCACCGGCCGGTGGTCCGGAGCGGACCGAACTGCCCCTTCGGGACGGTGGCGGAGTGCGGCGCCGCGCTGGCTGGTCGCGCAGTTCCCCGCGCCCCTGCGGGGCACGTTCTGCCCCGCGAGGGGACGTTGCCGGCGGACGGCCCGTGCGGGGCTGAGCGCGCAGTTCCCCGCGCACCTGACGGGGCACCGCCTGCCCCGCGGAGGGGACGTTGCCGGCGGACGGCGGGTGGTGGGGGGTCAGGGGCGCTGGCCGAAGGTGCGGCGGTAGGTGAGGGGCGTCGTGCCGGTCCACCGAGCAAAATGGTGCCGCAGCGTCGCCGCGTTACCGAACCCCGTCCGCACCGCGATCGCATCGACCGTCTGCCCGGTCGACTCCAGCAACTCGCGTGCGAGCAGAACCCGTTGGCCCAGCAGCCAGCGATACGGCGTGGTGCCCGTCTCCTGCTGGAAGCGCCGCGCGAACGTCCGCGGCGACATGTGGGCCCGCGCGGCCAGCTCGTCGACCGTGACCTCGCGGTCGAGGTTCCGCTCCATCCACGCCAGCACGCCGGTGACCGTGTCGCTGGTGGCCCGCGGCAGCGGCCGGTCCACGTACTGGGCCTGGCCGCCTTCGCGGTGCGGCGGCACCACCATGCGGCGCGCGATGGCGTTCGCCACCGCCGACCCCTGCTCCTTGCGCACCAGATGCAGGCACGCGTCGATGCCGGCGGCCGTACCGGCCGAGGTGACCACCCCCGCGTCGTCCACGTAGAGCACGTCGGGCTCGACCATGGCCGCCGGGTAGCGGGCGGAGAGCCGTTCCGCGTGCCGCCAGTGCGCGGCGCAGCGCCGGCCGTCCAGCAGGCCCGCCGCCCCCAGCATGAACACCCCTGAGCAGACGCTGAGCACCGTCGCGCCGCGCTCCACCGCCCTCACCAGCGCGCGCAGCGCGTCCGGCGGGAACGCGCGGTCGTTGAAGGTGTCCCCGGCCGGCACGGCGACCAGGTCCGCCTCCTCCACCCGGTCCAGGTCGTCCGGCACGGACATGCTGAACCCGGCGTGGGTGCCGAGCACCGGCCCCTCGCCGGAGACCACCGCGAAGTCGTACACGGGCAGGCCCTCGTCGCTGCGGTCGAGCCCGAAGATCTCGCAGACCACGCCGAGTTCGAAAGGGTGCACGCCGTCGAGCGCCAGGACGGCCACGTTCTGCAGCATGCTGTCGAGCATGCCACTTGGCAGGATGTTGCGGTAGTACGACAGTCCTGCCACTGGTCCCGGGTAATGCGCGCGAGCACGATTGACTCATGACACTCCTCCTCGACATCGCCGCCCTCCTCGCCCTCGCCGCCTCCCTCACCGCCGCCCCGCTCAGCGGTGCACGGCACGACGCCCGCATCGACCGGCAGATCCGCCGGGCCCAGCAGGGCCCGTCGCGGACCTGAGCACGCCGCGCGACACGCCGCGCCGACACCACTACATGTGGGGTCGGCGCGTTCCGCTGTCCACAAGATGTATGCTCAACTCCGCTGCCCGCAGGGGAAGCCGGTGCGAATCCGGCGCTGCCCCGCAACGGTGAGCGGCGGCGCCCGCGCGCGCCCCCGCACAGCCCGATCGCCTGCCGGCGCCGCGCCCGACGAGCGGGCGCGCTGTGTCCGGGCCTCGCGGATTGGGCTCGCGGACGCTGCTCCGACCTGCCCTCCCCGGGCTCTGCGGTGCTGCCTTCCGTCCCTCTCCGCCGGCCGCCGCCGCGAAACGAGGGAGAGCACCGAACGTGACCATCGCGCCTGACGCACCCGCTGCCGAAGCCGCCGCACCACCCGCAGAGACCACCGACGCCGCCGGCGCCGCGCTGCTCCGCGACCTCGTGACGCTGACCGCCGACCTCCCCGACACCGACCCCGGCCGGGTCGCGGCCGCCGCCCTGCGCGGGCGCAGCGCCACGGCGGACCGGGCCGAGCTGCGCGAGCTGGCCACCGAGGCCGCCGCCGGCCTGATCGCCGAGGACCCCGGGTACTCGCGGCTGGCCGCCCGGCTGCTGACCGCCACGATCGCCGAAGAGGCCGCGGGCCAGGGGGCGGTGTCCTTCTCGTCCTCGGTCGCCGTGGGCCACCGCGAGGGCCTGATCGGCGACCGCACCGCCGACTTCGTGACGCTGCACGCCACGCGGCTGGACGCGCTGGTCGAGCAGGCGCTCGCCGAGGGCGCCGACGACCGCTTCGGCTACTTCGGGCTGCGTACGCTGTACAGCCGCTACCTGCTGCGGCACCCGATCACCCGCCAGGTCGTCGAGACCCCGCAGCACTTCATGCTGCGCGTCGCCTGCGGCCTGGCCGAGGACGACACCGTCCGCGCCGCGCAGGACGTGGCCGCGCTGTACCGGCTGATGAACCGGCTGGAGTACCTGCCGAGTTCACCGACCCTGTTCAACTCCGGCACCCGCCACCCGCAGATGTCCTCGTGCTACCTGCTGGACTCCCCGCAGGACGAGCTGGGCTCGATCTACGACGGCTACGCGCAGATCGCCCGGCTGTCCAAGCACGCGGGCGGCATCGGCCTGTCGTACTCCCGGGTCCGCGCCCGCGGCGCGCTGATCCGCGGCACCAACGGCCACTCCAACGGCATCGTGCCGTTCCTCAAGACGCTCGACGCCTCGGTGGCCGCGGTCAACCAGGGCGGGCGCCGCAAGGGCGCGGCGGCGGTGTACCTGGAGACGTGGCACGCCGACATCGAGGAGTTCCTGGAGCTGCGGGACAACACCGGTGAGGACGCCCGCCGCACCCACAACCTCAACCTGGCGCACTGGGTGCCGGACGAGTTCATGCGCCGCGTCGACGCCGACGGCACGTGGTCGCTGTTCTCCCCCTCCGACGTGCCGCAGCTGGTCGACCTGTGGGGCGCGGACTTCGACGCCGCCTACCGGGCCGCGGAGGCCGCGGGCCTGGCCCGCAAGACCCTGCCCGCCCGGGAGCTGTACGGCCGGATGATGCGCACCCTCGCGCAGACCGGCAACGGCTGGATGACGTTCAAGGACGCCGCGAACCGCACCGCCAACCAGACCGCGGAGCCCGGCCGCACCGTCCACTCCTCCAACCTGTGCACCGAGATCCTGGAGGTCAGCGACGGCTCGGAGACCGCGGTGTGCAACCTCGGCTCGGTCAACCTGGGCGCGTTCGTCACCCCGGACGGCGACCTGGACTGGACGCGGCTGGACGAGACCGTCCGCACCGCCGTGACGTTCCTGGACCGCGTGGTGGACATCAACTTCTACCCGACCGAGCAGGCCGGCCGCTCCAACGCCCGCTGGCGTCCGGTGGGCCTGGGCGTGATGGGCCTGCAGGACGTGTTCTTCCGGCTGCGGCTGCCCTTCGACTCCGCCGGGGCGAGGGAGCTGTCCACCCGGATCGCCGAGCGGATCATGCTGGCCGCCTACGAGGCGTCCTGCGACCTGGCCGAGCGCAGCGGACCGCTGCCGGCCTGGGAGAAGACCCGCACCGCGGCCGGCGTGCTGCACCCCGACCACTACGGCGTCTCCCTCAACTGGCCCGAGCGGTGGGCCGCGTTGCGCACCCGGATGGCCGCCACCGGGCTGCGCAACTCCCTGCTGCTGGCCATCGCGCCGACCGCCACGATCGCCTCGATCGCCGGCGCCTACGAGTGCATCGAGCCGCAGGTCTCCAACCTGTTCAAGCGCGAGACGCTCTCCGGCGAGTTCCTCCAGGTCAACTCCTACCTGGTGGCGGACCTGAAGCGGCTCGGGGTGTGGGACGACCAGACCCGCGAGGCGCTCCGCGAGGCCAACGGCAGCGTGCAGGGCCTGCGGTGGATCCCGGAGGAGGTGCGGTCGCTGTACCGCACGGCGTGGGAGATCCCGCAGCGCGGGCTGATCGACATGGCCGCGGCCCGCACGCCGTTCCTGGACCAGAGCCAGTCGCTGAACCTGTTCATGGAGACGCCGACCATCGGCAAGCTCAGCTCGATGTACGCCTACGCCTGGAAGCAGGGCCTGAAGACCACGTACTACCTGCGCTCGCGCCCGGCCACCCGGATCGCCCGGGCCGCGCAGGCACAGGCCCCGGCGCGGGTCCCCGTGCCGGCCCCGGCCGCCCCCGGCGACGCCGACGCGGTCGCCTGCTCCCTGGAGAACCCCGAGTCCTGCGAGGCATGCCAGTGATGACCACCGAGAAGAACCTGCTCGACCCCGGGTTCGAGCTGACCCTGCGCCCGATGCGCTACCCCGACTTCTACGAGCGCTACCGCGACGCGATCAAGAACACCTGGACGGTGGAGGAGGTCGACCTCCACTCCGACGTGGCCGACCTGGCCAAGCTCAGCGCCGCCGAACAGCACCTGATCGGCCGCCTGGTGGCGTTCTTCGCCACCGGCGACTCGATCGTCGCCAACAACCTGGTGCTCACCCTCTACAAGCACATCAACTCCCCCGAGGCGCGGCTGTACCTGAGCCGGCAGCTGTTCGAGGAGGCCGTGCACGTCCAGTTCTATCTGACGCTGCTCGACACCTACCTGCCCGACCCGGAGGACCGCACGGCGGCGTTCGCGGCGGTGGAGAACATCCCGTCGATCCGCGAGAAGGCGCAGTTCTGCTTCCGCTGGATGGACTCGGTGGAGTCCATCGACCGGCTGGAGTCCCGCGCCGACCGCCGCCGGTTCCTGCTGAACCTGATCTGCTTCGCGGCCTGCATCGAGGGCCTGTTCTTCTACGGGGCCTTCGCGTACGTGTACTGGTTCCGCTCGCGCGGGCTGCTGCACGGCCTGGCGACCGGCACCAACTGGGTGTTCCGCGACGAGACGATGCACATGAGCTTCGCCTTCGACGTGGTCGACACCGTCCGCAAGGAGGAGCCGGAGCTGTTCGACGAGCAGCTGCGCGAGCAGGTCACCGCGATGCTCGGGGAGGCGGTCGAGGCCGAGCTGCAGTTCGCCCGGGACCTGTGCGGGGACGGCCTGCCCGGCATGAACACCGAGTCGATGCGCGCCTATCTGGAGTGCGTGGCCGACCAGCGGCTGGTCCGGCTGGGCTTCGCGCCGGTGTACGGGTCGCAGAACCCGTTCGCGTTCATGGAGTTGCAGGGGGTGCAGGAGCTGACCAACTTCTTCGAGCGCCGGCCCTCCGCCTACCAGGTCGCCGTCGAGGGCTCGGTCGCCCTGGACGAGGACTTCTGATCGCCCTGCCGCCCGGCGGCACCCGCGGGGGCCCCCCCCCCCCCGCGGGGCCCCCCCCCCCCCCCGGGGGGGGGGGGGGGTGGGGGGTGGGGGGGGGGGGGGCCCCCCGCCCGCCCCCCCCCCCGGGGGGCCCCCGGGGGCCGCCCGGGGGGTTTGTAC
>NZ_JBIRRR010000003.1:0-724038 GCF_044333795.1 Streptomyces sp. NPDC020917 | reverse complement strand
CAACCCCAAGTCCTACCCCAGCCTCGGCCCCAGTCCCAGCCTCGGCCCCAAGCCCGACCCCGAACCCGGCCTCGGCCCCGGCCCCGGCCCCGGCCGCGGGGGGGGGGGGGGGGGGGGGCCCCCGCGGCGGGGGGGGGGGGGGGGGGGGGGGGGGGGGGCCGCCCCCCCCCCCCCCACGCCGAGCGGCGGGTCGGTGGCCGCGCCCAGCAACTCGTGGGTGCCGTCCCGCCGGATGCGGCACCAGGTCAGAGCCGGTCGAACACCGCGTCGGCACCCTGAGGGGCCTCAGCCAGCGACAGTACACTGCGCGACGAAGCTTTCCCCCGACCAGTGGCCTTCGGCTGGGACCAGTCGATCGGTCGCGACGTTGCGTCAGTGCTCGTGGCCCGGATGGACAGCACGTCACTGCAGATCGCGGACCTGGATATGGCGGGAGTGGGACGAGTCATGGCCTGGGCCGCCGCGAAGGCAACGTCCGACCTCCTTCAAGCCCTGTTGCACCTGCGGTCACGGGACCACTCCCGGGCTGTGGCCGCGCTCGATGCAGCCGAAACGTCTGCGCACAACCTTCTGGCAGGCATTCAGGAGGCGCGTGCCGTGGTGGGCGAGAACGGGGCCTGAGGCGCCTGTGTTCAAGCGCGACGGAAGCCCGTCGTGGTCGGGATACGACGTCGCCTTCCGTGTCAGCCGTCCTCCCGCCGCGCACTTCGGTCTTCGGCCTTGCGCACGACGGGTGGGGTCCAGCGCCCGTCGAGGGCGCGGGGGCGGGGTGCGTACAGGCGCATCGTGATGCCGAGGCGGCCGGTAGGGGCAGGGAGCCAGTTGGGCCGGTGGTCGGGGCCCGGATCGGTGTGGCTGACGAACAGGTCGAGGGAGCCGTCGGCGTTGTAGGTGAGCGGGTCGCGATCGCCGAGCGCGAAGCGGTCGAGTGCGTTGGGGGCCTGGAAGCCGTCGGCGTCGTACATGGTGATCGACCAGAACGCGGAGACCGGGGGCAGGGCGTCGGCGTCGAAGTGGATCACGTAGTCGTGCGTGCCGGTCAGGGGTTCTCCGTCGGCGTCGGCGTTGAGGAGCGGGTAGACGGCGTCTTCGGGTGGGTTAGCCCCCATTCCGAGGAGGGTGACGACGGCGCGCCGGAAGTAGTCGTTGCCGTAGACGCCGATGGTGTCCAGGACGCTGGACCAGCCGTTGGCCTGGGTGCCCAGGGTGGGCTGGGCGGCGAGCATCTGCTGGAGCGCTTCCTTGGCGCCCGTGTCGATCTCGGCCTTCTGGCCCGCGGTGAAGCGTTCGTCGTCGAAGGGCCGGCCGGGGGTAATGCCCAGGTCGGCGATGCGGGCCAGGATCGAGAAGTCGGTGGGGTGCGGGGGCACGGTACGCAGGATCCGGCACGCGTGGGTGAAGAACTCGATGCCGGTCATCCGGTTGACCAGAGTGAGGGGTTCCGTGTCGGGGTCCATTGTCTGGTCGGGACCGTGGCCGACGGGGCGGGAGGGAGTGAGCCGGAAGCCGTCCTGGACGGCGTTCACGGCCGCGTAGTCGTCCGGGCCGTTGGTCTGGGTACGGCCGATGATCCACACGTATGGTGTCGGGGCGTGGATCACCTCGGTGCCCGGCGGGATCTCGTCCGTGTGTCCGGGCCCGACGAGCGTGTACTGCTGGGGTCCGGTGCCGGTCGTGCGCGACCCCGGCGCGGCGAAGACGTCCGTCCACATGTCCAGCATCGGCAGCATGTAGTAGCGGCCGCCGGTGTCCGCGACCGACAACCGCACGGGACCGGCGGTCAGGTCGAGCCAGGCGCTGGAGTACAGGGTGTCGAAGTTCGGGCGTACGACGATCCGGAAGTCGGCCGACGGGAACTCCCGCAGGTGATGGAACTCGTTCGGCGGGCCCGATCCGGGCCTGGCTCCCGCGGCGGAGGCCGCGGATTGGCCGCGGGTGAGGTCCATCGTCACCAACGGGTAGAGGTAGAAGTACGCCTCGCGACTCAACGTCCTCAGGTCGTCAGCCAGCTTGCCCACGCCGTTGCTCCTGTTCGCGATGAGGACTTCCACCGACCCGAGGCGCACCCTCGGCACCACCCGGCCACTTCATCCTCATAGTTGCATTTCGGTGTATTTCCGGCATCCCCTGGCCGGCTCGGCGGACCTCGCCGCGCCTCCCGTGGGCGAGCGTTTCGCTCATTGGTTCAACAGGTCGGAGCTGCGGGACTTGGTCCCGCCAGGAGGGGGGAGGCCGGCGAACCAACGTGTGCTCGATGCCTTCGCTCGGCTGTCGTCTGGCGTTAGTCTGTGATCGATGATCGATCATCTGCCACTTGGAGGTTCGCCGTGCAACTGCCAGTCACTGTCGTCACAGGTGGAAGTCGGGGTATCGGAGCCGCCGTCTGCGAACGCCTCGCGGCTGATGGCCATGACATCGTCGTGGGGTACCGCTCGGACGACTTGGCCGCTGAGAAGGTTGCCACATCTGTCCGTGCCATGGGGCGCAGATGCCTGACCGTCCGCGTGGACACCGCGGACGAGACCGACGTCGACCGGTTGTTCGACACGGCCGTGCAGAGGCTCGGTCCCGTTACCGGTCTGGTCAACAACGCCGGAGTCAGCGGCCCCAACGGGCGGCTGGCCGACGCCGACGCCGACGGCATGCGCCACGCGCTGGGCGTCAATGTGCTGGGCTACCTCTTGTGCGCGCGTCGTGCGGTGCGCGACATGGCGCGAACCGGCACGGGGGCCATCGTCAACATCTCCTCAGCCGTGGCGACCCTGGGCAGCCCTGGCCAGTACGTGCACTACGCTGCAGCGAAGGCCGCGGTCGACGCGATGACTGTCGGCCTGTCCAAGGAAGTCGCCGCGGATGGCATACGCGTCAACTGCGTTGCCCCCGGCACCATATGGACGGACTTTCACACCGACCCCGAGCGGCCTGCGAAGGTTGCTTCCACCATTCCCATGGGCCGGGCCGGGCAGCCCGACGAGATCGCCGGCGCCGTCTCCTGGCTCTTGTCTGCTGACGCCGCGTACACCACCGGTGCGGTTCTGCGCGTCGCTGGGGGCCTGTAGCGAGCGACGTGAGGAGGCCAACGAGGCAATCAGTCGGCGAATCGGTAGGTGTGACCGCATCGTGACCTGCGAGGAAGCCCCGACGTGCTCATGCCGGCCGAGCTCAAGAGCCGATCTGTGACAGGAGGCGGCTCGAAGGTGTTCGGCCGCCCGGCCCGACGGCGGGCTGGGCTGTGGCGTCAGCGTTTGATACGACCACGTACTGCGAGGAGTGCGAGGCCCAGGAGAACCGGTTCCGTTAGGCGGGAGGCCATTTCAGTGTAGGTGCCGGCGGTGGTGAGGCTCTGGCCCGATGCCCGGAAGATCACGGAGTTGACGACGATGCGCAGGCTCTTTTCGAAGCGTGCGCTGGTCAGGCGGTCGCCAGGCGGGCCGACCGGATTCTCAGGATCGGGGCTGTTGGTGGTCATGGTGACGCGGTGCTCAGCGACAGTGCCTGTGGTGAGCGAGGGAGTGTCGCGCTGTGGCAATCCCCAGAGCATCATGACCAGCATGGTCAGGGCCATGGCGAGCAGTAGCCAGCCCGTGGCGCGGGCGGCGCGTAGGCCGTAGCCGGACAATGCCCAGTAGGCGGTGATCAGACCGCGCTCAGCCGGCGCGGTTCGGGAATCAGCGCGGCGCATCTCCATCTCGCCGTAGTAGAAGTCTGCGGCGCCCGGTTCGTTACTGGAGTCCTCATACGACTTGCGCAGCGCCCGGTACACCGCGGCCAGAGCCCGCGGCTGCGTGACGTCCCCATCAGAGCTGGGCGGCTCCCAACCAGTCCCCGCCCAGGGGCGGGTGTGGCGCCAGTGGTGTTCCTCCGCCAGCGTGTTACGGCGGGTATATCGGACCAGCAGTAGGCGGCCCCGCCGGTGTACACCTGCCGGGGGTCCGGAGAATCGGCAGTCGCCCTCAATCCTGAGCTGGTCCAGGTGGACCGTGCCCGCGAACAGGCACCCGCTGAGGTCGAGATCGGTCAGGACCAGTTGGACGGCGTCCACGCCACGTAGTGAGGTCACCCGCACCTGATCCGTCGGCAGGCCGGCAAGGATGGACTCATCTATTGGACTGCCCGACACGGGGATGAACGGTCGGGGGCGGCAGGCAATCGTCACGGGGTACTCCGCCACGGCGTCACTCAGATCGGTGTCGGCGTACCGGAGCCACACCGTGGCAGGTTGCGCCCACCGTGTCCGCCGGAACGACACCGACTTCGCCGCGATCTCCAACGTCACGGCCACAGCGAACGATGCGTGGAAGAAGCCCACCTTCCCCGCGCAGGTCAGCGGACCCAGAAATGCTGTTCTCTCAAAGACAGATGAGTTGAACCGGGCGTCCTGGGCGAAGGTGGCCGCCTCGAACCAGGCGTTTCCCTTGAACGCGACGTTGGTGAACCAAGCCTTGGCGATGAACGTTGCCTCGTCGAACCAGGCTCCTCCGGTGAAGGTTGCCTCGTCGAACCAGGCAACCTCTGTGAAGGTGGCATTGCTGAACCGGCCGACCTCTGCGAACGTTGCCTTGCTGAAATGGGCGCCTTTGGCGAAGGTGGCGTTACTGAACCGGGCGTTCCAGGTGAAGGTGGCTGAGCGGAACGTTGCTTCCCCGTTGAAGGTGGCCGAGTCGAACACGGCGTCGCCAACGAAGATGGTCGAGTCGAACGCAGCCATGCCGGCGAAGGTGGTCGAACGGAACGCGGTTTCCCCCGCAAAGGCGGCCGAGCTGAACGCGGCAACCCCCTCAAACGTGGCCAAGCCAAAGTCGGTGACCCCCCCGAACTCGACCTCCCGAAACTTGGCGTGGCCTGCGAACGCGGCTTGGTGAAACTGGGCGTCCCCGTTGAACGTAGCCGCGTCGAACGATGCGTCCCCATTGAAGGTGGCCGACTCGAACGTTGCGTCCCCGTTGAAGGTGGCTGAGCCGAACTGGGCGACCCCAATGACCGGCCGGTGGGTCGCCGGGTCGGTCACAGCGCTGAGGATACGAGCGAGTAGTGCCTCATCGATGGTGGTGCCCCGCAAGTCCAAGTCGGCACCAGGCGACAGGGATGCCAGAAAGGCGGCTTGCTCATCGGTGGGCGCGTGGTTCAGACACCGGCCAGAGGGGGTGGCAGCGACGCCCACACAGCCCGTAAACGGCACGCCATCGGCGGCGCCGTATCCGCACGGACCCAAGGAAGGTGCAGAAGTCGTCATGTCCTGGTCTTAACGCACCCCTGACCCACCTCGGGCGCGCGTCCCCGAACCGTTACAGCACCAGCACCGTTCCTCAAGCGATGATGCGGAACAGGACTCTCAGCTGACGTACTCCGTCTGGGAGTGCGGGATCAACCGCCTCAAGCGCCATCGCGCGGTGGCCACGAGGTACGACAAGCTCGCCGTCCGCTATGAAGCGACTGTGCTGGTCGCGGGCATCAACGAGTGGCTGTGACAGGAACTGGAAAGGTCTCTGCGTGGCATTGCCCCCGATCCGGTTGGATGTCACCGGCAGCCTCGTGCTGCGAGGCCAACGAACCGGAGGGGTGTCGAACTTAGTGAACTGGCTGAACGAGGTGCTGACGGACAATCACTACCCGGGGCGCGGTGTGCTGTGGTGTCGGACCGGCAACGGCGACACGCTTGGCGCGTACTTTCTCACAGGACGCAGCAGTGCCTCCCAGGCCCGCGCCCTGCACCGCACTCCTAAAGGTGAACTCATCGTCGCCCCATCAGAACGGCTCGCCCACGACCACCTACGACACTACGTCGCCGCCCGCCAAAGCGGGGACTGGTTGGTCTTTGGCAACGGAGAACAGGTCGCCACAGTCGCCGACCGCCTCGACTCCGGACAGCATCCCGCACTGGCTTTGGACGGACTGGACTACGAACCGGACCCGCCGATCTTCACCCCTCGCCTAACCGTCACCGCCGACGGCAGGGACGGCGGTCGGGTCTGGTTCGGCGCCGCACGGCACAGCAGCGGGGGACGCTTGGCCACCAACAGGTTGACCTTGCAGGTCAGTGATCTGGCGCCTGGCGAGGGAGTGCTTATGACGACCTACCGCTCAGACGAACACGAGATCGCTACCGGCGACCCGCTCACTGAGGTTCGCACCGCTTCAGAAAGCCGCAGCAACCTCCTTGAGGAGCTGTGGTCCTCCCTCCCACCACACCTTCGGATTGCTGCAGCAGTCTTCTCACATGGCGGGGTTGCGCATGCTGAAATTCGGCAAGCCAAGCCGGCCCAAGGCTGACCTCGGCCCGGGCGCGGAGCCTGCGACCGCTGGGGGAGCCACGGATGGTGTCGGCAGGCCGATCAGGGGCGGATCACCGCCAGGAGCCGGCTGCGGAGCGGCTCGGCGGCGATTGTGTCGGCGAACTGCCAGGAGTAGTCCAGGACTTCTTCGGCCTGGAGCCCGGTGACGTCGGCGTCGGTGCGGAAAAGGAATCGGAAGTCGAAGTGCTGGTGGTCCGGCTCGTCCTTGGCGGGGCTGGCCGGGATGGGGTGGATGTCCACGTGCAGCGGCACCGGGCTGACCGGGGTCACCAGGCTGGGGTCGATGCCGGTCTCCTCGGCCAGCTCCCGCAGGGCGGCCCTCATGAGGGAATCGTCCTCCTCCTCCAGGTGCCCGCCGGGGAACAGCCACTTGCCGAGGGCCTTGTGCTCGACGAGCAGGACGCGGCCGTCGGGGCGCAGCAGCAGGGCTCCGGCGGTGACGTGCCCGCCGAACTCCTTCCGCGAGGTGATCGTCTCGGCGGTGTTTTCCAGGGCGTCCAGGAGGGTGGAGACCGAGTCCTTGTCCTCCGGGCGCTGGTCCAGGTAGGCGGTCAGGGTGTCGCGGACGTGCTGGGCGGTGATGGGCACGGGGCTCCTCAGCGGTTGAAGTAGGTTAATGAGGTGTCGGCGATGACGGCCCGGTCGACGGCGGACACCTCGTGCATACCGGTTCCCAGGTCGCCGCGGGCGAGCATCCGGATGGCCGCGAGTATCTCGGCCTGCACGAGGAAGATGAACGGCCCCACGCTGGCGCCGTGCAGGAAGTTGACGGCGTTGCCGCCGTTGAGCAGGTAGAAGTAGTGCCCGGTGGTCTGGTACCGCGTGACGTGCTCGGTGTCCCGGGTGCGGTCGTACACGGCAGGGAGAGAGGCCAGGTCGAGTTCGTCCTCGCTGCTGGTCACCGTGGCGACGTACGCGCCGTTGCGGAGCGTGGAGAAGTCCTCGCTGCGCAGGGAGATCGAGCCGGTGGCGCACAGGACCAGGCCCGCGTTGTGGATGGCCTTGTCCCGGTCACGGGCGACCGTGAAGCCCTGCGAGAGGGCCTGGGTGCGGCGGATCGGGTCGATGTCGTACACGGTGACCTGGACGCCCTTGGCGTGCAGCAGGCGGGCGATGGACGAGCCGAGCTTGCCGAAGCCGATGACGAGCGCGGGCCGGCCGTGCAGGATGTCGCCCCGGCTGCGCATCAGGGCCTCGGTGGAGAACACCACGGACTGGCCGACGAGGAAGTCCTCGGGGTCCTTCAGCGGGGAGCGGGCGACGGAGACGACCGGGCACGGGAGCTTGTCCAGCTCAGCGTACCGTTTGTGCCCGTTCTCGGTGTCCTCGACCACGCCGAGGATCGTTCCGGAGAAGCGGTCCCACAGGGCGTTGATGGTCGGGGCGAAGTACCCGCCGACGTCCAGGAGCACCAGGCGCTCACCGCGTGCCCGGTTCTCGAAGTACTCGACGGTCCGGTCCGGGTCCGCGAACAGGTCCCTGCTGAGCGGGTCGCACTGGGCGACGGCCTCCACCTCACGCTGGGCGATCGAGACGATGGACTTCGGCTTGGGGAGGACGGCCCGGAGCTTGGACGCGGCGCTCACCGCACGGACGAAGCTCGGGCGCTCCGGGAGCAAGTGCGTGACCAGGAACGACGAGGGCTGCTCCTCCGGGCGGAACTGCGACGTGATCTTGCGGAAGTAGGTGTCTAACCGGGCGCGCTCAAACGACTCCATGGTCACCTCTCTGGCGGGATGTTCTCGCGCGGCACCGTGACCGTGAGCAGCTCGGCCGAGTCGGCAGTCCACTCCTGGCCGGTCCCGTAGACCGGGCGAAGCACGTAGGTGCCCGCCTGAACGTCGGTCACGATGCCCTCGCGCTGGGCGTTCTCGTCACGGACCTGGTCCCCGATCCAGGCGCTGCCGTCCTTGGTCATGCGCCGGACTCCTCGGCCAGGACCGCCCAGACCCGCTTGCCGAACGGCAGCGGGTCGGATCCCCAGTGCGCGGTCAGCCGGTCGACCAGGGTCAGGCCGCGCCCGTTCTCGGAGTACTCGTCTGTCCGGCGGCGCAGAGGGGGCCGCTGCGAGCGGTCCACCACGTCGATGCGGACCAGGCCGGGAGCAGAGCGAGTGATGGACACCCGGATCAGGAGGCTGGGGGTGTGCCGGACGGCGTTGGTCACCAGCTCGCTGACGATCAGGACGGCGTCGTCGACGAGGGCCTCCAAGTCCCACGTGGCCAAGGCCGTGCGGACGAGCCGCCGGGCGGCTTCTGTGCTCTCGGAAGTGCACTTCAGCGTCTCGGAGTACCCCGGGTGCCCCGTGGGGCTGGTGGTCTTGGTCACGGGCATCAGGACCTCGGTGGGTTGGGGCTGGGCCTGCCTCAGTCAACGGCCGCTCACGTGGGGATGTAGAGGAAAAAACTGCCGTTCGTGCATCGGGGTCCACCGGAAATTTCCGGTCGCGACCTTCTACCGAGGCGCAGTTGGTGGCTACTTTGGGTGAGTGGAGGGGAACGAAGACCTCAACTGCGCCATGCGCGAAGCAGGGCTCACCCAGGCCGAGCTGGCCGATGCGGTGAACGCCCACTTACGCGCCCACGGGCACGAGGGAACCGTCAGCGACCGGACAGTACGGCATTGGCTGACCGGAAAATCCCGCTGGCCGCACCGTCGGCAACGGGACGCCCTGGAGGCAGTATTCGGGAGGACGGCCGAGGAGCTGGGGTTCGTCCCGCCAGGCCGCCCGAGCCCCGCCGTCGAACCGGAGCAGCACGTGAGGCGCCGCAACTTCCTGATGGCCACGACCGCGACGGCGGCCATGGTCACCCCCATCAACTCTAGGCCGTCCATGGTTGGCATCACCGACGTGATCCGGCTCCGCAACGGCCTCGACGACCTGATGACCCTCGACGACACCCGAGGTGGCCACGAGAGCCTCGAACAGGCGGCCCTGGTCGGTGCGTCCAGGGCGATGGACATGCAGCACCGGGCGGCCTCACAGCGGATCCGGCAGCGCCTGTTCTCCGTGGCCGCCGACTACACCGCCACCGCAGCCTGGTCCGCTCTGGACGCCCGGCACTCCGACCGGGCCGAGCAGCACCTCAGCCGTGCCCTGTACCTGGCCGGGCTGGCCCAGGACCCCGTCGTCGAGCTGCGGGTCTGGAACTCCTTCGCTATGCTCGCCCACCAGCGGCAGCACTTCACCCAGGCCGTCGACTCCGCGCAGGCGGCCCAGGCCACCGCCGTGAGCCGCCGAGATCCGCTCTTCGCCTCTCTCGCCCACGCACGGACCGCCGTTGGGCACTCCAACCTCGGCGACCGGCAGGCCGCTCTGCGGTCCCTGGGGCACGCCGGGGAGGCCCTCGCCAAGGCCGAGCAGGGCGAACCCCGTCCGAGCTGGATGGCGTTCTACGGGCCGGCTGAGCTGAACTCCATGACCGCGATCGTCCGGGACCGCATCGGGGACGCCGCGGAGTCCGAGGCCGCCTCGCACCAGGCGCTGTCCGCGATCCCCGAGCAGTTCCGCAGGAACCGGGCCCTGGCCACCACCAGGCTCGCCCTCGCGCAGCTCCACCAGCGTGACGTCGACCAGGCGTGCGACACCGCCGCGTCGGTCTTCGGCCTGATGAGCGGCAACCCCCTGCCGGGCAGGATGCGTTCCCTGCTCGGCGACTACTACCGTGACCTGATCACAGTGGCGCCGAACGCCCCCGTCACGCGAGAGTGGGGGGACCGGTACCGACTCGAATGGAGCCGTGCATGACGACCGCCGTCCTCGACCTTCGGCACTTCACGCACGACGACCTTCCGGCGATACGGCAGACGATCATCGACATCCACGCCGACGCATACAAGGACAACATGTCCGAGTTCGACGAGCGGTTCCCCTGGTTCGTCGACCACTGGGGAGGCAACCCCGGCTTCGCCTGCGTCATCGCGTACTCCGGCGACGACGCGGTGGGCTTCGCCTACGGCGCCCCGGCGACCCCGCAGAGGGAGTGGTGGCGCGAGCACTTGAAGCCCGCCCCGGAGAAGCACCGGACGTTCTCTTTCTCGGAGATGGCCATCCGCGTCGAGTACCGGGGCGGCGGGCTGGCCGAGCGGCTCACGCGGGCGCTTCTCGCCGAGCGGGGTGAGGACCTCGTTGTGCTCCTGGTCGACGTCGAGCACCCCAAGGTCCAGGCCCTGTACGAGTTCTGGGACTTCCGCAAGGTCGGCGAGCGTCAGCCGTTCCCCGACTCCCCGGTGTACGCGGTCATGGTGGCGGAGTTGCCGCTCTCCTAGACGTTGGCCGGGGTCGCTGTCGGTCATCCTCCAGCGCAGCGCGGGCTGCTGCCGTGAATCGGTCCAGCAGGCCCAGCACCCTGTTCCTGGCCAACGAGGTGCTGTCCAGGCGCTGATGGAGCACTGCATTCCGGGTTGTCTGGACTTCCCTCGCGACTTCGGGTGCCGCAAAGGCGACTGTTTCCGGGCCCACGACGGCCACAACGGCCTGTGCCTTGCGGATCGCGTTGCTTTGGGCCTCTATGTTTGCTGCGGCCGTGGCCGGGACCTCGGTGGGCAAACCGACGGACCGTCACGAAGATCGAGGCTAACGGAAGCAACTCAACCGTCGGCAGCTGAAGGGGCATTCATGAACGGCAGAACGGATGTGCGTGTGCCGGTGCGCTTCCCGCGACGGGTGAGGGTGAGTCCCACTCCGGTCCGGTCAGCGGGGACGGCGCGGCCCTTGGCGTCGATGATCTCGCCGGCTTCGAAGACGACCGCATGGACCTCCATTTGGCCGGCCCGAGTAGTGGTGAAGCGTGGCATCCCAGAACCGTCGCCCTGGGCGGAGGCTTGGTACCCGCGGCGGACGAGGGCGGCCGTGAGACGGCGGAGAACTTCGTCGCGACTTCCGCGGCGAAGGGTCAGCACGGACAGGTTGCACGGACCTGCTGAGGCCTCACCGCCGACCTGGCGGACCTCGACAACGCGGCCGCGGTAGGCGCCAAGCATGTGACCGCGCGCGACCAGCACTGCTTTGACTGTCCGCCGTAGCCACCACCAACCCCAGTAGCGATGCCAGGCGGGTACAGGGCGGACGCGTAGGCCGTGGTCAGCCATTCTTTGGGTCGTGGCGGCGTTCAGGTGCTTGGCCTCCGGGCTGTCGCCTTCCTTCAGGATGCGTCCTCGCGAGATGGATATCCGGATTCCTGCTGTTCCCCGGGGAATTGTCAGGCCTTGCAGTTGTTCGCCTGGGCCGAGAATCGTGTACGCAAGGTGTGGCAGCGCATCGTCTGCCTGAGGGTCATTCCCCTTCCAGGGCTCCCCGTTGAGGAGGAGACCTCGCCGTTCCGGCACGGGGCCGTAGCCGAGGGCGGTGACCCTGCGCTGGATCTCGGCGGCAATCTTGTCACACGAGCCAACTTGCAGAACCTCGAACGAGCGCCCGTTCGGGAAAGGTGCGTGATCGTAATCAAACAGATCCTTGAGAACGTAGCCGTCCCGGGCCCCCAACGCATCGGCGACCGCGGAGATCACGGGTTCAGTCAACCCGCGGCGGCTGCTCATGGGGAATATTGCTCGTATCAGCCGGCCCGGCCATTGCCAATCGGAGTGGCGTCTGCGGGGCTGTAACCAGGACGGAAGTCCATGCATGGGATCAGCCTATGCAGGGGAAGCCTTGCGGGCCAGAGTATTGGGGGCCGACCCGTGTGGTCCCCGGTAGCCCGGCGCGTTCCGCGGCGCCTGGCGGCACGCCAGGCGCACCCGCCGTGACGCAGACCCGCGCTCGTGAGGACCACCCCCGCCGCCCGCTCGACCGCCGGCCGCCGCGCCCTGGCCGATGTGCTGAGTCGCACCACCGTTGGCCGGCTGCCTTCCGCAAGATCGTCGCAAGCGGGAGCGGATTCGCCAGGTACGCCGCGGGGCCCTGTGGCGCCCGCCCTGCCAGCGGCCAGTTGTCGGAGCTTCCTGGTGATCAAAGGTCGCCGGCGGCCTGGGGGATGGGAGCCAGGGTTCCGGAATATTGCGTCCAGGGCTGGCTAGTGCTGTGACCGGGAAGGTTCGCCGGGTTGCTGGTTCCGGCGATTGGATGTGCGATGACGTCCATTCCGATCGCTGGGGGTGTGATGGCGGAGCCTGTCCGTGTGCGCAGGTTGACTCTCCAGGAGGGGCAGAAGCTGCAGCAGATCGTGCGTCGGGGCAGCACCAGTTCGGTGCGGTACCGACGCGCGATGATGCTGCTGGCCTCAGCCGGCGGGAACCTGGCGCCGGTGATCGCCCAGTTGGTGCAGGCTGACGAGGACACCGTCCGTGACGTGATCCACCGGTTCAACGAGATCGGCCTGGCCTGCTTGGACCCTCGGTGGGCGGGAGGCCGTCCCTGCCTGCTCAGTCCTGACGACGAGGACTTCGTCGTCCAGACGGCCACCACCCGCCCGACCAAGCTCGGCCAGCCCTTCACCCGCTGGTCGATCCGCAAACTCGCCGCCTACCTGCGCAAAGTGCACGGCCGGATGATCAGGACCGGCCGTGAGGCGTTACGGTGCCTGCTCGCCCGCCGCGGCATCACCTTCCAACGCACCAAGACGTGGAAGGATTCTCCGGACCCGGATCGGGACACGAAGCTCGACCGGATCGAGCACGTCCTGGAGCGCTTCCCCGGCCGTGTGTTCGCATTCGATGAGTTCGGGCCTCTCGGGATCCGTCCCACGATGGGTTCGGGCTGGGCTCCCGCCAGCCATCCCGAGCGGCACCCCGCGACCTACCACCGCACCCACGGCGTTCGTTACTTCCACGGCTGCTACTCGATCGGCGACGACACCCTGTGGGGCATGAACCGGTACAAGAAGGGCGCCGCGAACACCCTGGCAGCGCTCAGGTCGATTCGCGCGGCCCGCCCGGACGTCGCCCCGATCTACGTCATCCTGGACAACCTGTCCGCTCACAAGGGCGACACGATCCGGCGCTGGGCGAGGAAGAACCGCGTTGAGCTGTGCTTCACCCCGACCTACGCGTCGTGGGCGAATCCCATCGAGGCCCACTTCGGACCCTTGCGGCAGTTCACCATCGCGAACTCGAACCACCGCAACCACACCGTCCAGACCCGGGCCCTGCACGCCTACCTGCGCTGGCGCAACAAGAATGCCCGGCACCCCACAGTCCTCGCCGCCCAACGACGCGAACGGGCCCGCATCCGCAGCGAGAAGGGCCTCCGCTGGGGCGGCAGACCGGCTGTCGCCGCCTGAGAAGGCTGCATGCCCGATTGCTGGGCTACTTGACCAGCCGGAAACCGGGCTGGTCGACCCAGGCCCGCAGGAATTCTGCAGTGCCGAGCACCATCGGATACTCCTCGTCGGTGAGGCCTAGCACCCCTGGAAGTCCGGAGACCACCGCCTCCTGCCCTTCCAACAGTTCGGCCTTGGCCACACCTCCGAGGACATCGATGACCGCCGCGGTGAGCAGGGCAGTGGCCGCGTGGTCGATCCCACGGTTGCATCCGGCGCTGACATTCACGGCATGGGTCGGCTTAAAGCCAAGGACTGCTTCCACTTCAGACTCATCCGCGTGTTCGGCCTCGAAGATGCTCTCGTCGCCGACCCCCGGACCCATCAGGTAGACCAGAAAGGGCCGCTGACTGTCGACGTCCTGCGCGTCGAGGGCCGTCGGCGCTTCCATGCCAAGCCGCTCGACAGGCACGTTGACGTCGAAGGATCCGTGGCCCTGCTGCTCGAAGCGGGTTGAGAGTCCGCGCATCAACGCGCTGAACTCAGTCAGCACAGCCGAGGAGATGGGCTCCGCCAATTCGATCACCAGGGTCGGGCCAGCCATGCCGGGAGCCTAGCCCGCCACCCGGCCCGACACCGCTGAATTCTCGCAACCTCGAATCCAGCCGACCGAGCATCGAACCACCATTCTGGCGAACCTTCCCGGTCACAGCACTAGGCGCTACGGCGAGCTGCGCCCGTCGGCCAGACAACATCCACCGGGAGCGTCACGGCGCGTGCTTCCTCGACCACATCGGCGGTGCCCCCGCCCTTGGAGCCTGGCGGCTGACCGTTCCAGACCGCAACGAGCCGGTCGGCTCGGGGACTGGCCACTCGACTACGCCGCCACCGGCCTGGACACGGGGGAGATGAGCGTAGGGGAGCTGCGCGAGGCGATCGGGGTGGGGAGCATCCCCCTGGCCCCGTCCTCGGCATGGCCGGCCATGCAGATGGTGCTGGCGAAGGCCCTTCGCCCCGAACCGGCCGGCCGCCCCACAGCCAGTGAACTGGCCGCTGCGGTGGGCGCAGTTCGTACGACGTGAGGCTCGACGTTGCACGAGCGAGTCGGATCGGAAAGGCAGCAAGGGCCCTGCGGCAACCGCCCAGACAAGGAGCAACACAGTAATGAGCGAACGTACTTGGGGTCGTCGAACGCCATGAGGTGACTCCACGGCGCGCCAGTTGGGAGCCAGCGGCCTAGGGGCTGTTCGAGGTTTGGATCTTTGTGTGGCCTGGTGGCTGGTAGAACTCGGGTGTGGCGCGTTTTGACGTGACGGATGCCGAATGGGCCTTGATAGAGCCGCTGTTGCCGGTGGCGGCTACCGGGCCGTTGCCGCGGCGGGTGCGGGACCAGTTCAACGGGGTGCTGTGGCGGTTTCGCACCGGCAGTGGCTGGCGTGATGTTCCGGACCGGTACGGGCCTTGGTCCACGATCTACTCCCGGTTCAGCAACTGGGCCAAGGCCGGTGTGTTCCAGGACCTGATGGACGCGTTGATCGCCGAGGCGGCCGCGCGCGGGCAGGTCGGCCTGGAGCTGGTCAGCGTGGACTCCACGATCGTGCGGGCGCATCACGAATCGGCAGGACTGGCCGTGGCCGGGGAGACCCTGGACGCCCTGGAACAAGCCCTGACCGAGGAAAAGGGGGCTCCGCTTCCGAAGCAACCGCCCGTGCTGCGGGTGATCCGGCGACGGCCGGCGCGGACACGGGTGGCACGCACGCGCCGGACCCGGAGCGGGCTGCAGCGCGGCGGCGTCGCAGAGCCAGGGCGGACGCCGCCGGGCTCGGCCGGTCCCGAGGCGGACTGAGCAGCAAGATCCATGCCGCGGTCGACGCATGCGGACTGCCCCTGTCGTTCGTCCTGACCCCCGGACAAGCCGGGGACAGCCCCCAGTTCCAGACTGTGCTGGACAAGATCCGCATACCCGGGCCGGTCGGCCGCCCCCGCACCCGACCCCAGGCCGTGGCCGCCGACAGGGCCTACTCCTCCAAGGCCAACCGGGCCTACTTACGCCGCCGCCGCATCACCGCAGTCATCCCGGAGAAGATCGACCAGCAGGCCAACCGCAAGAAGAAGGGCTCGGCCGGCGGACGGCCTGTCACCTACGACCCCGAACGCTACAAACAGCGCAACACCGTCGAACGCTGCTTCCAGAAGATCAAGACCTGGCGCGGCCTGGCCACCCGCTACGACAAGTCGCCCGCCAGCTACGAGGCAGGACTCCACCTCCGCGGATCGATCATGTGGCTGAAGCACCTCACCTCAACCACATGATCCAAACCCCAAACAGCCCCTAGTGGAGAGCGACGAGCGGGCCATCATCGTGGAGGGCCTGGACGAGCCGCCGCGGTGTTACCTCCAGCACGGCTACGGCTTCCGGTGCCACGACCGGAGCAAGCCTCACCACTACCGCCAGCACGGCCGGGCACCGATCGGCTGGCCGGCGGGGACCGGAACGCGCACGCCATGAACTACAACACCTGGCCGCCGCTGCTCGTCGTCGACGTCGAGGGCAACGGCACCAACCCGCCAGATCTGGTCGAGGTCGCTGCCCTGCCCATCCGTGACGGCCGACCGGACACGAGCACGGCTGGGGCGTGGCTGATCCGCCCGCCCCGCCCCGTGACGCCCTTCGCGGCCCGGGTTCACGGCCTGACGAACGAGGTCCTGGCCTCCAGCCCCTCATGGCCGGAGGTCGCCGGGCAGGTGCGCGGGCTCCTCGGTGAGGCGTGGATCGCCGCGCACGGCGCGCACGTCGACTACCGCGTGCTGTCCGCCCACCTGCCCGGCTGGGAGCCGGCCGGGGTCATCGACACCCTGCGTCTGGCCCGCGCCGCCGTCCCCGGCCTGCCCGGGTACGGACTGGACGCCTTGATCAAGCAGCGACAGCCCGACCTCAGCCACGCCCCCGACCAGCGGCACCGAGCCCGCTTCGACGCCTACGCAACAGCGTTGCTGCTGCTCGACCTCGCCGAGCGCTACCCGACCTGGGGCCAGCTCGCCGCGGTCTCGGTACCGCCTAGCCTGCCTGGCGCCCCACAACCAGAAGAGGACCCCACACTGTGGTGACGAACCCCATCCGCATCGGCATCACCGGCGCCCACTCCACCGGCAAGACCATGCTGCTGCGCCGCATCGAGATGGAGCTGCGCGCCGAGGGCATCCGCGTCGCGCGCACCGGCTGGGTCGGCAAGCGAGCCGCCGGTCTCGGGCTGCCGAAGAGGGAACAGCACACGGCAGCCTCCACCGAATGGGCCATCGCCCAGGGCATTGCCGATGAGATCGGTGCCGCCCAGAGCGCGGACGTCGTCCTGGCCGACTGCGCCGTCGTGGACGCCCTGGCCTGCTGGCACGCCGCCGTCGAGTTCCGTGGCGAGATCCTTGATCCCGGCGATGACGAGCGGATGCGGCTTTTGGCTGCCACCCAGCACGCGAAGTACGACCTGCTGCTGGCGACCGTCCTTGACCCGGCCGCGCCGGTCGAGCCCAAGCGGCATGCGTACGACTCGCGATACCGCGAACTCGTCGACCGGCACGTCCACGGCTTGCTCGCCGAGCAAGACATCGAGCATCTGCGGGTCACACACGACCCGCACGACGAGGGCCGGGCCGTGAAGACCGCGGTGCGGCTCGCGTTGCAGCTGGTCCCGGCATGAAGAGCCAGCTGCGCGACTCAGCTGGCGAGCCCCCAGAGCCCGCCAGCAGCCGCCCCCTGGCTCGCCACCCCTCCCACACACACGTCGAGCGCTTCGACTTGAGCGAGGATGCACGCGGCCACCGCGACCAGTCTTTGACAGCGCGTCTCGTCTTTGCGGTCACGTCCGCTGGGGTGGTATCGACGGCCAACAGGTGCGAGTGGTCGACTGGCCGCTGATGTAGCTGGGCATTGCCGACCAGCGGATAGCGGTGGTAGTCACCAGCCCGCAGTGCAGCGTGATGATCCAGGAACTCCATGTTGCCCTCGCTTGCGAGCTCTTCTAGGCGCCTTGGCGGCGCGCACGGCCCTATCTGCGGGACGACGGAAGTCTGACCACCGTCGATCGCCAGGTCCTGCAACCGATGCTCTCCGGGCTGCCGGACAGGGCGATCGCGCGACAAGTAGGCATCTCTCCGCGGACGGTGCAGCGTCGGCTACGAGCGCTGATGGATACCGCGCATGTCAGCTCCCGCATGCACCTGGGTTGGCATGCGATGAGCAACAACTGGGTCTGAAGTCGTCCGTGGCGACAACTCGTCAAGTCATCGACTCGCCACCTGCCGGCCGTTCCGCCTGAGCCGCGGCCGGCTGAAACATTGCCCCGGAGCATTCCCGCTTCGTGAGTCGTGGTGTACCAGCGCCGGAGAACGCGTCATCCCTTGACCGACCTCAAGCCCCACCCGGGCCGGTCGCCGCTGACTCTGCACTGCCATTGAAGGGTTCCACACCACGATGGGAATCAGACGCCTCCGGATGATGGCCGCCACCACGGCGGCCATCAGCGCGCTGGCGCTGGCGGGCCTCAGCGGTGCGCCGGCTCTTGCCGCCGCGACCCCCGGGACCGCCACGCCTCCTACGCCGGGCGCCTCCACCGCCGCGCCACCGCCCACCACCACAGCGAAACAGACGCACACCGGATCACCGAAGTCGCAACCGGCGTGCTCTACCGCTCCCAAACCCGGGCAGGTCACCTGTTTCGCCCTCAAGCGCACCGATATCTCCGCCGTCAAGGGTGTGATGCGCGGCAAGAACGACAAACCTTCCAGCAACCCCGCGGACGGGAACACCAACGCGCCCGCCGGATACGGCCCGGCCGACCTGGTCTCCGCCTACAACCTCCCGGCAAACGCCGGCGCGGGCGCCACCATCGCCATCGTGGACGCCCAGGACGACCCGAACGCCGAGGCCGACCTGGCGGTCTACCGCGCCCAGTACGGGCTACCGGCCTGCACCACCGCCAACGGCTGCTTCCGCAAGGTCGACGAAAACGGCGGCACCAACTACCCCGCTCCCAACAGCGGCTGGGCCGGCGAGATCTCCCTCGACCTCGACATGGTCTCCGCGGTCGCCCCCAACGCCCACATCCTGCTCGTCGAGGCCACATCGGCGAACAACCGCGATCTCGGCGCCTCCGTGAACGAGGCAGTGGCGCTTGGCGCGAAGTACGTCTCCAACTCCTACGGCTCCCAGTACTCCGCGTCGCCGGGTACTGGTGAGGACCCGTCCGAGACCGCCTATGACGCGTATTACAACCATCCGGGCGTGGCGGTCGTGGCCAGCTCCGGCGACAGCGCCTACGGCGTGGCTTACCCGGCCGCATCCCCATACGTCACCTCCGTGGGCGGCACCGCTCTCACCAGGGACCCCAACACCAGCCGCGGCTGGAGCGAGAGCGTCTGGAAGACTGGTACCGCCGAGGGCGGCGGCTCCGGCTGCTCCCTGTACGAAACCAAGCCGGCCTGGCAGACCGACACCGGCTGCGCCCAGCGCACCGTCGCGGACGTGTCCGCTGTCGCCGACCCCGCCACCGGCCTCGCCGTGTACCAGACCTACGGCGGCGGCGGATGGACCGTCTACGGCGGCACCTCCGCATCCTCCCCGATCATCGCCGGCGTCTACGCCGACGCAGGAACACCCGCCCCGGGCACCTCCCCCAGCTCGTACCCGTACAACGATCGCTCAGCGCTCAATGATGTGACCACCGGCAGCAACGGCACCTGCTCCCCGACCTACCTGTGCACCGCCGGAACCGGATACGACGGCCCGACCGGCCTCGGCACCCCCAACGGCACGGCAGCGTTCCGCACCGGAGCTTCAGGCGAGATCAAAGGCGTGATCACCGACGCGGCCACCGCGAAGCCACTGGCGGGAGCGACCGTTACGGTCGGCGGGGTGACAGCCACGACGGGAGCCGACGGCGGCTACGACATCGGCCTGCCGCCGGGCAGTTACGGGTTGACCGTCGGTGCCTACGGCTATGGAACGCAGACCATCCCGGCACTGCAGGTGACTGACGGGGGAGTTGTCACAGAGAACTTCGCGCTGCAGACCGTCGCCCGTACCACCGTCACCGGCAAGGTCACCGACTCAGGCCACGGCTACCCGCTGTACGCAGCGGTCAGCATCGCGGGTGTGCCGGGCGCGCCTGTCCACACCGACCCGAAGACGGGCGCGTACAGCCTTCAGTTGCCCGTCAACGGCTCGTACACCCTGGATGTCACCTCGTCTTACGCCGGCTATCAGGCCGTGCAGCAGAAGGTGACCACCGGCAGCAGCAGTGGCCAGACCGTGGACGTCAAGGTCCCCGTCGACCCGGCGAGTTGTACCGCCGCGGGCTACCAGCGCAATCTGCACGGCGTCTGGCAGACCTTTGACTCCACGACCACGCCCCCCGGCTGGACGGTCACCAACGCTCCGGGCACCACCAGCGGCTGGGAATTCGACCATCCCACCAACTACGGCAACAGCACCGGGGGCAGCGGGAACTACGCAGTCGCCGACAGCCGCTACTACGGCGCGGGCAAAACCCAGGACAGCTACTTGACCACCCCCGCCGTCGACATGACTCGCTACACCGTGGCCAACCCCCCGGTACTTCAGTTCCAGTCCTCGTATGCCCCGCGGGTTACCTCCACCGCCTCGGTGGAACTCAGCACGGACGGCGGGGCGACCTGGTCGGTCATCTACACGCAGCGACAGGTCAGCACCTACAACAACGCGATCAGCCTCCCGCTGCAGCAGGCCGCGGGCGCGTCGGCGGTTCAGGTCCGCTTCCACTACACCGGCGGCAACTCGCTGTACTGGGAGCTGGACAACGTCCTGCTCGGCTCGCCCACCTGCGACGCCGTTCCCGGCGGCCTGGTCGTCGGCACCGTGACCGACCGCAACACCGGTGACGCACTGGTCGGCGCCAAGGTCGTCGACTCCGCGGACAGCGCGGTGCAGGCGACCACCGCCATGCTGGACGACCCGGCCGTGCACGGCGGCTTCTACTCAGTGTTCAGCCCTGACCTGGGAGTTCGGACCCTGAACGTCAGCGACGGCCACTACACCACCGCCACCGCGGGCGTCACCGTCCAGAACGGAGCCACCGCGAAAGCGGACGCATCCCTTGCGGCGGGCCGGGTCGTCATCCATCAGGTCTCGTTGTCCAAGACCATGCCGTGGGGTGGCACCAACCAGGGGACGCTGACCCTGAAGAACACGGGCACAGCCGACGCCACGGTCAACCTGAGTGACATCCAGTCCGGTCAGTTCACCGCGCAGGGCATCAACGCCGGCGCTTCCGGCCCGGTGCCCGCCGTGAGCGTGTCCGGCTACTTCCCGACCGGCGACGAGAAGCAAGCTGCGAGGAACGAGACCGCGGCGCAGAAGGCGCAGGCCGCCCAGACCCAGGCTCAGTTGAAGGCGCTGGACGAATCCCCGTCCGCCTCCGGTTGGACAGCGATCGCCGACTATCCGACCAAGATCTCCGACAACATGACCGAGACACTGGGAGGCATTCTCTATTCGGGCTTCGGCTATACCGGCACCGACGACACCAACGCGCTCTACGCCTACGATCCCACCGACCAGCAGTGGACGGCGCTGGCGAGTGCCCAGGACAGTCGTGAAGGACCAGCCCACGGCGTGATGGACGGCAAGATCTATGTGGTCGGCGGCTGGAACCCGAACGGCAACCCCGACCCCAAGGTCGAGGTGTACGACCCCGTCGCCAACAGCTGGTCGACCCGGGCCAACGCCCCGATGGCGTACGCCGGTTCGACCAGTGCGGTCCTCGACGGCAAGCTGTATGTGATCGGCGGCTGCAGCAGCACCGACTGCGGTTCGCACGCCGCCTACTCCTACGCCCCGTCCACCGACAGCTGGACCAAGCTCGCCGACTACCCGGAGGCCCTGGGCTGGTCTGCATGCGGAGCGATCAGCGGCAAGCTGTACTGCGCCGGAGGTGTCAACTCCGGTACCGGACCCAGCTCGGGCGCCTACGTCTACGACCCGGCGCTCAACACCTGGAGCCCGATCGCCTCATTGGCGGGCCGGACCTGGGGCGCGGCCTACACCGCCGCCAACGGCCGCCTTCTGGTGCAGGACGGCAACGTCAACGGCAGCCTGTCGAACCGGGGCTACGCCTACGACCCGGCCACCAACAGCTGGAGCCAGCTGCCGAACACCCCGACCGCGAGCGGCCGTTTCGGCGGTGCGCTCGGCTTCTACACCGTGGGCGGCAGCATAGGCGCCGGGTTCGCGGCCGCCACCGCACAGGTGCTGCCCGGCTGGGACCAGACCGGCGCAGCCAGGCCCGACTGGCTCTCGCTGAGCAGCAGTTCGGTCACCCTGGCTCCCGGCCGGAGTACCACGGTCACCGTCGCGCTGGATGCGGCCGCCGCGTCCATCGTCCAACCCGGCACCTACCGCGCCACCGTGCAGCCCACCGCTGACACGCCCTACCGGATGACACAGGTGCCGGTGTCGATGGCAGTCGCACCGGCGGCGACCTGGGGCAAGCTCTCCGGAGTGGTGCGGTATCAGGACTCGGCCGGTACGCATCCGCTGGCTGGGGCGACAGTCACCATCACCACCTCCGCTGCCAGCTACACGCTGCGTACTGATACCACCGGCGCATACCAGCGGTGGCTGGACGCGCGCGACAACCCGCTGACGGTCACCGTGTCCAAGGACGGTTATGCCACCCAGCAGGCAACCGTCGACCTGACAAAGGGATCGGCGGTCGTCAAGGACTGGACGCTCGTGCCCAGTTGATGCCCTGAGATAACGGATCCCGGGACCACGCCACATGGCGAGATCCCGGGATCCGGCAGGCGAGGCTGTCGGGCGTCTCCGCCGGCCCGACTGGCGCAGCCACACCATGTCGTCGACTCGCCACCTGCCGGCCGCTCCACCCGAGCCGCGGCCGGCTGAACTGACCCGCACCAGATTCCCCCTCCAGCGCGCGCCGCGACGTCGCGTTCACGAGGACGGTCATGCGGAGCGCTGCAGAGCTGCGGACTCCTCGAGCGCGACGGTGAGGTACTTCGCCGACGCCCCGACGCCCCGACGCCTCCCTCGGCGACCTGCGCCGGCGTCCCGCTGGCGACGACGGTGCCGCCGTCCTCCCCGGCCCCGGGCCCGAGGTCGATGACGTGGTCGGCTGCGGCGACGACGCGCATGTCCAGCTCGACCATCACGACGGTGTTGCCCGCATCGACGAGGGTCTGCAGATGGGTGACCAGACGGTCGGCGTCGGCGCAGTGCAGCCCCGAGGTCGGCTCGTCGAGCACGTAGAGGGTGTCTCCACGCTGGGCGCGCTGCAGCTCGCTGGCGAGCTTGACGCGCTGGGCCTCCCCGCCGGAGAGCTCGGTGGCGGGCTGCCCGAGCCGCAGGTAACCCAGTCCCACGTCGATCAGCGCGGCCAGGGACCGCATGATCTCCTCCTCGCCGGTGAAGAACGCGTGGGCCTCCTCGACGCTCATCGCGAGGATCTGGGCGACGTTCCGGTCATGCCAGGTGATCTCCAGGGTGCTGGCTTTGTAGCGGGTGCCGTGGCAGTCCGGACACTGGGTGTAGACCGAGGGAAGGAAGAGGAGCTCGACCATCACCGAACCCTCACCCTCGCAGGTCGGGCAGCGGCCGCCGGTGACGTTGAAGGAGAACCGGCCGGGCTTGTAGCCACGGGAGCGTGCTTCAGCTGTCTGCGCGAAGCGGCTGCGTACATGGTCGAACAGGCCCGTGTAGGTGGCAACGTTGGAGCGGGGCGTGCGGCCGATGGGCTTCTGGTCGATGCTGACCACGCGGCGCACGCCGGTCAGGTCCCCGTCGAGCGCGCCCTCGAGCCTGTCGGGGGAATCGGCCAAGAGCAGGTCGTCGTCCTCGGGTGCCTCGTTGACGGGCACGGCTTGCCCCAGACGCTCGGTGAGCAGGGCGGGCAGTGCCTGGCTGACCAGACTCGACTTGCCCGATCCGGACACGCCGGTCACGGCGGTGAGGACGCCCATCGGGATCGACACGGACACGTCCTGCAGGTTGTTGCGGGTGACGCCGTCGAGCTTGAGCCATCCGCTTGGCCGGCGCGGCGAGTGCGGGTGGAGACCGCTGCCGCCGAAGAGGTACCCGCGGGTCACCGACTCCTCGACGTCGGCGAGGCCGTCGGTCGGCCCGCTGTAGATGATGCGGCCGCCGCGCTCGCCCGCGCCAGGGCCGATGTCGACGAGCCAGTCGGCGTGCCGCATCACGTCAACGGAGTGCTCGACGACGAACAGGCTGTTGCCCCGGCCCTTGAGCCCGTCGAGGATCCCGAGCAGCGAGGTCACGTCCTGCGGGTGCAGGCCCGCCGAGGGCTCGTCGAGCACGTAGACGACGCCGAAGAGATCCGAGGTCAACTGGTTGGCCAGCCGCAGGCGCTGCAGTTCGCCGCCCGAGAGCGTGGGCGTGGTGCGGTCCAGTGAGAGGTAGCCGAGACCCAGGTCGATGATCGGGCGCAGCCGGTCGATCAGCTCCGCGCCCAGGCGCGCCGTCGTGGCCAGCTTCTCGGCCGACTGGTTCGGGGTGCGGCGTACGTCGGGCGCGGCCGCATGGGCGGATCCGCCGGCCGCGACGCGCTGCTGAACGGCCTGACGGCGCACGTCGGCGTGGAGGGCCTCGCCGGGGGTCCCCGTGGTGCCGGAGGCGGCATCCGCCTGCTGCGAGGCGGCCGCGACGGCCCGGTACAGCAGTGAGGCGAGCTCCCGCAGCGGCAGCCCGGAGAAGTCGGCGATGTCGCGCCCCTCGAAGGTCACGGTCAGGGCCTCGGGCTTGAGCCGCTTGCCGTGGCAGGACGGGCATGGGGCCACGTCGAGGAACTGGGCGACGCGGCGCTTCATCGAGGCGCTCTTGGTGTTGGCGAAGGTGTCGAGCACGTAGCGGCGTGCCCCGACGAATGTGCCCGAGTAGCTCGGCTCGACGCCCGCCTTGATCGCGGCGCGCGCCTCGGAGAGGGTGAGCCGGGAATGGACGGGGACGAAGGGCGTCTCGTCGGTGTAGAGGATCCAGTTCCGATCCTTCTTCGGCAGATCCTTCCAGGGGACGTCGACGTCGTAGCCGAGCGCGACGAGGACGTCGCGCAGCTGGTGGCCGTGCCAGGCCCTCGGCCATGAGGCGATCGCACGCTGGCGAAGGGTGAGGGAGGGGTCCGGCACCATCTTCTGCTCGGGCACCTCGTACACGCGGCCGATGCCGTGGCACTGCGGACAGGCTCCCTCGACGGTGTTGGCGGAGAAGTCCTCGGCGTAGAGCATCGGCTGATCGGCCGGGTAGTCGCCGGCGCGCGAGTAGAGCATGCGCACCAGGGACGAGAGCGTGGTGATGCTGCCCACCGACGAGCGGGAGCTGCGCCCTCCGCGCTGCTGCTGCAGGGCGACGGCCGGAGGCATCCCCGTGATCGAGTCGACGTCGGGGACGCCGGCCTGGTCGATCAGCCGCCTGGCATACGGGGCCACCGACTCCAGGTAGCGGCGCTGCGACTCCGCGTAGAGGGTGCCGAAGGCGAGGGAGGACTTGCCTGACCCCGATACGCCAGTGAAGACCACCATGGCGTCGCGCGGCACCGTCAGGTCCACGTCCTTGAGATTGTGCTCGCGAGCGCCCAACACCCGGACGTCGGCCTGGACGGACGGGGGTTCCTGGGGAGCGGACGCTGCTGAGTCGATCATGCCTCCAGGCTAACAACGCACGGACTTGACCAGATGGAGATGACGGGCTTGGTCGGGAGCGTGGCTGAGCGGTGGGCTGTTGGAGCGGGGGCGAAGGGGGAGCGCCGGGCGGCGCTCCCCCCGGGCGGACTATCCGGCGATCGGCGTGCCGTCCTGCGCCGTCGCGAAGATGTGGATGTCCTTGTCGGTGGGCAGCGTGATCGATGCGACGACCCTAGCCGGGTCGACGGGCACGCTCTGCTCGTCGACGTAGAAGGCGTGGTCCTGCTTGCCGAGCGCCTGGTTGCGGTAGGTCATCGCGGCGACTTCGGTGTTCCCGGCGCCGGGTGCGTTGCCCCAGTCCGACTGCGCCAGCGTCGCCGTGCCGCTGCTGCCGTCGGTGTAGTGGATCGTCACGGTGCCGGAGTGGGCGCCGTTCGTCGCCGCGCCGAGGAAGCCGATCCGGGTGGCGCCGGACCGGTACGGCATCAGGACGGTCTGTCCGAGCGCCCGCACGTTGTCGTTGGTGCACGGCTGCGCCTGCGGCCAGGTGAAGGACAGCCCGTCGACGCTCACGTGGGCGCCGGGGGTGAGGGACTGGGGAGTGGCCGCGGCGAGCGCGTCCGCGGAGTAGGTGTCGGTGCCGTTGTCGAGCTGGCCGCACCCGCGGTTGCTGTCCGGGGAGATGCCCACGTCGTTGGCGTAGTCCGACAGCGCGGCGCTGGCCCCGACGGTGAACTGCCCGGTGCCGGAGGTCCCGCCGGGCCCGGTCACCACCGCGACGCTCGCCGTGCTGCCCGGCTCGACGCGCCAGATGTTCCCCGGCCCCGTGGACGTCGAGACCGCCGGGCCGCTGGGCCCTGGCACCGTGAAGGTGATGGACGTGTCGGACCAGTGGTCGATCCTCAGCGTGCCGAGGTCGCCCGCGCCGCCCCAGTGCACACCGTTGTCGGACAGCAGCAGGTGCCGGCCGTGAGCGGAGGAGCCGAAGCCCTTGCCGGTGACGGTGACCTGCTGCCCCGGAGCCGCCTGCGCGGGCGAGACCTCGCTGACCGTCGCGGGCCGGGCGGCGTTGTCGGTGAGCGTGACGTCGTCGACGTAGCCGCGGTAGCCGCCGTTGCTGCCGGGCCGGTCGTAGCCCAGGTCGACGCGGACCACCGTGCGGCCCGCGGCCGCCTTCCCGATGTCCACACTGACCTGGTTCCACTGGTCGAGTTCGAGCGTGCCGCACTGCGCGGCGGGCGTGAGCGGGGAGCCGGGCAGGCCGTGCAGTGTGCTGCCGTCGGAGAAGACGAGGTCGAGTGCCACACAGCTGCTGTTGTCGCCGCTGACGCCGGGCGCCGCGCTGCCCTGCGCCTGTGGGTAGATCCAGTACGTCAGCGTCGTGTTCCGGCCGGTGCGCACCGGCCGGTCGGCGAGGTCGAACAGCCGCATGTAGGCGTGGTCGTCGGCCGCGCCGGTGGCCTGGCCGGAGTACATCAGCGCGTTGGTGCCGTCGTGGTCGAGGACCTGGCGCGCGCTGGCCTCCGGGCCGGTGGCGCTGCCGTACGCGCGGACCCCGGCGATCCCCCCACCGCCGGGCGAGGTGTCGACGCCGTCGACCCAGTCGGGCGCGGGCTGGCCGTGCTCGAAGCCGGTCTGGAAGAGCGTCCCGCCCGATGCCGGCGGCTGCGGGCGGCGCAGCCCCGCGGTGGCGAGCGCGGTGACCTGGTCGCCGCCGCCGTAGTACATCATCCACTGGCCGTTGTGGAAGAAGATGCTGTTCGTCCACACCGTCTTCGGGGTCTGCCCGTTCCATTCGTAGGGCACGTCGGGTGTCGGGGTGAGCACCGCGTCGCTGAGCTGGTGGAGCATCAGCGTCGGGTCCTGGCCGGAGAACTCCTCCTCGCTGATCGCGTAGAACCAGCGGCCGTTGGCCATCAGCGTCCCCGCGGTGAAGACCACGATGTTGTGGTTGGCGGGCCGGCCCACCACGGTCTGGTAGTCGGTGACCGCCACCGCCACCTCGTACGGCTTCCAGCCCTTGGGGTAGTGCACGTCGAGCGGGTCGGCCGTGCGCGGGGTGCTGCTGCCCTTCGCGTGCCAGGTGCGCAGGTCCGACGAGTACGCGATGTCCGTACCGGTGTCGCCCTGGCCGAAGTACATGACGTACTCGCCGTTCACCTTCCGCGGCGTGCCGTCGGCGTCGGTGACCACCGCCGCGTCCTTGTTGTTCCCCGCGTTCGGCTCCACCGTCCACGGGGTGCTCCAGTGGACGCCGTCGGTCGAGGTGGACTCGGAGATGTCGTACGAGCCGTAGCAGCTGCCGTCCGCCTTCGGGTGGACGGAGGTGAAGAACGCGTAGTAGGTGCCCTGGAGTTCGAACAGCCGCGGGTCCTCCAGGCCGCACTTGGACTGCTGCCCGGCCAGGTTGAAGTCGATCACCGGGTTGTCGGCGGTGTCCTCCGTGAAGTGGCTGCCGTCGGTGCCGGCGGCGTAGCCGATCTGCGACGGGCCTCCGTCGGTGCCCTGCGCGCGGTAGAGCATCTTGTACTGCCCGCCGCGGTAGAGCACGCCCGGGTTGTACAGGTCGGCGGCCTCGTAGCCGCTGCCGCTCGGCGTCAGCAGCGGGTTGTCCGCGCTGCGGGTGAACGGGCCGATGGCCCAGTCGGGGAGGTTCGCCGCGGTGTAACTGGAGTTCCCCGCCGCGCTGGTGTCCGACGCCGCCGCGGGTCCGGCGGCCGCGCCCGGCGACGGGTGCACGGCTCCGCTCGACGCCGCCGTGGCCGTGGGCGCCGCGGCGAGCGCCGCGCCGATGGCCAGCGCGACCGCGCCCGAAGCGAGCATCCGCGCCGCGCCGGTCCCGCGCCGGTCCCGTCGTGGCCCGGGTGCGTCCGGCCTCCTTCGACGGTGCGCGGAGAACAGGCGAAAACCGACCATTGTCCCAACCTCTCGATTCGACGCGACAAGCGTCGGGGGTCTTCGGATCACGCTGCGCGGTAGTGGGCCACGATTCTGACAACGTTGTCGGAGCTGGACGATTCCACCGCGGATCGGTGGCGTCAAGGGGTGCGGCGTGGCCGTCGCATCCAACTCGCGGTGCATGCGGCGCGTGCGGGCTGGATCTGATCCCGGGCGAGCAGGCCGCGCAGGCCCGGTTCCCTCGCGGCGGCCAGTGCGCGCCATGTCGCGACCTCGCCAAGCTCGACGCGATTGCAGCAGGATCACCAGGGGCAAAGTTGCCGCTGGAGCGCCCCGCTTCCCGCGGCCCTGCCCCGGCCGAGTGTCCGGCACCACCGACGCAACTCCCCAGCCGCGGCCACGCATGAGGACTCGTCAGGCCGGGAGAGGGCGTGCACTGTTCGCCCGGGCAGTGCCCTGACCGCCGATGCGTCAGGAGAGCTCAACCGATGGGATTCACCCGCCTGCGAAGAGCGGCCGCGACCGTGGCCGTCAGCACACTGGCCGCTGCCGGCCTTGCCGTCCAACCCGCCCTCGCCGCCGCGCCGCGGCCGACCGCGGCTGCCTCCGCCACCCCACAGGTCCCGCTCACGACGACCACGGCGACCCAGCACCGCAGCGGTTCGGTCGAGGCCGAGCCGGTCTGCGCCGACCCGGAGCCGGGCTCGGGCGAGGCGCGCTGCTTCGCGCAGCGGCGCACCGACGTCTCTGCCGTCAAGGGGGTCATGCACAGGGCCGACAGCACCGCTGCCATCCCGCTGGGCTACGGTCCCGCGGACCTGCTCTCCGCCCACAACCTGCCCGCGAACGGCGGCGCGGGCGCGACCGTCGCCATCGTCGACGCCTACGACGACCCGAACGCCGAGGCCGACCTCGCCGTCTACCGCGCCCAGTACGGCCTGCCCGCCTGTACCACCGACAACGGCTGCTTCAAGAAGACCGACCAGACCGGCGGCTCCAACTACCCGGCTGCCAACAGCGGTTGGGCCGGGGAGATCTCCCTCGACCTCGACATGGTCTCCGCCGTCGCCCCCGACGCCCACATCCTCCTCGTCGAGGCGAACGGCGCCACCTACGCCGACCTCGGCGCGTCGGTGGACCAGGCGGTCACCCAAGGCGCCCAGGCGAAATATGCCATCAGGCCATTGCTTTCATTCGTCCGCGTGATGAGGGCGCAGAACAGATCACCGTCGTAGTCCCAGGTCAGCAAAGACATGGCGATGATGCTGCCACGCCCGGTTCCTCCAAGCGTCGTCCTCCAGATGCCGCATCCAGGTCCAGCCCATGACGACTCGGCCGCCGTGATCACAGCAGACACCTGTAGATCAGTCCACCTGAAACAGCGGTCAGAGCCCCTCAGGATTCCGGTACGCAGGCAGGTGCGGCACTTACGGCTGCAGGCCGAGCTGCCGAAGGTCGCGGTAGAGCGCGTCAATGACGCGCTGGTCACGACTGAGTCGGTCAGCGACACCGGTGTTCCCATTGAAATACAGGGAGACACTGACGCCCGCTTCGGGATCTGCGAAGACCAGGCATGCCGTTCCTCCCAACGCACCAAAAGACGCAGGGGAGGCAGGACCGAAGTTCTCAGCGGCGAGGACCATGCCCAGTCCCCAGCGCCGGGCGCGCCCGGCGGACTCGTCGATCAGCGTTGGTGGTCGCTGATCGGTCACCAAAGCGGCACTGGTCTCGGGCGAGAGGATACGTCGGCCATGCCGTGTACCAGCCTGCCGTAGCATCTCGCAGATCTCCGCGGCATCACCGAACGGGCCCGCCATGCAGGCGCTCGGATACCCCATGCTGACATCGAAACGCGCAACGCGGGAGGCCAACTCGGCCGGGCCGAACCACGGCACGTCAATGACATCGACGCCGGGAGGACCACCCAGTCGAGAGGTCAACCGCAGTGGCGCAGTGACTTGTTGGTGTAGGAAGTCCGGGAACGGTCTGCCGCTGCCTCGTCGCACGATCTCATCGAGGAGCAGATACCCGGCGTGGCCGAGGTAGGCCGCTCGGGTGCCAGGCGTCCAATCGGGGTCGGCGTCACCGTTCAGGACGAACTCCAGCAGGGCATGCCTGCCGTCGGCAAATCGTCGGCCGGTCTCACGGTCGACGGCCCGCAACGGCGCAGTATGGGTCAGGAGATGCTCGATGCGAATGTCATCCTTGCCAGGTCCGGCGAACTCCGGAAGGTGCTGAACGACGCGATCGCTCGGGTGCAGCAGGCCCAGTTCCCACGCGCGGGCAACGGCCACAGTCGCTGCCAGCTTCGATGCCGAGAACCACGGCACCGCAGTGCCCGTCGCCATCACCTGAGTGGCGTTGGCGTCACCGACAGCAAGGTCCAGGACCTCCACGCCGTCATGCAGCACTCGCAGTGCGGCACCGAGGCAACGCCCCTGTGACACGATCTCAGCCAGCGCTTCTTCAACCGTGTCAAATTGACTCATTGTCACATCTTAAATGCGCCGGCGCAGGAGACACGGCCCCTACGCGGGCGGCGAGCATAACCGAGTAAGGCTCTCGCGATGGACTGGAGACCCAAGGTCTGCCTCAAGGCCGCAGACTCCAGCCTGCGGACATTGCGGGACGCCCTTCGGGCCACCACCGAATCAGCGCGGGAGGCATGTCAAAAGGTGAAGACGGGTGCTGAGAGGTCAGCACCCCACCAGCACCGAGACTCAGCGGGGTCCGATGCCAGAGCGTCAGAACCCTACCGACCTGCACATTTGCAGGAGCACCTACTGACCTTGGATGCGTGATGTCGTCATGGTGGGGCGGTTGTGAGGCCGGTGCCGGTGAGGCAGCCGTCGAGGACGCCGGGACGGCTCGCCCGGCTAGGAGCAGGCCAGGGCTGCCACCGATAAGCGGCGGCGGGAGCGCCCTCTCACGCGGACGACCGGAGTGCGGCCGCGGCGTGACCAGGTGCGGGTGGTCGGCGGCGTCATCGAGAAGCCGGCCTCGTCTTCGAAGACGAGCCAGCCGTCGAGCGCCGCCACGGTCCTTCCACGTTCGGCCAGGTCTCCTTCACCCAGCTCGCCACCCCGGCATCGTCGCGCTCGACCGCCCGGCGGGCGTGCACCTGGCAGCTCCAGCCGTGTCGTTTCATCAGCGCGGCGACACCCTTAGACGGTGTAGCTCTTGTGGAACCGACGCCCGATCAGGGTCTTGATCCGCGACAGGGTCCAGGTCTGGTCCGGCCAGCCGTGCGCCACCGGTCCCCTGGCCAGCTCCTGCTCCAGTACGGCGAACAGCTCGTCACTGAGGAAGGGCAGCGACGCAGGGCCCTTCGAGGCCAAGGCCCTCGGCCCGTCCTGCGACCAGGCCTTGCGCCAACGCTGCACCGATCGGACGCTGACCCGCAGGTCATGCGCGATGATCGTGTTCTCGACGCCCTGGGCGAACCGCTCGGCCGCCTCCGTCCTCAACTTCTCGCGGAAGACCTGCCGCTCGGCGGTCAGTCCACCTCCTTGCGCATACCTCATAAAGTCGGCATACCGCAGGGATCATGGACCGTCAGCCCCGCCGACACCGCCCTTTGAAGGTCAGTAAGTTACCGGTATTGAGGCTAGGGCAGTCTCCTGATCCACACCGCGGCAAGGCCGTAGGCGGCAGCCGATACGGCGAGTTCCGCCAGGATCGTAGCCGTGTACGCCCAGTCGGGCACCTGCTGCCTGAAGAACCCGAACGTGACTTCGCGGGTAAGTGCGAATGCCGCGACGGCGGCGAACGTCGCACCCGCGGACTGCTTGGTCCACCGCCCCCTCTTCGAAGCGGCGCGGCCATCCCGGTGGGGAGCAGGTTCTGTCACTCCCTTGTTGTACCGGTGCCCGATGCGACTCATCAACGGCAGTCGGCCCGGGCCATGCTCGCCACGGGTTCAGCGCGGTCACCCGGTCGCGAACCGGACGTCATGCGACTACGCCGAAGCCCTGGGCGATGGACTGCTGCCCGGTATCGGACATTCCTGAGTGGCGGTATCGGTCGTTCCGCCAGCGACGGCAAAGTCGGGGATTCGGTCTCCTCCGCGCCCGTGCTCAGCGCCGACGGTCGCTACCTCGCCTTCGGGAGCTACGCGTCCAACCTCGTGCACAGCGAGGACCTCACCGGACTTCAGGACATCTTCCTGCGCGACCGTGACCGTACCCAGTAACCCCTCAGAAACCCCGGAGCCGAAGGACCAGCCATCGGCCCCGGGGCCGCCACCCGACCCCGACGACGACTCCGCGCTCACCGACCCCGAGCCACCCGCCGGCTGGTTCCCGGCATAGGCAAGGGCTCGCTGGTTGAGCAGAGCTGGTTGAGCGGAGGCAGGCGCCCGACCGACAAAGGTGAACCGGGAGGGCGTCGTGCCCGGCACCACCAGCGCGGAGGCGGCTCGGATCGCGGAGCCGGAGCGGGAGGTGAGGGAGCTGAGGCGGGCGAGCGCGACATCAACGTCCGCCTCGGCTTTCCTCGCAGCAGAGCTGCACCGTCCACTGCGATGAAGGTCGCCTACATCGACCAGTACAAGGAGACGTTCTCGAAAGGCTGGTGCGGTGACGATGTGTCATTCACTTGGCCTTGCCGGGCGGTGCGGGCATGCGAGGGAAGATCAGCTTGGCAAGTTGGCTGACGTCCTGGCGTGGCCTGCCGGATGCGTCGTCTTGGCGGGTTTCCAGGTGAATCCGATACGCCCCGTCGACGATTTCCAGATCTTGTTCCGTGTAGGTTGGCAGGCCCTTGGCGTGGTAGGCAGTCGTGGCCACGGCGGTCATCCCGGGTGGTGCTGTCACGGCGTGATACGAGTACCCGGGGATGGTGGCACTGCTGTGTTGGTCCTCGGCGATGAATGTGGTGGAGTTCATGGACGCTTCGTCCGCCGAGCTGTAGTGGTAGACGTCCACGAGTAGGCCCCAGCCGTTGAAGGCCCGGTAATCCGGTCCATCCCCCCACTCGTGTTCTGAGTCGCCGCCTCGAGGGCCCGCCTTGCCCTGCCAGTTCGCCGGGTCTGAGTCCGATTCGGTGAGCTCGCTGGTTTGCACCCCAAGGAACCTCGCGACCTGGATCTGTTGCAGCAGGTCTTTGGCGTGCGGTTCAGGCGGTCCCGGCCGTGACCGCTCGTAGACGAGGAACCCGGCCGTCGCGGCGGCTGTCACAGTGACGATGCCTGCGACGATCTTCACCCACAGGGAACGACCGGCCGGCTGCTCGGGCCCGCTGTGCGGCATCATCTGGGCGGCCGGCGATTCGGCGCGGGTACTCCCGTTCTTCCCCGCCGGCTTGGTGGCCGTGCCCCGGCCGGACGTGATGGTCGGCTTCTGGGCGAACGAAGGCGAGGTCTTCTTCTGCTTCTTCGGCACGGTCGCCATGTCGGGCCTCATCATGGCGAGTGCCTCGGCGACGGTGGGGCGGGCGCCAGGTTCTTTGCGCAGGAGGGCGGTGATGAGGGCCGTCAGGTGGCCTGCGTGCGCCGGAGGCGGAGGCTCGTGGACGGCGACCGCCCGTAGGGTTGCGGTCAGGGTGTCGCGTTGGAACGGGGACTTGCCCTCGGTGGCCTCGTAGAGCGTGACGCCCAGCGAGAACAGGTCGCTGGCCTCGCTGCCCTGCTCGCCGTCGGCGCGTTCGGGGGCGATGTAGGCCATTGATCCGATGATGCCGCCGTCCTGCGTGAGCTTGGTGTCGACCTCGCTGACCGCGATGCCGAAGTCGGTGAGCAGGATGCCACCGTCGTCGGCGAGCATGATGTTGGCGGGTTTCACGTCCCGGTGGATGATTCCCGCTTCGTGGGCCGCCCGCAGGGCGCCGAGCACCGCGACGGCGACCTTGGCGGTCTCGTCGGCCGACAGTCTTCCCCGGCCCAGGCGTGCTTCGAGGGATGTGCCCTTCACCAGGCGCATCACCGTCCAGGGAATCCCGTCCTCGATCACTACGTCGAAGACGGCGACGATGTTGGCGTGGTCCCGAAGCCGGGCCCCGTGCCGGGCCTCGCGCTTTGCCCGGACGAGCAGCTCGTTCCAATGGTCGTCAGGGATGCCGGGCCGGCGGAACACCTCCTTGACGGCGACGTCCACGCCCAGTTGCTGGTCGTGGGCCCTCCAGACCCGACCCATCCCGCCGGACCCAAGGGGCACGAGAAGCCGATAGCGGCCAGCGATCACCCGCATCGGTGCTGTCTCTGAACTCAACGAGGCCCCCCGCTCGCTGTTGACTGGACATCACATACAGGGGGAAGCGTAGAGGACGAGCTGTGATCTCGACCCGCCCGGTCTGTGCACCACCGCGAGTGCCGGGTCGCCGGTTGCGGCCGTCCGGGCACACCGTCGACACCGCCGCCTGGCATCCCGCGCCGCCGCGGTGCGACGACGTTGCGCAGGGCCCGGGGGACGCCGTGGTGGAGCTGAGCGTGCGCGACCGGGCGCATCCGCCTTCAGGGGCTCCTGCGGGGCCCCCAGGACCCCTGCTCGCCCGGTCCAGCCGGACCGGCCCGCGCGGGCAGGGACACCGTCGCCCACGGCCAGCAAGGACCAACCTGGCACCGCGCGGGGGCCGACATGCCCGAGCGCGGACTCGTCCAGACGCTGGACAACACCGCCGAGGTTGTGTGCGGGGTGCCGGGGCTGCGCTGTTGGGGTTCGGGGCGGTTGGTCAGCGTTCGAGGAGGGCGATGCGGATGGCTCGTTCGACGTGGGCGGCGGTGTTGGCGTAGCCCGCGGCGTTGGGGTGGACCAGGGTGATGCGCTTGTTGATGAGGCCGCAGTTCAGCAGGGTGCCGGGGAGGCTGGTCGGCCAGTAGTCCTCGGCGTTGCCGCAGGTGCCCTCGACCCACTTGGTGGCTGCGGGCTGGCAGGCGTCGTGGCCCACGCTGGAGGAGTACACGTCGACGTAGCGGTCACCGAAGAAGTTCGTGACCCGCTGGATCGTGCTGTTCAACTGCTTGAGGACGTCGTCGCGGAGCCAGTCGATGTCGGCGTGCGTGATCGGACCGAGTTCGGAGAGGGACAGGCGGTTGCATTCACTGCCCGCCTCCGGCAGGACCGCGGGGTAGCCGACCGTGATCACCTTGGCGTTGGGCGCAGCCTGGTGCACCTCGGCCAGCATCTCGATGTACTCGTCCTGGACCCGGGCGAGCTTGTCGGTGATGCTCTCCTCTCCCTCGGGGGGATTGGTGTAGTGCTCGCGGCAGGACTTCCCGGTCGCGCCGTCTTCGAGGCACTTGAGGAGCATGCCGCCGAAGGGGAGGCTGTTGCCGCCGACGCCGATCGTGACGATGTCGGTGTTGTCGTTGAGGTTGGCCCGCTTGATCTGCGGGGCCACCTCGGGCCAGCCGTCGGCCGGAGGCTGGACCGGGCTGATCGGCTTCTGCTTGTCCTTGGCGATGTTGGCGATGGTGGCGTTGCCGCAGCTGACATTGGTCAGGTGGACGGGCTTGCCCGGCGGGAACTCTTCGAGCTCCTGGGCGACAACATCGGGGTAGGCGTTGGTGGTCCGGTCGCAGCCGTCCCTCGACGGGTCACCGAGCGCGGGCTGTGGGTCTCCGACGAACCCGCCGGCGGTGTACGAGTCGCCCAGCGCGGCCCACTCGTATTGGTCGGCCGCACGGGCGGAAACCGACGGGACAAGCGCGGACGCCGCCAGTGCGAGCCCGACGACCAGCGCGCGCGTACGCAGACGGAAGACAGGGTGTGGCATGGATCCTCCAGGATCAGCAAAGACGCCGCCCGGAGCTGGAACAATGCACCAGGCGGAAGGCACTTCTTCCAAGATCATCCATGCCGTCGGACTACCCATCCGGCAAATGACGCCTACCATCACCGATAAGGCTGAATGATCAGATCTTTCGCGCCGTCACGCGTTGCCCCACGCCCGCCGAAAAGCCAGTCCCAGAACTTGCCCCAGCGCTCTCAGCCAGGCATACACGGCCGCACACAAGGGCATGGCACGCGCCACTCGGGGGAGTGCATCGCGGCCGGGAAGTTCACGGTCGACGCCGCCTCGGTGCTGGTATCCGGGACGACGGGCGGCGCTGGCGGCTGCCGAGGTTCGGAGTGGCCTTCGACCAGGGCGGCCCGCTCGGCCCGGAGCGCCTGGACCGCGAGGTCAGCACCGAGCGTGATGTGTTCAACTGCCACGGGACCATGTACGAGCTGCCCGCGAAGAGCGCGGGCGACTTCGCCAAGATGCGCCCCATCGCGACGCACGGCCTGCGGATCAAGGACTTCTGCTCCTACCGGGGTATGACCGTGCTCTCCGGCGTACGCGACGACGCGACGGCCTCCGCCGTCGTCGTCCCGGACGGCAACTGGCCCGACAGGGCCCGGCAGATGATCGCCGCCGCCGGTCCGACAACCGCCTTCCGCAACGGCTTCCCGCTGATCGACGACGAGGACACGTCCATCCTGTACCCCGGCGCTCCGCTCGATACATCCCATTAATCGAGGGTCGCGTGCCCGGAGGGGTCGCGACACCCATCATTGGTCCCCTCAATCTCGGCGATGTAGCTCGCAAAACGGGGCAACCATCGCGTGACCCCTCCCCCTCCCTGGACAATACATCCCACCTTTCTCTATACATGGGATGCACGCCGCGTTCGGTCCGGCGCCCTCCCCTCTGGAGCACTCACCATGCCTGCTGCCCGCATCACCGCATTGGACGTCCTGGACGTCCGGTTCCCCACCTCCGAGGAGCTGGACGGCTCGGACGCCATGAACCCCGAGCCGGACTACTCCGCCGCATACGTGGTGCTGCGCACGGACGCGGCGGACGGCCACGAGGGCCACGCGCTCGCGTTCACGACCGGCCGGGGCAACGACGTGCAGGCGGCGGCGATCGCGGCACTGGCCCCCTACGTCGTGGGCCGGGAGGTCGAGGAGATCTGCGCCGACCTGGGAGCGTTCGCTCGCTCGCTCGTGCACGACTCGCAACTGCGCTGGCTGGGACCGGAGAAGGGCGTCGTCCACATGGCCGCCGGCGCCCTCGTCAACGCCGCCTGGGACCTGGCCGCCAAACGCGCAGGCAAGCCCGTGTGGCGGTTCCTGGGCGAGATGTCACCCGAGGAGATCGTGGCCCAGGTCGACTTCCGCTGGCTCAGCGACGCCCTCACCCCGCAGGAGGCACTGGACATCCTGCGTGCGGCCGAGCCCGGCCGCACGGAGCGCATCGGCCGCCTCCTCGAGGCCGGTTACCCCGCCTACACCACGACCCCGGGCTGGCTGGGCTACTCCGACGAGAAGCTGACCCGACTCGCACGGCAGGCCGTCGCCGACGGGTTCACCCAGATCAAACTGAAGGTCGGCGCCTCGCTCGAGGACGACGTGAGGCGCATGCGGGCCGCCCGCGAGGCGGTGGGCCCCGACGTGCGGGTGGCCGTGGACGCCAACCAGCGCTGGGACGTGGGCGTGGCCATCGACTGGATGCGCGAACTCGCCCCCTACCGGCCGTACTGGATCGAGGAGCCGACCTCCCCCGACGACATCCTCGGGCACCTCACCGTGCACGAGGCGGTCGCCCCCGTCAAAGTCGCCACCGGTGAACACGTCGCCAACCGCGTGGTGTTCAAGCAGCTGTTGCAGTCAGGCGCCGTGGACATCGTGCAGATCGACGCGGCCCGGGTGGGCGGCGTCAACGAGAACATCGCGATCCTGCTGCTGGCCGCCAAGTTCGGCGTCCCGGTCTGCCCGCACGCCGGCGGCGTCGGCCTGTGCGAGATGGTGCAGCACCTGTCGATGTTCGACTACGTCGCCGTCTCCGGGACTCTGGAGAACCGCGTCATCGAGTACGTCGACCACCTGCACGAGCACTTCGTGACCCCAGTGCGCCTCCGCGACGGCCGCTATCTCGCGCCCACGGCACCCGGGTTGAGCGCGCAGATGCACCCGGTCTCGCTCAAGGAGTACTCCTTCCCCGACGGCCCGGTCTGGTCGGCACGTGTCTGACCGCCCCGCGCCCCCCATGACCCCACCAGCCCGGCCCGCCTCCGCGGGGCTGGTGGACACCCACCACCTCTGGGACCTCGCCCGCCGCGCCCAGCCGTGGCTGGCCGAGCCGGGCCCATGAGCCGAACCGGCGGACCTTCGACGTCCAGGACCTGCGTGCCTCGGCCACGGCGACGATCGCCGGGCGTTCGCTGGAGACCGCTGTGGTCGTGCAGTGCCGCACCTCGGAGCCCGAGACCCGGGATCTGCTGGCGCTGGCCGACCGGGACCGGCTGATCGACGCCGTCGTCGGCTGGGCGGACCGGGCCTCCCCCGGGCTGGGCGACGTCCTCGATGACCTGCTTGCCGGCCCGGGCGGGCCGTACCTGCGGTCGCTGGGGCACGTGGTCCAGGGCGAGTCCGACCCGGCCTGGTTGCAACGCCCCGACGTCGACCGGGGGTTGCAGACGGTGGCCCGATGCGGCCTGGGCTACGACGTGCTGATCCGCAGCCACGAGTTCCGCCAGGCGGTCCGCCTCGCGGAGCGCCACCCCGAACTGCGGCTGGTCCTCGACCGTGCCGGGAAGCCCCGCTCGCCGGCGGTGACATGAGCGACTGGGAGCGCCGGCTCCGGAAGCCGGCCACCCACCAGCAGATGACCTGCAAGGTGTCCGGACTCGTCACCGAGGCCGACCACCAGCGGTGGACGACTGCCGACATCCAGCCGGTGTGGGACGTCTGCTGTCCGCGTTCGGCCCCTCCCCGGCAGCCGAATACCTCCACGGTGTCGTCCTGCCGGTCGACGGCGGCTGGCTGGGCCGATGATCCGCCGCACCTGGGCTGCGGCCCTCTCGGCGGCCGCCCGCCGCCGGACTCCGGCGAGGATGGTCACAGCGTCGCGGTGATGTCAGGTTGTGCGTGCTGTTGCCGTCGGAACCGGCTCGGGGCGACGCCCGTGGTGCGGGTGAACACGCGGGAGAAGTACGCCGGGTCGGCGTAGCCGACGGCCCGGGCGATGGCCGCGATCGACTGGTCGCTGCCGGCCAGCAGTGCCTTGGCCCTGGTGATGCGGTACCGCGTGAGGTACTCGCTGGGCGTGGAGCCGGTGCAGCGGCGTACCTCGGTGGCCAGGGTGTCCCGGGAGACGGCCAGTTCGGCTGCGACTGCCGAGATTCGGACCGGCAGATGGGCGTCGCGGGCCAGGATGTCCAAGGCGCGCCGGCCGATGGTGCCGGTTGCTGGAGAGTCCTCGGCATTCGGTGAAGCGCCGGCCGCAGCGATCAGGGTGTGCAGCAGCGCTGCGGCACGGACGTGCGTGGGCACCGACTCCGGTCGTCCGGCGGTGTCGAGCAGTTCCACGAAGGTGGCCCGGATCGACTCGGCGCCGGTTGCATCGACGCGATGGGATCGGGAACCGAGAAAGCCCAGCTCCTCGTATCCGGACGTCGCTGGCCCCTCGAAGAGGACCCAGTACTCGGACCAGGCTGTACCCGGCAGGGGCCCGTAGTGGTGGGGGATGCCGGGCGGAAGCCAGAAGAGGGTGCCGTGCGTCACTTCCTGAAAGCCCGGCGAGCCCTGGAAGGACAGCCGGCCCGCGCCCGCGGTGACAAGGACTCCGGCGTACGTGGTCAGGGCGCGACGTGACCAGGTCCGGCGCTGCTCGGGGATCCAGCCGACTCCGGTGAGTGCCAAGCCCAGTGCCCGGACCTCCAGCGGCGGGGTCAGATAGCAACTGCAGGGCAGAACGGGGCTGACCACGGATCTCCCGTCGACAAATGTCCAAGTACCGCCGGCAATACTGCATGGTCCTCGCGACACCGCAGCCAGCAGCATCTCAGGTATGCACACTAGCGACGCCTCCCGGTCGACGGGAGTCCTGACCTCGAACGGCTACGTCCTCGACCAGAGCCCTGGCCGGCTCGGTAGCCTGATGCCCGTCCCCGAGGAGGAGCGCAACGACCTCGGTGCCCTCCATGAGCGGTTCCGCCGCGACGGCTACCTGTTGTTCCGCGGCTTCTTCGAGGCCAAGACCGCTCTGGAGTTCCGCCGGCACTACTTCGCCCGGCTGGCTCCCAGCGGGCTCACCCGTCCCGGTACCGACCCCCGAGAAGGTGTCGCCGGCACCGCCGACCGGTTCGATCGCGCCGCCATGCGCCAGATCCTCTACAACGATCTGGTGCCCGGCCCTGAGTACGAGGCCCTGTGCAGGCACCCGCGGCTGGTGGCGTTCCACCGGTGGTTCCTCGGTACCGGCAACGTCCACTTGCACCGGCGGAAGATCATCCGGCACATCGGCCCGGGGGAGACCGGTATCGGCACCGCCACCCAGGCACACTACGACCTGGTCTACCTCCGCGAAGGCACCGACCGCGTGATCTCCTCCTGGATTCCCCTCGGCGACATCCCGATCGCGCGCGGCCCGCTGATCTACCTGGAACGCAGCCACCACCACGTGCTCCGGGAGGAGGCCGCAGGAAGACTCAAACGGCCCGCTGCCTCGATGACGGCCGATCTGCCGCGACTGGCCGACGCGTACGACAGCCGTTGGCTGATCACGGACTTCGCAGCCGGGGACCTGATCGTCCACAACGCCCACATCATCCACGCCTCGCTCGACAACGCCGATCCGGACGGGCTCTTCCGTCTCTCCACCGATCTCCGCTACCAGGCCGCGGCGGACCCGATCGACCAGCGCTGGCAGGAACACTGGCACGACCAGGATGGACTGTGAACGCCGTCGGCAGCATATGACGCGACGAATCGAGCGGTCCCGGTCCCCCGCAGCGCGCTCAGCGTTCACTGCGGCGGCGGGCGTCAGGCCCATGCGGCCTCCCGCACGGGGTTCCAGGTCCAGCCGGCGAGGTTGGGGGTGGGCCCTGCGGGCGGGGTGACGCCCGTGATCGCGCTGTCCCAGGCCGACACCTGGAGGGTGAGGTCGGCGAGCGCGGAGCGGTCGAGGTTCTTCAAGTCGATGGTCCACGTCTCGCCGTGGTAGAGGTCGTTGCTCACGGCCGTCCCGCCGGCGAGCAGCGTGGCGTCGCCGCCGCGGTAGTCGAGGACGACCTGGGCCTCGGCCAGGTCGGCGAGCCGGGCCGGGTCTCCGCCGTCGATCCGCCACCGGCCGCCTGCGGCCCCGGTGATCTGCGGGGCGGCCGGCCCTGCCGCGAGCTGGTAGCTGTAGCGCCCGAACGGCATGCCTGCCGCGACCGCCTTCCATCCTGTACCCGGGGCAAGTCCTCCGGTCGGGAAGATGTCGGCGGTGATCTGCGCACCCGCGGGGGCGGTGAAGCGCACGGCCGGCTGCACGCCCGTCACCTGGCCGGTTGCCGCGATGATCAGCCGGTCGTTGCCGTTCAGCGGTACGACCGCCGCGTTGAGTGACTCCGCCTCGGTCAGGACGATGATCCGCGCGCACGGTGTTTTGCTGCCGGACGGGCGTACGAGCAATGAGGTGCGCTGTCCCGCCGGGGCGGTCGCGATCAACTCGTTCCCTACGACCTTCTGGGTAGCTGATCCCCATTCGTTCGTCAGGGTGACGGACTTGCCGAAGGCCAGGCTGCGGTCGGTCCAGTCCGGTGCCCAGTAGACCCAGGTGGGCAGGTCGTCGCCAGCCAGTCTCGCCAGCGGCTCGACGGTGGCCCAGCGCAGGTCGACTCCGTTCAGGTCCGTCATGACCGGGAAGACGTTGGAGCGGTCCGGCGGCATGGTCAGCGGCGCGGCCGGCAGGGTGACGGTGCCGCCGGCGGTTTTGATCTGGACCTGGACGTCGCTCCTGGCCGGCATGGTGACGTTGCGCTGGGTGTTGTTGACGAAGACGAAGCCGCGGCCGGCGGCGTCGAACCGGCCGATGTAGCGCAGGCGCCGGGTCTGTCCCGGGTCCATGAGCTGTCCGGGGTCGCGGCTGATCCGGGTGCGGACGAGTTCGGCGGAACAGGTGGTGACGAAGGTGTGCAGCCGCCGGTAGTGCCGGTAGGAGTCCCTGGTCCGGCCGAACTCGCCGAGGGGCGCTTGGAAGTCGTAGGTCAGTGGCCAGCTCCCGGACAGGTCTGCCACCTGGGTGCCGCCGTGGAACATGTAGTAGCCGAGGTAGTTCGCACCCCGCCCGACGCTGTCGTAGGCCTGCGCCACCACGAAGCGGCGCTCGACCAGGAACCTGTCCCTGCCGCGCATCGGGCTGCCCGTGCCCAACTCGCAGAAGCCGCGAGGGTAGTCCAGCGTGTCGTACATGGCGCCGCCGGTGTCGGTGTTGGCGGTCCACTCGTCGCTGCCGTAGATGAAGCCGGACACCGGCTCGGTGCCGGCTCCGGTCTCCCAGCCGCGGTAGCAGTAGGAACCCTGCAGCGGGATGGCGGTGTCCTTCTCGAACACGGAGTTGGCTGTGACGGAGTAGTACGGCGCCACCATGCCGCGGGCGGTGACCATCTGGCGCAGCGTGGTGATGTGTGCGGGGTCTCCCGAGGCGTACTCGTTCTCCAATTGATGCCGACGATCGGGCCGCCGTCCTTCACGAACAGGCTGTTCGCCTGTGCGGCGATCTGGGCGAAGTACATGTCGACCTTGGCCAGGTACCCCGGGTCGTTCGTCCGCGCACCGGGCAGGGCGAAGTCGGGAATGCCGCCGTTGTTCGTCTCGGCGTTAATGTAGGGGCCAACCCGCAGCCAGACCAGCAGTCCCTGCCGCTGGGCCGCGGCGAGGAAAGCTCGGAGGTTCCGGCGGCCCGACCAGTCCCAGGTGCCCTCCAGCTGCTCGTGGTGGTTCCAGAACACGTACGTCGACACGATGCCGACACCGGCGGCGCGCAACTTGCCCAGCTCGCGGTCCCAACGGGTTTCGGAGTAGCGGACGTAGTGGAACTCGCCGCTCACGGGATACCAGGCGGCTCCGTTTCGAGACCATCCGTTGCGGGTCACCCCGTAGGCGACTCCGCCGCCGGCACCGCCCTCGTTGGCCAGCGCGTCGTCGGTTCGCGCCTCGGTGGCGCCGGTGTTCAGCACGTACGGCGCCACGGTGGCGGTCCACCACTGGCTCGGGTCGTTGGAGTCGCTGCGGATCTCGACCGTGGCCCCGGCATCGGCCGAGTCTCCGGAGACGCTCAGCAGCTTCCCGCTGGACCGGCTGACGATCTTCACGTGCCCCCGGCCCGCGTCGTCCAATCGCCACTCCTGGTTGAGGCCGCCGTTCGCGTACCACTGGATCACCGGGGTGCCGTCGCTGCCCGACCCCCCGGAGACGTCGAGCATCTTGCCCGAGTGCATGGGGCTGATCCCCACCCACCCGTCGCCCTGGTCGAGCAGGGTCCACTGCTGATTGTCGTTCCCGGTGGGCGTCCACTGGACCACCTGGGCACCGTCGTCGGTACTGCGGCCGTAGACGTCCAGCACGCAGCCGCTGTGCACGTTCGTCAGCGTGACCGGTGCTCCTATGGTTCCGGCGGTGGCCGCGCCGGCCCGGGAGGGCCACAGCAGACCTCCGGCGAAGGGGACGGCGAGCGCCGCGGTCCCGGCGCCGAGGATCCTGATCGCGCTGCGGCGGCTGATGCCGTCGCTGGCTGTGCTTGCGGGTTGCTCCATCTGTGACTCCCTGGAAGTCTCGCGGCTGAGTGGGATGGGGGCGGAGGAGCGGGGGCCGGTCACGAAGGCGGGACGAGGCTCCACACCTGGTTGCTGCCGCCGTTGCCTGGCTACTGCACGATCGCGGCGCCGTCGCCGCCCACGACGGCGCCGAAACACCGGGGCCGGGCCCCTCGCCGGACCGCCGCCCACGCGAATGTGGCGGCCCGTCCAGGACGGGAACCCGCCCGTTCCCTACGACGCTGCGGGTCAGGACGCCTGCACCCTCCAATGCTGGGCGGCACTGCCGGTGTCGGTCTGTTGTCGAACGGCGGCCCCGTCCGCTGTGGAACCGTCGGAGATGCCGAGTACCAGGCCGCTGCGCGCGCTGACGATCTTCACGTGGCCGGCGCCCGCGTCGGCCAACCGCCACTGCTGGTTGGTCGCGTGAGTGGGCGTCCACTGGATGACGGGCGCGCCGGCGGCCGTGGACCCGCCCTGGACATCCATCGCCAGACCGGAGTTGACGTTGGTGAACTCCCACACGTCGGTTGCGGCAGCCGTCACCTGCCAACGCTGGTTGTCCCCGTCGTTGGGGGCGTATTGGATCAGTGCCGTGCCGGTGGCGGTGGAGCCGGCCGGCACGTCGATGACCTTGCCACTCTGCCGGTTGACGAACCGGCACACCGGCGGCGGCCCCGCGGGGCCCAGCGGTCCGGCGTCGCCGACCGCGACCTGGCTCACCGTCCAGTACCAGTTGTTGCCGCCCGTGTAGTGGAAGAGGACGCGGACTCCGGTGGCACCGAGGGGAACCTCCAGGCTGATCGCCTCCTCGCGCGAGGGGACGTCGGCGGTGTAGGTCCGCACCGGGACCGGCGCCGCCCCGTCGAACGAGACCAGCACCTCGCCCTGCTGGGGTGACTCCTGGCGGTAGAAGGTCGTGTAGGTCAGGACGGCGGTGGCGCCGCCGGTCACCGGGAACGTCCTGCTGGTCAACGTGGAGTCGAAGGTGCCGGAGACCGGTTCGTCGGACCACTCGTCGCCGTCCGCCACGGCGAAGACGTCACGCGCGCGGACGTTCGCCTCGCGTTGCTGGTCGGCTTCCGCCGAGGTCCAGAACTCGTCGGTGGCGAAGGACCAGCCCCGCCATTCGGTGACGCCGCCGGTACCCATCAGGGAGTTGTCCACCGACCAGCCGGCCGGCGGAGTGTGCGTCCAGCCGACGATCGCCGGGGCGATACCGGTCTCGTCGGCTCTGGTGCGGAGTGCGCCGCGCAGGGCGGCGAAGTCGTCGGGGCGCGGCTGTTGGAGGGGGCGCCCGTCGAGCCCCCACGCGGCCAGGATCTGGATGCCCAGGTGGGCGAGCACGCTTGCCGCGATGTCAGGCATCTTGACGTCGTGGCGGGTCGAGCCGCCGGTGATCGTCGGCCCGGTGGCGACCAGGAAGGTCTGCCGCTCCTGCAGACTCGATCCGCCATGTCCGCCGGCGTTCGTGTGGCCGTGGTCGGCGGTGACCATGATCAGCCAGTCCTCCGCGGAGTACCTCGGCCGGCCCCGTACCGCGGCGACGAACTGGCCGACCTGGGTGTCGACGACGTGGATGGCGTCCAGGTACTGCTGGCTGGCCGCTCCGTAGGCGTGCCCGGCCTCGTCGACGCCGTCCAGTTGTACGAAGGCCGCGTCGGGGTCGCCGTTGCGCAGTTGCTCGACGAGGCGGACGGTGGTGCCCGCGTCGTACTCCTCGCTGGGTGTCGAAACCCGGGTGTCGACGGCGGCGGAGAGGACGGTGTCGGTGATCGGCGCCCAAGAGGCGACCGCGTACGTGGTCAGGGCGGGCCTGGCCGTCTCGATCCGCGTCAGGAAGTCCGGGTACCGCGCGAAGTCCTGCCCGGTGAAGGCGTTGTCCGTCACGTGGTGCTTGTCGGGCCAGACCCCGGTGAGGATCGTGGACCATCCCGGACCGGACAGCGTGGGTGCCAGGGGGGCCGCGTAGATGCTGCTGGTCGCCGTGAGACCGGCTGCCATCAGGGCTTTGAGGTTCGGGGCGTCGGCGGCGGCCACGCGGCTGAGGAGAGCGCCGTCGAGGCCGATGACCAGAACCTTCGGAGTCTTCCCCGCGGCGCCCCTGGCGGAGGTCGACAGAGGTCCGGCGGAGAGGACGAGGGCGGCGGCACCGGTCAGCAGGGAGCGGCGGGACAGGGGTGGGAGCACGGGTCCTCCGGGTGTCGGCGGGAGCGAATCGGGCAGGGATGGGGGTTCGGGCCCGGGCCCGGCCCCGCGGGGTGCCGCGGGGCCGGGCGGTCGGGTCAGGGGAGTCGCCACTTCTGGTTGGCGCCGCCGTTGCAGGACCAGATCTCCAGCGGGGTCCCGTCGGCGGTGGCCGCCGCGGGGTCGTCGAGGCAGATCCCGTCGGACATCCCGCTGACCAGCGAACCGTCCGGCTTGGCGTACCACTTCTGGTTGGCGCCGCCGTTGCACTCCCACAGGGCGACGGGGGTGCCGTTCGCCGTGCTCTGGTTGCCGACGTCCAGGCACTTGCCGTTGAGGAGGAGGCTCCCGTTCGTGTACGTCCATGCCTGGGAGGCGCCGCCGTTGCAGCCCCACAGCTGCACCACCGTGCCGTTCGCCCCGGAGTCCCGGTCGGCGTCGACGCACTTGGACGAGTCGAGGACGGAGTTGATCGGGCCGATGTGCGAGGTTGCGGCGCTGCCGGCCGCGGCAACCGAGAAGTTGTCGAACTGGTCGGTCTGGTAGCCGACGACGCCGAGGCCCGCCATGCCCTGGGAGAAGGTGGAGTCGTTCGTGCTGCCGACCGCCCTGCCGTCGATCTTCGCGGTCAGGATGCTGCCCTGCATGGTCAGCGCGACGTTGTGCCAGGCGTTCGTGCCCAGCGCCTTCACCGTGCCGGAGGCCAGCGTGGTGAAGTTCCAGCTGGTGTCACTGCGCAGGATCGACCACGCCCCGGTGTTGGAGACCCGAAGGTGGTATGCGTTCAGGCCGTTGTTGTTGCGGCCCTGATCGTTGACGCGGCCGAGCAGTTCCACACTGCCGGACTGGGTCAGGTCGGTGTCCGTGCTGACGGTGTAGTCGCTCCAGGAGATGTCCCCCATGAAGGTGTACGGGTCGGCGTAGCTCTCGCCGGTCCAGTGGACCGGGGCCGCGGGCGCCATCTGCTGCAGGCAGGTCCCCTTGTGGGAGCCCGCGCACGGGACGGTGGCGAAGGCGCCGTTCATGTCGGTGAAGTACTTCGGCGAGGTGGTGGTCGCCGCTGTGTCGAAGCCGTCGCGGTAGGGGAGCGCCAGCGGCTTGGGGAGCTGCCGGGTGGTGGCGCCCTTGCCCTGGGCGGCTCCGGTGCCCGGCACGGTGGTCGTGGTGGTGACCGTGTACACGTAGCCGGGCTGGAGGGTGAGGCTGTACGTGCCGGCGGACGGGGTGATGTCCGCCTGGTGCACGAAGTGGGTGGCGTCGTCCGCGGACCTGAGGTCGGTGGCCCACACGTGGACGGTGCCGGTGGACAGGCCGCCGGTGACGCTGAACTGCGCGGTCTGGGCGCCGGACGCGTCCATCGTCTCGATGACGGTGCTGTAGTCGTTGCTGTCCGGCGACTTCAGCGTCACGTAGGTGCCATTGCCCGACCAGCCGCCGAGCGCGCCGCTCGCCGAGTCGATGTAGCGCCAGCCCGGCGCGGTGAACTGCCCGGTGTGCGCCATCGCCCACGTCGTCGGGCCGACCTGGTAGCTGCCCGACCACGGCTGCTGGGCGACCACCAGCCCGTCGGTGGAGAAGTGCAGGTTCGGGTAGATGCCCGCGACGAGCGGCCAGTTGATGTAGCCGGTCATGCGGCCGTCGGTGTAGTCGCGGTTGATGGCCCGCGCGGTGGCGGCGGCGCCGTCGGTGGCGTCCTGCGAGCCGTTCTCCGAGGCCCACAGCGGCTTGCCCAGGCCCTGCGCGGTCCCGGTGCTCGGGCAGTACTGGGCGGACGCCAGGTAGCCGCACGGGTAGTGGACGCCGACGACGTCCACGGCGGCGTCGAACGCCGAGTCGGAGGCCATGTCGTCGGCCACAGACCAGCCGTCGTCGCCGGCCACGACCTTGGTGGCGTAGCCATGCGCGACAAGCGCGTTCTTCAGCTTGACGAACCACGGCCTGGCACCGGAGCTGTTGTCACCCGCGTAGCCGTTGTAGCGCTCGTTCCAGCCGCCGAGGTAGTCGACGGTGAGGTTGTGCTGGGCCGCGCAGCCCATCCAGTCCATCAGGTAGGTGACGGCGTCGTCGGTGTAGAAGGTGTTGGAGCCGCCGCCGACCCACCCGGGCGCGGCCCAGGACAGCGCCGCGATCTTGATGTGCGGGTTGCGGGCCTTGGCCTGGGCGGCGAGCCACCACTCGTAGCCCTGGTTGCAGTCGATGGTGCCGCGGGCGTGCTCGTGGCTGGCCTCGGCGCCGTCGGTGGAGTTGCTGTCGCCGCCGACCTCGATCTTGAGGATCTGCAGCGAGGCGCCGTAGCCGGGCTTGAACAGGTAGTCGAGTATCTGGCTGCGCTGCGGCTCGGGGTAGTCGACGAGCAGCCGGCTGTTGCCGCCGCCGCCCGATATCGCGCCGATGCCGTCGAAGGTGAGGCCGGGCTTGGTGCCGTCCACGGTGATCGAGGTGGTGGTCTCGGCGTGCGCGGGACCGGTGGTCATGCCGGTGAGCAGGCCGACGACCAGGGCGAGGACGGAGAGTGCGGCTGACCGCCGATGGCGGGCTCTTGCCGGACTGCGGGACATGGGGGCTCCTTGCGAGGGTTGGGGGGAGGAACGCCGCGTCACCGGAGGCATGGCGCGGCGGAAGGGGATGGCCCGGCGGAGCCGAGGGCTCGCGCCGGGCTGGCCGGGGCTAGGAACTGACCTGCGTCCGCGCCCACTTCTGGTTGTCGGCGCTGCTGCACCCGTAGACGATCAGCGGGGTGCCGTTGCCGGTCCCGGCGCCGCTCGCATCCAGGCAGACGCCGCTGGAGGGGCTGAACGTGCGGGCGGACGCGTCGTACGTCCAGCTCTGCCCCGGCAAGGCGCCGCAGGTGGCCACGGTGACCGGGGACCCCGGCGCGTAGGAGGCCGCCGTCAGGCACTTGCCGAGGGTGCGCAGGGTGCCGTCGCCGAAGTCGGCGAAGAGCTGGTTGGCGCCGCCGTTGCAGTCCCACAGGTCGAGCTGCGTGCCGTCCGAGGCGTCCGAGTTGGGCACGTCGACGCAGCGGCCGCTCGGCACACCGCTGACGGTGCCGGTCGGCACCGTGGCGACAGTCACCGCGAGGTCGTCGCAGTACCCGTTGCCGCCGCCCGACGCCTTGTAGCAGTAGACCGTGGCCTGGTGGTCGGACGCGCCGGTGCGGAAGATCAACGCGGCCTTGGTGTACGAGGTGCTGCTCGTCGCGGAGGACACCTCGGCGCCGCCGTAGTCCTTGACGCCGATCTGCACCTGCTCCCCGGCGGTGGCCGCCTCGGCCCACCCCGCCAGCTGATAGGTGGTGTTCGGCGCCAGGGCGACGATCTGTTCGGCGGAGGACGGCGAGGCGCCGACCTGGAGGGCGTACGAGCCCGAGTGGGCGTTGCCGCTGACCACCGAGGCGGAGTTCCACCCGTACCAGGGGGCGAGCGCGCCGGACTCGAAGCCGCCGTTGCCCACCACGCCGCACGAGGCGTCGTCGGGCGTGGACAGCTGGTCCGCGCCGATGTCGGGTGCGCACACGGACGGTACCGGGTCGCCCCAGAAGTCCCGGCCGCCGTTCCCGCCGGGGATGACCCGGCCGGCGCCGATGGCCGGGGAGCCGGCCGTCAGCTGGTACCCGCCCACAGTGCCGATGCCGGTACCGGCGCTGCCGGGCGACTTCAGCTTCGGGTCTGCGAGGATCTGGCCGCCGGGCGCGTTGGAGGTGTTGCCGCTGATGAGGTTGTTGGTGAAGGACGTACCGCTGTACTGGTAGCCGCCCGAACCGTGGTTGACGATGAGGTTGTTGGCGAAGGTGAGCGACGACCGGCCGCTGGTCAGGATGGGCGCCGTGGCCCCTTCGGGCTCATAGATGGTGTTGTTGTAGAACCAGCCGTTGGACTCGCCCGCGTCGCGCAGCACCTGGCCGGCGTCGTTCTGGCTGACGTTGTAGCGGAAGACCGCGTTGGTGGTGGACGTGGATCCGCCGCCGCAGCCGCAGAACATCGCCATGCCGCCTTCGTTGTCGTGGCTGTAGTTGTACTGGTAGACGGTGCCGTCGGTCCCGTAGTCGGCGTCCCAGGCCATGCCGTCGCCGTTGTCGGGCAGCTTGTGGGTCCGGTACGCCTCGTTGTATTGGAAGGTGACGTTGTCGGCGTTCCAGTCCCAGATGGCGGCGTTGGAGCCGTACCAGCGCGCGGCCGTGTCGTAGGCGACGTTGTTCTGTGCCAGACCGTTCTGGGTGTACTGCATGACGATGCCGTCGCCGCCGATGTCGTGAACGGTGTTGTTCTGCACGACGAACCCGGTCCACGGGTAGTACGTGTCCACGCCGTACTGGCAGGGCGACGGGTAGCCGATCGAGGCCCGGCACTTCCAGGCCGTCGACATGTTGATGCCGGAGCGATCGACGGAGTAGACGTCGTTGCCGTCCACGACCACGTCGTTGAACTTCGTCTTGACGCTGGTGCCGAACACGTCGAACTGGATTCCGGCGCTGCCGCCGAGATCCTTGACGCCGTCGCCGTTGACGTCGTGCACCGTCAGGTTGGTGATCCGGTAGTGGCTGCCCGTGCCGTAGTCCTGCAGCACGATGTGGACACCGCGGCGGTTGCCGGCGGTCGCCCCGTGGTTGGTCACCTCCAGGTTGCGGATCTCCCAGTACTGCTGGTTGGTCAGCAGCACGGCGTCCGACGCGCCGCCGCCGGCGATGAGCGGCTTGGCACCGGTCCCGTACGTGTCGACGACGATGGGGGAGCCGGACACGCCGGACCCCTTGGGGGCGAGGGTCCCGTTGCAGGTGGTGCCGCGGGCGAACAGGATCTGGTCGCCCGCGCGGAAGGTCGTGGCGTTGACCGTGGCCAGCGCGTTCCAGGGGCTGGACTGGCTGCCGCTGCCGTTGCGCGACTTCGAGCAGTCGACGTAGTGCGCCGACGAGGATGCGGCGGGCGCGGCGTGCGCCGGTGCCGCCGCGGCGAGGGACAGCCACGACACCGGGATCGCCAGGGCTGCGGCGAGCGTTGTGAGGCGTCTGCGCCATCGGGCGTGCAGCGGAGGTGCGGAGGACATGTGCGGCTCCTTTTGGGCAGGGGAAGGTAGGGAGATGGGGTACGGGATGGGGGGCGCCGGCGGGGACGACCGGCGCGACGGGGTGGGAGTCGAGGAGAGCCGGGTATCAGCCGGCGGCGAGCCGGCCGGAGATGACCTGGGCCGCCTGGACGGTGAGGACGGCGGAGTCCCAGCGCTTGACCAGGGCTCCGGCTGCGTCGCGGAGCACGACGGTCGGCAGCGTGTGCACGCCGGAGCGCCGGGCCAGCGCGCCTCCGGGGTCCGCGGCCAGCCGGATCGCACCGAGTTGCCAGTCGTAGGTGGTGTTGACGAGGGCGTCCTCTCCGGCGCCACTCTCGTCGACGATCTCGATCGTCAGGCCCTTGCGGCCGTACTGCTCCTGAAGGCTCTTGAGCGCGACGGCCTGGGCGCGCGACGGCGTGTCGGCGGTGTCCGGTTGCGTCGCCAGGAACGCCACCAGGTGCAGGCTGCCCGGTGCCGGCGCGCGGTGCAGGACGTCGCTCGCCGTGGACGCCCTGGACGATGTGCCGCCGTGACCCGGACGGATGGCGGCGGCGATGGAGCCGGCCACCACGACCGCCGCCACCAGAACGGCGAGGCGCCTGGCCGGCCCCCTTCTTCGAAGCATGTGCAGATACGGCATGAGCCACTCCTCCGCGGATCGACGGAGCCGCCATGGGGGAGCGGCTCCGGCATCGTGGGTGGGCGATCGAACACCGGCAGCGGACGTGTTTGATCGGTCCACGCCGCTCGGCGTAGGCCGGATGCTAGGGACGCCTGACGGAACGCGTCAATGCTTGTTACAAGGCGAGTTACCCACCGAATCGAGCGAAGGCCATCTGACCTGCGCCAAGTTGGTGAAGTACGCCGCGGCGTAGCAGCGCCACCGCCTCCCTTGGTAACGGGTGGGTTACGAGAATGAGGCATCGGCTTGTGGGGGCTTGCCGCCGACCCTAGTGTGACGCCCACCAAGAACGTGGATCGATAAACGCAGGAGGGTGTCCGTGGCGACGATGGCGGAGGTGGCCGCTCTCGCGGGGGTCACCAAGCAGAGCGTCTCCAACGTGCTGGCCGGCAAGTCGGTGCGTCCGGAGACGGCTGCCAAGGTGCACGCGGCGATCAAGGAGCTCGGCTACAAGCCGAACCTGCTCGCCCGATCGCTGCGCACCGGCGCCACCAAGACCGTCGGGCTGTTCGTTCCCTCCGTCGCCAACCCCTTCTACTCCGAGGTGGTCGAGGAGGTGGAGAACGTCCTGGTGCACCACGGCTACAACCTGCTGCTGGCCACCACACGGGACGACCCCGAGTACACCCGCAAGCACCTGGAGAACCTCACCGCCCGCTCCGTCGACGCCCTGCTCGTCGCAGGCGACGCAGGGGTGGCACAGCAGCTCGACATGCTGGCCGAGGCGACCTTCCCCGTCGCCCTGTTCGCGTGGGAGCTGGATCCGCCGCACTCGCTGCCGGTGGTGTCCATCGACTACGAGAACGCCGGCTACCTGGCCGGACGCCACCTGCGCGAGCTCGGCCACACGAAGATCGCCGTGGTCGCCGACCTCCCCTCGCACGCCCCCCGACTCGCCGGACTGCGCCGGGCGTTCGCGGTCGACGGCCTGACCGTCGACGACCGCATGGTGTTCAGCCGGATCAGCGACGACGCCGAGGGCGGTTACGCCGCGGCCACCGCCGCACTGGCCGAGGACCCGGACCTGACGGCGATCTTCGCCACCCACGACATCCTCGCGATCGGCGCCCTCGAAGCCGTGACCCGGGCAGGACGCCGGGTGCCCGAGGACGTCAGCGTCGTCGGCTTCGACGACATCGCCCAGGTCGGGCACGTCGAGCCGACCCTGACCACGGTCGCCTTCCCCAAACGCGAGATGGCCCAGCAAGCGGTCGAGTTGCTGCTGCGCGCCGTCGAAGCCGACAAGCCCCCCGTCAACGCCATCTCCCTGCTGCGGCCCACCCTGCTCGTCCGGGGCAGCAGCGCCCCGCCCCGCCCGACCGCCTGACCTTCCTCACCCTTCAACTGCCGGAGACAGACGGCGACCCCGTCCTCCCGCAGCCTGTCACGGCCGGCGCCCCGCCGCCCGCCGCCAACAAGCCCGCGCTTCCCCTCCTCCCGGGCCCCGACGTCCCCTCTCCTTGCCGTCCCCACGTCCGGGCGGCCCGGCGTCGCTCCTGCCACCCGGCGCCGCCCTGCCCTTCGCCGTCCCCTGTCATGGACGGCCCGCAAAGAAGGCTCCCGCATCATGAGCGCTCCCGACTCGACGGCGTACGTCGACGACCCTTCACCCGGCACCGGGCGGTTGCGGCCGCGTGCCGCGTTCACCTCCGACGCACCCACCATCGCACTCGACGCCGCGTGGCGGTTCCGGCTGGCGGCGGACCTGGACGACCTGACCGAGGGATTCGCCGCGCCGGGGTTCGACGACGCCACGTGGGACACGCTCGACGTCCCGTCGTGCTGGCAGATGGCGGGCCTGCCCGGCACGCCGCGCTACGGAGCCCCCGCCTACACCAACATCGCGTTCCCGTTCCCGGTGGACCCTCCCCGAACACCGGAGCCGAACCCGACAGGGGAGTACCGCCATCGCTTCGACGTCCCGGAGGACTTCCCGGTCGCGCGCGTGGTCCTGCGGTTCGAGGGTGTCGACTCGGCGTTCGCCGTGTGGCTCAACGGCGTCCGGCTCGGCGACGGCAAGGGCAGCCGGCTGCCAACCGAGTTCGACGCCTCCACCGCACTGCGGCCCGGCACCAACGTGCTGGCGGTACGGGTCCACCAGTGGTCGTCCGGCAGCTACCTGGAAGACCAGGACATGTGGTGGTTGTCCGGCATCTTCCGGCCCGTCTCGGTGATCGCCCGCGGCCTGGAGGACTACTGCGTCCGGGCCGGCTACGACCACGCCACGGGCCGCGGCACCCTGACGGTCACGACCACCGGGTCCGGCACGGTGCGCCTGACGGTGCCCGAACTGGGACTCTCCGGCGTGGACCCGGCCGGTCCGCACGCCGTCGACGGCGTCACCCCCTGGTCGGCCGATCAACCCCGGCTGTACGCAGGTGAGTTGGTCACCGAGGACGGCGAGCGCATACCGCTGCGGATCGGGTTCCGCACCGTCTGCGTCGTCGATGGGGTGCTGACCGCGAACGGACGGCCGCTGGTCTTCCACGGCGTCAACCGGCACGAGTGGCACCCGCTGACCGGCCGGACCCTGTCTGAACAGGCCCTGCTGGACGACGTACTGCTGATGAAGCGGCACAACGTCAATGCCGTGCGCACCAGCCACTACCCGCCCGACCGGCGCTTCCTGGACCTGTGCGACGAGTACGGGCTGTGGGTGGTGGCCGAAGGAGACCTGGAGACCCACGGCTTCGAACCGGGTGGATGGCGCGGCAACCCCAGCGACGACCCGACCTGGCTTCCCGCCTTCCTGGACCGCACCCGGCGCCTCGTCGAGCGGGACAAGAACCACCCCTGCGTCGTCGTCTGGTCCCTCGGCAACGAGTCCGGTACCGGCGCCAACCTGGCCGCCGCGGCCGCCTGGGTCCGCCAACGCGACGACACCCGGCTGATCCACTACGAGGGCGACCACGAAAGCTGCTCCTACACCGACCTGTACAGCAAGATGTACATCGGCTTGGAGGAGCTGGAGCGCATCGGGCGCCGCCGGGAACCGCCCACCCGGGACCCGGCCGACGACGCCCACCGGCGCCGACTGCCCTTCGTCCTCTGCGAGTACGCCCACGCGATGGGCAACGGCCCCGGGGGCCTGGCCGACTACCAGGACGTCATCGAGACGCACCCGCGCCTGGCCGGCGGCTTCGTGTGGGAGTGGATCGACCACGGGATCTCCCGCACCGCGCCGGACGGCACGCCGTACTACGCGTACGGCGGTGACTTCGGCGAGGAGATCCACGACGCCAACTTCGTGTGCGACGGGCTGCTGTTCCCCGACCGGACGCCGTCACCTGGACTGGTCGAGTTCAAGAAGGTCATCGAGCCCGTCCGCATCCGCATCGACGCGGCCCGCCGGATGATCGAGATCCACAACCAGTACCACGCCCGGGACACCGGGCACCTGCGCTTCTCCTGGTCGCTGGAGGAGGACGGCCGGCCGGTCTGCAGCGCCGACGTGGGCGTGGCACTGCAGGCCGGCGACCGCTCGACGCTGCCCTGGCCGCCCGACCTGGCCTCCGCGGTCGACGCGGCGGTCAAGGCCGACTCCGGCTGCGAGGCGTGGCTCACGGTCTCCGCCCGCCTGGCCGAGGACGAGAGCTGGGCCGGCGCCGGACACGAGGTCGCCTGGGCGCAGAGCCCGGTGACCAGCGGGCGCACTCCCGAACCCTTCGCCCCCGCAACCCCCACTGTCCGGGACGGCGCCGTCGCTCTGGGCCCCGGCCGGTTCGATCCGCGCTCCGGCCTGCTCCACCGGCTCGGCGACCTCGAACTCCACGGGCCGACCCTGGACATCTGGCGCGCGCCCCTCGACAACGACCTGGTCAGCGCGGGCGGTGAACCCCAGATCACCGCCTGGCGCATCGCCGGACTCGACCGTATGCGCCATCGCACGCTGCGTGTCGTGCCGGGCGGCGACGGCCTGGTGGTCACCGCCCGCCTGGCCGCGGCCGGTTCGGGGAGCGCGCTCCGCGTCGTCTACCGCTGGACGGCGCCCGAGGCCGGCGAGGGGACGCAACGGCAGCTGCTGAGGCTGCAGGTGACGGTCACACCCGAGGGCCCGTGGACGGTTCCGCTGCCGAGGCTGGGCGTGGCCATGTCGCTGCCCGGCGACGACGCCGACGTCGAATGGCTCGGGCTCGGACCGGGGGAGGCCTACCGGGACTCGCAGGAAGCCGCCCGGCTCGGCTGGTACCGCAGCTCGGTCTCCGCGATGCAGACCCCGTACGTCCTGCCGCAGGAGAACGGCAACCGCCGCCACGTCCGGCAGGCCCGGATCACCGTCCCCGGGCTGCCCGGGCTGGAGATCGCCGGATTCCCCCACCTCGACCTCACCGCGCGGCCCTGGAGCACGGCCGCCCTCGCGGCCGCGGAGCATACCCACGACCTGCGCCCCGACGGCCGCGTCCACCTCCACCTTGACCACGCACACCACGGAATCGGCAGCGGCGCCTGCGGCCCGGACCTCCCCGCCCCGCACTCCCTGTACGCCGTGGCCGCGCAGTTCACCGTGCAGTTCTCCGTGGACTGAGCGCACGGCGCCCACTCGCCCCAGACCCACGCACCTTCGCACCCTCACACCTTCAACCTCACCCGATCACGCGCTCCTCCCTACGACGACAGCGCGACGATCACGGATCGAAAGGCCCGAAAGATGACCGGCACCATGCGACGGACCCGCTCCGCGAGACGCACCCGAACCGCCCTGGCGGTCGCCACCGCGGCCACCTTCGCGCTCGGCCTGACCGCATGCGGCGGCAACTCCGCCGGCAGCGGCACCAAGAGCGGCAGCAGCTTCACCTACTGGTCGATGTGGCGGGCCGACGAGCCGCAGGGCAAGGCGATCAAGACGGCGATCGACCAGTTCACCGCCGCCACCGGCATCAAGGTGAACGTCAAATTCGTCGGCCGCGACGTCCGCGCCAGCATCGGCCCGGCGATCGCCGCCAACCGCGCCCCCGACCTGTGGGACCAGGGCTCCGACGTCATCTACGGCCAGACCGCGTCCGCGGGCCAGGCCCGGGACCTGACCGGCGTGCTGTCCATGGCGGTGCCCGGCGAGGGCAAGACGGTCGGCGACGTCATCCCGGCCAAGTACACCAAGGTCCTGCCCAAGGACCCGTCCGGCGTCCAGAACTATGTGATCCCCTACATCGTCGACTCCGCGGAGCTGTTCTACAACGCCGCCGACCCCGACATCCGGGCCGCGATGACCACGCCCCCGGCCACCTGGGCCGACTTCATCAAGATCTGCGACGCCCTGAAGGCGAAGAAGAAGCCCTGCCTGGCCTCCGAGGGCGAGGACGCGTGGACCAACGGGCTCCAGTTCGACTACCAGCTCAACGCCCAGGGCATAAGCTTCGCCGACCTCACCAACGACAAGAGCGGCAAGGCGTGGGACAACCCCGCGGTGCTCAAGGCGGCCCAGCAGACCGAGCAACTGGTCAAGGGCGGCTACATCGTCCCGGGCTACGACGCGACCAAGGCGCCGGCCCAGGAGACCGCCTGGGCGTCGGGCAAGGACGCGTTCTGGATGACCGGCAGCTGGGCCACTTCGGAGACCGGCAAGGAGGTCGGCCCGAACTGGAAGTTCGGCGCGATGCTCCCGCCCGGGGTTACCGCCCCCGACTCGATCACCTTCGGCTTCTCCATCCCGAAGCGGGCGAAGAACCCCGAGGCCGCCGAGAAGTTCATCGCCTACTTCCTCCAGAAGAAGACCATGCAGAGCCTGGCGTCGACCGCCGACAGCATCACCACCCGCGCCGACGTCCCCGCCCCGGCCGACCTCGCCGACGTGCAGAAAGCGCTCGACGCCAACGCGGTACGACTCACCTACGACGGGCAGGCCGGCGCCCTGATGGACAAGGTCTTCAACCCGCACTTCCTCGACCTGTGGCACGGGAAGATCACCGCGGAGCAGTTCGTGGCCAAGATGAAGTCCGACCAGGCCGCCTACTGGAAGTCGCAGGGCTGACGCCGCGATGACCGACCTCATGACGGAGTCCCCCCGGGCCACAAGGACCGGGGGGGAATCCCCCCGACCCCAGCGCACCTCCCAGGCTCCGATGGAGCGACAGCGGCGCCGCATGTTCTGGCCGTTCGCGGCGCCCGCCCTGATCACCTACACCGTCATCTTCCTCGTACCGATCGGCTACGCCGCCTGGACCAGCCTGTACAAGTGGGACGGGATGGGCACCAAGCAGTGGCGCGGGCTGAAGAACTACCGGCTGCTGTTCGAGGACCCGTTCTTCCGGTCCTCGATGACCAACACCCTGGAGATCCTCTTCATCGGCGGCGCGTGCACCTTCGTCATCAGCTTCGCGCTGACGCTGGTGCTGCGCGAGATGTGGGGCAGGCTCTTCGCCCGCTCCGTGATCTTCTTCCCCTGCCTGGTCAACGCGATGGTGTTCGGCGTCCTGGCCGGCTTCCTCTTCTCGCCCGACGGCCCAGTCAACCGGATCCTGCACGGCCTGGGCATGTCCACCCCACCGAAGTGGCTGTCGACCGACAACCTCTTCCCGATGATCGTCGGAACCCTGGTCTGGACGGCCACGGGCTACTACACCGCGATCATCATGGCCGCCGTCGACCAGATCCCGTCCTACCTGTACGAGGCCGCCGAACTCGACGGTGCCAACGCCTTCCAGCGCTTCCGGCACATCACGTTGCCGCTCGCCTGGGACGTCATCAGCGTCTGCGCCGTGCTCTGGACGGTGAGTTCGGTGAAGATCTTCGAACTCATCCTCGTCTTCGGCGGCGACAGCTCAGGGCAGGCACCGCCCGCGCAGTCGTGGAACACCGCCATGTACGTCTACGAGGAAGCCTTCCCACCGCAGAGCACCCCCGCGCTGGGCATGGCCACCGCCGCATCCATCGTCAGCCTGATCATGGTCGGCCTCATCACCCTGGTGCTGCGGCGGCTCATGCGCCGCGACGCCATCCAGTTCTGAGCCCCACCGAACAAGAAAGGGACGCAGAACCATGCGTACCGGACGCAACACCGCGGGCCCGGCGATGCGGATCGGCACGGGCGTCGTGTGGGCCGTCGTGGCCGCCGACATCGTGCTGCTGCTGTGGGTCGCCCTCACCTCGCTGCGCGGCAGCTCCGACATCCTCCACCACCCCTTCGGACTGCCCAGCCACCCGAGGTTCGGCAACTACGCCAAGGCGTTCGGGGACGGCGGCTTCGGGCAGGCCGCCGTCAACAGCCTCATCAACGCCACCGTCTCCTCGGGCCTGGCCATCGCCCTGGCGGCGCCGTGCGCCTACGTCCTGGCCCGCCGCCGCACCCGCACTTCCAGTGCCCTGACCATGACCTTCGCCATGGGTCTCGGCGTCCCCGGCCAGGTCCTGATCGTGCCGATGTTCGTCGGTCTGGCCAAGGCCAACCTGGTGGACACCCACACCGGCCTGATCCTCGTCTACACCGGTCTTGCCATGCCGTTCACCGTCTACCTGCTGACGGGCTTCTTCGCCGGCGTTCCCGAGGTACTCGAAGAGGCCGCGGTCATCGACGGCGCCGGCGCGGTGCGGACCTTCGTGCAGGTCATCGTCCCCGTCGCCCGCGGCGGCCTAATCACCGCGTTCCTCCTGCAGTTCATCGGAGCGTGGAACGAGACCCTGTTCGCCCTGGTCCTCACCCAGAGCCAGGACAAGATCACGCTGCCGGTGGCGCTGAAGGGGTTCCTCGCCACCCAGCAGATCAACGGCCTGGACTACGGCACGATGTTCGCAGGCATCTGCATCATCCTCGCCCCGATGCTCGCCTTGTTCTCCTGGCTCGGCACCAGGATCATCCAGGGCATGACCGTCGGGATCGGTAAGTGACCGCGGCTCGCACCGCCAGTGGTGGCGAGCACCGCCTGTGGTACCGGACGCCGGCCTCGACCTTCCTGGAGGCGTTGCCGCTGGGCAACGGCCGGCTCGGGGCGATGGTGTACGGCGGCACCAGCACCGAGAGAATCGAACTGAACGCGGACACGCTCTGGTCGGGCGGCCCCGGCAGCCGTGACACGCCGGACGCCGCGACCCACCTGCCCGCACTGCGTGACAGCGTGCTGCGCCACCACGACCACGCGAGCGCGGACGCCACCGCCAAGAGCATGCAGAGTGTCTTCACCGAGGCATACCAGCCGCTGGCCACACTTGAGTTGGACTTCGGCACTGCGGCCGATGTCGTCGGCTACCAGCGGGCGCTGGACCTGCGCAACGCGGTTCACACCGTCGTCTATCGCACGAGCGGCGTCGCCGTCCGGCGGGAGGCGTTCGTCTCCGCCCCAGCGGACGTCCTGGTGGTCCACCTGAGCGCCGCAGCAGCATCGGCGCTCACGTTCACCGTGCGGTTCGCCCCCGCTCATCCGGGTGCCCGGACCGCTGTCGACGGCACAGCGCTGGTGCACAGCGGGCGCGCGCCGTCCCACATCGCCTTCGAGGAGCAGGACCCCGCCACCTACCGCCCCGATGCCGGCATGGGCTTCGCGGCCGGCATCACCGTGCGGGCCGGCACCGGCCGGATCGAGGTGGGCGCCGACGAGATCACCGTGACGGGCGCCGACGAGGCGACGGTCCTCCTCGCCCTCGCCACCGGGTATCGCGGCTGGCGGCACGAACCCGCCGGCCCCGCGGATGCGGTGCGCGAGGTGCTCGAACGGATCCAGACCGCGGCCGAGTTGCCGTTCGACGTGCTGCGTGCCGACCATGTTCGCGACCACCGGCGCCTGTACGACACTGCGGCACTCGACCTCGAGCCGGCCGGCGGCGGCAGCACACTGCCGACCGACGAGCGCGTGGCCGCGGCGGTGGCCGGGGACCGCGACCCGGGCCTGGCCGCGCTGCTCTTCGCATACGGCCGTTACCTGCTCATCGCCTCCTCCCGGCCGGGCACCCAGCCGGCGAATCTGCAGGGCGTGTGGAACCGGGACGTGGCGCCGCCCTGGAACGCCAACTGGACCGTCAACATCAACACCCAGATGAACTACTGGCCGGCCGTGACCACCGGCCTCGCCGACTGCCAGGAGCCGCTGTTCGACCTCGTCACCGATCTTGCCGAGGCCGGCACCCGGACGGCCGCCGCGCACTACCGGGCCCGCGGCTGGTGCTGCCACCACAACGTCGACCTGTGGCGCGCGACCAACCCCGTGGCCGGAGACCCGGTCTGGGCCACCTGGCCCATGGCAGGACCGTGGCTCGTCACCCACCTGTGGGAGCACTACCGGTTCACGGGTGACCGGGAGTTCCTGGAGAAGCGCGCCTATCCGGCGATGCGTGGGGCGGCGGAGTTCGTCCTCGACCTCCTGGTCGACGACGGCGACGGTCATCTGGTCACCTGCCCGTCCACCTCGCCCGAGCACCGCTTCCGCCTGCCGGACGGCGGCGCGGCGGCGGTGTCCGCCGGCTGCACGATGGACTTCTGGCTCACCACCGAGCTGTTCACCGCCACCGGCCGGGCCGCCCGCCTGCTCGGCCGCGACGCGGAGCTCGCCGCCGAACTGGAGGCCGCACTCCCCCGACTGCGCCAGCCGGGCGTCGCCGGTGACGGACGCCTGCTGGAGTGGTGGGAGGACGTGACGGAGGAGGAGCCCGGCCACCGCCACCTGTCCCATTTGTACGGGCTCTACCCGGGCTCCTCGATCGACCCGCTCGGCGACACCGCCTACCTCGCCCCGGCCCGCAAGGCCCTGGACCGCCGGCTGGAATACGGCGGCGGCGGTACCGGCTGGAGCCTGGCCTGGGTGGCCGCTCTGGCTGCGCGTCTCGGCGACGCCGACCTCGCAGGCGAGGCCGTCGGCCGGCTGCTCGTCACTTCCGTCGCTCCGAACCTGTTCGGCCTGCACCCGCCTCAACTGTTCCAGATCGACGCGAACTTCGGCGTCACGGCGGCGATCGCCGAGATGCTGCTGCAGTCGCACAACGGGATCCTTCGCTTCCTGCCGGCCCTGCCCGCACACTGGCCCGCCGGCTCTGTCCGGGGACTGCGGGCAGCGGGCGGCATCAGCGCCGACCTGGAGTGGAGCGACGGGTACCTGACGCGCTGCCGGATCGTCGTGCGGCGCCCGTTGAAGGAACTGGTACTCGCGGTTGCGGCGGGATCCGGACGGCTGGCCCTCATCTCGCAGGAGAAGGGACAGGAGGTGCCCTCGACTGGGCGAGGCGAGGACGGGCGGCTGCTGACCTTCCTCGCGATCGAGGCGGGTATCTATCTGCTCGAAGCATCGGACTGACTGGACGTGAGGAACAAGTGAACATGCGCGTGGGTGTCATCTACGACCGTGACTGGGCTCCCGAAGGGCTTCCGGGCTTCGCGCAGGAGGCCGAGGCGCTGGGGGTCGACGACCTGTGGGTGGTCGAGGACCTCGGCTGGAACGGCGGTGTCTCCGCTGCCGCGGTGGCGCTCGGGGCGACGCAGCGGTTGCGAGTGGGCATCGGCATCATGCCCGCGCCGCTGCGGAGTCCGGCGCTGGTGGCGATGGAGCTGGCGACGCTGGCCCGCACGTTTCCCGGCCGGTTGGTGGCGGGCATCGGGCACGGCGTTCCCGAGTGGATGGCCATGGCGGGCGTCTCCGCCCGGTCGCCAATGGCTCTGCTGGAGGAGACGATCGTCTCGGTGCGCGCCCTGCTGCGCGGGGAGCGGGTGGACATGCAGGGGCGTGAGGTACAGCTGACCGGGATCCAGTTGGTGCACCCGCCCGCTGAGCCGCCCCCCGTGGTCGCGGGTGTCGTGCGGCCCCGGTCACTCGAGTTGTCGAGCCGGGTCGCCGACGGAACGCTGATCGCCGAGGGCCACGGCCCGCAGGACGTGGAACGCGTCCACCGCCTGGCCCAGGAGAAGGGACGGAGGGCCGGGCACAGCGTGACGGTGTTCGCCTTCTGCTGCGTGGGGGAGGACGGCGAGAACGTCGCGCACGAGCTGGGCCCGATCACGCAGTCCCAGGCCGCCTGGCTGGGCCGCCCCGCCGAGGCGGTCTTCACCGTCTCCGGCGCTGCCCCGCAGGCCGCAGCCCACGTGCGCGAACTCGCCTCCGCGGGCGCGGACACCGTCGTCCTGCGCGTCGTCGGCCCGGAGCCGCTTCATCAGCTTGCCGGCGTGCTGACCGCGCTCAAGGACTGACGGCGGCCCGGGCGGCGTGTACCGTTCACACCGGGACGATCTGCCACTCCTGTTCGGCGCCTCCGGACGCGGCCCCCTGGACGATCGGGGTGCCGTCGGCACCGGAGGCGTTCTGGGCCCCTGCGTACCACCCGTTGCGGTCATTGACGAGGTGGTAGTAGCCGCTGGTGGTCGAGGGAACGAGCTTCCACCACTGGTTGGCACTGCCGGTGTCGCTCCACTGGTCGAGGGCGGCGCCCTGGGACGAGCCGCCCGGGCTGTCGAGGACCTTGCCGCTGTTGACATTCGACAGGCGGAGCGAGCCGTCGTACTCGGGCAGCAGCGTCCACTGCTGGTTGGCGGCCCCGCTCCAGGGCCACTGGATGACAGCGCCGCCGTCGCCGGTCGAGCCGCCGGACACGTCCATGACCTTGCCCGAGGCGCGGTTGACCACCTTGAAGGTGCCCGTCAGTAGGCCGACGGCGATCGTCGTGCTCGTGCCGGCGGTCAGGGAGACCACCCGGGCGTGGCTGCCCAGTGGGGAGGCCGCAACCGGGACCCCGGTGGAGATGGAGGTGATGCCCCGGCGGCTGATCAGGGTGATGTCCTGGCCGACGGCAGAGGTCAGCGTCACGGCGGCGGTCCGTGCCGCGGTGTCCCAGCGGAACGTGGAGACGGTGACCTGGTTGCGGCCGCGGACGCCCGTGATGGTGCCCTTGGCCAACTCGTCGGGCAGTGCGGGAAGGATCTCCAGGACGCCGGGCCGGGTGTAGAGGACGGCCTCGGCGAGGACGGCGGGGATGGTGTTGGCGGCGTCGCAGTTGTAGGTGGTCAGGTCGGGGTTGTGGGAGGTCATCAGCGACCGCCAGACCATGTTGTTGCCCAGGATCTTCAGCAGGTTGGCGTAGACGCCGGAGCCGTCCTTGAGCCGGGCGCGGGCCAGCGCGCGATGCAGGCTGCCGTGGGCCGAATAGTTCTCGTCGCCGCGCAGGTCCAGGGCCCGGCGTGCGTAGCCGACGAGGTCGGGTTCGTCCTCGGGGTTGATCTCGTGCAGCGGCCAGGCGCCGTACATGTGTTGGACGTGGCGGTGGTCGTAGCGATCGGTCAGGTCCGGCCAGGACCATTCGGCAAGGGCGCCGTCGCCGTTGACCGTGTAGTCGGGCATTTTGGCCAGCAGCGCGCTCCATCGCGCAACACCCTGCCCCGCGCCCTGCTCGACGCCGAGGGCGTTGGCCGCATCGATCGCGGCGTGCAGCGCGTGCCTGCCGGCCATGACGTCGCCGGTGGCGTTGATCGACAGGCACTGACCGGTGCTGGACGGGGAGTTCTCCACGGAGAAGGAGGGCACGAAGACCGCTCTGCCGTTCGCGTCGGTGCGGGTGAGGAAGTCCTCGTAGAACAGCGCGAGTTCCATCAGTGCGGGGCCGAGGGTGTTCTTGAGGAACTCGGCGTCGCCGGTGACCTGGTAGTGCTCCAGCAACGGGTACAGCAACCAGTCGGCGCCACCGGTCCAGCATTGGCCGGGGAAGCTCCCGGCGTTGAAGTGGAGCATGTGGCCGTGCTCACCGTCTGTGCGGGTGGGGGCGAGGAACCCGCGGGCGCCGTAGAGGTGGGTGGCGTTGTCCCGCCAGTCGGCCAACTGCCCGGTGACGAGGTCGAAGTAGCCCTGCATGGCATCGCCGAGGTCCAGGATGTTGCCGCCGGCGACCTGGAGGTTGACGTTGGCGTCGGTGGTCAGGTCGTCGGCCCAGGAGGCGTTCCAGCTGCCGGCCCAGAGTCCGGTCAGGCGGGGCGGCAGGACGCCGCTGGAGCTGACGAACAGATAGCGGCCGGAGTCGTACATCCGCTCCAGCAGGGCGAGGTCGATCGTCGAGGCGTGGGCGTTCTGACGGGAGATCAGATCGCTCGTGGACATCTGGCGGTCCGCGGCGGAGACGTTCAGGTCGATGGTGGACCGGTCGTACATGGCTTGGTGCAGCGGGGCGTGGCGGCCGAGCAAGGTGGCGTAGTCGGCGGTCAGGGAGGCGAGTGCGGTCTGCAACGGTTTGGCGTTCCAGCCGGTGGCGGTCTCGTAGCGGTCCAGCTTGGTCAGCAGCAGGACCTTGGTGGCCTTGGTGACCACCAGCGTCTGCCCGCTCGCGCTCACCGAGGCTCCCTTTCCGGTGACCACGACACGGGTGACCCCCTCGAAGCCGTAGGCCCCTCCTGAGGGGTAGACGCCGCGCACGTCGAGGTAGCCGTTGTGGCCGGTCACGGTGGCCGTGGTGGTGAAGGAGACGTCCGACGGGACACCGTCGAGGGCGGTGTCGGCGCCGATCGTGACGTTCACGGTCCGCCCCGGCGCGGGCAGCAGCTCGTGGACGACGGCCCGGTCCGCGCGGGAGACGAAGGCGTGGCGCCGCCAGCCGCCGTAGGTGTCGCTCCAGGTGTGGGTGACCTCGCCGGTGCGGAAGTCGGTGACCCGGGCGTAGTTGGCCGCGCTGGTCGTCCCGCCGGTGTTGCTGATCTGGAGTTCGTAGCCGGGGTGGAAGGTCTGCGTCCACAGCAGGTTCCAGCCGTTGTCGAACGTCGACGCGGCGCCCGCGTAGTCACCGGCCAGCGCCTTGTCCTGTGCCGCCTTCAGCTGCGCTGCGTTCTGCGGGGGCGTCACGCCTCGGGTGCCGTTCGGCAGGACGAAGCGGTGGTGGTTGAGGACCACCTTCTCCAGTGCCGGCGCTCCGTGGTACACGGCGCCGAACTCCCCGTTGCCACTGAGGAACCCGTCGGTCCACGTCGAGGCGGGCGCGCCGTCGAAGATCCCCCGCTGCGGAAGGGCGACCCCGGACGGTACCGACGCGGCCGACCTCGTGGCGAACACGGTGCCGGGGAGCGCGGCGGCGCCCACGGTGAGCGCCGCGGTGGCGAGGAACCGCCTGCGGTCGAGGGGGGGATCGGGGAGGTTCATCCTGAGCACTCCGATGTCAAAGGTGGATGGGGAGACCGGTACAGGCGCCACTCGGGATCCAGGCGGCCCAGGGACGTACTGGCAGACCGCTCACGTGGCCGTCGACGGCGAGGGATGTACGACCAGCCGGCCAGGGCCCGGACGGCCTCGACGCCGTTGCCGGCCCTGGGGGAGCCGCACGGGAGCCCGCGCTTACATGGGATGGATTTATAGGGGGCTGGGTTGGCGACTGTCCAGAGGTGCGTGCGGCATTTCTAAGAATGTCCCGGTGGGGCGCATGCTCTTGCGCGGCGGTGGAGGTCTGCGATGCGTGAACTCACCCCCCATGGGTTCCCAGACATGGGATGTCCTGCTAGGGTCCGCTGGACGAGCAAGGGAGCGTGGTCCGACCGATGTCACTGACCGACAGGGCGATTGCCCGCATCAGGGAGCTGATCCAGGACGGTGAACTGGAGCCGGGCAGCAGGTTGCCGCCCGAGCCGCAACTCGCCGCCGAACTGGGCATGTCGCGCAACCTGACGCGCGAGGCGGTCAAGGCCCTGGTCGTGGCGCGTGTCCTGGAGATCCGGCGCGGCGACGGCACGTACGTCACCAGTCTGGAGCCGGCCCTCCTCCTCGAGGGGCTCGGCTCGGCCGTGGAACTGCTGCGCGGCGACACGACGCTGGAACTGACCGAGGTACGCCGGCTGTTCGAGCCGGCGGCGACCGGTCTTGCCGCGAGCCGGATCTCAAAGGACGGACTGGCCGAGGTCAAGCGCCATCTCGACGCGATGGTCCAGGCACGCGACGACGTGGAGCGCCTCAACGAGTACGACGCCGCCTTCCACCGGGCGGTGATCGCCGCCACCGGGAACGCCACGCTGGCCACCTTGCTGGACGGCATCTCCAGCAGAACCGTGCGGGTCCGGGTCTGGCGCGGTCTGCTCGACGACAATGCGGGGGAGCGGACGATCGCCGAGCACCGGGCGATCTACAGCGCGCTTGCCGCAGGCGACGCCGCGCTCGCGCAGGCGGCCGCACTGATGCACGTGAACACCACGGACCGGTGGTTGCGCGACCACTTGAACGCCGACGGGCGGGACCGGACCGCGGCCGCGCTCGACTGATCCGCCGCTCTCCACCGCTTTCCGTCGCCGTCCGGCTCCGGCCGGCGGCGCAGGAGCCCGCTCCGGACCTTCCGGCGGCGGCCGGGGTCCCGCGGGCGCCCGGCCGAGCGGGAAGACGCCTTCGGCGGCAGGGCCTCCGCATCCACCGCATCGAGGAACGCAGGTCATGATCGTTCACCTCGCCTACGGCGCAAGCGGCCTGGACATCGACGTCGATCCGTCCGTGACCACTGTCGTGCGCCCCGTCCACCACCATGCGGCGCCGGACCAGGTGGCCGCCGTCGGCGCCGCGCTGCGGGACCCGGTCGCCGGCCCGCCGCTGCGCGAGCGCGTCCGCCCGGGCCAGACCGTGGCGATCTCGGTGTGCGACGGCACGCGCCCCCAGCCGAGGCACCTGATGGTCCCCGCGATCCTCGCCGAACTCGACGGCCTCGTCCGCCCGGAGGACGTCGTCATCCTGGTCGCCACCGGCACCCACCGCGGCAACACCGATGCCGAACTCCGGCAGATGTTCGGCGACGAGATCGTCGACCATGTGCGGATCGTCAACCACGACGCGCGCAACCGCGACGAGCTGACCTGGATGGGCACCGTCGGCAGCGGCGTACCGGTCTGGCTGAACACCGCTTGGGTGCGGGCGGATGTGCGGATCACCACCGGCTTCGTCGAACCCCACTTCTTCGCCGGCTTCTCCGGCGGCCCCAAGCTCGTGGCCCCGGGACTGGCCGCGCTGGAGACCGTGCTGGTCCTCCATGACGCCGCCCGCATAGCCAGCCCCCGGGCGACCTGGGGCATCACCCACGGCAATCCCGTCCACGACGACGTGCGCGCCATCGCCCAGGCCACCGGCGTCACCTACGCGGTGGACGTCATCCTCAACCGGGACCAGGACATCGTGACCGCGTTCGGTGGGGACCTGCTCCCCATGCACGCCGCGGCGACCGCCGTCGCCAAACGCCTGTCGATGCGGCCGGTGCCGCGGCCGTTCGACGTCGTGGTGACCACCAACGCCGGCTTCCCGCTGGACCAGAACCTCTACCAGTCGGTCAAGGGCATGTCGGCCGCCTTCCAGGTCACACGCCCCGGAGGCACGATCGTGTGCGCCGCCGAGTGCCGCGACGGATTCCCCGACCACGGCTCCTACCGGTCGGTCCTGGCTTCCGCACCCTCACCCCAGCACCTGCTCGACGTCATCGAGGCCCGGTCTGCCGCCGAAACCGTGCCCGACCAGTGGCAGGTCCAGATCCAGGCACGCATCCAGGCCCGCACCGACGTGGTGATGCACACCAACCACCTCGGCGACGACGAGCTCGCCACGGCGCACCTGCGGCAGACCCACGACATCTCCGGCACCGTCGCCCGCGCTCTCGCCGCGGCCGGCCCGCAAGCACGATTGTGCGTCCTGCCCGAAGGCCCGCAGACGATCCCCTATCTGGCACCGGTGCCGTCGGCGCGGTCGTCACCGACAGCCGCGCCGTGACCGGACCCGAAACGAACGAGGCCACCATGCACAACCCGCACTCCGTCGACCTGGACTACGCCCGCCCCGACGTCGACCGGGAATCCCGGCAAGGGCTCGCCGAAGTCGTCTACGCCCCGGGGAAGACCGCCGAGCAGATCTCCGGCATCGTCGCCGCCCTGCTGGAACACAACACCGGCCCGGTGCTGGCGACCCGCGTCGAGCCTGCACAGGCCGAGGCCGTGGCCGACGCCGTGCCGGGAGCGCTTGTCGAGCGCGAAGCCCGCCTGATGACCTGGCGGCCGGCGGAACGCGGCAGGTTCACCGTGGCCGTGGTGGCCGCCGGCACCTCCGACCGGCCCGTCGCGGCGGAGGCGTACGCCGTCGCCACGAGCACGGGACTGGCCGTCAGCGCCGTCCACGACGTCGGAGTGGCGGGCCTGGACCGGGTGCTGGCCGTGAAGGAGTTCCTGCGGGCGCAGGACGCGGTGATCGTCATCGCCGGCATGGAGGGCGCGCTCGCCTCCGTCATCGGCGGGATGGTGGCGTGCCCTGTCATCGCCGTGCCGACGTCCACCGGTTACGGGGCATCGCTGAACGGGGTCACCGCCCTTCTGGCGATGCACGCGTCCTGCGCCGCGGGCATCACCGTGGTCAACATCGACTCGGGCTTCGGCGCCGCGATGGCCGTGCACCGGATCGCCCAGGCCCGGGGAGCGAGCTCGTGATCTGCTGGATCAATCCCTTCGCCGGCCTGGCCGGAGACATGCTCCTGGCCGCGCTCGTCGACGCGGGCGCCCCGCTGGACGCCGTCCGCGACGCCGTCGCCGCCACCGGGATGACCGGCTGGGAACTGACGGTCGACCGCGTCACCAGCCACGGGCTGTTCGCACTTCGTGTCGACGTGCGGGTCACCGATCCGGCCGCCGAACGTTCCGCGGGCGACCTGCTGGAGTTGGCCTCCCGGGCTGCCCCCGGCCCGGTCGCCGACTTCGCGGTCGCCGCCGTGTCCGCCATCGCCACCGCCGAGGGTCGCATCCACGGCGTGCCCCCGCACGATGTGCACCTGCACGAACTCGGCGGCCACGACACGCTCGTCGACATCGTGGGCATCGGCGCCGCCCTCCATCACCTCGATGTCAGCGACGTGGTGTGCGCCCCTCTCCCGCTGGGCACCGGGAGTTGCCACTCGGCGCACGGCATCATCCCCGCGCCCGCGCCGGCCACCCTCGCCCTGCTCGAAGGCGCCCAGGCGACCGGCACCACCGTGCCGGGCGAGACCGTCACCCCGACCGCGGCCGCCGTGCTGGTGGCGGCGGGAGCCCGCTACCAGCGGATGCCGCCGGTTGCGCTGGGCAGGACCGGATACGGCGCCGGTACCCGCGTCCTGGACGACCGCCCCAACGTCTGCACTGCCACCCTGGCCGCCCGGGCGGACGGATGTGAGGAGCACGTCACGGTGCTGGAGACCAATCTGGACGACGTGACGGGGGAGACCCTCGCCCACGTCATGACGTCCCTGCGGGGAGCCGGAGCGCTGGACGTCTGGGTGACGCCCGCGATCATGAAGAAAGGCCGGCCCGGCCATGTGCTCCACTGCCTGACCGATGACGAACGGCGCGACGCCCTCCAGGAGTTGATCTTCGCCGAGACCGGCACGCTCGGCGTCCGCCGCATCGGCACCACCCGCGGCACGCTGCCGCGGCGTACCGGGACCGTGGACGTCGGCGGCACGGCCGTCCGCGTCAAGCACGGCCCGTACCGAGCCAAACCCGAACACGACGACGTGGCGGCCGCCGCTGCGGTGCTGGGACTGCCCCTGCTGGCGGTGGCGGAGCGCGCGCTCGACGCCGCACGGGATGCCGAGGAGCGGATATGACGCGGAATCAGCGGAGCGGGACCGAAGCAGAGGACGACGGCGCCGCGCTCCTCGCGCGGCTCGCCGGGACCGGCTCGCTCGCCGTCGCCTACTCGGGCGGCGCGGACTCCGCGCTCGTCCTCGCGGCAGCGGTGCGCGCTCTTGGGGCGGACAGGGTGCTCGCGGTCACCGCCGTGTCCGAAAGCCTCGCGTCGACGGAACTCCGCCCTGCCCGGGACCTTGCCGCGTCACTCGGCGTCGTGCACCTCACGCCGCACACCAGGGAGTTGGAGCGGGCCGGATACCGCGCCAACGGCGCCGACCGGTGCTACTTCTGCAAGTCCGAGGTGCTCGGTGCCATCACCGCGCTGGCCGCCGAGCGCGGCGTGACGAACGTCGCCACCGGCACCAACGCCGACGACGCGCTCGATCCGTTCCGCCCCGGCATCCGGGCAGGGCAGGAGCGGGGAGTCCTCACGCCGTTGCGTGGAGCCGGGCTGACCAAGGCCCGCGTCCGCCGGCTCAGCCGGCACTGGTCGCTGCCCACTTGGGACAAGCCGGCGACGCCCTGCCTCGCCAGCCGGATCGCCTACGGCCTGACGATCTCCGGCCCGCGACTGGCGCGTGTGGACCGGGCCGAGTCCGCGGTCCGCGCGGCCCTGGCCGCCGCGGGCATCGCCGTCACTGATCTGCGCGTCCGCGATCTGGGACGAGGGCGGGCGCGTATCGAGGTACCCGCGGATTCCCTCCCGGCGGTCACCGCCGTGCCCGGCCTGCCCCGGGTCCTGGCAGCGGCCGGATTCGACGAAGGGGCCGTGGAGACCGCAGCGTTCCGATCCGGCGTGCTCAATCCGGGGCTCGGACCGGACCGCGGGTGGCCGCCGCAGGACGGCATCTTGTAGATACAAGTGTTGCCCTAAGGTCCGGGTAGTCGGCGCCGTACGGGATGGTGATCGCGCAGGGCCGGCTGGAGCGGGTCGGCCAGGCCGGCTCCCGGTGGCAACGGTGGCTTCGGCTGGCAGTACCAGGGGCAGATCGCCTTCGGTGTCGCCGACGTCAACGGTGATGGTCGTGCCGACTACCTCGTCGTCGACGATGCGGGAGCCGCGTGAGCGTGGTTGAACAACGGCATCCTGCCCAAGGCGCCCGCCGGCTGAGGACGCGTTGCCCGGCGGCCCCGAGCAAGAAGGGCCGCCGGGCTCCTTCCCACGCTTCGTCTCCGCCGCGGCAGGCCACCTCGGGCCCGGCTTCTGCCTGCTTTCGCCGCAATGATGCAAAATATGTCCATGTCCAGCTATTTGTACCGACTTGCTCAGTTCGCTTTCCGGCGACGGAGACTCGTCCTCGTACTGTGGCTGGCAGCAGCCATCGCCGCTGTCGCCGTCGCCCGGGCAAGCGGCGGGAAGACGAACGACAACTTCACCATCCCGGGTACCGAGGCGCAGAACGCGTCCAACGTTCTCAAGACCGAGCTTCCGGCCTTCGGCGGCGGCCAGACCACGATCGTGTTCGCCACTCACGGCAGTGCCAAGGTCACCGACCCGGCGCTCAAGGCGGCGATCGAGACGGGCCTCGGCAAGGTCCGGACCGTGCCGCAGGTCTCGAACGTCCTGGATCCGTACCGCAGTGGACTGGTGTCGCCGAGCGGCCAGATCGCGCTCGGGCAGGTGCAGTGGACAGCGCAGCCCGCCGACGTCAAGGACGCCAACCTCGACCTGGTCAAGGACGCGATGAAACCGGTACAGGCCGCCGGCGTCCAGGTGGAGTACAACGGCAGTGTCTATCCCGGCTGGCGGGTGGTGGTCTCCGAGCTGCCCGAACTGGTCGGCCTGATCGTCGCGTTCATCATCCTCATGATCACCTTCGGGGCCTTCGCGGCCGCCGGCATGCCCATTCTGGGCGCCATCATCGGCGTGATCACCACCTTGATGGGCGTCACCGCCATCGCGTCCGTGGTGACGATCGCCTCCGCGTCGACCACGGTCGCACTGATGCTCGGCCTCTCCTGCGGCATCGACTACGGCGTCTTCATCCTGTACCGGCACCGCACCAACCTGCTCAACGGCATGACGCCCGAGGAGTCGGTGCCGATGGCCATGGGCACGGCGGGCAGCTCCGTGGTCTTCGCCGCCCTCACCGTGATCATCGCGCTGTGCGGGCTGACCGTCGTGGGCATCCCGTTCCTGACGGTGATGGGCCTGGCCGCCGCGGCCTCCGTCACCGTCGCCCTGCTCATCGCGCTGACGTTCCTGCCCGCGATGCTGGGCTTCGCCGGGCTCAAGGTGGCCACGTTCACCCGGCTGCCACCGGGCAAGCATGTCGAGCGGGTCGCCCGCAAGTCCGCCGCCGATCCGGGCAGTCCCGCCGGCGCCCGCTGGGCCCGCTTCGCCGTCCGCCGCCGGATCCTCGTGCTCGTCGGCGGCGTCGCTCTGCTCGGGGTACTGGCGATCCCGGCCCTCAGCATCCGGCTCGGCCTGCCCAGCGGCGCGTCGAAGCCGACGAGCAACACCCAACGCAAGGCGTACGACCTGACCACCGAGGGCTTCGGCGCCGGCTTCAACGGAGCGCTGCTGATCGTCGTCCAGAACGTCGGACAGCCGTCGGACACGCTGCGCGTCGCCGGCGCCCTTGCCAAGGAGCCCGATGTCGAGAAGGTGACGCCGGTGGCCGCCATGAACGGCACCTCGCTGATCCGGCTGATCCCGAAATCCGGGCCGAACGCCCCGTCCACCACCTCGCTCGTCCACAGGCTGCGCCACGACCGCGCATCGATCGAGGGCACCACCGGCACGCACATCCTGGTCGGCGGCACCACCGCGTCCAACATCGACGTCTCCGCCAAGCTCTCCAGCGCACTTCCGGTCTTCCTGGTCGTGGTGGTCGGCCTGGCCTTCATCCTGCTGACCTTCGCCTTCCGCACCATCCTGGTGCCGATCAAGTCGATCCTCGGCTTCCTGCTGTCGATGGCCGCGGCCCTCGGTGCCTCGGTCGCGGTCTTCCAGTGGGGCTGGGGCCGCCACATCTTCGGGATCACCCCGTCCGAGACGATCAGCTTCCTGCCGCTCATCATGCTGGCGATCATCTTCGGACTGTCCAGCGACTACGAGGTGTTCGTCGTCTCCCGGGTCAAGGAGGACTACACCAAGAACGGAAACGCCCGCCGCGCGGTCGAGCGCGGCACCGGGGTCTCGGCGCGCGTGGTCACCGCCGCGGCACTGATCATGTTCTTCATCTTCGTGGCCTTCATGTTCACCAACGACCCCACCATCAAGGCGATCGGCTTCAGCTTCGCGGCCGGCGTCTTCCTCGACGCCTTCGTCGTCCGTCTCACCCTCGTCCCGGCCGTCATGGCGATCGTCGGGGCCAGGCTCTGGTACCACCCCCGCTGGTTCTCCCGGCACATCCCGGACCCGGACATCGAGGGCCGGCGCCTCGAAGACGACCTCGCCACCGGCAAGCTCCCCCGCGCCGGCACCAGCATCCGCTGAGCAACCGGCCGCCCGTCTGCGCGTGGACGTCGCTGCTCAGCGATCGTGGGGAAAGCCGGACCGGCCGCCCGCCATCAGCTCCAGCACCTCCCGCTCGCGCGGTGTCAGCCGGTCGAGCGGATCGCTGTGCAGATAGCCGACGCCCGAGGTGTTGGCGGCGAGCAGATCGGCGGCGTACCGCTCCTCCACGTACTGCGACAGCAGGAGCACGGCGGTACGCGGATACTGGCGTCGGATCACCAGCGCGGCGCGCACTTCCTCGTCGGTGAAGCCGGGCGGCGTGCGCACGTCGACCACATGCGATGGCAGTAGCCCTCCGGGCGGCGGCCCCGGCCCACCAGCCAGCAGCGGCAGCGGCAGCGCGTCGCGTACCACGGCCCACCCGGCGTCGGTGAGGTCGCTCGGGCAGCAGCGCTCGCGGTCCTTGCGGTCGGCGGCGTTGCCGAACCGGTGTTCCAGGCAATCACAGCCCGGCACAACGGAGTTGGACGCTGACCCCGCGAACGCGACAGACTGGGACATCGGGGCCTGTCCGCACTCCGGTGACTCGACATCTCCGGGTTGTGCAGGAGGCCCTTCCTCCATGCGCCGGCCGGTACGCGATCACCCGGACGGGACCGAGAACCGAACCCCTGTCCGACCCCCACGCCTCAGGATCGCTTTGATCACGGCTTCTCAGGAGGCGGACGGCTCGATCTCCCCCGCGAAGACGATGATCTGGTCGATGAGGCTCCGCCGCAGATGCACGACGTCGGTTCCCGCCAGGCGGGGGCCTCCATCCGGCGTGGTGAAGACCCACTGGTACCGGGCCCATTCGTCAGGCATGTCCACCGCTGAGCAGCGCACCATCGTGCCGGTCCCCGCCGGGTGGCGCCGGATGTCCAGCACGAACCGCTCGACCGCCGCGAGTCCTTCGCTGCGACCCAACGGCCCCCAGAAGACCACGTCTGAGGTCAGGGCCTGGGAGAGCAAGTCAGTCACATAGTTGTCGTCCGAGGCGTTGAATGCGGAGATGAACGTGTCGATCGCGGAGCGTGCCGTCTCTTCCTGCATGCCCCAGTAATACCAGCCATTGTGCGTGCGCTCGTCCCGCGAGCCGCCTTCCGATCACGGTGGATTATCCCGGTCACAGCACTGGCTGGTACTGCAACGGTCTTTGGCGTGACGGGTGGGCAGGTCGATCATTGGTGCTGTCGGGGGTGGGGATCTTGCTGAGGCCGGGTCGTGGGCTGGTGAGTTGAGTGTGCACCACCTGGAGACCGCAGATCAGCGCCGAAGAGGACCCGCACCCGGGGCGGCACGCGTGCTGCAGCCCGGTGGCCACGGCCGGCGACGTGGGGGAGGAACACGTGTGTCAGCCGTCTTGGTGCCCGGCCGTCGCAGATAGGGCGTGGCAGGGTGGGGAGCATGTGCGGCCGATACGTCTCCACGCGAAGCCCGGCGCAGCTCACCCGGTTGTTCCATTCCGACCCGCCGCTCGAGGAACTGGCGTGGGAACGGAGCTGGAACGTCGCGCCGACCGACGACGTGTGGGCGGTCCTGGAACGGGTGGACCGGGACACCGGGGAGATCCGGCGGCGAACTGAACGGGTTCGCGGAATTTCGGGCTCGAACCACGGTGGAACCTGTCGGCGCAAGGCGGAAATCCACGTACTGCAGCGTCAGTTGCCGCGTTGGCTACGAGCCACTGGATGGCGGCGGCTGCGCCGGGTTCCGATGCCGCTGGTACTGGTGGTGAGGGCAAGAGCAGCGCCGAGGACCGAGAGGGTGGCGAGCAGGAGGAAGAGGTGGGGGTAGCCACCGAGCGGTGAGGCGAGGGCTGCTCCGGCGAATGGGGCGAGGGCGCTGGCGGTGGTGGTGGGGGCGGCGAGCAGGGCGGAGAGGTGCCCGTAGTGGGTGGTGCCCCAGCGGTCGGTGATGGCGGTCGCTTGGAGGAGGGTGAGGTTGCCGCGGACCATGCCTGCTGCGATGGCGAGCGCGATCAGCAGCGGGTAGGGGCCGGAGGTGAGGGCCAGGGCTGTGGTGGTGGCGCCGCCGGCGGCGATGAGGCAGGCGGTGCGGGCAGCGGGTGGGGTGTGGCGGGCGAGGGCGGCGTAGAGGGTGCGGCCGGCGGTTTGTCCGGCGCCGCCGAGTCCGAGGGCCCAGGCGGCTTGGGTGGTGGTCGCGCCGCGGGTGGTCAGGAGGGGCACGAGGGCGATGACGACGGCGTACATCGCGAACGCTGACAGGGTCAGTGCCGCGGCCAGGAGCAGGAAGGGGCGGCCCCGTGCGACGCAGGCGGCGGTGGTTTCCTCGATGGGGGCGGGTGACTGTGGGGCCTTGGGCCATGGTGCGTTGAGCGCGAGAGCGTGGGTGGGGATGGTGAGGAATGCGAGGATCGCGGCCAGGGTGAGGTAGGTGCCGCGCCATCCCAGGTGCTGGTTGAGGGTGGCGGTCAGGGGCGCGAAGGCGGTGGAGGCGAGGCCGCCGGCGAGGGTGAGGGTGGTCAGGGCGCGGACCCGGTGGGGGCCGTACCAGCGGGTGAGGGCTGCGAAAGCGGGCTGGTAGAAGGTCGCGGCCATGGCTGCTCCGGCCAGGAGCCACCCGGCTGTGAAGACGGCCAGGTCAGGTGCTGCGGCGACGATGAGGAGGCTGGCGACGGCGAGGGCTGATCCGGCGGTCATCACGGTGCGGGGACCGCGGTGGTCCAGGGTGCGGCCGACGACGATTCCGGCGATCGCCGAGACGAGCAGGGCTGCGGAGAACGCGGCGGTGGTGGCGGTGGCGGGCCAGCCTGTGTCTTGGGTGATGGCGGGGCTGAGGACGGGGAAGGCGTAGTAGACCGTGCCCCAGCCGACGATCTGTGTCAGGCAGAGGGCGGGTAGGGCGGCGCGGGGCCGCGACCAGTCCCCGCTTCTGGTCGCGGCCCCGCTGAGGTCCGTGCGGGACATGAGCGGTCAGCCGCAGCAGCCGCCGGACGGCTTGGAGTTGTTGTCGATCTCGATTGCGGCGGCGGAGCCGATGCCGAGTTGGACGAGCTGTGGGGTGGGGGCGCAGCAGCCGCCGCTGGCCTGGGCGTTGGGGTCGTCGAACAGGCCGGAGCCGCCGCATACCCCGGTCTCGGGGAGGGTGAGTTCGACGCGGTCGGCTGCCTCGATGTCGCCGGCGACGGCGGCGGCGACCGAGCGGGCCTGCTCGTAGCCGGTCATGGCCAGGAAGGTGGGTGCGCGGCCGTAGGACTTCATGCCCACCAGGTAGAAGTCGGCCTCGGGGTGGGCGAGTTCGCGGTGGCCGTGCGGGCTGACGCTGCCGCAGGAGTGCTGGTTGGGGTCGATCTCCTCGGCAAGCGCGGGCGGGGCCTGGAGGCGCTCGTCCAGACCCAGCCGGATCTCGGACAGGAACGACAGGTCCGGGCGCAGGCCCGTCAGGACGATCACTTCGTCAACGGCGTCCAGGCGGGTGCCGTCGTCGCCGACCAGGACGAGGCTTCCCTTGCTGTCGGACTCGATCGCGGAGGTGCGGAAGCCGGTGACGGCGTCGGCGTGCCCGTTGTCGACGGCGGCCTTGGCGGCCAACCCGAGGGCGCCGCGGGCGGGGAGTTGGTCGGCGGTGCCGCCGCCGAAGGTGGAGCCTGAGATGCCGCGGCGCAGCACCCACAGAGCGTGCGTGCCGTCGGCTTCCTTGGCGAGTTCTGCCAGGGCTGCCAGTGCGGTGAAGGCGGAGGCGCCGGAGCCGATGACGGCGGTGCGCTTTCCGGCGTACCGCGTCCGCACGACCGGATCGGTCAGGTCGGGCACGCGGTAGGAGATGCGGTCGGCTGCCGCACGCTCGCCGAGGGCCGGCAGGCCGTTTCCGCCCGCGGGAGAGGGCAGGGTCCAGGTGCCGGAGGCGTCGATCACGGCGCGGGCCAGGGCGCGCTGCTCACGGCCGTCGGCGGTGGTGTAGTCGACGGTGAAGGGCTGGTTCTCGCGGTTGGCGTCCACGATCCGGTCGCGGCCGACGCGGGAGACCCCGGTCACGGTGGCGTCGTAGCGCACGGTGTCGCCGAGGACGTCGGCGAGCGGCTGCAGGTACTGCTCGGCCCAGTCGGCGCCGGTGGGGTAGGTGGCGGCGTCGGGCTTGGTCCAGCCGGCGGGGGCCAGCAGCTTCTCGGCGGCGGGGTCGGTCAGTTCGGCCCAGGTGGAGAACAGTCGCACGTGTGCCCACCCGCGCACCGCGGCTGCGGCCTGCGGGCCGGCCTCCAGGACCAGCGGGGTCAGGCCGCGCTGGACCAGGTGCGCGGCGGCGGCGAGCCCGACCGGGCCGGCGCCGATGACGACGACCGGCAGGTCGCCGGTGGGGTGAGCAGACATGGCGGTGCCCTTCCTCCAGGCGGCCGGGTGGTGAGCCCGGCCGTTGTTTCGATGTTTGTCGATGTCTCCGAGGTTGCCTCACGCATCGACGAGTGTCAACATAGAAGCATGTCGAAGTCATCATCGCCGTTGGTCGAGCTGCCGGTCCTGCAGGACGAGGTCGTGCCGTGCTGCCCGCCGATCACCGCCGGGGAGCTGTCGGTGGCCGACGCGGAGAAGATGGCGGCGATGTTCAAGGCCCTGTCCGATCCGGTCCGTCTGCGCCTGTTCTCCCGCATCGCCTCGCATCCGGGCGGCGAGGCGTGCGTGTGCGACATCCAGGACGTCGGCGTGTCCCAGCCGACGGTCTCCCATCACCTGAAGAAGCTCCGCGAAGCGGGCCTGCTCACCTCCGAGCGGCGCGGCACGTGGGTGTACTACCGGGTCGAGCCGTCCGTGCTCGCCGCGATGGGCCAGTTGCTCACCACTGCATCGACCGCAGCCTGACCACGCGCTACGTCAGCACGGCGGCGATCTCTCGGGCTGCTTCACGGGCGGGGCGCCCGACGCCGACGAGGGTGGCAGACGCGGGGCCGGTCCAGTCGCCGTAGCCGAGCAGATGCAGCCGCGGCTCGTCCGCCGCACGCGTGCCCACGGTGGCGATGCGACCGCGTTGACCACGCAGTTGCAGTGGTGCGAGGTGGGAGAGGGCTGGACGGAAGCCGGTGCACCAGATGATGGCGTCGGCCTCGGCGCGGGCGCCGTCAGCCCACTCGACGCCACCGGGCAGGAGCCGGGTGAACATCGGGTCGGCCTTGAGAAGGCCGCGGTCACGGGCCTCGCGGACGGGAGGGACGGCGACGATGTCGCCGAGTGAGGCGACACCTCCGGTGTCGGAGCGGCCTTCATCCAGGGCGCGGCGGCGAGCGGTGGCCGCATCGAACAGGGCACGGCCGTCGATGTCGTCGGCCAGGAAGCGCGGTGGGCGCTGGGTGACCCAGGTCAGTTCTGTGTCGTAGACGAGGTCCGCGGCGATCTGGGCACCGGAGTTGCCGCCGCCGACCACGATCACCCGCCGCCCGGCGAAGTCCTGCGGACGCCGGTATTCGACGGTGTGCAACTGCCGGCCGCCGAAGTCCCCACGCCCCGGGACCGCGGGGAGGAAAGGGCGCCACCAGGTGCCGGTCGCGCTGATCACGGCGCGGGCCTGCCAGGCGCCCGAGTCGGTCTCCACGCAGAGGACTTCACCCTCGCGGCGCACCTCTTGGACGCGTACCGGCCGCTGAACGGGCAGCTCGTAGCGCTTCTCGTAGTCGCTGAGGTACTCCACGACGTGCTGCGCACCGGGGTAGGTCCGGCCGGTCTGCGGCGGCATGAACCGCCCGGGCAGCGAGGAGTACGCCGCCGGCGAGAACAGGTGCAGGGAGTCCCAGGTGTGCTGCCAGGCCCCGCCGGGCCCGCTCTGGGCATCCAGGATGACGAAGTCCACGCCGAGACGGCGCAGGTGGTAGCCGGCTGCGAGCCCGGACTGGCCCCCGCCGATCACCACCACCTGCGAGGCGTTCGTCATGCGGTCGGCTGTTCCTCGGCCGCCCGTCCGGGCATGAAGATCAGCCCCACCAGGGCCAGCCCGACGACCGCGCCGATGAGCTGCATGCCGACGAACCCCGCGACCGAGCCCGGCGCAATACCCGCGAACGTGTCCGTGAACGCACGGCCGATGGTCACCGCGGGATTGGCGAAGGACGTCGAGGAGGTGAACCAGTAGGCGGCGCCGATGTAGGAGGCGACCGCAACGGCCGCCATGTGCAGCCGGTTCGTCCGGGCCAGACCGAAGATCAGCAGGATCAGGCCGGCGGTGGCGACGACCTCGCCGAGCAGCAGGTGACCCGCTGAGCGGTCGTGGGTGGAGAACTTCACCAGCGCCTTGCCGAACATCGCGTCGGCCAGGATGGATCCGGCAATCGCGCCGGCTATCTGTGCGGGCACGTAGAGCGCGGTTTCCCGCAGGGTGACGCCGGGACCGCCGCGGCGTGCGGTCCACCACTCGGCCAGGGTGACCACGGGGTTGAAGTGGGCGCCGGAGACAGGTCCGAGCAAGGCGATCAGCACGCCGAGGCCGAAGACGGTGGCGGTGGAGTTCGCCAGCAGTTGCAGTGCCACGTCGTGCGTGAGCCCGGTGGCCTGGATACCCGAACCGACCACGATGGTGACGAGCGCTGCGGTGCCGACCAGCTCGGCTGCCGCCCGTGCGGCCAGCGGCGCCCGCGGAGGCGTTGCGCCGGGCGCGGGCTGGGGCTGGGACGACGGCTTTGCGGCGGGAGGTGTTGCGGGCTGCGGCGAGGCAGCGGTGCCGGCGTCGATGGCGCTCAACAAGACTCCAGAAAGGCGGGGTTCGGGGACAGGGCAGGGCTTTACGCGGGACGCCCGGTCACGGGCAGGAACGCTTGACGCTGTTCTCGGTGGTCTGCCGCGCGGCGGCAGCCAGTTCCGTGAAGGACCCGGCCAGGGATTCCAGCACCTCGGGGCGCAGCTTGTAGTACGTGAAGCGGCCGCACGGCTCGGTCTCCACCACTCCGGCTTCGCGGAGCACCTTCAGGTGGTTGGACAGGTTGGTCTGTCTGGCGCCGGTCTCCTCCACCAGGTGCGTGGTGCACAGGGTCTCGCGGGCAAGGAGGGTCACGATCCGCAGGCGCAGGGGGTCGCCCAGAACCCGGATCAGATCAGTGTCGACTGACGTCAGCATGGGGTGATACTTTCACATCAGTGGGTGCTGATGCCAGCCCCGCCCGGTTCCTGGCACCCGCATGCCCGGGGCCGCCCTGCCCCTGCCGGAGGGCCCGATGCCCGCACCCGCCCCGCCCGCTGTCCCCGACCATCGTCTGCGGACCGCGGTCGCCCGCCTGGCCGTTGTGGACTGGCCCGTACCCGACCCGTCCGGTGCCGGCCGCCGGGAGGTCTACGAGGTCCGCGACGACCTGGACATCCGCACCTCTGCCCTGCTGGCCGAACTCCTGCCCGACCACTGACCGTCCCCTCTCCGCTGAGCAGAAAGACCGACATCCCGTGTCTGACAAGCCCTCCGTGCTGTTCGTCTGCGTCCACAACGCCGGCCGCTCCCAGATGGCGGCCGCCTGGCTCACCCACCTGGCCGGCGACCGCGTCGAGGTCCGATCCGCCGGCTCCCAGCCCGGCGACCAGGTCAACCCCGCCGCCGTCGAAGCGATGCGGGAGGTCGGCATCGACATCTCCGCCGAGGTGCCGAAGGTCCTCACCATCGACGCGGTCCGCGAGTCCGACGTGTGCATCACCATGGGCTGCGGCGACACCTGCCCGGTCTTCCCCGGCAAGCGCTACCTCGACTGGAAGCTCGACGACCCGGCCGGCCAGGGCATCGACGCCGTCCGCCCGATCCGCGACGAGATCAAGGTTCTGATCGAGGGCCTGATCGCCGAGATCGCCCCCGAGCCGACCGCATGAGCCCCACCGACAAGGTGCGCGAGGTCGTCGTCATCGGCTCTGGCCCCGCCGGATACACCGCGGCCCTGTACACCGCCCGCGCCCAGCTCAAGCCGCTGCTGTTCGGCAGCTCCATCTTCGTCGGCGGATCCCTGACCACGACGACCGAGGTCGAGAACTTTCCCGGCTTCCCCGCCGGGATCGACGGCCCCGACCTGATGACGAACATGCGCGCCCAGGCCGAACGCTTCGGTGCCGAGATGATCGACGACGACATCGTCTCCGTCGACCTGACCGGTGACATCAAGGAGTTGACCGACTCCGCCGGCACCGTCCACCGCGCCAGGTCCGTGATCATCGCCACCGGCTCCGGCTACCGCAAGCTCGGCCTGCCCCGCGAGGAGGAGCTGTCCGGCCGCGGGGTGTCCTGGTGCGCGACCTGCGACGGCTTCTTCTTCAAGGAACGCGACATCGTCGTGGTCGGCGGCGGCGACACCGCCATGGAAGAAGCGACCTTCCTCACCCGCTTCGCCCGCTCGGTGACGATCGTGCACCGGCGCAGCCGCCTGCGCGCCTCGCAGGTGATGCAGAACCGCGCCTTCGCCGACGACAAAATCTCCTTCGCTTTCGACAGTGAGATCGCCGAACTGCACGAGAGCGGCGGCATGCTCTCCGGCGTGACCCTGCGCGACGTGTTCACCGAGGAGACCCGCCGCTTGGACGTGACGGGGCTGTTCATCGCCATCGGCCACGACCCGCGCACCGAGCTGTTCACCGGCCAACTCGATCTCGACGCCGAGGGCTACATCAAGGTCCAGGCCCCGAGGACCGCCACCAGCCTGCCCGGAGTCTTCGCCGCGGGCGACGTCGTCGACCACACCTACCGGCAGGCCATCACCGCCGCCGGCACCGGCTGCGCCGCAGCTCTGGACGCCGAGCGCTACCTGGCGGCACTGTCCGACACCCACGCCGCAGCGCCGGATGCCGACCTGTCCCCCACTCCGTGAGGCCACCAGGCGCGGTGGCGTCTGTTGGGCCACCGCGCCGGAGCCCGGCCGCCTGGCCCCCGGAGCGCTGTTTCCCACCGCGCCGGTGGGAAGCCGCGATCGGCCGAAGACCTACGGCGGCATCATGCCTCGTAGGCGAGTGCCTTCTGTAGATGGAAGTCTGCGACGTCGAGCATCCACTTGCGGTTCGGGAAGTCGCCCTCGGCGATGCGCAGCGGGCCGCCGACCAGGTCCAGATGCATGACGTACTGGTAGTACTTGACGCGTCGCGGGTCGAGGTCCGGGTTGCGGAGTGCCTCGTAGTGCGGGCCGAAGCGCATCCGCATCCAGCAGTGGTCCACTTCGACATCGGTGTACATCAGGCCCTCGATGTCGATGATGACGGGCTCTCCGTCCGGACCGACGAGGGTGTGTTCCGCGCAGAGTTCGCCGTGAACCACGCCGAGTTCTGCGCGCGGTTCGAGTGCGGCGTGCAGAGCGCGGAGCTTCTCCTCCAGCATCGCCTCGCCTTCGGCCGCGCGGACGTCACGGGGCACGGCGGTGGCGATGTTGACCAGCGTGCGCTCCAGGTAGGCCTGCTCGCAGGTCATGTCCGGCGGCGCACCCCCACCATCGATCCACGCCACCCGCCCGAACGCCGGCGCGCGGTAGGCGTGCATGCGCCGGAGCATGTCCGAGAGCTGCGCGAGCGTTCGCCGGCCGGCGTCCGGATCGTGTTCCAGCAGCGCCTCCAGCGTTCCGCCGCGGACGTCCTCGGCGACGGCGATGTCGGCCGGGTAGAGATTCCTGCTGCGGTCGGCGAGCAACAGCCGCGGTGAACGAGCTCCTACCGCTTCCAGCCGACGGGTGGCACCCTCGAAGAACTCGATGCCGGAGGCGTGGGCGAACGGGTTCGACGGGTCGTCGTGACCGTCCGGAAGAAGCCCGTCCCAGTAGTCCTCGTCGGCGTTCCAGACATAGACGATCGTGCTCGTGGTGTCGTCCAGCGTGACACGGTAGACGCCCTTCTTGGTGCCGTTGAGCAGGCGGTCGACGGCGGCGATGCGGCGGTCGGTGCCGAAGACCTCGCGCATCACCGGGGTCAGGCTTTCGGCGTCGGCGAATTTTCGTTCAGCGGTCATAGGGACGATCTTGCCCCCTCGCCGGAGGTGGAGGGCAGCCAATTACCTACCAGGCGAACGGCGCGGTGGTGCGTTCGTCGTGCTCGCGCAGCATGCGCATGACGGTCGCGGGCGAGGGGTGCTGTCCCTTCTTCGTGGTGATGTCGCGCAGGCTCATCTCCTGCTCGCGCAGGTGAAGGGCCATGGAAAGCATGTGGTTCTCGGTGACGCCCGCTCCGCCGATGGTCTTGCCGCGCTTGCGGGCGGGTTCGTGGCCTTCCAGAGTGCGGTCGCGAATGTACTCGCGTTCCATGCCGGACAGGGCGGCCAGCACGGTGAACACGACGCCGGACGGGTCGTGCGAGCCCTGGAGTTCGCCGGTGAGGAACTCCAGGCCGACGTCAGCCGCCTTCAGTTCCTCAGCCAGGGCCGCAGGTTCGATGCCGCGGCCGAGCCGCTTGTGCTCTGCACGACGAGCGTGACGCGAACCCCGGAGGCGCGCAGTTCGCTGGCGTGGGCGACGGCCTTGTCCAGTTCAGGGCGCTGGATGGCGCGGGTGGAGAATCTTCTCGAAGAAGATCCGGGTGACCCCGGCTTCGGCGAGCGAGTCGACCTGGGAGTCGAGGGACTGCCGGGCAGTGGACGCACGGGCGTACCCCAGACGGGCATGCCCGACGGGTTGGGGCTTGATACTGGTGGGCTCGCATATTCAACTGTCGCCAGTTCTCCGTGGTGATCAATCTGATGGTGACTGTAGGTGATCTCCGGAGCAGCTGCATGAGTGCCATCTCGCGCACGACGCTGGCGGCCTGGTCCCAGATCGGGCGTGCCGCCTGGCCGCCCCGCTCTCGGTGGGTGGCGAGCACGTCCAGGACCACCGCGGTTGCCGGATCCGCTGCGCGGGCGGTGCGGCGCAGATCCTCAACCACCTCGTGCTCGCCTGCCGCCCTTCCAGGCCCCAGACCGGTCGGGACGCGAGCAGGCCTAGACACAGCTGCACCGTCTCCCACACGGCCTCATCGCCGCGCCGCTCCAGCTCGGCCGCCAGCGAATGGCTGGTGCCCGGCTGCCCGGTGCGGGCCAGGGCGTCGGCAGCGGCATCGAGGAGTACCTCCACCGACGGCTCGCCAGCCGCACCCTACGCCTAGCTCTTGCGCAGCCTCAGCCTGGGACAGGAGGTGCCACGGTCGTGGCCAGATCTGCGGCTGGGAGGGGCTCGGTCATGCGAATGCCGCACGAGGTTGCCAGTTCCGGACGCCCCTTTTACCGGCCGCCGTCGCTATCAGTGGGCGTCGCGGGTTCGCCGGGGAACGGTCCGGTGTGGAAGATCGGCCAGCAGATCTCGGTGCGCCACGCTGCCGGGTCCGCGCTCTCGCGGCGTGCGACGACGTAGTACTCGCGGATCGGGCCGTCGACGGCGAGGGCGTGGTCTGCGACGTAGGCGCCGAGGGTTCCGTAGGCCAGGTCGATGTTTGTGTGCGGGCCGCGGTGCACGATCGTGGCCAGCTCGACCGGCGGGATGACCAGCGCGTCGACCCGGCCCATGCGCGGCGGCCTGGTGCACGGCACGAAGATCGTCGCCGGTCCGCGCTCGTGGGTGAACAGGTCGGTGCTGAAGATCCCACCGGCCGGTCCGTCGGAGGCGAGACCCTGGGCGTCGAGCATGGCATAGATTTCGCCGAGCGCGCCCTGGTACCAGGTCAGCGCCTCGGCGACGTCCACCGTTTCGGTGACCGCGGCCGCGGGCGTGGCCGGGACGCTGCGACGGCCGATCTCGGCCCGGGTGCCGCCCTGCGGGCCTGTGAGCAGGTCGCGCAGCGAGGTGACGGCGTTCTGGGCGTGGGCGAGTTGCTGTTCCATCTGGTTCAGGTGTGCGGTGATCAGGGCGTTGCGCGTGTCGAGGTCGGGGGCGGCCAGCACATGCGCGATCTGCTCGACCGGCATGTCCAGGGCGCGGAAGCGGCGGATGATCTGCGCGGTCGGGATCTGGGCAGTAGTGTAGTGCCGGTGGCCGGTGTGCCGGTCCACCTCGCTGGGCTCCAGCAGACCCACGCGGTGGTAGTACCGCAGCGTCTTCACGCTCAGGTGCGTGGCGCGGGCGAAGTCCCCAATAGGCAGGGTGGCGTCCATACCCGTCACTGTCCCACCTCCCCCTGGGGGAGGTGCACGTCTGCGCGCGGTGTTGCACCTCCCCGAAGGGCACCTCGCAGGCTGGTTTCGAGGCGGTCGACCGGACCCGCCGTTCCCAGGGAGCAGAGTCATGACGACGGCAGAGCAAGACAAGGAAGCCATCATCTCCATCGTTCGTGAGATGGCGGAGTCGATGACCGGGGAGCAGAGCACGCGGCACTGGGCGTCGGAGGTGCTGTGGTTCGACATTCCCCCGTTCGCGTCCAGGGGTGTGGCGCCGGCGCGGAAGCTGTTCGACGACACCTTCGCCAACTTCGAGTCCTGCAAGGTCGACATCCTCGAACTGGACGCCACAGTCAACGGGGACATGGGCATCGTGTGCACGGTGCAGAGCACGAACATCGTGCTTAAGAGCGGTGCCACGAAGCACGTCATGGCCCGGCAGACCGACTGCTTCGCACGGCGAGAGAACGGCTGGGAGCTGATCCACCAGCACGCGTCCGTCCCGGCGGGCGGCGAGTGGGACGGCAAGATCACCACGGTGTAGGGGCCTGACCGGGGGTTTACTGGTGGGCTCTTGTATTCAACTGTCGCGGGTTCCCTTGGGAGCCCGGCCGGACGGTGACCGGCTGTGGTCGCCTGCGGCGTGTCGGCTCCAGGTCCCGCCGCTTTCTCTGAGGAGGCGGCTGATGGTCTTGTCGTGGTAGCCGAAGGCGTCCGCGACGACGGGGGCGGGCAGTTCGAGGAGTTGCTGCCGGATGGCGGCGCCGCGGGCGGCTGCGACCGGGATGCCGATCTCGCGCAGTCGTGAGGACATGTGGTCGGGACGGGCCGGCCGTCCGGCCCGGCGGCCGGGGAAGAGCCAGCGGGATGCCTGGTTGGTGGCGGCGTTCATGTTGTCGCGGTCTGCGATGTATGCCAGTAGCAGGGCCGCCACTGGTTCGGGTATGGGAGAGGCGGGCTCCCCGAGCCGCAGAAGCGTGGTCCCTCCGTCGTGGAGCACGTCGTCGACCGTCAACTGGACTATCCGGGTCAGGGGTTGCGCGTAGAGGAGGACGATGACGCCGGCGACACGGAGGCGCATCGGGGTGTCTGTGTCGGTCAGCAGTCGGCCGAGTGCGGCCAGGCGTTCGTCCTCGCTCAGAGCGGGTCGTCTGGAGATCTTCATAGTCGGGATGGACAGGGGGTGTGGATGTCCGGGAACCAGGCGTCGATGTCGAGCTGGCCGCAGGACGAGAGGGTGCTGTCCCGAGTGCTGAGCCACTGCAGGAAGGTGGTCGCGTGCTTGATCTGGTCGGCTGCGAAGCCGCGGACGCTCGGTGTGATGTGCCTCCGATCGGCCCGTTCCCGCAGGTGGGGAAGGACGTGCCAGGTCGCGAAGAGCTTGATCGTCTTGACGATGTGGGAGCAGATCGAGGCGGTGATCCCGCGTCAGGAGCTGGCGGCGGCGATCGCGGCCCTGTTCGAGCTGACGCCGACGTTGGACTCGGACGAGCGATCCGCCTGCCGTGACCAGGTCGGCGACCACTCCGGCGCCCGCGCCGACCTGAAGGAGTGCGCGGGGCTGCCGTCCGAGGAGTTCACCCGCCGGGCCGTGGACCGGCTAGCAGCACTGGACGCGAGCGCCGCCGACACCGGCGGGGTCTGACCACGCTTGATCGTTGCCCTCGCCCACAGCGAAGGCGGCCGGACTCCCCCCTCGGGGAGTCCGGCCGCCTTCGCTGTGGGCGTGTCAGGTCAGCACCTGCCCGCCGGACGGTCCCGCTTCACCAGGTTCGTGTAGCCGGTCGTCCCGTCCAGCCACAGCACGCGCCGGCCCGTGTCGGCCGCCGCGAACACCTGGTCACCGCGGTTGCAGGACACGCGCTGCGCGCCGCCCTTGCCGTCGGGCGCGACCTGGTACAGCTTCGGCAGCGTCTCGTTGGCCCACGACGTGGCCGGCGGCAGCGTGGTGACGGTGACCGCGTCGTCGGAGGCGGTCAGCGAGTAGGCGTAGAGGGACCCGGCACCGGACTCCGGTGTGACGGTGGTCAGGCCCGAGCCGTCCAGCGCGGCGCGCTTGACGGCGGCCTGGCCGCTGTCGGTGGCGTCGCCGTCCTCGATCCAGTACACGCCGTCGTCGGAAAGGGCGGTCTGGCCGACGCCGTTCGTCGTGTTCTTGTCGACGGGCATCAGCGTGGTCGTGCCCGTGGCGGTGTCGAGCACCTCGACGCCCAGCTTGTAGCCGTCGGACTCGGCCCACATCTTCGCGTAGGCGATCTTGCCGTCCCGTACGGACGGCAGCGCGGTGGCCACCGCGTAGCTGTTGTTGACCTGCTTGATCTCGCCGGTCTTGATGTTGATGTACACGACGTGGGGGAGACCGTAGTACGGGTCCGGCGCGGTGTAGGCGAGGATGTCGCCGTTCAGGACGATCCCGGAGACGTTGCTGGCGGTGCCGCCCACGACCTTGTCGACGCCGCCGCTGATCGGGCGTACGTGGAAGTACACGGCGCTCGACGCGAACTCGGCCCAGGCGACGTTCTTGCCGTCCGTGCTGGCGTAGACGTTGTAGTTGCCGTTGTTCGGGCTCTGCTGCTGCGGGGTGCCCTTGCCATCGGTGCTGCCCGTCCACACCGAGTACGGCTCGCTGCCGTCCTCGTTGGAGCGGGAGACGGCGTAGGTGCCGCCCGCCGCGCTGACGCCCGTACCGGCGACGTTGACCTTGGGCAGCAGGGTGTCGGTGTCGACGCCGAGCTTCGTCTCCCAGCCGGGCACGACGCCGTGCTTGGCGAACGCGGCCTCGATGGCCTTGACCTGGGCCTTGGTGGCGCCGAGTTCCTGGGCGGCGGCGAGGACCGCCGCGCGGCCCTCGGTGAAGCCGTCCAGCGGCGTCATGTACGCGGTCAGGGCGCGGTAGACGATCTGGTCGGAGAGCTCGCCGCCGAGGGCGTGGCGCATGTCCCACAGGGAGCCGGAGAAGATCGGCGAGTTGAGGTGGACGCCGCCGTTGTCACCGCGGTAGGTGACGCCCACGAAGTCCTTCTGCGTGGTCGAGTCGTTGTCGAGGTCGCGCAGCGCGCACTCGCGCGGGCTCAGCGTGGTGCACAGGTCCTCACCGAGCAGGCCCGAGTCCGGGTCGTCCATCGACTGCCCGCTGGCCTCGAGGTCGATGGCGTTGCCGAAGTAGTCGGATATCGCCTCGTTGATCGCACCGGACTGGCCCGCGTAGACCAGGTTCGCCGTGTGCTCGGTGACACCGTGCGTCATCTCGTGACCGACGACGTCGGTGTCGGCGGAGAAGGTGCGGTAGTCGCCGCCGCCCTGGCCGTACACCATCTTGGAGCCGTCCCAGAAGGCGTTGTTGTACGGCTGGCCGTTGGCGGTGACGCCGACGAGCGAGTAGATGAACCCGTCCTTGTCGTCGAGCCCCTTACGGCCGAAGTGGTCCTTGTAGTAGGCGTACACCTTGTTGGCCGCCCAGTGGGCGTCGACCGCACCGGCGTTGGTGGCGTCGGCGCCGAAGTCGGGCGTGGCCGACTTGAAGACGTCGATGCCGCTGGGCCAGGCGCCGGACGCGGTGGAGACGTCACGGCCTCGCGCGTCGTAGGTCTTCAGCATCGGGCCGGTGTACGGGGTGTCGGCGGTCCGGAAGCCGTAGTCGATCATCTGGTAGGAGCCGTCGGAGCCCTTGTACAGGTTGAGGTCGGCCTTCTCGCCGTTGTAGCGGGTGCCGGAACCCTGCACGACGAACGGCGGGGCGGTATCGGTGGAGGCGTCGTCCGTGCCCGTCGCCGAGCTCTCGGTGCCACCGGTGGCGGTGCCCGTCGCCGCGAACGTCTGGATGCCGCTGTACTGCATCACCGCGAAGCCGGAGTGGGCGTCGACGTACACCTCCTGCTCGACCGGTGTGCCGTCGGCCGGGTCGGTGCCCGTGACGGTGATGTGCCGGGTGAGCACGCCCGTGCCCTGCGGAAGGATCGTCACGCCCACGGCCTTGCCGGTGAGCGCCGCCTTGCCGGGCTTCTCGCCCTTGGCCGGGACGTGCAGCGGGGCGGCGCCGAGCTGCGAGCCGACGGCGGTGATCGCACGCTGGATCGCGGTCTGCTCGGACACCTGCGGGGTGACCGTGTCCAGTTTCAGCTGGGTGAAGTAGTTGCCGGAGGTGCCGGTGACGGTGCGCCTGCCGTCCTTCTTCGTCATGCGGACGACGTACTGGCCGCCGAGGACCGGCACGCCCTTGTACTTCTGCTGGAGGCGGACCGTCTCCTTGCCGCCCTCGCTGTCGGTGCTGACGGTCGACAGGCCGGTCGCCGACGTGTCGGCGATGTGGTAGCGGCCCTTCTTCGCCTTGAGGTGCCCGCGTGCCGCGTCGGCGGCGCTGCCGGTGCCGGCGGCCGCCTCGTGCAGTCCGGTGACAAGGGACGGCGTGGCAGTGCCGGAGCCCGGGGCGGTGGCGGGGGTGGCCGCCGGGATGCTGTCCGCGTGGGCGGCCGTCATGCCGGTCACCAGGAGCCCGGCGGCGGCGAGGAGCGCCGCCGCTCCCTGGCCGACGGCCGTGCCGCCGGTTCTGTCTGCTCTCCTGCGCGCTGAAGTCCGCACAACTCTCCTCTTCGCTGCCCTTGGCGGGCGGACGGATCTCGGATGCGGACATGCAAATGCCTGGGCAGGTGTGCGAACAACGGTTCAGCCTTGCCGACTTGTGTACGTGCACACTTGTGTGGCCTGCACGAACGAGGCGAGAATCGCCGGCGTGAGGCTCGCTGAACTCGACGTGCAATGGCAGGCCCTCGGGCTCGGAGCCGACGGACTCCAGGTCTACGAGGCCCTGTTGAACCTGCCCGCACCCGCCTCCCGCGCCGCGCTGGCCCGCTCACTCGACCTGCCGCCGCGCCGGGTCACGGCCGCCCTCGACCAGCTCGCCGAGCACGGCTTCACCCGGCCGGGCGGTGACCTGCCGCTCGTGCCGGTCCCGGTGGCTCCCGCCACGGCGCTGCGTGTTCTCCTCCACCACCATCGGGCCCAACTGCTGCGCCGATCGGCCGAGTTGGAGGAGCTGACCGGGTCGGTCGACCGGATCGCCGCACAGTTGCTGAGTACCGCGAAGGACCCGCGCGCCATCGGCATCGAGACGGTCCGCGGCGGCCGGGCCATCGCCGAGCGGGTGGCCGCGTTGCTGGTGTCGGCGCGCGAGGAGGTGGCGCTGGTCGACCGCCCGCCGTACGCCGCCAGCCAGCCGGACGGCATGCCGGCACCGCTGGATGTGACCGAGCCCGTGCGGCGCGGGGTGCGGGTGCGGGTGGTGGTGGACCGCGAGGGTCTGGACTTCCCCGGCCGGGCCCGGGGCCTCAACGACCTCTCGGGCCAAGGCGTCCAGATCCGCGTCGGTACGGACCTGCCGACCAAGCTGATCACCGTCGACCGCCGGATCACGCTGCTCCCCCCGACGGACGCGGCGGACCCGACGGCGTCGGCGCTGGTGGTCAGCGACGCCCTGCTCGGCAACGCGCTGGTGCCGCTCTTCGAGGCGTTGTGGGATCGGGCGGCGCCGATCAGCGCGGAAGCGGACGAGCAGGTCACGGACGAGGACCGCGAATTGCTGACCCTGCTGGCCGCGGGCCTGAAGGACGAGGCGATAGCGCGCCGCCTGGGCATCCACGTCCACACGGTACGCCGCCGCATCACCCGCCTGATGCAGCTGCTGAACGCGCAGACGCGGTTCCAGGCGGGGGTGCAGGCGGGAGCGAGGGGCTGGCTGACGGTGTAGCCCGACTCAGGCGAACCGGCAGTGTCGGACGGCGCTTTCCGCCGGAGGTGCGCTGTGCTGGGTGGGACCGCACGTCATGGGGTGGCGATGGCGAAATCGGGATCGGGGTCGGCGAGGCAGCCCAGCAGTTCCGTGAGGCCCTCTAAGGCCTACGGCTCCTCGTCGACGTCGCGATCCGCGCCCTGTCGCCTGCCGTCAGACGTGTTTCTCGATGGCCTCGAAGATGTCGGAGTTGGTCTCCTGCTGCCAGCCGGGCTGATCGGCCCAGTCTGCGACGTAGGAGGGCTTCGGCTCGGGGAAGTGCCGGTAGATCTGGGCGATCCAGCAAAGCGACACGAATCGGCCCTTCTGCTCGCGGCTGAGCTTCGCCGCGTTCCCCTCGCTGACCGTGACGAAGTTCTTCACCTGCCCGAACACCGCGGCCGCCGCGTGGCGTTCCCAGTCGGGTGTGTCCTCCCAGGGGGTGACGTAACCCGGCTTCGGCTCGCCAGGGAAGTGGGTGGTGACGCCCTGGATCCAGGCTTCCCGGAAGATCCGGCCAGCGTCGGTCATGGTGTGCCCTCCAGCGTGAGCTATGCGGCGGTCAGTGACGAGATGTGCTCGTTCAGGTCTGCGACACGTCTGTCGGCAAGGAACGGCGCTAGGTGGCCTCGAAGTCCGTCCAGCCTCTTGCCGACGTAGCCGGACGAGGTGCGTTGCGCGAGCTCCAACGCTGCGGTGCCGTAGGAGACAAGGCGGTCGACGTCCTGGCGTCGCGCGCCGATGACGGCGAGATCGATGAGGACGCTGCCGCGCCGACGCGGTGAGAGTTGGTGTCCCAGCGCGTCGGCCAGGGCTTCCTCGGCCAGGTCGTGGCGGCCCAGGGTCACGTAGCAACTCCCGCGCTCCTCGGCCAGGCGTGATCCGTCAAAACGAAGCCATCCACCCGGGCAGGGTTCGGCGAGGTCACGGACCTCTTCCGCCTGGTCAAGCGCTCGGTTGCAGGCGTCGAGATCGCCGAGTCCGGCGTGGACTTGTGCCTGCACCGCGGCGATCCAGTGACGGGTGGACAGGCACGGGTCGCCCTTCTGCGCCAGCCGGCCGGCTGCGTCGAGCATGGGGGCGGCTTCCCGGAATCGACGGTCGTACAGTCCGATGAAGGCGTGCCGGGTGAGGGATGCAGCCCAAAGGTCCGGGTTAGCGGCTTCCCTGCTGGCGCTGGCAGCGAGCCCATAGCACTGTGCTGCTTCGGTGTAGCGGTTTCCGTCGAAGAGGATTTCGCCGGCGAGCTGGAAAAGGTCTGCGGCCTGGCCACAGAGCTCGCGGTGCACGGCGTCACGGTGGCTGCGGCCCAGGAGCGCTGTCAGGTCGGCCAGTTGCTCGCGCACAAGCGGATACACGCTGCTCTTGTTCCTGGCGAGTCCGTAGACGCTCCAGAGTTGCGGGGTCATCGCCTGAACGTCAGGCAGTTCCCTGACGGGGAGTTGACCAGGGGCATCAGCGGGCAGCGCGACGAGCGCGCCGGTGATGCTGGCCAACCGCAGGAACTCCCGCCGCATCATGTCGTCTAGACACCCCGCCTCTGAGTGTGCCCCGGAGGCGTCTGGGGACACAGCCGGAACCTGGGCTTGCGTAGGACTCTCGTCCTCGCGTTTCAGTAGATCATCGAGTTCGGCGGCCGTGGCCTGCAGGATGCCGGCCAACCGCAACCGGAGATTCGGCTGAGGATCTGTCTCTCCGCGCTCCCAGCGTCCGACGGTCACCCTGTCCACGCTGACGGCTTCCGCCAGCCGCTCCTGACTGTAGCCCAGCGCCCGTCGACGCCTGGCTAAACCCCGGCGTGCCCCCATGCCGACCCCTTCCTTCCATTTCCAGAACCCGAGGTCAGGCCTACTGATGCACAGAGTATGCATCAAAAGAGCGCCACATCTGTTCTGTTCCCAGGTCGTCGACGCCGCTTTCCTATCACTACCGCAACGTCCGCCCGGTGAAGCAGTCCTCGTCGGGATCCAACGAAAGGTGTGACCGTGACCTCCAGCTCTCGCTTCCACAGCAGACTGGACCTGGCCTCGGTGCAGTCAGCCCCTCGGTGGGCCCGGCTCCACGCACGGGGTGTCTTCGCCACGTGGGAGATCGCGCCCGCGGCAGCCGACGATGCGGTGCTGGTCGTCTCCGAGTTGGTCACGAATGCCGTGCGCCACGCCACGGCACTGCCCGCTGCCTCGGATCAGGAGAACGGGCCCACGCGTGTGTGCGCGCTGACCTTACAGTGCATGCTCGACCACCTGCTGATCTGTGTGCACGACCAGGACCGACACCCACCTGTCCTCAAGGCGGCAGCCACCGACGGGGAAAGTGGCCGCGGCCTCCACCTCATCGACGAACTCTCCTTCGCCTGGGGGTACACGTACCCGAACCCGTCAGGCGGCAAGGCCGTTTGGGCAAAGATCGCGACCGCCGAGAATACCGAGCTGCACCCTTCTCCCCACAGCCGGCAGGCGCCGTTCGTTTCCGGGCCCAGGTGAAGAGATGGATGCGGCCCTCCGCCCGTGGTCCGGTCCCTGTCGGCCTGCGCATCGCCCGTCTGCCGCCGTCTGCGGAGCAGGACGAGGATAACGGCTGGACCACGGGCGGGTGCTGGCTGTGGTGCGGTCGGGAGGCGGCCTGGGTCCTGTGGATCGGCCCCCGGCACAGCGCATGGCATCACTGCGGACCTGTTCGCCTGCGACGCGTGCGTCCACTCCCTCGCCGATCAGATCATTGGTGTCCAGCTCTCGGCCGATCTTGGCGGTCACGAACTGACCGGCTATGCGGACGTCGGCTCACGCGGCTCGGCCAGACACCCGCGCCCGCCGCAGGGCCGGCACCGTCGCCGCTGACTCCCACCTCGCCATTCGGGTTTACGGCGTGGCCTTGCACCGTCCCACCCCTTCAGCCAGGAGTACCTCATGCCCACGACTCACTCTCACTTACCCGCCTCCAGCGTCGACTGGACGGCGCTGCACAACTTCGCCGCGCTCCGCGGGCAGCTCCGCGTCTCCTTCACGCCGCGCTGCAACATCGCTTGCTGGTTCTGCCACAACGAGGGCGACGTCCCGCCGCCGCTGACCCGGCAGGACCGCTCTCAGCAACCTCGCCCGCGGCAGCTCGACGCCGACGGCTACCTCACCCTCATCGGCTCCCTCATGGACGCCGGCCTGAAGCGCGTGTACTTCACCGGCGGCGAACCGCTCACCTCGCCGATCGCGCGGCCGATCCTGGAAAGGCTGCCTGAGCCCGGCCCGGACGCCTCGTACACGCTGATCACCAACGGGACCCGGATCCGTACCCACCGCGCATGGCTGGCCAAGACCCACCTGGACAAGGTCAAGGTCTCGCTCCACTACTTCTCCGACGCCTCGCTGCGGGCCATCGCGGGAACCAACCTCGCCATCGACACAGTCCTGGACGGCATCGAGACCGCCCGCGAGATCTTCGAACGGGTCGAACTGAACACACTCCTTCAACAGGAGAACGCCCACGAGGTCCGGCAGATCCTGGACTACGCGCTGGAGCGCCGGCTGCCCGTGCAGTTCATCGAACTCGTCGGCACGGACTTCAATGAGCGCCGTGCCACGTCCGCCTCGTCGGCGGACGACATCATCGCGCACTTGCGGACCCTGACGAGCGATGAGCACACCGAGGTCGCCGGCGTCGGCCAGGGCCGCAGGGTCTTCCGCATCGACGGCATCGAGATTGACGTCATCCACCGCGACCTCGGCCGCCACCACGTCGGACAGTGCGGCACCTGCCCCCTGCGCTCCCGATGCGTCGAAGGCTTCTGGGCCCTCCGCGTCGACCACGCGGGCAGCGTCCAGCCCTGCCTGCTCCGCGATGACCTACGGCTCGACGTGAACCATCTGCTGGCCGACCCGGCCCACCTCGCCCAGGCAGTCGCCGGCCACGTGGCCGCCTTCACGGAGGGAACCCTGTGACCCTCCCGGCCGCCTACCGCCCGCTGTCCCTCGACAGCCCACCGCGTCCCTTCGTCGTCCTCGAAGGCGTCTCCGGCATCGGCAAATCCACCCTCGCCCACGCCCTGTCCCAGCGACTGGGCGCCACGTCACTGCACACCCTCCCCCCACCGCACACCGACTGGTCAGCCCTGGTTAACGCACGTCTGCGCTCGCTCCCGCAGTTCGCGTTCTACCTGTCCGGACTGCTGCACGCCGCAGACGCGATCCGAGCCACGCGGTCGGTCACTCCGGTCGTGGCCGACCGCTACGTCTCCTCCGTGGTCGCCTGCCACGCCGCCGTCCACGACATCCCCGTCGGAGAGGTCGCCCAGCTCCTCCAGCCCTTCCGGCCCTACTTGGAGGCGCCGACCCGCACCTTCTACCTGACCTGCGCCGAAACGGCCCTGCGCGAACGCCTCGCGACCAAGAGGGACGCAAAACGGGACGACCTGGAACTGCTCGCCGTGCCCGGTCGGCTGGCAAGCCTGGTGGGCAACTTCCAGACCGTTCAGGCAGCCGACCCCACGGCTGTCGCGCTGGACACCGATGGCAAATCCCCTGAGGAGCTGGTCGATTGGATCCTGACCCGTCTGGAGGCTGACGGTGCTTAACTCCATCGACACCACGGCTGTCATTCGCGACGGTGGCGCCGTCGGCAGCTTCCCCGGCGAGATCCACGAAGGCGTCGCTTGGTGGCTCGGCGCCTGCTTCGTCACCGTCACCGCCACCACGCAACTGGCCGTCGGGAGCGACGGACGGCCGGCCACGGCCGAGTTCTTCCGCCGTCTGTGCAACGGCGCCATCAACGCCCACCACCACGCCTGCCAGGTCACCGCCGTCTCCGGCATCACCGAGGACGCGTTCCTCGCCTACCTTCAACGCCACGATCCGCTACCCGGCGCCTACGTGACCACAACCTCCGGCGAGTACGGGGCGGTCGTCGTCCACATCCGCCTGCACGCCCGCGACGGCCTGCTGCTCCAGGACGACACCGGACTTGCCCGCATCCGCCGCATGATCGCCGAGGACCGCGTCCCGATCCCCGTCAGCCACAGCGCCAAGGGCACCATCCAGCACCTGCCCCTCGATGCGATGGAGGCCACCGCATGATCGACGCCACCGAGATCATCGACAGCCGGACCAGCATCCTGTTCGTGACGATGGACTCCCTGCGCTACGACACCGCCCGAAGCGCGTACGAAGCAGGCATGACTCCGCACCTGGAGACTCTGCTTCCGCCCGGCGGGTGGGAACGCCGGCAGACCCCCGGCACGTTCACGTTCCCCGCACACATGGCCTTCTTCGCCGGCTTCCTGCCCAAACTGCCCCAGCCCGAGCAGCCGCCGCGCCTGTGGGAGTGCCGACCCCCCGCGTTCAAGACCGTTCCGCTACAGACCTTCGTCTTCGACGCCCCCAACCTCCTGGTCGGCGTTTCCCAGCACGGATACCGCAGCATCTGCATCGGTGGCGTCACCTACTTCTCCCGCGAGACCCCCCTCGGCTCGGTCCTGCCCGATCTCTTCGACGAGGATCACTGGCGGCCGGAGTTCTGCTCACCCGAACCCGACTCCACCCGCCACCAGGTCGACCACGCACTGGAGATCGCCGAGCGTTACGAAGGCCGCCCGATCTACCTCTTCGTCAACGTATCGGCCACCCACGTCCCGCACGGCCACTACCTCGGGGAGAGCCGCGACACCTTCGCCTCCCAGCAGGCCGCTCTCGCCTACGCCGACGCCCACCTCGGCCGGCTGATCACCACGCTCATAGCGCATCGCCGCTGGCTGATCATCCTGTGTGCCGACCACGGCGACGCCTTCGGTGAAGACGGCTACCGCGGTCGCGGCATCGCCCACCCCGTCGTCATGAACGTCCCCTATGCCGCCATGGTCCGTTGAAGGCCCAGAGGGATGTCGGTGACCACCGCTAGCCTCGCCCGGTATGAGCACAGCCCCACCGGACCGAGGCCGCACCCGCGACGCCTCGGTCGTCGTCGCCCGCGACGCTCAGGGCCTCGTGGCCCTCCTCAGCGCCCACTTCCCCGACCACGGAGGCGACTACCTCTTCCTCCCCGGCGGCCGCAAAGAACCGGGCGAAACCGACGAGGAGTGCGCAGCCCGCGAACTACGCGAAGAAGCCGGCATCATCGCCAGCACCTGGCGCCCCCTCGGCTCCTATGCCTTCACCCTCGCCTCTCCCGCCCGCATCCACCTCTACGAAGCCCGGGGCCTCACTATCGGCCCCCAGGAACTCACAGCCACCGAGCACGACTTCAAACTCACCTGGTGGTCGATGGAGGAAGCTCTGGACGCCGCTGCCGGAGGCCGCTTCCTCCTTCCTGCCGGCCCACTCGCGCTCCTGCTCGCCGAGCGAGACACACAAGACTGAGGTCGTGGGGGCAGGAGGTGCCGTTCTGTCCTGGCGGTTCCAGACAGCCGCTGAGAGGGGATGGTCGCGAATGCCTCCTCGCAGACTCGACATCGAGGGCAAGATGACCCTGACAGTTGCGGAACGACGCATGGGACCTCCCCGGGCGATCCCACGGCGCACGCGGCTCCCGGTTGGCACAATGCCTCCAGGATGAGTCAGCGGCCCGCTGGGATGGCCATGATGGCGTGAGGCGCAAGGTGGCTGTGGGTGTACAGCACGCCGGCCACCGGCCGGTCACCGCGGTGGTTGCGGTAGAGGGCAAGGGCCTCGGCCGCGGTCTTGGCTGAGGTCAGCGGATCGATCACCAGGATGCCGTGTTCGCCCTCCACGAGCGTCACGTTCGACAGGTCGAAGCCACGGACCTGGTAGATCCCGTCAGTCACCTCGAACAGCCCGTGGTCGGACACGAGCCGGCTCTGCCGCCACAGACTCGGATTGAGAGCACCGGCCGTCGGGCCCCCGACGCTGTCCGCGTACGCAAAGCAGCGCGCACCGTAGCGGCACCCGGTCAGATCCACTTGCGGCGTACGGCCTCCATGCCGAGCTGGAAGCGGGTACGGGCGCCTACCAGTTCGCTCAGCCGGTGGACGTGGCGGCGCACGGTGCGGACATTCCAGCCGAACGTACGCGCGATGCTGTCGTCGGTGTGGCCGGCGGCCAGCAGGCCCATCAGTTCCTCGCCGCCGCCGTCGAGAGCGGGGTCGGGTTCTCCGGCGTCGACGTTGGTCAGCAGGATCGACTTGGCCCAGACCGCCTCGAAGAGCGCGCACATCGCGTCCAGCAGGGCCGACGCGTGTATCAGGTACGACGCGTCGGCGTCACCCGCCGGGATGAGCGCCTTCCGGCCGTCACACAGCAGCATCTTCATCGGCACCTCGCCGACCCGGGCCCGTTCCCCGCGCCGTACGCTCTTCCAGATCTCCTCGATGCGGCCCGGCAGGGCGATCGCCGACCGGTCGTAGACGACCCGGAACTCGATCTTGCGGACGTCCAGTCCCTGCGCCTCGTACTCGCTGTCCTCCCCGATGTACGGCGGCCGGTCGAAGAGGCAGACCTGTTCCTGTGCCTCCTGGTGAAGCAGGGTGATCGCTTTACGCACATTGGCCTGGCCCTCGATGACCTCGACCAGGTCGGCCGGATGCTGCCACGTGGCGACTGCCCGGCGGTGGGTCTCGGAGAGGTCCTGCACGTGCTTACGCAGTTGCAGCAGTTCGTACTCGCGACCCGCGATCAGCGGGGCGGCGACCTGGTCGGGTGCGACCGCTGCGAACCGTGCCGGCCGGCCCGGCAATCGGGTCGCGAGCCCCTGACGGGCGAGAACAGCCAGCGTCCGGACGATCTGGTTGCGGGACAACGCCAACTCCGCCGCGAGTGTCGAAGCGTCCGCGTGACGGCACCTCACCAGTGCTTCGTAGACCTGCGCGTCCTGCTCCCCGATGCCCACGGCTTCCCACATGCTGTCCCCTCCTCCTCAGGCCAGGTGTCCTGAACCTGCAACGTACATGCTCTTGTTGTGCACGTCAGGTCGTGACAGCGTCTCGCCGTCGGACTCTACGAGGAGCGTGGCGGGGAAAGTGGTGCGTCGGGCGTGGCAGTGGTTGACCGGGGTGGTGGTGGCCGGGCTGGGGCTCGGGACCGCCGTGCCGAGCATCGCCGCGCCCGGCGGGACGGATCCGGGCGGATCGACTTCGGCGGATCCGACGCCGATCACCGACCCTCAGTACAAGCCTGCGGCGTGCGCCTCGCTCACCGCCGCGCAGCGGAGCGCTGAGGTGCCGGTGGCTCGATGCTTCGCGGTCGCGCTGGCCGCCGCGGCTGGCCGGAACCTGACGCCGGACGCGGCGCCGCCGATCACCGCGATCAGCCCGGCGGTTCTGCAGCAGGCGTACCACCTGCCCGACGGCGGTGACGGCATGACGGGTGCGATCGTCGACGCCTACGGCTACTCCAGCGCCGAGGCGGACCTGGCGGTCTACCGCAGCTACTACGGTCTGCGCGCCTGCACCACCGCCAACGGCTGCCTCACCAAGATCGACCAGCGCGGCGGCACCGACTACCCGCCGGACGACAGCGGTTGGAGCGTGGAGACGGCGCTGGACCTGGACGCCGTGTCGAGCGTGTGCCCCAAGTGCAACATCCTGCTCGTGCAGGGCGACACGGCGGGCCTCGACGATCTGGGCACCGCGGTCGACACCGCCGCGGCGCGGCCCGGCGTGGTGGCGATATCCAACTCCTACGGCCTCGACGGCGAGGACCCGGGCGTGGCCGCCTTCGACCGCTCCTACGACCACCTGAGACGCCGGGCCCCTGGAGAGTCGGCGCTCCGGGGGCCCGGCCCCTTCGCCGGGGACGGTTCCGGTTCACCAGCAGTACCCGCTGTTGCCGGAGCAGGGCCGCCGAAGGTCCGGCAGCACGGCCCTGCGGCCCGCCACCACCTCGCACTGTGGTTGGTCCAGCGCGTTCTTCGACCGTACGACCAGTCGAGGGCGTAGCCGGTGGTCGCGAAGTGGTCGGGCCGCGGTTCCCCTTGCCCGTAGGCCACGAAAGGAGGGGCCAACCACCGGCTGAGGTGGTCGCGGGACCCACGACATCGCCCACCGACTCGGCTGGTCCGGCGCCTCGGCCGGATTCGTCGGCACCACGTTGTTACACCGCGGGCGGTTGGACCACCTCGGGTGGGACCAGCGAGCACACCGGGTCCGCCTCCTCCTCAAGCAGCACGCCACAAGTGGATCTGACCAGCGCGAGACGGCTCTGCCGGCCGGTCCTGATCCGGGCGGTTGTCCGGTACCTGCACGGCGAGATCCTTGCTGCCCGGCGGTGCGACCTGGAACCGTCCTGGTGAGCCGGCCGCACAGTGCGTGCGCCCGTTAGGCCCGCGCGCCCGTGCGGCGGTTTCGCCGTCGCGAAGGAGTCAGAGGGGGTTTGTCATGCTTATGACATATCGAAGAAGCCGGGGAGGCCGGCGTCTCGCGGTGGGCCTGGCCGCGATCGCGCTGTCGGTCGCCGGTCTGACCGCGACGGTCGGCGCCACGCCGGCCGCCGCCGGGAGTCCGCCGTCGCCGTCCCCCGCCGCGGGTCCGGCGGTGGCCCCCGCGGCCGGCCCTGCGTCCGGCCTCGACTCGGGCCTTCGGTCCGCGGACTGCGCCGAGCTCAGTTCGGCCCAGGTGAACGCGGCCGTCCCGTCGGTGCGTTGTTTCGCGGTCGGCCATGTTGACCAGGCCGGCCGGCTGCTGCAGTCCGACGCCGGGCCGCCGGCCACCGCCATGGGACCGGCCGACCTGCAGAGCGCCTACCGGCTCCCCGACGGCGGTGACGGGCGGACCGTCGCCATCGTCGACGCCTACGGCTATTCCGCCGCGGAGGCCGATCTGGCCGTGTTCCGCAGCTACTACGGCCTGCCGGCGTGCACCACCGACAACGGCTGCTTCACCAAGGTCGACGAGCGCGGCGGCAGCGCCTTCCCCGCCGACAACCGCGGCTGGACCGTCGAAGCGGCGCTCGACCTCGACGCTGTCTCCAGCGTCTGCCCCAAGTGCCACATCGCCCTGGTCCAGGCGGACACCGCCAGCATGGACGACATGGCCGCCGCCGAGGTCACCGCCTCGCACATCCCCGGCGTCGTGGCGATCTCCAACTCCTTCGGCCTGGAAGGTGAATCCCCGGCCGAGACGGCGTACGACCAGTACTTCGACCACCCCGGGATCGCGGTCACCGCGTCCAGCGGCGACACCGGGAACCTCCAGGCGTTCCCCGCCACGAGCAGCACCGTCCTCTCTGTCGGCGGCACCAGGCTCACCCGCGACGACTCCGCACGGGGCTGGCACGAGTCGGCGTGGGGCGCGGCCGGAGCCCAGAGCGGCGCCGGATCCGGCTGCTCCCAGTACGAGCCCGCGCCGCCGTGGCAGGCCGGCGTGGACACCACCTGCGGAAGCCGCAAGGCCACCGCGGACATCTCCGCCGACGCGGACCCGGTCTCCGGCCTCGGCGTCTACAACACGGTCGGCCAGTCCGGCTGGGCGCAGTGGGGCGGCACCTCGCTGGCATCGCCCCTGGTCGCCGGCATGTACGCGCTGGCCGGTACGCCGACCCCGGGCACCTACCCGGCATCGTACCCCTATGCGACGAGCTCGCTGATGAACGACGTCACGGACGGGAAGAACGGGGCGTGCGGCACCAAGCTCTGCGAGGCAGGCCCGGGTTGGGACGGTCCGACCGGGCTGGGCACGCCGAACGGGGTCGACGGTCTCAACCAGGGCCTCACCGGCGAGGTCACCGGCAAGGTCACCGACGCTGCCTCCGGCGCCGCGGTGGCGGGCGCGACGGTGACCGCCACCGACGCAACCGGCCGCAACTTCTCCACCACCGCCGCGTCCGACGGCAGTTACGACCTGCGCGCGCCGGACGGCACCTATGACGTGACCGCGGCCGCCTTCGGCTACGGCCAGAAGACCACCACCGGGATGCGCGTGGTCCGCGGCACAACGGCCCACGCGGACTTCGGCCTGGACGTCCAGGACACGGCGCCCGTGTCCGGGCGGGTCACCGACGCCTCCGGTCACGGCTGGCCCATGCGCGCGAAGATCACCGTCAAGGGCCAACCGGGGGTCTTCGCCTACTCCGACCCCTACACCGGCGCCTACTCGATCCCGCTGCCCAAGGGCGGCGCGTACACCCTGCAGGCGACCTCGGCGGACCTGACGGCATACGAGCCGGCCGAGGTTCCGGTGGACCTCACCACCGGTACCGCGCCGGCGACCGACATCGGCCTGACGATCGACCGGAACGCCTGCACGGCACCGGGCTACGGCTGGAAGTACACCGGCGTCCACACCGGCTTCGAGGGGTGGACCGGCGGCGACGCCTCCGACGGCTGGACCGTCGACACCAACTCCGGCAACCCGCGGACCTGGCGGTTCGACAACCCCGGACGGCAGGCCAACCTCACCGGCGGCAGCGGCAACTTCGCGGTCGTGGTGTACGCCAAGACCACCGGGGCCAACCACACCGACCTGGTCTCGCCGGTCGCCGATCTGAGCACCGACGCCGACCCCGCGGTCAGCTTCGACACCGACTTCGTCGGCCTCGGCGACCAGGTCGGGACCGTCGACCTCAGCATCGACGGGGGGCAGACCTGGAAGACGGTCTGGACCAGCCCCAAGGACGCGGAGACCAACGGTCACGTCACGGTCCCGATCCCGGCCGCCGCCCACCAGTCGCACGTGCGCGTCCGGTTCCACCTCGGCTGGTCGAACTACGGCTGGTGGTGGCAGCTCGACAACGTCCTCATCGGCAGCCGGTCGTGCGAGGAGACCCCGGGCGGCCTGGTGGCCGGTGTCGTCCGCGACGACAACACCAGGGCCCCGGTCGACGGCGCGACCGTCGCCAACGCCGACCACCCCGAGGACCGCGGCCTGAGCCGGACGACCCCGGACGACGTCCACCTGTCCGACGGCTACTACGCGTTCTTCTCCCGCCCGGGCGGCGCGACGAACCTCGACGTCACCGACGGCAACTACACCCCGATCCACGCCAAGGTCGACGTCCCGAACGACGGCGTCCTGCACCGGAACTTCGACCTGAAGGCCGGCCGGCTGACGATCGACCGGTCCACGGTCGAACTGTCCGCGCGGCAGGGGAAGACGGACAAGGCCAAGCTCACCTTCAGCAACGACGGCACCGCACCGGTACGGGTGCTGCTCGGCGAGAACGACGGCGGCGCCGCCGCGCCGACCGGGCAGCGCCCGACGACCGCGGCCCCGACGATGGTCGTGAAGACCGACACCTCGGCCGCGGGCGCCGCCGGCAGCCGGCAGACGCCTTCGCAGGACAACGCGGTGCTGCTGGACCAGGTGGCTCCGCAGGACGCCCCATGGCAGCAGATCGCCAACTATCCCAGGGCCACCATGGACAGCGCGGTGACCTCGTACGACGGCAAGGTCTACGTGGTCGGCGGGAGCGACGGGTACGTCAAGTACGCCGATGTCAGGGTCTACGACCCGGGCACGTCGTCCTGGTCTGCGCTCGCACCGCTGCCGGAGGCGCTGAACGGCGCCGCGGCCGGGTTCGTCGACGGCAAGCTGTACGTCGCCGGCGGCTGGAACAACTCCGGTGTGGCCAGCACCCACAGCTACGCCTACGACCCCGGCAGCAACACCTGGGGCAAGGTGGCCGACCTGCCGGGTCCGCACAGCGCCGCCGGCAGCGCGGTCGTCAACGGCCGGCTCCTCGTGATCGGTGGCTGCACGACCAACGAGTGCGCGACCGCGTCGGACGCCGTCGTGAGCTACGACCCGGCCACCGACGCGTGGGCCCAGGAACCGTCGTACCCGAGCCCGGTGGCCTATCCCGCCTGCGGCGGCATCGGCCTGGAATCGGTGTGCGCCAGCGGGCTGAACCCGGGCACCGGCGAGTCGCTCGCCACGACGTACACCCTGGTGCCGGGCCTCGGCGGGTGGCGCCGCGAGGCCGACCTCCCGACGGACGACTGGGGCGCCGCGGCCACGGTGGCCAACGGGCAACTCCAGGTCATCGGCGGCGTCGTCAGCGGCGGCACCGCGGTGACCAACCAGGGGTACAGCTATGACCCGGACGCCGACCGGTGGACCGCGCTGCCCAACGCCAACAGCGCCTTCTACCGCGGCGGTGCAGCTTGCGGCCTCTACCAAGTGGGCGGCGCCAGCGGCGGCTTCACTCCGGTGGCCCTCGCCGAGGTGCTGCCCGGGTACGACCGCTGCGACGGCGGCCAGGACGCGTCCTGGCTCAGCGAGGACACCACGTCGTTCACCGTACCGCCGGGCCACAAGGTCCAGGTCTGGCTCACCGCGGACACCGCCGCGGTCCCGGCTCCCGGTGAATACGGCGCGGCGCTCACGGTCGCGACCGACACGCCCTACAACCAGCCGCCGGTGAAGGTCGCCCTGCACGTCACCGCGCGGTAGCCGAGCCGCCTGCTCACCGCCGCCGGGGGGAGGCGGTGAGCAGGCACCGGACGCCGCGAGCCGCTCCCCGGTGTCCGCATGCGGCAACTGTCCCCATCCTGACAGCCCGGAACCGGCCGGCCCCAGCCCGGAACCAGCACACTCAGGGCCCGGCGCCCACCACACGCGCCACTCCCGTTCCAGGACCGAAAAATCGGTGGCCCATGCCACGCCCATCCATGTGACCCGTGCGCGACCGCGCACGCACGATCGCCGTGTGCCTTGCGGCCGCGATCGGTGCCCTCACCGTCGCCCTGCCGGCGCAGGCCGACGCGCTCGACGGGGCGCTGTACTGCGCGGGCGGCAGCACCGGAGGTGCGTCCACCGTGAAGGCATACACGTTCGACCCCAGGGTGGGTGCCTGGTCCGCGCTGCCGGACCTGCCCTTCGACCTGTGGGGCATGGCCGCGGTGGGCGCGAACGGCAAGCTCCTGCTGTCCGGTGGCGTCACCGCCAACAACACCACGCTGACCAACATGGGTACCGCATTCGACCCGTCGACCGACAGCTGGACGGAACTGCCCAACTCCAACTACGCGGTGTACCGCGGCGGCAGCGCCTGCGGCTTCTACAAGATCGGCGGCTCGACGGGGTCGTTCAACCCGGTCAGGAACACCGAACTGCTGCCCGGCTACGGCCAATGCGGCAGCGCGGCCGACGTGACCTGGCTGTCGGAGGGCACGACGGACGTGACGCTCGCTCCGGGCCAGTCCACGGACATCACCCTCACCTTGGACGCGTCCGGTGCGGCGATCACCCAGCCCGGCACGTTCGCAGCCGCGCTCAAGGTGATCCACGACACCCCGTACACGATCACCCCCCTCCCCGTGGCCATGGTGGTCAAACCGCCGTCCACCTGGGGCAAGATCACCGGAACGGTGACCGGCACGGTCTGCGGCGGAACCCCGGCCGGGATCAAGGGCGCGACCGTCCAACTCGACAGCTGGGCCCAGAGTTTCACCCTCAAGACGGACACGGCCGGCAGGTATGCGCTGTGGGTCGACGCCCGGAACAACCCGATCGACATGATCGTGGCCAAGGACGGCTGGACGCCTCAGGGCACGAAAGCCAAGGTCGTCAAGGGCCAGACCACGACGAAGGACTTCACCCTGAAGCCCGACAGCCCCTGCGCGTACCGCAGACGCAGGAGACAACTGTGCGGCGTGCCCACCCCAGACTCCCAGGGGCGGGCACGCCGCCGGCTCGCACCAACGGACGGCACGGTTCTGGGCGCAAGCGTCAGGGAGGCCCGGCGCTGCTGCGCGGTCGGCGACCCGGACGAAGCCCTCATCCTGGGTCGTGACCTGTGCTGGGCCTCCGTCGGCGATCCGGAGTGCGAGGTGTATGCCAACGAACTGCTCGTCATGGCGTATCAGGCACTGGGCCGCCCTACCCTCGCCGGAATTGCCGGGACCCGCCCACCGCTACCGTGACCTGCCGCAGGGGGACATTCTTGGTGGACCCTCGGTGTAGGCATCAGACGCGAAGGCTTGGGCTCTTGAATACGGCGGGTTGGTAGGTATCACCGACCGATCGGGTGATCTTCAAGATGGCGCGGCGGGGCTGCCCGGGGGACAGGCGGAAGAACTCCTAGCCCTGGCCACAGCCATGATCAAGGGGCCGATCCTTAGCGCTGCTCTTCGTAGCGATAGTCATCAGGCCCTGGACCGGTCAGGCCGCCCAAGTCCCCGTCCACCGCAGCACCGCGATCTCCGTCCCGTACCCCACCACCACCCGCGCGTCCGACGTCACTGCGACAGCGCGGATGTGCGTCGGGAACAGCAGTGCCGGGCCCAGCTGTTCGCCAGCGTCGAGGTCCCACACGCAGACTGCGGCCTCGCCGAGGCCGCCACCGGTGACAGCGACGGGGCGGCCGGCGAGGGTGCCCAGGGCCACGGTCTCGATGTGCCAGTCGTGGCCGGTCATGTTGGGACCGAGTTGCTTGCCCGTGGTCACGTCCCACGTTCGCAGGGTCCCGTGGTCGGTGGTCGCGACGACCGGGCGGTCGTTCAGCGTGGCCGCGGCGATGTGGCCGAACCGAGCGGACTCCTCGATGTGGAGGCGGCGCGGCCCATAGGGCTCGCCCGCTTCCAGGTCCCAGAGCTTCGCCGAGCGGTCGTCGCAGATGGTGATCGCGATGGGGCGGCCGTCGACGTCCACTGTCGCGCCTCCCATGGGCCGCTGCGGGTGGCCGGCGAGTTGGCGGCCGACAGGCTCGCCGGTGGCCAGGTCCCACATGCGGATGCGGTAGAACGCCACACTGCTGCCGGGACGGCTGAGCTTGTCGCCGGCGGCCAGCACGATCCGGCGGCCGTTGACGATCGCGGTGCCCAAGATGGTGTGACCGTCCTCCGCGGGCTGCGGATCGCCGACTGGGGTGCGCGTGGCCAGGTCCCATGTGCGGATGATGCGTCCGCCGCCGCTGATCGCGACGGGCCGGTCGTCGAGGGTCGTCGTCACCAGCGACGTCACCGCCCATGTGTGGCCGGTCAGCGGGTCGCCGACCGGAGCGCCGGCGTCCAGGTCCCATACCTGGACTGTCCGGTCGCTGCTGCCGCTCACCGCTACCTGGCGGCCCGCCACCTCGGACGTCGCCAGCGTCCACACGTCGTCCGTGTGCCCGGCCGGCGCCTCGCCGAGGGCCGCGGACTCGGCCACGACCGCCATTCCCAGGTCCCACACCCGCACCAGATCCTCGTTGGCGTCGCCGGTCACGAGCACCGGGCGGCCGTCGACCTCGGCGGTCGCGACGGCCCAGACCGGGGCGTCGTGCGCGGTAATCGGGACGCCGGCCTGCTCGCCGGTGGCCAGGTCCCAGAAACGCACCGTGTGGTCGATGCTGCCGCTGACCGCGATGATGCGGCCGTCCACGACCGCCGTGTCGACCTCGCGAATGGCTTCGGCATGGCCGATCATCGGGGCGCCGACAGGGTCGCCGGTGGCCAGGTCCCACCTGCGAAGCGTCGCGTCCTCCGCCCCGGTGACCACGATCGCGCGTCCGTCCACGACCGCTGTCGCGATCCCGGAGATCAGGCCGTCGTGGCCTTCCCACGCCGGCCCGATCTGCTCGCGCGCCGTCAGGTCCCACAGCCGCACCGTGCCGTCAGCTCCGGCGGAGACGACGACCGGGCGGCCGTCCAGCGTCGTCGCGGTCATCGCCGAGACCCCGCCGGCGTGGCCGGTCAGCGGGTCACCCATGGGTGCGTGGGTGGCCAGGTCCCACAGCCGCAGCGTGCCCGCACCGCCGCTGACGATGACCGGCTGGCCATCGAGCACCGTCGTGGCCAGCGACATGACCTCGTCGCCGGAGTCGTCCAGCGCGATGGCCTCACCGAGCTGTTCCAAGGTCAGCAGGTCCCACACCCGGATCGTGTCGTCCTCGCCGCCGGTGACCGCGACCGGCCGGCCGTCCAGCACCGCGGTGCCCACCGCGAACACCCGCTCCTCATGGCCTTCCAACTCCTCGCCGATCTGCCGTCCGGTGCTCAGATCCCAGACCAGCACGCCGAAATGAGAACCCGTGACGGCCACCGGGCGACCGTCCACCACCGTCGTGGCCGCAGACCACATGCTGCGGCGATCGCCTTCCATGGGATGCCGCAGCCGGGCGTCCAGGCTCGCGCCGACGGCCCACTCCACCCGCCACGGGGCCGGAGCCCCGGCCACCGCGACATCGCCGATCCGCCCGGCCAGCTCCCGGTCGCCGTACCGGGCCGCGTCCAGTGCCAGCAGGTGCCGGCGCTGCTGTGGCGAAGCATCCTGATGCAGATGCGCCGAGGCCCGGTACACCGCCGCGGCCAGCCGCGCCTGCGGCTCCGCCCCTTCGTCGAGCAGCCCCTGCACTCGCTTCGGGTCGCCGTTGACCAGCGTGTCCAAGTTCGTCCACCACGTGCTTGCCGTATCCCGATCGTCAACCATGTTCTGACGGTATCGGCGCGGGGCGCGGTGGCGGGGGACAGCGGCCGGACAGGAGCAACCCATCAGACAGCCCGGGGGGCAGCCACTACCTGCTGTCCGGCAACAGCCCGTGGCACCCCCCCAACCCGGCTGGCCTGTCAGCGAAGCTGAGGCGGCACGACCTGCCCGTCCGCGCAGCCCGCAACACCGCCGTGACGGAGGCGCTGGCCGATCTGCCGCCCATCGATCTCTCGGACCTCTTCGGCATCCGGCCTGAAACAGCCGAACGCCGGCCAGGTTTGGCGGAGACGACTGGTCCGACTACCTCGCAGCCCCAAGCGGACCCGCGCGACCTGACCATCACTCTGCACTGACTCGCTTCTGCGGGTTCTGCCCGAGCCGCAGGGAGCTTGGCCGGCTTCCTCGTTGCCCGCCGGTCCGATGAGCGCTACCTGCTGGGGCAGTTCGGTGTGCAGTAGCGCCTCGGAGGACAGGGCGATGTCGGCGCCCATCCGGTTCCGGGCACCTGTCCTGAACATGCAACCTGCAGTCCCTTGAGGCTGCCTGCGCGGCCGTGACAAGGTCCCCTGCGGCAAGCGTCGTTGGACGCGCTGCGGCCCCGGCTGTGCGGCGCGTGTCGTCCCGGCTCAGGAGAGATCTTGATATGGCAGTGACACGTCGGTACCGTCGCCGGCTGACCAGTGTGCTCGTCGTCGGGCTCGTGACGGCCGCTCTCGGTGCCGGCGTGACCGGTCCCGCCCAGGCCGGCACCGGTGCAGGGCGGACGACCACGGGCGCCACCGCACCGTCGGGCGACCGCTCCACCGCTGACCGGGCGCAGGTTGCGCTCCCCGGGGACGGGATCGTGCGCCACGACGCTTCCGCGGGTCCGGGAGGGCTGACCGTCACCCCGTCGTCCCTGGCGGTGACCGAGAAGCTGGGCCAGGCCCAGACACGCCAACTGGTCTTCGGCAACGACGGAACGGCCCCCGTGCACGTGAGGCTTGACACCGCAGGCGGAGGCTCCGCCCCCACGGCCGGGCAGGCGTACAGCCCGACAGGGGCGCCGAAGCTGGTGCAGAGGACCACCACCAGCTATGCCGACCCGGTACAGGCCGCCAAGAGCCGGGCGAAGCCGGCCGCGGGCCCCTCCGCCGCGGTGCACGACCGGCAGGCGGAGCCGGCCCAGGCCGACGCGCCCGGCTCGGCCTGGCAGACGATCGCCGCCTACCCGAAGCCGGTGATGGACGACGCGGTCGCCACCCACGACGGCCTGGTGTACGTGGTCGGCGGGAGCAACGGCACGGTGAACTACGCCGATGTCAACGTGTACGACCCGGTGAGCGGTAGCTGGTCGGCGGTGGCGAAGATGCCGGAGCCGTTGAACGGAGCCTCCGCGGCGTTCGTCGACGACACGCTGTACGTCGCGGGCGGATGGAACTCGTCCGGGGTCACCAGCAAACACGTCTACGCGTACGACCCGGCGACCGACACCTGGACCCGCACCGCGGACCTGCCGGCCGCACTCAGCGCAGCCGGGACCGCAGTGCTGCAGGGCAAGCTGTACCTCGTCGGCGGCTGCACGACCGGCGCGTGCACCCCGACGTCGAACGCGGTCTACCAGTACGACCCGGCCGCCGGCACGTGGAGCCGGCAGCCCGACTACCCCACGCCGGTGGCCTTCACCGCGTGCGGCGGGGTGGGCGGTGAGGTGGTCTGCGCGGGCGGAGTGAACGCCGATGCCGACGATCCGCTGACCACCACCTACGCGCTGCTCCCGGGCGCGCAGTCCTGGACCTCCCGGGCGGCGCTGCCGATGGATGCCTGGGGCGCCGCCGCTGCGGCGGCGAACGGCCAACTGGAGGTCATGGGCGGGTCGGTGGACAACAGCACCTCGGTCACCAACCAGGGCTACGCCTACGATCCGGCGGCGGACGACTGGACCGCTCTTCCTAACTCCGGCAACACCGTCTACCGCGGCGGCGGGGCCTGCGGTGCCTACAAGGTGGGCGGCACCACCGGGCAGTTCCAGGCCGTCTCGTCCGCGGAGAACCTGCCCGGTTACGACCAGTGCGCGTCCGGGGTGCCGTGGTTGCGGGAGAGCTCCACGGACCTCGACGTGGCGCCGGGGCAGTCCGTGGCCGTGACCGTGACGGTGGACTCCGCCAAGCTGGCTCAACCGGGCGACTTCGCGGCCGCGTTGACGGTCAGCACGGACTCGCCGTACAGCGTCCGGCAGGTCGCGGTGTCACTGCACGTGGACCCGCCGGCCTCGTGGGGCCAGGTCTCCGGCACCGTGACCGACTCGGCCGGGCAGCCGCTGCGTGGTGCCACGGTGCAGATCTGCACGATGTGGGACAAGAACCTCGGGTGCGGGACGGTGACCTACACGCTGCGGACCGGCATCGGCGGGGACTACCGGCTGTGGCTCGACCGGGGGTACAGCCCGCTGGCGGTGGTGGTGGCCAAGGACGGCTACCAGTCCCAGTTCCGGATCGTGAAGGTCGCCAAGGGCCAGACGACCTCGGCCGACTTCACCCTTGCCGAGCAGTAGGCGTCACGGCTGCGGCACCGGTGCGACCGGTGCCCGCCACTGCCGGACACAACCGTCCGGGGGCCCGTCGGGAAGCGGAACCCGTGTCCTGACCCGGCAACCGGGATCACCCTGTCCAACCTGCCCAGTTCCCGAACTGCCATCTCGGAGTGCGGCGAACCGACCGGCACACCCGGTCCGTCGCCGCGATCCGGTCCCGGAGGAGATCTCGTGATGGACACGACGCCCGAGCACAGGCGGATCCTGATCGCCTGGTCGTTGATCGTGTTACTGGCGGTGGGCATGGCGCTGGGGACGGCCCCCGCGTCCCAGGCCGCCACGGGTTCGTCCTCGGCGGCCCCGACTGCGCCACGAGCCGCCGCCCCGTCGCCGGCTGCCGCACAGGCACGCTATCGGGCGGCGGGATGCTCCACGCCGACCGCGGCGCAACTGCGCTCCGGCGTGCCGGTGGCGAAGTGCTTCGCCGTGGGGTACACCGACGCGGCCGGGCAGCAGATGCAGGCCGACGACACCCCGCCGGCCACGGCGCTGACCCCCTCCGACCTGGTGAGCGCCTACGACCTGCCCGATGGTGGGGAGGGCGTGACGGTGGCCATCGTGGACGCCTACGGGTACTCGGCTGCCGAGTCGGATCTGGCGGTGTTCCGCAGCTACTACGGGCTGCCGGCCTGTACGACGGCGAGCGGGTGCTTCACCAAGGTCGACCAGCGGGGTGGGACGAGTTACCCGGCCGACAACGGCGGGTGGAGCATCGAGACGGCGCTGGACCTGGACGCGGTGTCGAGCGTGTGCCCGAAGTGCCGCATCCTGCTGGTGCAGGGTGACACGGCCGGGCTGGACGACCTCGGCGCGGCGGTGAACACCGCGGCCGCGTGGCCGGGTGTGGTGGCGATCTCCAACTCCTACGGCGTGGACGGCGAGAACGCCCAGGAAGCGGCGTACGACGGCTACTACGACCACCCGGGCATAGCCGTGACGGTCTCCTCCGGCGACAGCGGCAACGTCCAGTCGTGGCCGGCGACGAGCCCCGTCGTGACCGCGGTCGGCGGCACGCGGCTGACCCGTGACGCCTCGACGCGCGGGTGGACCGAGAGCGCCTGGGGCTCCCAGGCCGGTGGCGCGGGCGCCGGCTCGGGCTGCTCGCTCTACGAGCCGCGCCCCGACTGGCAGCAGGGCGTCGACACCACCTGCGGCGAGCACAAGGGCACCGCGGACATCGCCGCGGACGCCGACCCCGTGAGCGGGATCGGCGTGTACAACACGGTGGGCCAGTCAGGGTGGGCGCAGTACGGCGGCACGTCGCTGGCGTCGCCGCTGGTGGCCGGCATGTACGCGCTCGCCGGTACGCCGACGCCGGGCACCTACCCGGCGTCGTATCCCTACGCGGCGAGCTCGACGTTCTTCGACGTGACCAGCGGCGTCAACGGGTCGTGCGGGACCAAGTTGTGCCAGGCCGGTACGGGCTGGGACGGCCCCACCGGGCTCGGCACCCCGCACGGGGTCTCGGGACTGGCGCAGGGCCGCACCGGTGAGATCGCCGGCACGGTGACCGACGCGGGTTCCGGGCACCCGCTGCCCGGCACGACCGTCCGCGCGGTCGATCCCGAAGGCAGCGCCTTCACCGCGACCTCCGGCACGGACGGAACCTACGACCTGCACGCACCGGCCGGCACCTACACGGTGACCGCGTCGAAGTTCGGCTACGCGGACCGGACCGACCAGGTCGAGGTCACCGTCGGAAAGAAGGCCGACGCGGACTTCACGCTGACCGGGGAGCCGGACCGCACGGTGTCGGGCACGGTCACCGACGCCTCGGGCCACGGATGGCCGATGCGAACGGAGATCACCGTCGACGGCGCCCCGGGCGCTGTCGCCTACTCCGACCCCTACACCGGCCGCTACTCCCTGTCCCTGCCCGAGGGCGCGCGCTACACCCTGCACGCGACGTCCGCGGACCTGCCGGGCTACAGGGAGTCCGACGTGCCGCTGGACCTCACGGCAGGGACCGGAACGGTGCGGGCCGACGTCGGTATGAAGATCGACGGAAACACCTGCACCGCCCCCGGCTACGCCTGGTCCCTCGACGGGTCGCTGACCGACTTCGACGGGTGGACGGGGAAGGACCCGCAGGCCGGGTGGACCGTCACCGACGCCAAGGGCAAGGGCCAGACCTGGGGCTTCGACGACCCGGGCAACCGCGGCAACAGGACCGGCGGCAGCGGCAACTTCGCCGTCGTCGACTCCTACCGGTACGGCATCGGCAACGTGCAGGACACGAGTCTGGTGTCGCCCCAGGAGGACCTGTCCGCGGCGGACAACCCGGAGATCGCCTTCGACACCGACTACGACGCGGCCTGGGGACAGACCGGCAGCGTCGACGTGAGCACCGACGGGGGCCAGACCTGGACGTCGGTCTGGAAGAAGACGACCGTGGGCTTCCAGGGGCATGTGGACATCCCGATCCCGGCGGCCGCCGGGCACGCGGACGTCCGGGTCCGGTTCCACTTCACCGGCATGTGGTCGCTCTTCTGGCAACTGGACAACGTGTTCGTCGGCAACCACTCCTGCGGCCCGACCGCCGGTGGGCTCATGGCCGGCGTGGTCCACGACCACAACACCGGCGAACCCGTCGACGGGGCGACGGTGGCGGGCGACAGCGGCCAGTTCGGCATCACCGCGCCCACGCCCGCCGACGCCGGGCTCTCCGACGGCTACTACTGGCTGTTCTCCAGCCACACAGGAACGACCGGTTTCACCGTCAAGGACGGGAAGTACACCCCGACGAACGCCGAGGTCGACATCACCGCCGACGGGATCGTCCGGCGTGACTTCCAGCTGCGGGCCGGACACCTGACCGTCGACCGGTCCTCCATCGCGGTCACCGAGCCGATGGGCCGGGCGAAGTCCCAGCAGGTGACCTTCGGCAACGACGGGACCGCACCGGTACACGTCACGCTGAACGAGTCCGACGGCGGGTTCACCGCAATGGACGGCCGGCACCAGGCGGCGGCCCCCGGGGCCCCGGCGATGGTGGTGAAGGCCGCTGTCAGTCCCGCGGCCGTCCCCGGTAAGGGCCAAGCCGATGAAGGGACGGGCGGTGTCCCTGCGGACGGGGGCGCGCAGGCCCGGCCGGACCAGGCGGGACCGGCCGCGGCGGGCTGGACGCCGATCGCCGACTACCCGTCGAAGCGGATGGACGACGCCGTCGCCTACCGCGAGGGGAAGGTCTACGTCGTCGGCGGGAGCTACCTGACCACGGTGTCCTCCGCCGCCAACGTGTACGACCCGGTGAGCGCGTCGTGGAAGTCCATCGCCGCCCTGCCGGAAGCGGTGCACGGCGCCACCGCGGACTTCGTGGGCCGGACCCTGTACGTGGTGGGAGGCTGGAACGCCGCGGGCGACGTCAGCAACCACGTGTACTCCTACGACGCGGACAACGACCGCTGGACGCGGGTCGCGGACCTGCCGGCGGGCGTCAGCGTCGCCGGACACGCCGTGCTCCAGGGCCGGATGTACATCGTCGGCGGCTGCACGACCGACACCTGTACCCCGGCTGCCAAGTCCGTCTACAGCTTCGACCCGGCTGCCGGCGCCTGGACCAGGGAACCCTCGTACCCCACGGCCATCGCCTTCGGAGCGTGCGGGGGAGTGGGCGGCGAGGTGGTCTGCACCGGCGGCCTCGACGCGAACACCAACGCCGCGCTGACCGCCACCTACGCCCTGGTGCCCGGCGCCAGCCAGTGGGTCAGGGAGGCCGACCTGCCGATGGACGCCTGGGGCGCTGCATCCGCAGCGGCCGACGGACAGCTCCAGGTCATGGGCGGGGTGATCGACAACAGCACCGCGCTGACCAACCAGGCCTTCGCCTACGACCCCGCCCGGGACGAGTGGTCGGCGCTGCCGAACTCCACCAACGCCCTGTTCCGCGGGGCGGCTTCCTGCGGCCTCTACCGGATCGGCGGCTCCACCGGGAACTTCTACGGTGTCGCGTCGAGCGAGACCCTGCCCGGCTACGACGAGTGCGGCGGCGTCGGGGACGTCTCGTGGCTCAACGAGGGCACCACCGGGTTCGACGTGGCCCCGGGGCAGTCGGTGACCGTGGCGGTGACCGCCGACTCAAGCGCGGTGTCGCAGCCCGGGGACTACGCCGCCGCCGTCGGCGTCGAGACGGACACGCCGTACCAGGACGGCCGGATCAGCGTGGCCATGACGGTCGACCCGCCGGCGTCGTGGGGCAAGCTCACCGGCACGGTCTCGGGCTCGGACGGGCAGCCGATCCGCGGAGCGTCCGTGCAGGTCTGCACGATGTGGAACAAGAACCTCGGGTGCGGCGCGGTCACCTACAGCCTCAGGACCGATGCCGCGGGTCACTACCAGCTGTGGCTCGACAAGGGCTACAACCCGCTGGCGCTGACCGCGGGGAAGGACGGCTACCAGCCGCAACTGCGGATCGTGAGGATCGCGAAGGGAGCCACAACCACGGCTGACTTCACCCTCCCCACGTCGTAGCGCGCTCCTGGTGCCGGCCCACGGGGGGTCGGCACCAGGACCGGGCGCCGCCCGCGGAACCCGGCGCTGCTACCTGCTGGCCCCGTCCGACTGGGACGGGCAGGTGCCCGAGGGCATCGTCGGGGTCTTCCGCTTCGACACCCGCATCGCCGCAGTCATCCCCCGGGTCTTCATGAACGACACCGACCAGGACCGCGCCGCGGTCCAGCAGCTGATCAACAAGGCGATGGCCTATCCCCTGGCCGAGTACACCGGCAAACTGAACTGTTCGAGTTCCGGAACATCGGCATCCCACTGGACCACCACTGGAGCACCCAGCGCAAAGGCGCTGCGTTCACCACGACAAGCCCAACTGGCTCCCCGCCGCTGGCGGCCCGTTCTCCCTCTACCTGCGCGCCTACTGGCCCCATCCCACCCCGGCAGTCACGTCCACCGACCGTTCTGGTTTCTGAATCCGGCCCGCGCAGACCAGCTTTCACCTCACTGGCCACTGAGGCTGTGTGCAGGCCCAGCAGCCCCCGACCTCCAAGCCGGTGAACTGCCGACCAAACATCCATCACCCACGTCGAGAAGTGCTGGCGGCCTCCCAGGCCGCCTCGATCATCCCGAAGATCTCGTCCACCGCGGCCTCCGGTTCGGCTGCTTCGCGGGCCAGCGCATAGGCGTCGATCACGAACCTGGCGATCGTCCGGCTCGCCGTCGCGGTCGGTGACAGCTCGGGGTCGGCGGCGATGGCCGTCGCCAGTGTCTCCGCGTGGCGCAGCCGCATCGACTCGTCGTACCTCCGCAGGGCGGGTGATCCGTCGATCATGTGCCAGATCGGGGCGGCGCTGTCCGCTGTGCAGTGTCGTACCAGGGCCTGGATCTCGCCGCGCAGTGCGGGGATGAGCGGCTCGTGCGGCGCCCGGCCGGTGACCGCCTGCGTGAGGCGTTGCTCGAAGTCCTCGTCCTGCTCGAAGACGAGGGCCTCCTTGCAGGCGAAGTGGGAGAAGAGCGTGGTGACGGCCACGTCGGCCTCGGCGGCCACTTCGCGGATCCCCACCGCGTCGTACCCGCGGTCCAGGAAGAGCCGCAGGGCGGTGTCGGCGATCTTCTGGCGGGTCGCGGCCTTCTTGCGCTCACGGCGCCCGGACGGCACGGTCATGCGCTCACACTAGCAGATGCAAAATTGGAACAGTGATAAAACGCTAACCGTTAGTGCTACGGTCGCCGCATGAAGAAAGTGAGCTTCGCCGAGTTCGGCGGTCCGGACGTTCTGCGCCTCATAGATGCCGAGGAGCCCCACGCGGGCCCCGGTCGGATACGCATCGCCGTGCGGGCTGCGGGCGTCAACCCGGTCGACTGGCGGATCCGTGAAGGGCAGGTGCTCAAGGCCCATCCGATCGAGTTGCCCGCCGGAGTCGGGCTGGACGCCGCCGGGGTGGTGGACGAGGTCGGCGAGAGTGTCGAAGGGGTCGAGGTCGGCGACCACGTGTTCGGCGAAGGCTCCAGCACCTATGCCGAGTTCGCCGTGCTGTCGGCCTGGGCTCGTATGCCCGAGGGGCTGACGTTCGAAGAGGCCGCCGGCTACCCCTCCGTGGTGGAGACCGCGCTGCGCGTCATCCGCGAGGTCGGTGTGCGGCCAGGGCAGACGATGCTGGTCAGCGGTGCGGCCGGGGGAGTGGGATCGGCAGTGCTGCAGATCGCCCACGACCGCGGGATCGCGGTGATCGGCACCGCCGGAGCCGCGAACCAGGACTATCTGCGCAGCCTGGGAGCCCGCGCCACCACGTACGGCGAGGGCTGGGTCGAGCGGGTCCGGCACCTCGGCGATGTCGACGCGGCCCTCGATCTGGCCGGCTCGGGCGTGATCCGCGAGCTCGTCGAGCTGACCGGGGACCCGAAGAAGGTGATCTCGATCGCCGATCTCGGTGCGCCGGAGCTCGGCGTCCGGTTCTCCGGCGCGGCCGGGAGCGTGCCGGATGCGCTCGCCGAGGCCGCCGACCTCATCGCGCGGGGAAGGCTCCACATCCCGGTCGAGAGGTCGTACACGCTCGCCGAGGCCGCGGCCGCGCACGTCGACAGTCAGGCCGGTCACACCCGCGGGCGCCGGGTCGTGGTCGTCTGAGCCGTTCCCTGAGCGGCGGCACAGCGGCGAGGTGAGGTGGACGCGGCGCCCGAACCGCCCTGCGGCCGACCTCGCCGCTGGGCGCCGCGCCGACGGGGCAGCGCGCGATGTCCACGAACCGGGCTCGTCATGAGCCTCGGGTTCACAACAAAGTGAACATTAGTGTACGAATGGCCCATGAGGAGGTTCTGGTCTCGGGACCGTCGCCCGCGCCACCCTCCCGTTCGTTCCGCCGGCGATCGAGAGGGGTCGCTGAGCCGTGCGCCGGGCGTGCGGCGCGGCGGTGCGCCGGACGGCCAAAGCCTCGCGTCACGGCATTCGACACGTGCCGGCCGGAAGAAGCCACGCGGATCCGATCGCGCCGCCGGAGCGGAGCCGGACGCGAAGCCGCGTTCCCTGTTCTCACTGCGCAGCGCGGCCGGCCAGGTGCTGGCCCTGCAGGCCCTCATCGTGGTGCTTCTGGTCGCCGCAGCAGTGACCGCCCTGGTGCTGTATTCACAGCAGGCCGCCATTCGTCAGGCCCGGAGCCAGTCACTGGCCGCGGCACAAGCGTTTGCCAGCGCGCCGGGTACGGCGGCGGCGCTGGACAGCAGGAACCCGACGGCGGTGCTGCAGCCACGCGCCGTAGCCGCTCAGAAGCGGACGGGTGTCGATTTCATCGTCGTGGTGAACACGCACGGGATCCGGCTCACCCATCCCAACCCGACGGCCATCGGGAAGAAGTTCGTCGGTAACGTCGGGCCCGCACTGGCGGGTCATGTCGTCATCGAAGAGCTCACTCCGACGCCGAGCCAGGTCAGCCTGCCCGGACCGCGCGGGAAGTCCATCCAGGTGATCGTCCCGGTGTTCCGGGCCAACGGTTCGGTCGCCGGCGCGGTGTCCGCCGGGCTGAAGGTGCAACACGCGACGAGCCTGGTCCACCAGCAGCTGCCGATCATCCTCGGTGCCGGCGCCGGGGTCCTTGCCGCGTCCACCACGGGGACCGTGCTGGTCGCCCGGCGGCTGCGCCGGCAGACGCACGGGCTGCGCCCGGTCGAGATGGCGCGGATGTACGACCACCACGACGCCGTGCTCCACGCGGTTCGGGAGGGCGTGCTCATCATCGGAGCCGACGGGCGGCTGCTGCTCGTCAACGACGAAGCGCGGCGATTGCTCGATCTGCCGAAGGATGCCGAGGGGCGGGACATCGGCGACGTCGGTCTGGACAGCGGGACGGCGCGGCTTCTCCGGTCCACCGAGCCGGTCACGGATCAAGCGCACCTGGCCGGCGACCGGCTCCTTGCGGTCAACAAGCGCCCTGTCGCCCCCTACGGAGGTCAGGGGGGCAGCGTGGTGACCTTGCGGGACACCACGGAACTCGCAGCGGTGTCGGGGCGGGCGGCGGACATGCGGGAGCGCCTCACGTTGCTGTACGACGCCGGTGTGAAGATCGGGACCACGCTGGATGTCGTGCGCACCGCGGAGGAACTGACCGAGGTCACCGTGCCGCAGTTCGCCGACGTCGCCGTCGTGGATCTTCTGGACGCGGTCGTGCAGGGCCAGGAGCCGGCACCGGAGTCGTGGCGGCAGATGCGGCGCACCGCCGTCAGCGGCCATCAGGACGGCGTGGCGGTGAACCCCTTGGGCGAGCCGGTCACGTTCGCGGCGGCGACACCGCAGATGCAGGCGCTGGAAACGGGGCGTGCGCAGCTCGAGGCGGACCTGGGGCAGGCCCAGGCGTGGCAGGAGCAGGATCCGCAGCTCGCCGCGAGAGCGCTGGCCTGCGGATTGCGCTCGCTGATCACCGTTCCCTTGCAGGCCAGGGGCGTGGTACTGGGCCTGGTGACCTTCTGGCGGTCGGCCGATTCACCGGAATTCGAAGAGGACGATCTGTCGTTCTCGGAGGAACTGGCGGCCAGAGCGGCCGTCTGCATCGACAACGCGCGCCGGTTCACTCGCGAGCACGCGATGGCCGTGACGCTGCAGCGCAGTCTGCTGCCGCGGGGGCTGCCGGAACAGAACGCCCTGGAAGTGGCGTGGCGCTATCTGCCCGCGCAGGAGGGAGTCGGCGGGGACTGGTTCGACGTCATCCCACTCCCCGGGGCACGTGTCGCACTGGTGGTGGGCGACGTGGTCGGCCACGGCCTGCACGCGGCGGCAACGATGGGGCGACTACGCACCGCGGTGCACAACCTGTCAAGGCTGGACCTGTCGCCCGACGAGCTGCTGAGCTACCTGGACGAACTCGTCGCCCACCTCGACGCCGACGAGAGCGGCGATGAGGCCGACCTGGACGTCACCGGGGCCACCTGCCTGTACGCGATCTACGACTCGGTCTCCGGAACGTGCACCATCGCCCGGGCCGGCCATCCGGGCCCAGCCGTGATCCTCCCCGACGGGACGGTCTCCTTCCCCGACACGCCCGTGTCACCTCCCCTCGGACTCGGAGGCAAGCTCCCTGTCGAGACCGCCACGCTCGACCTGCCGGAAGGCAGCCAACTCGCCCTGTTCACCGACGGATTGGTCGTGAACCGCGACCGCGACCTCAGCTCCGGCCTGGACATTCTGCGAGACGCCCTCGCCCACTCCCACCGCACCCCTGAACAGACATGCCAGACGGTCATCGACGCCCTCCTTCCGGAGCACCCCGCTGACGACGTCGCCCTGCTCGTCGCCCGCACACGCATTCTCGACCCCACCCATGTCCGCGAGTGGGACATCCCCTCCGAACCGGAAGCGGTCTGCCGCATCCGGTCCGAGGCCGGCCGTCAACTCGGGGCCTGGGGCCTGGAACGCCTCGCCTTCACCGCAGAGCTGATCATCAGCGAGCTCGTCACCAATGCCCTCCGGTACGGCACCCAGCCCATCCGATTGCGGCTGCTGTACGACCGGCACCTCATCTGCGAGGTCGCGGACGGCTCCAGCACCTCGCCCCACCTGCGCCGCGCGGCCACCACCGACGAGGGCGGCCGCGGGCTGTACCTCGTGGCCCAGTTCGCACAGCGCTGGGGAACCCGCTACACGGCCCGCGGCAAGATCATCTGGACCGAACAGCCCCTCCACGACGACGGCATCACGCCCACCCTCGCAGTCGACGACGCCCTCCTCGACCAATGGGACGACTGAGCCGCCCACCGGCCCGGATGCGCTGCCCCTGCAAGAGCCCCCGTGCGCCCCGGGCCGGGTGACAGACGGGTCGCCGGAGCGAGCCGCCGGGTACCGCCGGATGAGTACGCGAGCCCCGCGGCTATCGCTGCCCCTGCGGTACCAGCACGACCGCAGTGACTACTTTCCTTCACCGGCTCGGCCGGGGCGCGTTCCGCGCCCGATGGCCTCCGCTTCCGCTTCTACGAACCCGTCAGCCATGGCCTGATCAGGGAATTCGCCGCGTCGTGCGGAAACTGCCTTCGCGAACCACCGCCCGCTAACAGCGGGCCCTTGCTGTCCGGGACCTCCTGGCAAGCGAGTCGAGGTCCGAGCGGCTGAACAGGCCGAACGGGCTCGCGGGCCCGCGCAGAGGATCCGGCCGGAGGTGCTGGAGGTGGGCGAGGGGTGGCCTGCCTGGCACATAGCCGGGCCGTGCGCCCTCTTCGGCCGGTTTCCCAGTTGGCGCACACGCCCAATACGTGAGGTTGGTGTTCGACGGCGACTCAAACGGGGCAACGAGCGACCTGCTCGACGTAGCCATCACCGGAAGGTAGCCGAGACGGTGACCGGTCAGTGTCGTGGTCTTCATCGGCGACGAAGCCGACCGGTTTCCCACGGAGGAGAGGCGCAGAGCGCTGCGCGACAACGGCCGCTTGCCCAACGGCGAGCGCCGTCGGGCGTGGCCGGTCATCCGTCCGAACTGCCCGGCGGCGGTGGCGGCCTCCGCGCAGGGCCACCATACGGGCGATGTCGCGGTCCAGCAGGTCGTTCCTCCACGGTGAGGGCCCTCATTCGCTGAGCAGTTCGAGTATCACCGCCCCCACTGCCGGTCCCGCTCACGCTCACGGCTGCGCTAATCCTTCCCTCTGCCTGGCCTCCCCATAGCCCTCCTTCGAACGAGTCAGGCGGGACACAGGGGATGACGGAGCCCACTGTGCTGAAGCGCTACGACATCGGATCACTCTCCCACCATTGCACGCACACCGAAAGGTTGGGGTCTCGATCAGAGCAGTCGAGCGGTTGTTACATGGGAATTAATCCAATATATTCCTTTAGTGCCTTTAATGAGTCGTCCGATGAATCCTTGCGCTACTCAGCCCTGAGCCGTATGGTCGAGTTCGGTTCGCCGGGGATCACCGATGCCTTTGTTCGCCCGCGCGGGTTTCCCTTGCTCCCCATGGCTGAGGTGTGTGCTCATGCGATTCACGCGGGTCGGCGCCGTCAGGGACGAACGTCCGGCAGCCGTGGACACCGTAGGGGACGGCGGTGTCCGTTTCCTGGACCTGTCGGCCGTAACTCATGACATCGACGGCGCCTGCAGCCCTCCTTGTCCCACGGAGTTCGTGAAGGACCCGGGCACAGACGTCGGACGTTACGACCAGGTGCTGATTCCTCGCCGTTCGGTCGGTACGGACGGGGCGGGCGACGCACCCGGCCTGCCCGGCCACACATCACTGCGCCCTGGCGAGTCGTAGGGCTGGGCAGCGACCGGCTCGGCAGCCAGCGTCAGACCTTCGCCGCGGCGTGACCCGCCCGCCGCCGGCACAGGCACTTCGAGAGGACCTCTCATGTCCGCACAACCGTCGCGGATCACCGCCGTGGACACATACGACATCCGCTTCCCCACGTCGCGGGAGCTGGACGGATCCGATGCCATGAACGCCGACCCGGACTACTCCGCCGCCTATGTCGTGCTGAGCACCGACGCGGGCGACGGGCTGGAAGGGCACGGCTTCACGTTCACCATCGGGCGCGGCAACGATGTGCAGGTCGCCGCGCTGGACGCACTGCGTGAGTACGTTCTCGGCCGCCCGGTCGCCGAGCTGTGCGCGGACCCGGGATCTCTGCATCGCGACCTGATCGGCGACAGCCAGTTGCGCTGGCTCGGTCCCGAGAAGGGGGTGATGCACATGGCCATCGGCGCGATGATCAACGCGGTGTGGGACCTGGCGGCCAAGAGAGCGGGCTTGCCTGTGTGGCGCTTTCTGGCCGAGGCCACACCGGAGTGGCTCGTCAGTCAGATCGACTTCCGCTACCTGACCGACGCTCTCACCGGTGAGGACGCGCTGCGACTGCTGCGGGGCGGCCAGAACGGTCGGGCGGCCCGAACCGATCACCTCCTGGAACGGGGATACCCCGCGTACACCACCTCTCCGGGCTGGCTGGGTTACTCGGACGAGAAACTCACCCGCCTGGCCAAGCAGGCCGTCGACGAGGGCTTCACACAGATCAAGCTGAAGGTCGGCGCGGATCTGGCCGACGACGTGCGCCGCTGCCGAACGGCCCGCGCGGCCATCGGGCCGACGGTGCGGATGGCCATCGACGCCAACCAGCGCTGGGACGTGGACCAGGCCGTCACCTGGACCAACGCGCTCGCCGAGTTCGAGCCGCACTGGATCGAGGAGCCCACCAGCCCCGACGACATCCTGGGCCACGCGACGATACGTACGCGCGTCCGACCGATCAAGGTCGCCACCGGTGAGCACGTGCAGAATCGCATCGTCTTCAAGCAACTCCTGCAGGCCGGCGCCATCGACGTTCTGCAGCTTGACGCGGCCCGGGTCGGCGGTGTCAACGAGAACCTGGCGATCCTGCTCCTGGCCGCCAAGTTCGGCGTACCCGTCTGCCCGCACGCGGGTGGAGTGGGGTTGTGCGAACTGGTCCAGCATCTTTCGATGTTCGACTACGTCTCCCTTTCCGGCACCACCGAGGACCGGGTCATCGAGTACGTCGACCATCTGCACGAGCACTTCCTGACCCCGGCCCAGATCCTCGACGGACACTACGTCGCTCCCACGGCTCCGGGCTTCTCCGCACAGATGCATAAGAAGTCGATCGCGACGTACAGCTTTCCCGACGGCACCTTCTGGACCGCCGACCTCAAGACCGCCAGGGCGGGCAGGTCATGAGCGGCAAATGAGGCACGAAGGAGCCGACCCGCTTTGGTGGACGGCGTGAGCTCCTCGTGCGGACGGTTGCGTCGTGCCTCTCCGAGTCGCCGTTCGGCGGGGCTCAGGCCGTAACGGGGGGAGACGGGACCAGCGTGAACCGCGAGCTCATCGCTCGCTCGGTACGGGCACTCCGTCCGGGACCAGACCGGTGGAGCGCAGGTCGTCCCACAGCCGTGCGGGCAGCGGCCGGGCGAAGTGCGCGGCGGCGTCGCGTACTTCTTCGGCCGAGCGGGCACCCACCAGCACGCTCGCCACGGCTGGATGACCGAAGGGGAAGCGCACAGCCGCGGCCCGCAGCGGAACGCCGTGGCTCTCGCACAGCTCCTGCATGTGCAACGCACGGTCCAGCAGCGCGGGGGACACGGGTGCGTAATCGAAAGTGGCGCCAGGCTTGGGAGCGGCCAGCAGACCGGAGTTGAAGACACCGCCGATGACTATGGAGACACCGCGCCGGAAGGCGTCTGGCAGCAACGAGTCCAGTGCGGTCTGGTCGAGCAGGGTGTAGCGGCCGGCGAGCAGGACCACGTCGACGTCGGTGTCGCGGACGAAGCGGTCGAGCATCCGGGTCTGGTTCATGCCCGCGCCGATGGCGCCCACGACTCCCTCGGCGCGCAGCCGTTCCAGCTCGGGGTAGGCCTCGGTGAAGGCCTGGTGCTCGTGGTCGTCCGGATCGTGCAGGTAGACCACGTCGATCCGGTCCAGACCGAGGCGGGTGAGGCTTTCCTCGATGCTGGTGCGCACACCGGGTGCGCTGAAGTCCCATATTCGTTCGTGCGTGGCCGGGACGGCGAAGCCGTTCGCATCGTCTCGGCCCGAGCCGGTCTTGGGCCGCAGGAGTCGGCCCACCTTGGTCGAGACGACGAACTCGGCGCGCGGCCGATGCCGCAGGGCCGCCCCCAACCGGAGCTCCGACAGGCCCAGACCGTAGTGGGGGGCGGTGTCGAAGTAGCGTATTCCGGCCGCCCACCCGGCGTCCACAGCCGCACGCGCGTCCTCGTCACTGACCGCGGTGCCGAGATTGCCGAGCGCTGCGGCGCCGAACGACATGCTGGTGACGCTGACGCTGCTGCGGCCCAGCCTGGTCGTGCGCATCCGTGGGCGCCTTCCGTGAGGTGAGGGTCGGCTGGGCAGCCGCGGCAGGTTGGCCTTCGACGGCGGTTTCCACGTTCCTGCCGGAGGCTCGGCCACTCACAGGAGCCGGGCGTCCGACGAGCCGGGGGGACGCACTCGGAGGCCGGCGATGCCGCCGTCCACGGCGAGCGCCGTGCCCGTGACCGAAGCAGCGGCGGGTGAGGCGAGGTAGACGATGGCCGCGGCGACTTCCTCGGCGGTCACCAGGCGACCCATGGGCTGGCGGGCGATCAGGGCGGCGCGTTCCGCCTCGGGGTCCTCGGCGGTCTCCAGGAGGCGGCTGACCCAGGGGGTGTCGGCAGTGCCGGGGGTGACGCAGTTGACGCGGATGCCCTCGCGGACGTGGTCGGCCGCCATGGCCAGGGTGAGGGACAGCACCGCGCCCTTGCTGGCGGAGTACAACGCGCGTTGCGGCAGCCCGGCGATGGCGGCGACGGAACAGGTGTTGACGATCGAGGCGTGCGTGGAGGCGCGCAGGTGGGGAAGCGCCGCGCGTGTGGTCCGCACGATGCCGAGCACGTTGACGTCCAGGACCTGGCGCCACTGTTCGTCGTCGTTGTCCTCCACCGTGCCGATCACGCTGATGCCCGCGTTGTTGACGAGAACGTCGATACCGCCCAGCCGGCTGGCGGCTTCCGCGACCGCGGCGCGTACCTGGGCGTCGTCGCCGACATCGGCCTTGACCGCGATCAGGCCCTCGTCCACACCTGACGGATCGAGGTCCAGCACGGCAGCGTGGGCTCCTCGCCGTGTCAGCATGTCGGCGGTGGCGCGCCCGATGCCGCAGGCGCCGCCTGTCACTACGGCACGCAGGCCGCTCAAGTCGGTCATGATCCGCCTACTCGTTGTCGGGGCTGGCGCCGTTGGTGCGGTCGGCGGGGACGGCGGCCCCGCACTCGCCGTGGGGAAAGGTGTACGCGCCGATCGGCTGGCGACGCATGGTCGAGGAGAAGCCGGGCGTGGTGGGTGCCTGGTAGCGCCCGTCGCAGAGGAAGACGGGGTCGTGACGTGCCCATGGAGGTGGTCGACGTACTCGATCGTCCGTTGTGCCACGGCCGGCTGGGTTGGTGTTCCGTCGTCGCAGGAGCAGATGGGCAACACCGTAGGTGATCCGCGGGATCTGTGCAGCCACGCGAGCACCGTCGCCTTTCGCTGGAGCGGGGAGGTGGGCGCTGATGCAGTCCCGCGCGCCCTTGACGGAAGACCGCACTCGCGTACACATAGGATGAATCATCGACTGAGTGTTCCAAACGCAGCGCATCTCCTCCAGCTGGCGCAGAAGTCATCCGACCTATAGGCTGTGCCGTGAGTTCGCCCTCCTGGGGTATTTTGTCCTCATCTGGGTAGCATAGAGCGACGGGCGAATGGTGACCGGACCTGTGACTAAGCTCAGATTTGGGACTTAATGTCATCAGGGGGTCAGGGAAGGACAATCGCCATGGCCGCACCCCAGTGGGCGAGGAGCCTTCGGGCCGGGGCGCACCAGCCGGGGTCACCGGACGGCAGCCCGGGACAGGAAGGCGTACCGGCTCCGCCGCTGGACCTGGCCGACACCGCGGCCCTGGCCTTCTCTGAGGACGGGCACGTCGTGTGCTGGACGCCCGTCGGCGAGCGGCTTCTCGGCTACTCGGCCGACGAGGCCATGCGCCAGCCGATTACCCGACTCCTCGGCCTGTCGGCGGAGTCCCTTCTCGGGCGACCCTTCAGCGGCGTGTTGGATGCGTTCCGCAAGGACGGAGTCCCGGTGCGTCTGGGGGTGCGCGTCAGTCCGATGACCACGGGGTACCCCGCTCAGGATCCACCCCGGAGTCAGGTATGGCTGATGTACGCAGTGGATCTCGCCCGCACCCCCTGGTGGGAGCTGAACCAGTCCGTACTGGAACGCTTCCTGACCGACCTGCCGTACGGCATCGCTGTGCTCGATCACGACCTGCGGTACATGTGGCTGAATCACACGCTGGAGTCGATGGCGGGCGTATCGATGAGCCAGCGGCTCGGCCGGCGGATCACGGAGGTACTGCCCAGGCTGGCGCCGAACGCGATGGAGGACCAGCTGAGGAACGCGCTGACCAGCGGAATCCCGATACGGGGTTATGAATACCGCGGACACGTCCCGGCTGACACCGAGCACCAGAGGGCCTACTCCACCTCGTTCTTCCGGCTGGACGACGACGAAGGCCGGGTCCTTGGCGTGGGCTACATGGGGACCGACGTGACGGAACGCAAGCGTGCCCAGGACGGCCTGCTGTTCCTGACCCGGGCGGGCACTCTGATCGGCCGGACCCTGGACATCACCCGCACCGCGGAGGAACTGGCCGAGACGGCAGTTCCGCATCTGGCCGACTTGGTGACGGTGGACCTCTTCCCGATGGTCCTCGCCGGGGACGAGCCGGGCCCGGTGACCCCTGCCGGTGCTCTGTCACTGATGCGCGTGGCCCACCACTCCCGGCGCGAAGGTTGCCCGGAGGCCGCCGTGCCGATCGGCGCACCGTCCGGTTTCTCGACCGACTCCCCGATCGCCCGCTGCATGACCGAGGGCCGCACCGTACTGGACCGGGCGATGGAGCCCCCGCTGGGGCAGTGGTACGCCCACGACGTCGTCCGCAGTGAACTGGCCCAGGAGTTCGGACTGCGGTCCGTGATCGCCGTGCCACTGATCGCCCGCGGCGCATGCCTGGGTGCGGTGCTCCTACTGCGCGGCAGCGGCAGTGAACGCTTCGAGCCCAGCGACATCCCCCTGGCAGAGGAGTTCGTCTCCCGCGCCGCACTGTGCCTGGACAACGCCCGCCGATACGCCCGTGAACACACTGCCGCCGAGGCGCTTCAGCGCAGCCTGCTGTCCCGGCCACCGGCCGGCAGTGGTGCCCTGGACATCGCCACGCGTTATCTTCCCGCGCAGACGGCCGCAGGCGTGGCGGGTGACTGGTTCGACGTGATCCCGCTGTCCGGCGCCCGCATGGCGCTGGTGGTCGGCGACGTCGTGGGGCGGGGCATCAACGCCGCCGCGGCCATGGGACGGCTGCGGCTGGCGGTTCGGACGCTGGCGAGTACCGATCCTGCGCCCGCGGAACTGCTGGCGCATCTGGACGACCTGGTGCTGCGGCTGCTGGAGGAGCGGCCGGTCGCCGACAACGGCCAGGCCGCGGCCACCTCCCTGCTGGGCGCTTCCTGCCTGTACGCCGTGTACGACCCGGTGACCCGGCGCTGCACCGTGGCCAGCGCCGGCCACCCGGCCCCGGTGGTCGCGGGACCGTCGGGTGAAATGGTTCCCGTCGCCTTGCCCAGCGGCCCGCCGTTGGGCCTGGGGACGCTGCCCTTCGAGGCCGCCGACGTCGATGTCCCAGACGGCAGCGTCCTCGCCCTGTTCACCAAGGGACTGCTCTCCGCGTACGACGGCGAGCACGTGCCTGGAGACGGTTCGGACAGCGCGTCCGGGGGCACGGACGCGGCACTGCTCAGATTGCACGACGCCGTCCGCCGGCAGCCGGACGGCTCCCTGGACTCCGTGTGCGATGAACTCGTCGCCGCGATGCCCGCCCGCCCGCGTTCCGACGACGTCGCACTGCTGGTCGCCCGGGCCCACGGGCTCGGCCCGGACCAGGTGAGCACGTGGGACCTGCCCCAGGACCCGGCGGTAGTGGGCCAGGCGCGGACCTGCTGCACGGATACGCTCCGCATATGGGGGCTGGACGCACTGGACTTCACGACCGAGCTGATCGTCAGTGAACTGGTCACCAACGCCATCCGTCACGCCGTCGGCCCGATCCGGCTTCGGTTGATCCGCCACGCGAGCCTGATCTGCGAGGTCACCGACGCCAGCAGCACCTCGCCTCGACTCCGGCACGCCCGCACCACCGACGAGGGCGGCAGGGGCCTGTTCCTGGTAGCCCGTATGGCCCGCCGATGGGGAACGCGCTACACGGCGGAAGGCAAGGTCATCTGGGCCGAACAGCAACTGCCCATGGACTGAGGCTCGCCCGGCGAAGTGGCGTTCGTCGCAGTCGACCAGGACCCCCAACCGCCTGCAGGCCCGAAGCGTCAAGCACGGCGACGGCTACGACGTCCTCTCCAAACCGCTGGTCAGTGGCGACCGGCCCGCTGCCCTACGCCCCAACGCGCACCTGAGCCCGGCCGCGCGGTTCACCGGGAATCCCGCGCGCCGGCATCAGCGGTGGCGCCGGACGGACGGTCGCCGGTCGATGGGGGCGGTGATGGGTCGTTCCTGCCGAAGTCTGAGCGTCGGGCCTGGTACTCGGGGCGGTCAGCCTTCCACGGCTCCGCCGGTGAGGCCCTTGACGAAGTACCTCTGGAACACGAGGTAGCAGATGAGGATGGGGAGGCTGGCCAGGAACATGAACGCGAAGACTGCTCCGTAGTCCGACTGGTGCTCGCCGATTGCTCGGTAGATGCCGACGGTGACCGTCGTGCCGGTGGCAGGACCCAGAATGATCAGCGGGTTGAGGAAGTCGTTCCAGATCCAGGTACCCAGGAAGATCATGACGCTGGCGGAGGCAGGCCGCAGCAGCGGGAAGATCACCTGCCAGAAGATCCGCAGGCGGCTTGCCCCGTCGATCCGGGCCGCTTCCTCCAACTCGAGGGGAACGGAGCGGACGAAGCCCATGAAGACGAACACGCCGAATGGCACGTAGTAGCCGACGTCGGCAAGGATCAGTCCTGGCAGCGAGGTCATGAGGCCCAGGTGCCGGAGCAGCACGGTCAGGGGGATGATGATCACCGCGGGCGGGACCATCAGCCCGCTCAGGAGAATCACCAGGATCACGTGCGAAGCCAGGCCGCCGGCCCGTGACAGGTAGTAGCCGAGCATCGCGGAGATGCCGGTGGTCGCGGCCACCGCGACGACCACCACCTCGACGCTGTTGGCCAGGCCGTACCAGAAGAGGTGGTCAGGGCGCCGGAGCACCGCGGAGACGTTGTCGAGCGTAGGTGGGACCGGCAGAGATGCAGGGTGGGGGACGATGTCCGGACCGTGCTTGAAGACATTGACCAGGATCAGATAGAGAGGCAGGAAGAACGCGGCCCCGACCACGAGGGCGGAGAGGAGTCGCATCCCGCCGCGCCCGCGGGGGAAGCCGCCGCGTCCCTGCGAGGTGCCGGCCGGTTCGTCATTCCCTCCGCGCCCTCCGGGAGTCTTCCCTGTACACGGGACTCGTCTCGTCATCCTGTGTGTCCTCACCTGGGGGTCACGGCGTCACTTCACGACGTTGCAGCAGTCGGAGGACGACGACGGACAGGCAGACGACCAGGACGAGCATCACCGTGGCCATCGCGGAGGCGTAGCCGACGTGGTTGTCCGTGAAGGCGGTCTGCACGACGCTGAAGGCGATGGTGCTGGTGGTGCCGCTGCCGGGGCCGCCGTTGGTGATGACCTGCACCTGGTCGTACACCTTGAATCCGGTGATCAGCAGCATCACCGTGTTGATGGTCAGTGCGGGAGCGAGCAGGGGCCACGTCACGAAGCGGAAGCGCTGGAAGGGGCCGGCGCCGTCCAGCGCGGCGGCCTCATGCAGTTCTTTCGGCACGCCCTGCAGCCCGGCGAGGTAGACCACGACGCAGAAGCCGAGTAGTTGCCAGGTGACGATCCACGCGATCGTGTAGAGCGCCAGCGAGGGGTCCGAGAGCCAGCCCGGCGGATGATGGACGCCCAGGTCCCGGAGCAGGGAGTCGAGCAGGCCGTCGTCGGACAGGATGGATTGCCAGATCACGCTCACCACCACGGCGCTGAGGACCACGGGAGTGAAGAAAACGCTTCGCAGTGCGTTGTAGATCCATCCGCGGCGGTCGAGCAGGTGGGCGATCGCCAGCCCGCCTGCGTTCGCCGTGACCGTGACGATCACGGTGATCACCAGGGTGTTGCGCAAGGCGTGCAGGAAGTCGCTGTCGTGGAACAGCAGCCTGTAGTTCTCCAGGCCGACGAAGCGAACCGGCGGGTTGAAGGGGTTGCGGTTCGTCAAGCCGTAGTCGACGGTCATGACCACGGGCGCCAGGACGAACACCGCGTACAGGACGAGGCCCGGCGTCGCGAAGAGGGCGAAGTCGCCGAGCCTGCCCAGCGCCACGGGCCGTCGGCCACCGCCGCGGGGACGACTTCTCGGCGTCATGTCGACTCTCTCGATGGCCACGGCGCCGTGCGGACACCGGGGTGGGGCCTGAAGGGTGCGCGTTCACAGACGGTCGCCTGGCGGAGTGCTCCCGCGCTGGGGCTACTGAGTGGCTTTGGCCCACTCAGCGTCGAGGAACGAGGAGAACTGGGCCGGGCTCTTGTGGCCGGTGATCAGATCCTGGACGCCGAGGGCCGCCTGGTCGGCGACTCCCGGTGGGAGCGCGTTGTCACCTGTCTCGATGGAGAACGCATTGACGATGTCGTGCTTCTTGAGGGCGTTCTCGTAGAGGGCAAAGGTGTCCTTGTACACGGGCCCTATCCCGGCCGGCGGACGGTAACCCTTGATCGCGATGATCGACCCGTCCGTCCTCACCGACGTGTCGAGGTTCTGCTTGTCCTCCATGAACGCCTTGGCCCACTTCTGCGCCAGGGCGATGTCTGGGGCTTTGGAGGACACCGACATGCCGCCGCCGGTGTACGCGGGCATCACCAGCGAGCCGCTGTCGGACGGCCAGGGGAACACACCGACGCCGAACGGAGGCTTCTTGGCGTCCGCGGAAGCGGCGAACCACGATCCCATCGGGTACATGGCTCCCTTGTTCTCGCGGAATGCCTGCTCGGTCTGGGCGTAGGAGCGGGACAGCCCCGCCTTGTCGATGTCGCCGTTCTTCGCGAGGCTGGAAACCTTGGCCGCCGCTCCGGTGAAGTTCTTGTCGGTGAACTTCACGTCGCCGGCGGTCCGCTTCGCCAGCCAGTCGGCCTGCTTGGCATAGACGTCCGTGCCCACAGTGGCGATGAGCGGGTACATGTCCGCCCAGGTGTCCTTGCCGCCGCCGCCCACGACGAAGGGGGTAATGCCCTTCGCTTTGAGCTTCGCGCAGTCCGCGAGCAGTGCCGAGTAGGTCTTTGGTGCGCCGGCGATGCCGGCCTTGGCGAAGTCGTTCTTGTTGTAGTAGACGAGCGGGGTGGGCTGGGTGTTGAAGGGGAGCTGGTATTCCTTTCCGCCGATCTGGTTGGCGTGCGGGTCGACATAGTTCTTCAGCTGTGCGTCCGGCCAGGGAGCTAGCTGGCCTGCCTGGGCGAAGCCGTCCGGTGAGACTCCGATCATGAGGTCCGGGAGCTGACCGGTGGCCGCGAGCTGTTTCGCGTACGCCGTGCGGTCAACGGACGGAGCCACCAGCTTCTTGATGGTGACGCCGGGCACCTTGGCGGATGCCCGGGCGATTTCCTGGTTCCAGACGGTCGACGTCAGGTTGGGCGTCTCGAACGTCAGAAAGGTCAGCGTGACCTTGTCGTTCTTGCCCGTTGAGGCCGCTGACGCCGCTGACCCGGCGGATGCCCCTGCTGCGCATCCGCTGAGCACGGCCAGACAGCAGCCCGCCGTCACCCACAGAACCGACTTCCGCGTGGGCCGTTTCAGCTTTCTCATGAAATCACACCGTGGCATTCCTAGCGAAATCTCCCGTATTGGGACAATAAGTGCAATGCGTCGAAAGTGTCAACGCTCGCCGTGTGTGTTGATGCGACCGACGCAGCGAAGTCGTGCTGTGCGCAAGCTCGGCGCATGCTGAGCGTGAGACGTGAGCGCCACTGCTCGGGCACCTGCGCCGCGCCGCCGACCATGAAGTGGGATCCCGGCCACCCGGACGTACTGTCTGTGCAGAGTGGATCAGTGACGCCAGGTGAACGTCAGCCGGGTCCCCGTCAGGACTGGCCTCCGTCGAAGTACGCCACCAAGTCCGGATCGGGCGGCGAAATCTCCACCAACTGCCCCCCGCTGCGCAATGATTCGGTTGCCGCGTATCCCGCGGCGACCGCCTCACGGGCCGCTACGGGTGAGGTGACGGTCGCCCCGTGCTTGGTGATGAACGACAGGAACTCCTGGACCAGCAGAGGGTCCGCCCCGCCGTGGGTGCCATGCTGTGCGGTGATGGGAACGGTGATGTCGGCGTCCGCTCGGTAGTCCGAGCGGTGGTTCCACACTTTGACGACCGCTCCCTCGGCGTCGCCGAAGTTCTCCAGCCGCCCCTCTGTTCCGATCACCGTGTAGTTGCGCCAGTAGTCGGGGGTGAAGTGGCACTGTTCATAACTCGCGAACACACCGTTGTCCAGTTGCATCTGCATCATGCTCAGGTCCTCGACATCGACAACCGGGTTGAGGCCGCGCAGGCTCAGAGGCGGCCAGTTCTCCTCCGGGGCGAGCCAGTCCGTCATCCGTTCCCCGGTCCGCTCCCGGCGGGAGTTGACGTCCCCGTAGACCACGAGGCCGCCCATGGCGTTCACGCGGCGGGAGTACCCACCGGCGAGCCAGTGGATGACATCGATATCGTGCGCCCCTTTCTGCAGCAGGAGACTCGTGGTGTTGCGCCGGTCGGCGTGCCAGTCCTTGAAGAAGAAGTCCCCGCCGTGGCCGACGAAGTGACGGCACCAGACCGCCTTTACCTCGCCGATGTGCCCTTCCGTGATGACCTGGCGCATGGCGGTGATGACCGGCATGTGGCGCATGTTGTGGCCGACGTACAGCGGCGTCCCGTGTTCCCGGGCGGCGGCCAGCAGAAGATCGCAGCCCGCGGTGGTGATGGCGAGCGGCTTGTCCAAGAACACCGGGACGCCGGCCCGCAGGAAGTCCAGGCCGATCGCCTCGTGGGTGAAGTCGGGAGTCAGGACGAACACGCCGTCGAGGTCCGACCGTAGGAGAGCGCGATGGTCGGTCACGGCGAGGGCATCGGCACCGAAACGATGGCGAGCCTGCCCTGCCAGGCGATCCGGATCCCTGTCGCAGCAGGCGACCACGCGAGACCCGGACCCAGGCCGATGCGCAAGATCGACGAGGTCGCTGCGTACGCCCAGGCCGATGACACCGAGCCTGAGATCGTTCATTTCACATTCCTCTTATTGCGAACGGCTTTGCGGTCCGTTCCGGCGGTGCTGCGCCTCGGCGTTGTCGCCCGTTCTGAGATGTCTAGCCCTTGCTGCCGGTGAAGGCTACTTCTCAGATGGAATGTCGTCGCAAAAAGATAAAGACGATGATCATGAGAGCGGCGGCCATCAGGCGAGGTGGACTGCTGCGTGCAGCAGGCGGTAGCGGAGTCCTTCGGCTCCTCGGCGCCGCCGGCGCTGTGGGGCGGGGCCCGAGAATTGTCAGGGGCCGGCCCGGCCACCTTCGGCTCGTCCAGGCGTGACATCCGGCGCCTGCGATCGCGCCCGCGCCGCCGGACCTCGCGGACTCCGACCCGCGCCTGGCCGCCAGCGCGCTCATGCTGCGCACGGCTGACTGAAGGTCAGCTCCATGCCGAGCAGTCACGCCGAGCAGCCGCATGTGCCGCGCGGGCAGCCCGGCGCGGCCGCCGCCTGATCGGGGCGGCCGCACGGCATCGGCGGAGGTCAGCCCTGGACGATCGGGAGTTGGACGTCCCAGCGGACCGCCTCGGCGCCGGTCACGTCGGTGACGGTGAGCGGTACCTGGAGCGGGCCGGCGGTGATCGGCCGCACGATGACCTGGGCGGTGACGGTGGCATGCGGCGGGACGGTCACCCGGCCCGGCTCCAGGACTCCGCTTCCGACGTAGTCAGGCGAGGCGTTCCGCCACTGCACCACGATTGGTCTGGACCAATGATTGGTGAGCTGCATCGCGGTGCTCACCGGCTGCCCGGCGCCGCCCGGGGCAAGCCGTACCGGGCCTGGTACGGCGTCCACCGATGGGCCGTCGACCTGGGTCGTGGCGGTCGCCCGTGCGCCGGGCGAGCCCGGTACGGCGGCGTCGACCTGCACACGGTACCCGCCCACTGTCGCGGCCAGTGGCAGCGAGACCCGCCAGCGCACGATCGCCTGCCGTCCTGGGGCCAGATTGACAGGCCCGGACAGGAGGTGGGAGCTCAGCGCCGTGGTGTCGTTCACCGACGCCACGCTCAACCGCGGTCGCACGCCGCTGATCCGCTCGCTGCCGCCGTTGGTGATGACGGCGGTCACGGTGTTGCCGCCGGTGAAGTCCATGCTCGCGGGCGCTCGCACCGATACCTGCAGCGCACTCGCCGGGGCGGTCAGGAACTGCACCTCCCCGGTCTGCGCCCGGCCGCCGGAGGGGCCGACGTACCGCAGCCACCGGTAGGCCGTCATGTCCGTGACCTGCAGCACGTTCCAGTCCGCGGTCGGCCGCCATCGTACCGGCCGGCGGAAGTGCTGCGGCCCGGTGTCCACGGCAGGCGGCGTGGGGGAGGAACACGTGCGTCAGACGTCTTGGTGCCCGGCCGTCGCAGGCAGGGCGTGGCAGGGTGGGATGGCCACCCTCCGCATCCACCTCGCCGCCACGACAACCGGCCACGACGCCCCTGGGACCTGGGTACCGGGCTGGGTGATTCCGCGCTGAGCGCCCCGTCCGCGCGGGCCGGTTGGGGTCCGCAACGGCCGGGTTCGCTGCCGGGCCTTCCTATTCGTGGTGCTCAGCAGCAACGTGCGGCGGATCAAGGTTCTTTGCCGGTTCCGCCACCCCAAACGCCATCTGCATTGGCACCACTCACCGACCGACGACGACGATCACTCATGACGACGCTGCACGACGACCGCCCTGCCTTTTGGGCCGACCTGCCCTATGAGCGCGGTGCGCTTCACCGACGACTGCCTGGGGCCGATTCTGTGCGACCCCGCCGGCCTAGAACATCGGATCATCGCCTCGGCGGGCGGCGAGCGGCTTTGGACCGGGCCTGGCCGCACCCGCCACTCGGGAGGACCGGGCCCGGGTCGCCACCACTGGGAACTTGTCAGGTGAGCAGCGGGTGGTGGCAGGCGACCGTTCGGCCCGGGGCCACCTCGCGCAACTGCGGCGTCTCGGCGGTGCAGTGGCCGTCCGCGAGCGGGCATCGGGTGCGGAACCGGCAGCCGGACGGGGGGTCGAGCGGCGAGGGCGGGTCGGCCGGGAGCAGTCCGGAATCGCCGAGCGGTCTGCCGGGTTCGGGGACGGCGGCGAGCAGTGCGGCGGTGTACGGGTGGGCCGGGCCGGCCAGCACTTCTTCGGTGGGCCCCTGTTCGCAGATCCGGCCGAGTTGTAGCACGGCCACCTCGTCGCTGTCTGCCCGCACCACGCCGAGGTCGTGGGAGATGAACAGTCCGGCCAGCCCGCGTTCCTCGGTCAGTTCGCGGAGCAGGTTGAGGACGGTGGCCTGGGCGGAGACGTCGAGTGCGGAGACGGCCTCGTCGGCGATCAGCACCCGGGGCTCGGCGGCGAGGGCCCGGGCGAGGGCGACCCGCTGGGCCTGGCCGCCGGAGAGCTGGCTGGGCCGGCGGTCGGCGAAGACGGCGGCCGGCAGGCCGACCGCCTCCAGGTGCCGGATCACCGCGGCCTGGCGGTCCTGGTCGGGCCGGGGGTGGGCGTCGAGGGGCTCGGCGACGAGGTCGCGGACCCGGCGGTGCGGATTGAGGGAGGAGAGCGGGTCCTGGAACACCATCTGGAGGCGGGGCCGGACGGCGCGCAGGGCGCGGGGGGTCAGCGTGGCGAGGTCGGTGCCGTCCAGCCGGACCGTGCCGGCGGTGGGCGCGGGCAGCCGCAGCAGGGCCTGGGCGATGCTGCTCTTACCGGAGCCGGACTCGCCGACCAGCGCGAGAGTATGGCGCTGACGCAGCGTCAGATCGACTCCGCTGACGGCGTGCAGCGGGCCGGACCGGGTGCGGTGCACGACGGTGAGGCCGGTGGCTTCGAGGACGGGCACGCCGAGGGCGTGGGTGCCCGTCGCCGGGGCGGGGCCGACGGGCGCGGCGGTCACGGGCGCGGCGGCAGGCAGGTGGGCGGCCGGGCTGTCGGGGGCGGGGAGGTTGGGGGCGGCGGTCATGCGGCGCTCTCCAGGGTGTCGAGCGGGAAGTGGCAGCGGACCGTCCGCCCGGGTCCGGGATGGTGGACGGGCGGTGTCTTGGTGGCGCAGACGGTGCGGGCGGCTGCGCAGCGCGGTGTGAACGGGCAGCCCGCGGCCGGGTCGGCGGGGTCGGGCGGCGAGCCGGGAATGGCGGGCAGGGTGCGGCGCAGCGGGCCGGTGACGCGCGGCACGGACTGCAGCAGCGCGGCGGTGTACGGGTGGGCGGGCCGGCGGGTGACGGCCTCGGTGGCGCCGCTCTCGACGATCCGGCCGCCGTACATGACGGCGATCCGGGCGGCCCGCCCGTAGAGCAGGCCGATGTCGTGGGTGATCAGCAGGGTGGCGAGGCCGCGGTTGTGGCGGTGCTGGTCGAGCAGGTCGAGGACGGTGCGCTGGACGGTGACGTCGAGCGCGGTGGTGGGTTCGTCGGCGAGCAGCAGGCGCGGATCCCCGGCCAACGCGGCAGCGATGCCGACGCGCTGGCGCAGGCCGCCGGAGAGCTCATGGGGGTAGGCGCGGGCGCGGCGGTCCGGGTCGGGCACGTCCACGGCAGCGAGCAACCCGGCGGCGGTCCGCAGGCGGGCCCGGCGGCTGAGCCTCCGCCGGTTGGTGATCGCCTCCGTGACTTGGTCGGCGATCCGGACCACGGGATTGAGCGAGGTCATCGGGTCCTGGTGGACCATGGCGATGCCGGTGCCCAGGAGTGCCGCGCGGCGGCGGGGAGCGGCGGCGAGCAGGTCCTCACCGTCGAGCAGCACGGCGCCGGTGGACTCGGTGCGGGTGGTGCGCGGGTGCACGCCGAGGACGGTCCGGGCGAGCACGGACTTGCCGGAGCCCGATTCGCCGACCACGCCGAGGCATTCGCCGGCCGCGATGGTGAGACTGACGTCGCGAAGGATGTGCAGCCGGCGGCCGTCCGGGGTGTGCAGGATGGTGTCGAGCGAGCGGATCTCCAGGACGGGGGCGGTCACCTGGCGGCTCCCTTCCACGGGGCTGGCCGACCGGGCGAACGGAGCTGTTCGCCCAGGTAGTTGAGGGCGAGGACGGTGAGGCAGAGCACGGCGGCCGGGGCGAGCGAGATCCACGGCGCGCTGCCGAGGTTGGTGCGGCCCTCGGCGATGATGCCGCCCCAGGAGGGTGCGGGCGGGCGCAGGCCGAAACCGAGGAAGCTGAGTGAGCCCTCGGCCACGATGGCGACCGTGGTCGCAGTGAAGGCGAAGGTGAGCGCGGCGGGGGCGATGTGCGGCACGATCTCGCGGCGCAGGATGCGCACCGGCGCGGTGCCGAGCATCCGGGCGGCCTGGACGAAGCCGCGCTCGCTCAGTGAGAGGACCACTGCGCGGACCACCCCCTCCTGGTACCGGCTCGGTGCCTCATGATGCGCCGTCAGATCGGCCGGACTCGAGTGCACGTCACCGAGTTCGGCTTCGGTGCCGCCTCCCTGGGCAACCTCTACACCCGGGTTGACGACGAGACCGCGCGAGGCGCGGTGGACGCCGCCTACGACGGCGGGGTGCGCTACTTCGACACCGCACCGCACTACGGCCTCGGACTCTCCGAACGGCGCCTCGGCGCAGCCCTGGCGGACCGCCCCCGCGACGACTACGTCGTATCCACCAAGGTCGGCCGCCTGCTGCTGCCCAACCACGCGCCCACCGGTTCGGACCTGGCCGCCGGCGGCTTCGACGTGACGGACGAACTGACCCGCGTGCACGACTACTCCCGGGACGGCGTGCGGCGCAGCCTGGACGCGAGCCTCACCAGGCTCGGCCTGGACCGCGTCGACATCCTCTACGTGCACGACCCGGAAGAGCACCTCGACCAGGCCGTCACGGAGGCGATCCCCGCGCTGATCGCACTGCGGGACCAGGGCGTCATCGGCGCGATCGGCGTCGGCATGAACTTCTGGCAGCCGCTTCTGCGCGTCGTCACCGAGACCGACGTCGACGTCGTCATGCTCGCCGGCCGCTGGACCCTCGCAGACCGCACCGGCGCGCCGCTGCTGGCCGCCTGCCGGCAGCGCGGCGTCTCGGTCGTCGCCGCCGCACCCTTCAACTCCGGCCTGCTCTCCCGCGCCTGGCCCCCCAACGACGCCTACTTCGACTACGGCCCTGCCTCTGCGGACGTCCTGGCCCACGCCCGCCGGCTGGCAGCGATCTGCCGCGAGCACGGCACCACACTGCCCCACGCAGCCATGCGATTCCCGTTGCGGGACCCCGCTGCCGCCTGCGTCGTCGCGGGCGTCCGCACGCCGCTGGAAGCCCAGGCCGACTGCGCGTGGATGACCACCGAGGTTCCTGCGCGCTTGTGGGACCACCTCGACGCCCCGTGACATCCCGGAAGCTCCCGTGTCGGCCCCTGTCCTGCTGCATGCGGGCCGCTGACTACTCACATCCACCGGGTGGATGCCGGTGGCGTTGGGCCCCTTGAAGGGGGGACCCCTGCGTCGCTGCCGATCCGGCCGACGTGGTTGCAGTCGTAGGGGTGTGGTCGGCGATGCGGCCGGGGACAGCGGTGCGCTCCATCAGGTGCCACGCCGCCTGCCCCCACGAGCTGCCCCGGACTGGCGCGCCGCACAGCGCCCGGCCCCGCCCTCCAGGCGCTTACCGCCGCCACCTCGAAGCGGTTGCCTCCCTGGATGCGGCCGGGGTTGGTGACCACCATCGACAGGACGGGGGACATCCGGAGGCCATAGCGAAGGCCGTGACCGCTCCCGGCAGCCCGCTGCGCGAGCCGCACGCCCGCAGGAGGCGGGCCGGCTCCGGCGGGCGGAAAGTTGCAGGTCATGCCAGATGTGCGAGTCTGATGCTGTGAGCATCAGCCGGCCAGCCTGCTCTCTTGACCCCCGCCCCCCCGATCATCCCTTACGGACGGGAGATCGGAGGAGATTATGCGGGGTGACAACGGGCTCGGGAGGTTTCGCGTATCCGCGCCGGCAGCCGGCGGCGAGCAGGCGTCCGCGGCGCGGCGGCTTTCGTCTGCGCTGGCCCAGGCACAGACCGTACAGGACGTCGGCCGTCTCGTTGTCGCCGCTCTGCGGGGGCCCCTGGGTGCCGATCGGGTGGCATTGGGCCGCCTGGAGAGCGACCGGTTGGTGGTCACCGCGATGCACCCGCCGCAGGCCGTCGCCTGGCCCGAGGCGTGGCGTGCCGAATGGCGTTCCGAGTGGCCCGATCCACCACTCCGGAGCATGCCCACGCTGCGGGCCGCGTTGCGCTCCGGCACCCCGCGGCTGTGGTCCGACACATCGGCCCTCGAACCCGCCCTCGCCGGCATCGGCCCCGGCGGCCTGGCCGTACTGCCCCTTCCGGCGGAAAGTCGAGGCGTCGGCGTGTGCATGGTCGGTTGGGACCGGCCGCACACGTTCGACTCCGAGGAGCGGTCCCTGCTGGTCCGGGCTGCCGATCTAGTCGGCCAGGCGTTGCTGCGCGCCGCCGCGTACGACGCTGAGCACGAACTCGCCGCCATGCTGCAGCGCACCCTGCTGCCCCAGCGGCTGCCGGCGCTGCCCGGCGGAGCGGCCGCCGCCCGCTACCTGCCCGCGATGCAGGGGCTTCAGGTGGGTGGCGACTGGTACGACGTCATCCTGCTCTCCGAGAACCATGTGGTGCTGGTGATCGGCGACGTCCAGGGCCACAGCGCGGCCGCCGCGGCGATCATGGGCCAGATGCGTACCGCGATACGGGCGTACGCCGCCGAGGGCCACCCGCCAGACGTCGCGGTCTCCCACGCGAACCGGCTGCTCGTCGGCATGGAGACCGACCTGTTCGCCACCTGCTGCTACGTCGACCTGGACCTGGAAGAGGGCGACGCCCTGTTCGTCTGTGCCGGGCACCCGCCGCCGTTGCTGCGGCTCCCGGACGGCAGCACGCAGGAGGTGACCGTCGACTGCGGGCCGCCGCTGGGGGTGCTGGCGGACTCCGAGTTCCCCATGACCACGGTCGCGCTGGCCCCCGGTACGGTCCTCGCGCTACTCACGGACGGTCTGGTCGAGTCCGCGCGGCTGCACATGGAAGACGGGCTGCGCCAGGTGCGCGAGGTGCTCGGCGCCGCCGACCCGTCCGACATCGAGAGGATCGCCGACGACCTGATCAGCGAGCGCGGACCGCCCGCCGATGACGTGGCGCTGCTGCTCCTGCGCTACGACGGGATGAAGGTACAACCCGTACGGGCCGGCTTCGTGGCGTGGCGGCTGCCCGACGCCGTCATGCACGCGCGCCGGTTCACCCTGCGCACCTTGCGCTCATGGCAGCTGGCGGACGTCGAGGATCTTGCGGACGCCGCCCTCCTGGTCATCTCCGAACTGGTCACCAACGCCCTGATGCACACGCAGGGTCCAGTGCGTCTCGACCTCACCCTCGCCGGTGGCCAGCTGCGTATCGCCGTCAGCGACTCGTCGCCGCGCGCGCCCGCCAAGCCGGTCGCCACGGACTGGGAGTCGACCGGAGGGCGGGGTCTTCTTCTCGTGGAGGCGGTGTCCGGCGCCTGGGGCACCGTCCCCGTCAGCGGCGGCAAGCAGGTGTGGAGCGAGGTCGCCGTGCCGCCGCACGAGCCGACGGCACAAGGGCCGGAAAGGGAGGCTTCACCGTGAGGATCCATGCCCGCACCACGGCACTCGCCGCGGCGGCCGTGACCGCGGCCCTGGTGCTCGGTGCCTGCGGCGCCAGCGCAGGTGCAGGCGGGGACGGAAGCGGCGGCAAGGACAACTTCACCGTCGGCGTGCTGCTCCCCGCCGGGGGCTTCGGCCGCTTCGGCAACTTCGACCAGCCCCTGCTCGAGCAGGGGATCAAGCAGCAGTGCCCGGATTGCCGGATAAAGATCGCTCTGGCAAAGGACGACCCCGCGACACAGCAGCAGCAGTTCGACGCCATGATCACCGGTGGCGTCCGGGTGGTGATCCTCACCGCGGTCGACGCCCATTCGGTGCGTTCGTCCGTCATTCAGGCCCATCGCGCCGGCATCCCGGTCGTCGCGTACGACCGGCTCGCCGACGGCCCGATCTCGGGGTACGTCAGCTACGACGGCATCCAGGTCGGCCGGCTCCAGGGCGAGGCACTGCTGAAAGCCATGGCCGACCGTGGCCGTGGCAACCACATCGTGATGATGAACGGCTCCACGACCGACCCGAACGCGCGCGACTACAAGCGGGGCGCGCTGTCCGTCCTCAAAGGCAAGGCGAAGATCGGCAGGTCGTACAACACCGTCGACTGGCAGCAGTCGAATGCCTACGACAACATGACCAGCGCCATCGCCGCGCTGGGCCCGAACGGCATCGACGGCGTACTGTCCGCCAACGACAACCTCGCCACCGGCATCATCAAGGCGCTCAAAGCCGCCCGGATCTCCCCACTGCCCCCGATCACCGGCCAGGACGCCGACCTTCCCGGCGTACAGCGACTCGTCACCGGCGAGCAGCTCATGACCGTCTACAAATCGTTCAAGCTCGAGTCGCGGACCGCCGTCGACATGGCCGTCGCTCTCGGACGCGGCCAGAGCCTCGACAAGATCGCCCGCACCACGGTCGACAACTCCACCGACAAGAACATCCCGGCCGTCCTCCTCTCGCCGGTCTCGGTGACCGCCGGCACCATCAAGAACACGCTGGTCAAGGACGGCGTGTACACGGTCGAACAGATCTGTGCCCCGAACCTCTGGGCGGCCTGCGCCAAGGTCGGGCTCACCCGGTGAGGTTCCGTGCGGGCGGCTGAGGGCACCCGCTCGTACAGGACAACACGTGACCGTTCCGACCGCTGGGGAGGTGAGTCCCGTGCCCGTCCAGCCCCTGCTGGCCATGCGCGGTATCTGCAAGCGCTTCGGCGCCATCCGGGCCCTCGTCGACGTGGAACTGGAGATCCGCGCCGGCGAGGTCGTCGCCCTGGTGGGCGACAACGCCTCCGGAAAGTCGGCCCTCGTCAAGGTGATCTCGGGAGTCACCCCCGCTGACCAGGGCACCGTCGCATGGCAGGGCCGCGACGTCCAGATCAGGCGCCCGTACGACGCCCAGTCCCTGGGGATCGCCACCGTCTACCAGGACCTCGCGCTGTGCGGCAATCTCGACGTCACCGGCAACCTCTTCCTGGGCCGCGAGATCCACCACGCCGGCGTCATCGACGACGTCGAGATGGAACGCCGCACCCGCGAACTGCTGAGCAGCCTGTCCATCGGCGGCCTCGACGAACGTGCCCCGGTGGCGTCCCTGCCCGGAGGCCAGCGGCAGATCGTCGCGATCGCCCGCTCGCTGCTCGGCAGCCCCAAGCTGCTGGTACTCGACGAGCCCACGGCGTCGCTGGGCGTCGATCAGGCCAACCGGCTCCTCGACCTGATCGAGGAACTGCGCGACAGCGGTCTCGGCGTCCTGCTGATCAGCCACAACATGGGTGACATCAAGGCGATCGCGGACCAGGTCGCGGTACTGCGCCTCGGCCGCAACAACGGCGTCTTCGATGTGAACACCACACCTCAGGAACAGATCACCTCCGCCGTGATCGGCGCCTCGGACAACGCGGTGACCCAGCGTACGACGAACCCGGACGAGGCCTGGCCGTGAGCGGCGGGAAGCGGCAGGACGAGACGCCACCCGCCCGGCAGACCGGTGGAACGCTCGGCAGAGCGCAGCTGACCAGGGAACATGCCGAAGTGGCCTGGCGCCTCCTGCGCCCCGGCGAGCGGAGGGCGCTCCCGGCCGTGCTCGGCCTCGGCGTCACTTGGCTGATCTTCCAGAGCCTCAACGGGAACTTCCTCTCGCCGCGCAACCTGTCGGGCATCAGCGTGGACATGGTCGGCACGGGACTGATCGCCGCCGGCCTGATCTTCGTGCTGGTGATCGGTGAGATCGACCTGTCGATCGGCTCGCTCAGCGGGCTCTCGGGCACCGCGTTCGCCGCGCTGAACGTCAACAACGGGGTGCCGGAGTGGCTGGCCGTCATCCTGGGGGTGCTCACCGGCACGGCGGCCGGCGCCCTCCAGGGGTTTCTCTTCGCCAGAACAGGTGCGCCCGCGTTCGCCATCACGCTCGCGGGCCTGCTGGCCGCGATCGGCCTGACGCTCCTGCTGAACCCCAACGGCACCATCGACATCAGCGACCACGGCATCGTCGCCTCGCTCACCAGCCGCTACTTCCAGGACGCGTGGGCTGGATACGGCCTGGCCGCGCTCGGTGTCGCCGTGTACCTTCTGACCGCCTTCCGGCGCGCCCGCCGCCGCAAGATCGCTGGAGTGCCGTGCCAGACGCTCAGCGCGATCTGGGTGCGGGTCGCCTTCCTCGCGGTGATCTCGTTCGCCGCCGCCTGGGAGCTGAACCGGTTCCAGGGCCTGCCGCTGGCACTCCTGATCTTCCTGCTCGTCGTCGCGGGTCTCGACTTCGTCCTGCACCACACGCTGTACGGGCGGGCGGTCATCGCGCTGGGCGGCGGGGTGGAGGCGTCCCGACGCGCCGGAGTCAACGTGTACCGGTCGCGGATCTCGGTGTTCATCGTCTCGGGGACCCTGGCCGCCGTCGGCGGGCTCTTCGTGACCTCGCGGTTCGTCTCCGCGACACAGATCTCGGACAACGGGCAGACGCTGATCAATGCCGTCGCCGCCGCCGTGCTCGGCGGCACCAGCCTGTTCGGCGGGCACGGCACCATCTGGTCGGCGCTGCTCGGCGTGCTGGTCATCCAGTCGATCGCCTCCGGCCTGGCGCTGCTGGGCACCGGGCTGCCTCTCCAGTTCATGATCACCGGCGGGGTACTCGCGGTGGCCGTGATCGTCGACTCGCTGCTGCGGCGCGCCCAGCAGGCCCGCGGCCGGGCCTGAGGGAGGGTGCGGACTCGTGGGTCCACGCAGCGTGGATCAAGCAGACCCATCGACCTACTTCCGCGGCTGGGAGAAACCAGCAGTCGAGCCCGGCGCGCGTGGTCGCGGGCCCTTGCGTTGCTCCGGGTGGGGTGGGTTGGCGTTGCGTGGTTGTTACTTGGCCTGGAAGCCGCCGTCGATTGAGGATGGCACCGGCGACGCAGGAGGACTTGTCCAACAGGAGCCAGGGGATGCCCTCGGCGGTCTCCGTGGGCTGGCCGGTTCTGGCACCCCGCCCTGGAACAAGATGGGACCTTGCGGGCGGGCGCTGAGGGGGCAGAACGGACCGGCATGGTCGACCTGGCCGGGCACCCCGCCGGCCCGCGCATCATCGTCCGGCGTGAGCGGGCGCGGGTCGCCAGATCCCGTGTCACGACCCTTGTGGGCGAATTAACGCCGTGCTAGCTTCCGTGCGTCGAACTGATTCAACAGCGGAGCTGGGTCATGCCGGTCACCATCGCGGACGTCGCCAAGCATGCGGGTGTGTCCCGCAGTACGGTCTCGTACGTGCTCAGCGGTAAGCGGAGCATCTCCACGAAGACCGCTCGGCGGGTCGAGGAGAGCATCAAGGCACTGGGCTTTCGCCCGCATCTGGGTGCCCAGTCAATCCGGACCCGTCGCACCGGCGTGATCGCCATGGCACTACCCATGGTCTACGGCCCGCACAACCAGGTGCAGATGCCCTACGTGTGGGCGGCTCTGTCCGCGGCCCAGAACAGTGGCCTGAAGATCCTGATGCTCACCGACGACGACGGCGAGGCTGCGATCCGTGACGTAGTCGGGGGAGCACTCGTCGACGGTGTGATGCTGATGGAGGTGCAGCGGAGCGACCCGCGCATTCCGCTGCTGACGGAACTCGGTTGCCCTGTGGTCGTCGTCGGTACCCCGGACGACCCGCACGAGCTTCCCCGAGTGGACTTCGACTTCGAGTGGGCCGGCCGGGCTTGCGCCGAGCACCTGCGCGATCTCGGGCATACCACGGTCGGCTATCTCGGGCAGGCACCGGAGGCGTTCGGCAGGGACGTCGCCTACGCGGTCCGCGAGCGCGAGGCCGTACTCTCCGCGCTCGCGGACCGCGGCCAGCGCGGGGTGTGGGCGGCCTGTGAGCCCACACCCGGCGGGGTCGTCCGCGCCCTGGACAGCCTGCTGGCTCTCGAACCGGACTTGACCGCGCTGATCGTTTACAACGAGCGCGTGCTGCCCATGGTGGTGGATCGGCTCTCCGGACTCGGGGCGCGCGTACCCGGCGACATCTCCCTGATCGCCATCTGCCCGGACGACGAGGCGGAGCGGTGCACCCCGCCGCTGACCTCGGTGTCACTGCCCGCCGAGGAACTCGCCCGGGTGGCGGTGGGCCTGCTGGCCCGCCGGATCGAAGGGGAGGACCTGCCGGCCGTGACGCTGCTGGCCCCCGCCTTAAAGGTCCGCGCCAGCACGGGTCCGCGACGCGACACCGTTCAGGACCGCGCGAAGAACTCCCAGCGGTAGCGCCGAGAGCCATTGGCGACTGCCGCTTCGTGGCCCATTGTCGAATCAATTCGATGAATCTTCAACTTCTGAACCGCCCAGCTTCTGCACCACACGTGAAAGGCATGTCATGAGCCGCACCAAGGGTCTTCTCCGTTCATACCGCTCACCGGTCAGATCCAGCACCCTGGCTGCCCTTGCCGTGGCCGGGGCCCTGACCCTTGCCGCCTGCGGCACGGGCTCCGGCTCCGGCGGGTCTGGCTCCGCCTCGGGCACTCTGACGGAGATCGACTACTACGACGCCGCCCCGCAGAACACCCAGCTGCCCTCCGTTCTCGACGCGTGCGGCACCCAGGTGGGTGTGAAGATCAAGCACCAGCAGGTGCCGCGCACGCAGTTCCTGCCCAAGCTGCTCCAGCAGGCCTCCGCCCGCTCGCTGCCCGACCTGGCCCTCATCGACAACCCGGACCTGCAGCAGCTGGCCGCCACCGGGGGATTGGCGTCGCTGTCCAAGGCGGGGCTGAGTACCGACGGCCTGTACCCGTCCATAGCGCAGGCCGGCCAATACCAGGGGCAGACATACGGCATCGCGCCGGGCGTCAACGGACTCGCGCTCTACTACAACACCGACCTCTTCGCCAAGGCTGGGCTCACGCCGCCAAAGACCTGGCAGGAGTTGACCACCGACGCCGCGAAGCTGACTCAGGGTTCCCGCTACGGCTTGGCCTTCAGTGCAGTCGGCAACGAGGAGGGCAGCTTCCAGTTCGAGCCGTTCTTCTGGACGGCGGGGGCGGACCTGAAGAAGCTGGACTCGCCGCAGGCCGTCCAGGCCCTGTCGCTGTGGAAGGACCTCGTCTCCTCCGGCCACGCCTCGAAGTCGGTGGTCACCTGGACGCAGGCAGACGTCAACGACCAGTTCATGGCCGGCAACGCGGCCATGATGATCAACGGTCCGTGGCAGCTCCCGACACTGAACGCCAAGAAGGGACTGCACTTCGGCATCGTGCCCATACCCGTCCCGGACGCGTCAGCGAAGCCGGTGACACCTCTGGGTGGCGAGGTATGGACGGTCGGGCGCAGCAACCCGGGACGTGAGGCCAAGGCGGTAGCCGTGGTCAAGTGCCTGCTCAGCAAGGACAAGAGCGCCCAGTGGTCCAAGGACGCCGGCTACATCCCCAGCAACCAGGAGGCCGCGGCGCAGCTCGCCGCGAGCCAGCCGCAGATGGCCGCCTTCGTCCAGGAGATCGCCACCGCCCAGGCCCGTACCACCGAACTCGGCGCCGCCTACCCCAAGGTCAGCCAGGCCCTCGCCGACGCCATCCAGGCCGCTCTGGCCGGCAGCGCCAGCCCGCAGTCCGCTCTGGCGCAGGCCCAGCGCACGACGCAGAACTGAGGCGGAACCCCCGATGTCCACCATCCTCCGCAGTGCCGCGTTCCGTCCGGCAACGCGTGGTCCGGATGCCGCGCCGGACGGACGACGAAGCCGCATCCGCGAGAAGGCCCCCTGGGCCGCACTGGCCTTCACCGCGCCGGCCTGGTTGTACGTGCTGGCCTTCTACCTGTACCCGCTGGCGAGCAACGTCCGGATGGGGTTCCAGAACTACACGGTGTCCTCTTTCTACACCGGGGTGGCACCGTATGTCGGCTGGAACAACTACCGGGCCGTCGTGCACGACAGCCACTTCAGCCAAACCGTGCTCAACACCGTGCTGTTCACCGCCGGGTCGCTGGTCTTTCAGTTCTGCGCCGGGCTCGCGCTCGCGGTGTACTTCAACCGGCGCTTCCCGCTGAGCGGTCCCCTGCGGTCGCTGCTGCTGGTGCCGTGGCTGCTGCCGCTGGTGGTGTCCGGCACCGCCTGGCGGTGGATCCTGGACACCGACTCCGGGGTACTCAATCACGTCCTGCTGCACCTGCACCTGGTCGGCCACCCCGTTCCGTGGCTGGCCAGTACCCACGACTCGCTGATCGCCGTGACGCTGGTGAACATCTGGGTCGGCATCCCGTTCAACATGGTGATCCTCTACGGCGGGCTGCAGAGCATCCCCGGCGAGCTCTACGAGGCAGCGGCGCTGGACGGCGCGGGCGCCTGGCGGCGGTTCCGGTACATCACCCTGCCATTGCTGCGTCCGGTCACGGCGGTGGTACTCACGCTCGGCCTGATCTACACGGTCAAGGTCTTCGACGTGATCATGATCCTCACCCAGGGCGGTCCCGCGGGCTCCTCGCAGACACTCACCACCTTCGCCTACAACCTGTCTTTCCAGCAGTTGGAGTTCGGCCGGGGGGCAGCGGTGGGCAATCTGCTGATCGTGGTCGCGGTGGTCTTCGCACTGCTCTACCTCCGCAGCACCCGCGAGCAGAGGAGGACCGCACGATGAGCGTCGTCACCCCCCGGCCACCGAGTCCGGCGGCCATCGCACCTGCCCGTGGCAGGGGCCTTCGAGTCCCCACGGTCGTGCACACCCTGATCGCGGTGCTCATCCTGGCCGTGATGCTCTTCCCGCTGTACTGGATGCTCAACGCTTCCCTGCTGCCATCGACCGACCTGGTCAAGAGTTCGCCCACGTGGATCCCGGTGCACGGCACGCTGCGGGGCTACCGCAACGCACTGTCCAGCCAGGGGGGTCACCTGCTGGTGAGCATGGTGGTGTCGGCCGGCACCGTGGTGCTGGTCCTGCTGGTCGCGGTCCCGGCGGCGTACGGCATGGCACGGCTGCGGGCTCCCGGGAGCCGGACACTCACCTTCGCCCTACTGGTCGCCCAGATGATTCCGGGCGTGGTGATGGCCAACTCCTTCTACACCGCGGCCAACCACCTTCGCCTGCTCGACTCGCCGATCGCGCTGATCCTGGCGGACTCCACCTTGTGTCTGCCCTTCGCCACACTCATCCTGCAGACCGCTATGCGCGCGGTGCCCGTCGAGCTGAGTGAGGCGGCGGTGCTCGACGGGGCGGGCCGGATGCGGACGCTGCTGTCGGTGATCCTGCCGGTGAGCCGGAACGCGGTGGTCACCGCGAGCTTGTTCTCGTTCCTGTTCGCCTGGGCGGACTTCTTGTTCGCGGTGACCCTTACCACGCGGGACGACCGGGCCCCGGTCACCGTCGGCATCTACCGGTTCATCGGCGCTCATCTCAGCGACTGGAACAGCGTGATGGCCACCGGAATCATCGCGTCTCTGCCGGCGGCAGTCCTACTGGTCGTCGCCCAGCGGTACGTCGCGGCCGGCGTCACCAGCGGCGCCGTCAAGGACTGACCGGGCTCGTGGCGGATCGCCGCCGCTCACCGCGGGGTCACGTCCACCCGTGCATCTCGCTCCATCTCGGCACCATTGAGGAGAACCACCTTGTCTCCCGCGTTCACTCGCACCCCGAACCGACTCCAGTGGCGACATGGCCACCATGTGCTCCAGATCGAGCCGTGGGGTCTTGACAGCATCCGTGTGCGAGCGGCCATGCACGGCATCGCCGAGGGGTTGCCCGGCGCGCTGGAACTGCCCCCCGGCCCCGCCGCATGCGACATCGCCATCCACGCCGACCGCGCGACAGTGACCAACGGATTGCTCCGCGTCTCCGTTGCGGCTCGCGACGGCCTGGTCACGGCCGTGCGCACGGATACCGGCGAGGAACTGCTGCGAGAGGAGCCGCCGCACTTCTGGTGGCCGGGAGCCCGGCATTTCGAGGCGGCGGGCGGCGGCACCTACCGGATCGAGCAGCGGTTCGCGGCCTACGACGGGGAGCGTATCCATGGGCTGGGCCAGCACGGGCACGGCCGGTTCGACCAGAAGGGCACCGTGCTGGAGCTCCAGCAGCGCAATGGCGAGGTGACCGTACCGTTCGCCGTCTCCAGCCGCGGCTACGGCTTCCTGTGGAACAGTCCCGCGGTCGGGCGGGTGGAGTTCGCCGCCAACGGAACCCGGTGGGTTGCCGACCGGGCTGCGCAACTGGACTACTGGGTCACTGCCGGCCGCACCCCCGCCGACATCCTGGCCAACTACGCCGACGCGACCGGCCACGCTCCCGCCTTCCCGCGCTGGGCATCCGGGCTGTGGCAGAGCAAACTGCGCTACCGCGACCAGGCCGAAGTCCTCGACGTGGCACGTGAGTACGCCCGGCGCGGGCTGCCCTTGTCCGTGATCGTTATCGACTACCTTCACTGGCGCCACCTCGGTGATTGGCACTTCGACCCAGATCACTGGCCCGACCCGCGCGGGATGGTGGACGAACTGCGCTCGCTCGGGGTGGAACTGGCGGTCTCGGTGTGGCCGTCGGTCAGCCCCTTGTCGACCGCTTATGCCGAACTGCGCGACGCCGGGCATCTGGTGGCGACGTACAACGGCGCGACCGTGCACGCCGACTGGCCCGACATTGACGACGCGCCCGGGGGCATAGGCGTGGCCTTCTACGACGCGACCGCCCCAGGCGCCCGCGCTGCGGTGTGGGCACGGTTGCAGGAGCAGTACTACAAGCTCGGCATCCGCGCCTTCTGGCTGGACGCCTGCGAACCGGAGATGCTCCCCGGCCACCCCCACAACCTCAGTTACGCCGCGGGCCCGGGCTCGCAGGTGGCCAACCTCTACCCGCGCGAGCACGCACGGGGCGTCTACGAGCACCTCACGGAGCAGGGCGAGACGGAAGTGCTGTCGCTGGTCAGGTCCGCGTGGTCGGGCTCGCAGCGGTACGGGACCGCGCTGTGGTCCGGTGACATCCCGGCGACCTTCGAGGCGCTGGCCGATTCGATCCGCGCCGGGCTGAACGTCGCCATGAGCGGTATCCCGTGGTGGACCACTGACATCGGAGGCTTCCACGGCGGCGACCCCGGCGACGAGGACTACCGCGAACTGATGGTCCGCTGGTTCCAGTTCGCCGTGTTCTGCCCGCTGCTGCGGCTGCACGGCCATCGCGAACCGCGCCAGTTCCAGGGCCCGATCGGTACCGGCGGCGGCCCCAACGAGATCTGGTCCTACGGCGAGCGTGCCGAGCAGGCGATGACCACCGGCCTCCAGCTGCGCGAGCGCCTGCGGCCGTATCTGCACCGGCAGTTGGAGGCGGGGCGGGCCGTGGGGTTGCCGCTGCTGCGCCCGCTGCTGCTCGAATTCCCCGACGACCCGAACGCCTGGGACCTTGACGACCAGTTCCTGTGCGGCCGGGACCTGCTGGTGGCCCCGGTCATCCGGCCTGGAGCGCGCGAGCGCCGGGTCTACCTGCCGGCCGGCGCCGACTGGACCGACCATGCCACCGGCGTCGTTCACCGCGGCGGCACCTGGACGACGGTGCCCGCTCCGTTCGACTCCGTCCCGATCTTCTTGCGGGACGGGGCAGAACCCTTCAACCCTCTCAGGGAGGACTGACATGTTCAGACCTAAACTGCCCCTCCACCCTGCCTCGCGAGACCGTCGGCGTTCCCGCGCGGTGGCCGGGCTGGCCGCGCTCGCAGCCGCCGCCCTCACCTTCGGGACGCTCAGCACCTCCACGGCGGTCGCGGCAACGACCACGGTGTCCGTCAACCTCGCCGACCAGGGCGCCGCCCCCAACCATGCCGGCTCCGGCTTCCTGTATGGCCTCAGCCAGGATGGCTCCGGCCCCGCCGACGACTTGCTCGAGCCCCTCAAGCCCACTCTCTTCCGCGGCGGTGGCGCCCGCATCGACGGACACGGCTGGATCGGCGACAACTACCAGGCTGGCCCCGGTTACAAGGCCCGCATCAACTCCGCCCTTGCCCAGGCCCGGCGGGTGACCGCCGAGCCGTACAACGCCACCTACCACCTGCTCGTGTCCGACGTGTGGGGCGCCGACACGACGCAGCCCTCCAACACCGTGTGGCCGTGTGCCAAAGGCGACTGCGCCAACTACAAGACCTTCATCGACCAGGTCATCTCCGACGTGAAGGCATCCGGGGTCAAGGTCAGCTACGACATCTGGAACGAGCCCACCGGCGCCGGTTTCTTTCCGCCCGGAATGAACACTGCTCAGTACTTCCAAGTGTGGGACACCGCGGTGCGTGAGATCCGGCGACTGCAGCCCGGCGCACAGATCGTCGGCCCGTCCTGGTGGACATACGACCGCAACGTGCTGAGCACCTTCCTCCGCCAGACCAAGACCGACGACACCCTCCCCGACGTGCTCAACTGGCACTTCGGGGGTGACCCCGCCGTCGACGCCGCCAACGCCCGGCAACTGGTGGCCTCCCTCGGCATCCCCCCACTCCCGATGACCGTGAACGAGTTCACCCATTCTGCCCAGCAGAATCCCGCCAATGGTGCGTGGCTGCTGTCCCGCCTCTCCGTCTCAGGCGTCACCGCCGCAGCGCACGCGATCTGGAACGACTGCTGTGTCGCCGGCAGGCTTGACGGAATGCTGGTCGACGGTAAACCCACCGGCGAATGGTGGACCTACCGAGCGTATGCCCAGCTCCGCGGCCACCAGCTCGGCACCACGGCAAGTGGAGGCATCGCGGTCGCGGCTAGCCTGAGCCAAGGCGAGAACAAGGCTTTCGCACTCATCGGCAACAGCTCCGGGCAAAGCGGCCCCACCACAGTGGACTTCCAAAACCTCCAGGCCGCGCCCCATCTGGTGCGAGACGGCAAGGTACACGTCAAAATCCAGCGGATCCCCAATGAGATGCCGCTGAAGACCCCATACACCGTGTTCGACAGCGACTTGACCCCCGACGGCAGCACCCTGCAGGTACCGGTCAACCGTCTCAGCGGCACCGACGCGTACACCGTGACCCTGACCCGGGGTGACGGTAAGTCCGGACCGACCGAGCCGGGCCCCGTGGTCGTGGACGGCGCCGACACGGGGGCCGACAGCCCGGACCACTTCTCGTACGACGCCAACTGGGGAGTAGCCACAGGCATCAGTGACATGTACAACTCGACCGCCAACTACTCCCACACCGCCGGCGCGACCGCCACGCTGCACTTCCAGGGCAGCCAGGTCGCCCTCCACGCGGTCCGAGACGTCGACCAAGGCATCATGTCCGTGGTCTTGGACGGCAGCACGCCGATCACCATCGACAACTACGCCAGCAGCCGCAACGCGTCGGGCATCGTCTGGACCAGCCCTGTGCTCACCCCCGGACCCCACACTGTCACCATCGTCAACACCGGTCAGCGCAACAACGCCAGCAAGGGCATCAACATCGCCCTCGACCGCGCCGATGTCAACTGAGGTCTGTTGCGAAAGTGCTGGTCAAAGCCACTCGTTGGTGGCCGCGACCAGCACTGTCCCCTCGTAACGTACGGCCAACTTGTCGTATCTGGTGGCCACCGCGCGGTGCCGTTTCAGCCGGTTGATCCTGCACTCCACCGCGTGGCGCTCCTTGTAGTCCTCCTTGCCGAAGGCCGGCGGTCGGCCGCCTCGTGAGTCGAGAGCTTCTTCCCCACCGGCAGCAACGGCTCCATAGGGCCCACTGCCGGTCCGTCAGATCACCTCGCACCACTCCATGATCATCCCAATTCAAGATCCACACCGACGTGACCGCCGCGCTCGCAGCTCACCGGGCGGGTGGACCGTCACCCGCAGCCGGCGGCCGCCGACTCCGCCCCGGTTCGCGCGGGAACGTCGGCCACCTTCACCTGGGACGTCACCGCACCGGCCACCCCCCCCGGCAAGGTGAACCCGCTCACCACCACCGTGCGGTTCGACCAGCGCGGCGCGGGCGGAGACCGCCACAGACGAACGGATCGTCGGGTCGCTCCCCACCCCGTCGCCCGCCGGCACCAGCCAGGTCAGCGACCTGTCCTTCCTGTCCGAGACCAACCGGTGACGGGCAGGTCCTCGTCATGTCCGACGGCAACGGCAACGACCACGGCGACTGGGTCATCCCCGTCCTCACCTGCAGCCAGGAGATACCCCTGAACCTCGCTGTGGGCGATTGTCGCGTCGTCGCTCACCGCGGCCCACTTTTCGCCTCGTGACCTATGGTGAGTCGGCCCTCTTTTACGATGCCGACTCGATTTTCGGCATGCGGTTTCCCGTTTTCCTGTCTGACTAGTGGCCGACGGCTGGTCTGGAGGAAACGTTACTAACCGAGAGTTCGTTACCGGACAGAATCTCTCGCCACTCTCGCCTGCTCGCTCCGTTGCCCATCTGAGCATGATGCGCCGTTCTTTTTGGCGCGTCCTGTTCTTCTCAAGTTCACCCTGCATGATCCGCGCGCGCGTAGGCTGCCGCTCGGTCGAAAAAGCGACCTCGCTCGGCGAAAACTGCCGCCCACTTCGCGGCATTGCCTGAGGGTCACCATTCCCGCCAGCCCGTCGTCATCCAGGTTCTGGTCGATTCCGCGGGACGGGAATGACTGTGCCTCAGCAACTCCGGCACCGCAGTGGTCTTCCCTGTGGTGCCGGTTTGTGCGCCACTTTCCGCGCGGCCCCATCAGGGTCGTGCGACGGTGTGGCGTGCCGTGCGCCACCCATCCGCAGATTCTGGGATACGAGTAGAGAGAAGTGCGACCATGGAGTTTCCGCGACCGATGGGCCGCGGCGTGAAGGCCCTGATGGCCTGCACTTTGCTGGCGTGTACCGCGCTTGCAGGTGTGGCCACCACGGCTGCGGCCGACGACCCCCCGCCCGCAGCCGGCCAGTCGGTGTCGACCGAGGCCATGCCGCGGCCGGACCATGTGGTCATGGTCATGATGGAGAACAAGAGCTACGACCAGATCCTCGGACGGCCCTCGGGCAATCCGGGCGACCAGGACCCGTACATGAGGTCGCTGGCTGCCGAGGGGGTGACGCTGACCAACTCGCACGGCATTCAGCACCCGAGCCTGCCGAACTACTACGCACTGCTGTCGGCGTCGAACATCGTGACCACCAACGACTATCCGGCGCCGTCGTCCGTGGATACCGACAACCTGGCCAACGAACTGGTGACGCACGGGTACAGCTTCTCGGACTACGCCGACCAGGCACGGCCCACCCAGTGGTTCCGGTTCAAGACCACGCCGGGTACCGCACAGAACCTCAACCCCATGGACAAGCGCCTGGCGCAGTTCCCCTCGACGCCGGACGGCTTCGCCTCGATGCCCACGGTCTCGTTCGTGGTGGGGAACGGCCACGAGAGCTCGCACGACGGCTCCATCGCGGAAAGCGATGCCTGGGTGAAGTCGAAGTTCGACTCGTACATCAACTGGGCGAAGACGCACAACAGCCTGTTCATCCTCACCTACGACGAGGACGACGGCGGTCCGACGAACCAGATCCCAACGATCATGGTCGGGCCGATGGCCAAGGCCGGCAGCTACGACGAGTACGTCAACCACTACAGCGTCCTGCGCACGGTGCTGGACATGTACGGGCTGCCGCACATCAACCACACCGCCGACGCCGGGATCAACACGGTCAGCGACGCCTTCGACCTGTCCAGGACCGAGCACCTCAGCGGCCGAGCCGGCCGGTGCGCGGCGGACCAACCGACCGGTGAAGAGGGCCATGACGCGCTGAGCCTGCGGCACTGCGAGTCTGCCGCCAACCAGCAGTGGATCCGGCATGCGGACGGCACTATCCGTGTGAAGGACCAGTGCATGACTGCCACAGGCGGTGGCACCGCGATCACACTCGCCGCCTGCGATGGCACCGCCCCACAGGTCTGGCAGCCCCAGAACGACGGCTCTCTGATGAACACCGCATCCGGGCTCTGCCTGGACGACCCCGGTGCGAGCATCAACAACGGAGCCGCGTTGGATCTGAAGGACTGCGACGGCACGCTCGGCCAGAAGTGGCACGTGCCCAGCTTCGTCCCGCCGCACCAGCTCACCCTCGGCGGTTCAGTGGTGGTCAACCCCGGCTCCGCAGCAACAGTGACAACGACCTACACCAACAGCACAAGCCCCACCCCGCTGAAGGACGCCTCCATCGGACTCACAGTCCCCAACGGCTGGTCCGCAAAGGCCACCACTCCCACCGACTTCACCGCCATCGCGCCCGGCAAATCGGCCACGACAACCTGGACCGTCACCGCGCCGGCGGATGCTGCACCTGACAGCTACCCGCTGACCATGCAGGCCACCTACGCGGGCGCGGCGAGCAGCGATCAGACGTCTGCGCGGATCACCGTGCCCTACGCCTCGGAGGCAGCGGCACGCAACAACGTCGGTATCAGCGACAACAACACGCCCGGCGCGGGCAATATCGACGGCGGCAACCGGAGCTTTTCGGCACAGACTCTCGCCGCAGTCGGTCTCACCCCCGGGGCCAAGGTCACCCACGACGGCCTGACGTTCACCTGGCCCAACGCCGCCCCCGGCACGCCGGACAACATCAACATCGTTGGCAACGGCCAGACCTTCCCGCTCACCGGACCCGGTGACACGCTCGGTTTCCTGGCCACCGGCGCCGGTGACACTTCGGGTGTCGGCACCATCACCTACACCGACGGCACCACCCAGCCCTACTCCCTCACCATTAATGACTGGACCAGCACCAGCGCCGCACCCGGCAGTGACACCCTGGTCGTCCTCCCGTACCGTAACCGCAGCGCGGGCGTCCAGAACCTTCCCGTGCGCATCTACGGCGCGACCGTGGCCCTCCAGCCCGGCAAGACTGTCGCCTACCTGACCCTCCCTAACGCGGCGGGTATGCACATCTTCTCCACCGCAATCGGCTGACCAATTGGCCTGTTGGCCCCGGCCGGCATCGCTACCGCGGTGCCAGTCGGGGCCACGAGCCGTGGTCGGGCTACGACGACGTCGGCCTGTCGGCGTGGCCTGCTTGGCAGTACCTGGACGGCGCCAGCGACTATGCGGCGGGCCAACCCCCACGGGGCCAGCAGCTCGTGCCCGACGTGGACGGCGATTCGGCCTCCGTGGTCGACCTCCACCGCGACACCGCGAGCGGCCCGACATCGGTGTTCACCCGCACCGGTCTCGCGGCCAAGCTCGTAGCCTGGCTGAACATCCGGCAGCCGGCCCGTGGGACGGCGGACGACCAGCTGTCCGGAGCGGGGACCGACGCGGTGACACCACCGCTCTCGGTCCTCGTTCTTCGCTCGTTCGACCCGCTTGTGCGGTTCGAACGAGCGAAGGCCCCCCAAAGCCTCGGCGATCGGAGTTCACCCCTGGGTAGCTCCAGGGCGAGGCCCATGACGAAGTACCGCTGGAACACCAGACAGCCCCTCGTTGCGGGCCCGGTAAATCAGCATCGCCACCAGCTGCTCGTCCGACATCACACGCGACGGTGCCTGAGCCACCTGCTCGGCCTGCTCGTTCTCCACGGCGGTCTCCATCGTCAGATCCGCCGCTGATTAGACACTCGCCGCCCCCTCCGGACGCCGCGCTACCAGCGCATGCCGAGCGCGGTCAGTTCCTGGTGCCGTTCTTCGCTCAGTTTGTCGGCTCGCCTGCGGGCGTTGTCGATGAACATGCCCAGCTTGTAGGGCACGCCGTCGACCTCTTCGACGTGCTTCCTGGGCACCTGGAGGTGGCCTTCGCGGGTGTGGAACTGCCGTGCGGCTGCCGATGTTGGCGGCCCATTTGTCGGCCTGTGTGCGGGGCGCCTGTGGGCGTTCGTCGGGTGTCGCCGGGGAGAGGTGGAGCATGTTATCGAGCATCCAGGCCTGCGCGGGCTGCGGTTGGCCCCAGTTGAGTCGTTGGGCTTGGCCCCATGCGCCGAGGTCTTCGCTTTGGAGGGTGGTCTGGCCTGGCTGGGTGGGTACGGGGCCCGGGTGGTGATGAGTGTGCGGCGTAGGCGGTAGCAGCGCTGCCTGGCGACTGGCCGCCAGGCGGGGCACCAGGACGGGTCGATGGCTTCGAGCGCGTCCCGGCGTTCCTCGGTGAGTGCTCCGGTGGTGGAGCCGGCAGGCTGGCCGGCCTCGCGCCGCGCCTCGCTTCTGCCGCTCTTCCTGCCCCGCATTCGGATGGTTCTCCCTCCAGACGCCGATGGGGATGCCGTTCCCTGGTGGCGGTGGTGGGTGGAAGGAGCCGTCCGTGCTTGGCTGCCGATGGACGGGCCGGCCGCCGCCGCGCGGCCTCGGTCGCGAACTCCTCCAGGCCCTTGCCTGGGCGCTCGACCGCGAGGGCCGACGTGGTGTTGAAGTCCCCGGCGGCGGGTGGACACGGCCAGGTGCCGGTTGCCACTGACGCTGTGACGGGCCCGAATCAGGGTAGCGGCGTGCCGATGTCCCCGATCTATAACAGAACGTGCCTTGAATGTCGCTTTGAGTGGCTGACCGGTGATCGTGGTGACGCCTCGGCGAGCGTGCCGAGGGCGTGTACCACCGGCGCAGTCTCCGTGTTGTGCCGTGCACGAAAGGGGACTTCAGTGTCCCGTCTCGCTTCCCGTCTTGCTGCGACCGCTCTGGCTGCAGGTGCTGTTCTGGGTGCTGCGGCGTCGGCTGCAGACCACGGCCGGCACCACCCGCGGCAGCGCTCGCAGATGGTGCCGGGGGGCGAGCCAGCACGACAGCCCCGGGCGCGGCAACCGCAGCAACGCGTCGCTGAACGCTGAAATGGCCATCTTCGCCTGCGTACGCTCCTGGAGGCGCTGACGGCTCGCCTCCGGCTGCTCGGCGACGTCCTCCAGCGCGAAGGCAAGCCGCTGAGCCACGAGCCGGGTGTCCTTGGCGATGTCCCTGGCGGCTACGCGATTCGCTGTAGGCGGCTTGCTGGGTACGGACTTTCACGTAGCGCGAGTGACGGCCCCTGCTCAGCGATGGAGTTCGTGCCGTGGCTTCCTTCCTTCACCACATGGGCCGGTTCGCGTTCCAGCGCCGCTGGCTTTTGCTGTTTCTGTGGTTGGCGGTGCTTGGTGGCGTGCTCGCCGTGGGGTTGCGTGCGCCCGCGGCGCCCTCGGAAAGGAAACGTCCTCGATCCCGGGGGCGGAGTTCCAGAAGGCGAACGACCTGATCCGTGTCCACTTCCACGCCAACCCGAACGGGGCTCCGGCGCAGATCGTCTTCGTCGCCCCCCAGGGGCAGAAGGTCACTGCCGCCCACTATCAACCGGTCATCGATGAGGTGGCCGCCGAGGCGGCTCGTTCACCGCAGGTCGCGAGCTCCGATACCCCGCAGCAGAGCGGCCAGGTCAGCCGGGACGGGTCGACCGCGATCGCGGACGTCCAATACAAGGCGGGTGGCCATGAGTTTGTTCCGCTTTGACGGACACCGTGCGGCGCTTGTCCCGCGACGGTGCCAGGGTCGCGTTCGCGGGGCTGGGATCCGAAGAAGCGCACGCCCTGGAACGGGAACTGGGCGAGCAGGGCTTCGACGCGTGGGGCGCAGCCGTTGACGTACGGAGCCCGACTGAGATCGCCGACTTCACCGCCCGAGCGGCCCAGAGATTCGGCACCCCCGGCATCTTGGTCTACTCCGCGGGAATCCAGCGGTACGGGACGGCGCTGACGACCAGTGAACAAGTCTGGGATGAAGTATCTGAAGGGTGCCAACCTGGCCGTGCACTCGGTCATCCAGCACATGCTGGACGGCGGGCCCGGATCGATCGTCCTGGTGTCGTCGGTCCAGGCGAGCGCCACGCAGAAGAACGTGACGGCGTACACGGCGAGCAAGGCGGGGATGCTCGGCCTCATGCGAAGCCTGGCCATCGACTATGCCGCCGACCGGATCAGGGCCAACGCGATCCTGCCGGCTTCGATGGACACGCCCATGCTCCGGGCGTCCGCAGCCCAGGTCGCCGGCACACCGGCCGAGGCGGAGAAGGTGGTCCGTGCATGGGGAGAAATGCACCCGCCGGGCAGGGTCGCCCAACCGGAGGAGATCGCCGAGGTCATCGCCTTCCTCGCCAGTAACCAGGCCAGCTACGTCAACGGCGTCGAGTTGCGCGTCGACGGCGGACTCCTCGCCGGGGTGCCCCTCGTGGCACCTGCCAAGGACGATGCGTGACTGTGTGACCGGCCGCCCCGGCACTGCGCCCGGCTTCACTGTCGGTGCCGGGGCGTCCCCCCCGCCCGATGTCTCGGCGGAACCCTTTCAGTGTGGCCACCGATCTTCACCTAGTCACCGACAGGAACGGACTGCCACTGCCACCAGGCATGGAGCGGCCGGCGCCGCGCGGGCGCCGGCCGCTGCCGGTGTCAGCCGATGGCGGTGGAGAAGATGTGCATGCCAGTCGCGTTCGGGAGGGTGAGGTAGGCGATGGTCTTGCCGGGCTGGAGGGTCACAGTCGCGGCGTAGATGTGGACGGGGATGTTGGTGCTGCCGCCGCGGCTGGCATTGCGGCGGGGAAGGGTGGCGAGGAGGTCACTGCCGGCGGCCGCGGTGGTGCTGGTCCAGTCGCTGATGGCGAGGGTGTAGGCCTGGGTGGTGCCGTCGGTATAGGTGATGGTGCCGGTGCCGGAGTCGTTGCCGGCGCCGCTGGCCAGGAAGCCGAGCGTGGTGCCCTGCCCGGTCATGGCGATGGCCTGCCCGCCGGCGCTGGCGTTGTCCGGGGTTCCTGGGGTGGTGCTGGGCCAGGTGAAGGTCAGGCCGTCGTGGCGGACCTGGGCGCCAGGGGTGAGGCCGGCCGCGGCGAGGGTCTGGGCGGAGATGCTGCGGCCGCCGCCGTCGAAGTCGGCCGCTGCCGGGTTGCTGTCGTCACTGATGCCGTCGTTGTTGAACGTCGCCGCCAGGCTCGGATGAGCGACCGTCAACACCAGGGGGCTGCCGGTACTCCCGGGTCCCTTGGGGTAGGACACCGACACCACGCTGGTTTGTGTGCCAGGAGCGGCGCCGGCGGGGATGTGCACCGTCCACGACCTCATCGCCGCGGCTCCGGCGGCGATCGTGCCGACATCGACCGTCGCAGTGGAGGTGGTCCAGCCGGACGGCAGCCCGAGAGTCGCGGTGACCCCGGACATCGTGGTCGTGCCGGGGTTCAAGACGACCGCGGTCATCGTGACCGACCCGCCCGGACTCACGACGCCGCTACCCGCCGTCAGCATGGCCTCCGGAGCGACGCCCACGGTTCCGGTCGTGAACGTGCGCTGGGCGTCGGCGACTCCGGGGCCGCCCTTACCAGTGACGGTGAAAGTGACGTCTTTCGAGGTCTTCGGGATGCCGGTGATGCCGCCGGTGTCGGGGTTGAGCGTCAGGCCCGCGGGCAGCGAGCCGCGGGTGACGGAGTAGCGGACCGTTCCCGGGCTGTTGGTCGCCACCCGCGCTTCGTACAGCTTTCCCTTGGCCAGCGCGGGCAGACCGGTCGTGGTGAACGCCGGGGTCGAGGCCGTGACGGTCTGGGCGGGGCCGATCGGGTTGCCGGAGGCGTCCACCTGCTGCAGCGACCACTGCCGGTCGGCCGTCACCTCGCCGAGGTGCCAGTAGGTGCTCTGATCGGCCATCAGCTTCTGCTGCGCGGGAGTGAACGCGCCCGCACTGGTGGCGGAGTCCCACACCTTGATCGCATGGAGGACGTTGCCGGTGTTGGAGCCGTTGGCCAGGCTGCTGGCACTCGTCTGGTACCAGCCGAAGCGGGCACCGAGCGAGGCGGCACGCGCCATTTCGGTCTCTATCTTCACCGTGGAGTCGTTGCCGGAGATCGGGAGCGATCCGGCCATCGCCGGCAGGTAGTTGGCCCGGTAGAAGTTGACGTTCCTCGTCACCTGGTCGTAGTTGGAGTCCGACCAGCCGAGGCCGCCCCAGCTGATCCGGGACTGGGCGTCCCAGGTGTTGGACGAGGGGTTCGCCGCCTCGCTGATGAAGCCGTCCTTCGACGCTAGCTGGCGGTAGACGCCGTTGACCATGTGCGCCATGCCCTGGCCGCCCCAGCCGCTCCAGGACGCCGACTCCAGTCCGTCGTAGGACGTGTCGCGGATGCCGGTGGTGTTGTAAGCGGTGGCCAGCCGGGTGGCGATCTCGTCGATGATCGGCAGGCTGCCGGTCGCCCCGCCGTATTCGTCCTCGTTGATCCGCGTTGCGGGGGTGCCGGCGGGGTAGGACTTGGCGGCGGAACTCCACTGCCCGCGCTTCAGGCCGGTGAACTGCCACTCGGTGTCGCTGACCTTGGTCCTGCCGCTGAAGGTGACGAACTCGTCGCCGATCCGCAGCCGCGAGCCTCCGATGTTTCCGCCGCCTCCGGAGTCGCCGTCGGCGTACAGGGTGGTGTCCGTGGCGGCGAGCGGCCTGGTCAGCTTCACCGTCTCGCCGACGGCCAGCCGGGGGTCCGCCGAGGTGATGTACGGATCGTTGGCCGTGATGAAGTCCGACAGGGTGTGGACGCCGACTCGCATGCCGTCGGCGGTGGCCTTGGACACCATCTGCGCCGCGGCGGCGTCCGATCCGCCGAAGTTCGCGTTGAACTGGTAGTGGCCGGTCGACGTCCACGGACCGGCGGCGCCCTGCACGGAGTAGACGTTCTTGATCCCCGCCTGCTTGGCGTAGCCGATGTACTGGGAGAGGTTCCCGGTGCTGAGGTCAGCCAGCGACAGGAAGGGCTGCCGGGTCGCCTCGGCGGTCTTCTCCCACTGGCCGTTGATCGTGGGATAGGGCAGGCCCTGGCCCCGGGCGATCTGGCTGGACACGCTGAGCACCATGTCCGGCGAGGTCCCGAACAGCGCGAGCTTCGAGCCGACGATCTGCCCCTCGGGCCCGGCCAGCGGACCGAGCGGGATCTGTCCCGCGCGGATCCGGGTCTTGCTGTAGTCGTAGGTGTAGGCGCGCAGCATGCTGCCCCACGGCGTCTTCGCCCCGGCGGCCCAGTCGTTCTGCGAACCGGCCTCACCGTAGGGCTTGTTCAGGACGTCCGAGCCGAATCCCGACGAGTCGAACTCCTGGGGCCAGGCGCCGACGGTCTTGTCGTTGAGGGGGTGGAGCCCGAGGGCGAAGTAGCGGTCCGAGACCACCCCGGCATCCTGCCCCACCGTCTCCGACACATCGGTGGGCAGGGGGCCCCACAGCAGGGTCTCGACGTCGACGCCGGGTGCGGGCGTCAAGCCGATGACCTCCAGGGTCGAGTAGGTCGGGTAGTGGACCTCCTTGACCTTGACGGTAGCCTTGGCGCCCTTGAAGACCAGGGTGCCGTGGGCCGATTCCTTGACCGAGGTCGGCAGGTCCTGCCGGCCGTCGGCGACGACGCTCACCAGCGGCGCCGACTTGCCCGGAGCGAGGTAGTTCGTGCCGGTGCGCAGGTCGACCAGGCTGGTCACCAGTCCGTTCGTGCTCAGGCCGATCGACAGGTAGCCGGCCGTGATCCGCAGCGGGGCCGCAGCCACCGCCGGGGTCGGCGCCAGCGTCAGCAGCGGCGCAGCGACCAGGGCGGCGGCCACGGCGTACGCCGTCAGTCGCGGCCCCGGTGTTACTCGGTTTCTCATGGTTCCTCCTCTGTGCGCGCGCCGGTCGGCCCGGCGCGCGGCCTGAGTGGGGGTTGGTGATCCCCTGGGGTGAGAGCTTCACGGCGCTGGAGGCCAGTACAGCGGCATCACCAGCGGCGACGCCGGGAGCAGGACAGCTCCGAGCATCACGCCGAACACGACCTGCCATCCGGTGAGGTCGTGATGGGCCAGTGTGTGACCGGCCGTGGGCGACACCAGGGTCGCCACGGCTGCGCCGACACCGGCGTAGAGCACGGTGTTGAGCATCCAGCGGCCGGAGATCCCATCGTCGATGGTGAAGGGTTGTTCGAGGTGGGTGACCAGGCCGAAGTCGGAGAACCACAGGGCCGGCCGCTGAACAGCGCGGTGCTGCTCATGGTGGAGGAGACGATGAGCCACCGCAGGGGAAGTAGTCTTGGCCTGCTGGATGCCGAACGTCTTGAACAGGTCAGTGCGGTAGGACATTCCGATCGGCGAGGAGTCCATCGGGATGCCGTACACTTTGCCGCCGACCTGCACACCGTTCCAGGCCACTGGGGCTGGTGGAGCGTGTTCTTCTGAGGCGATGCCTTCGACGTGAAGTCCATCAAGGTGCCGTCCACCACGAAGCTCGGGATCGACTCGTCGCCAGCCTGCCCCAGACACGGACCGTTGCCGGCCTTCACCGCGGCCAGCATCTTCGCGTAGCCCTTTCCAACTGGAGGCGATCGTCTCGTACTTGACCTAGATGTCCTTGTGGCTCGCGTTGAATGCAGCGACAGCCTTGTCATAGCCCGGCGCCTAGCTCCGGAATTCGACAGTTGCCGGTCCGGCCGCCGAGGTCGGCGCGGCCGAGATGCCGGAGCCGCAGGTCGTGAGGACCGTACCTGCTGCCATGGCCACAGCTGCACGTCTCATGGCGGCGATGCGTGGACGTGCCATGGTGTTTCCTCCGACGGCTCAGGGAAGCGGTTGCTGATGGGCACGGGGCTTGAGGCGGCCCTTTGGACGAGGTGGTGCCCAACGGCGGGCCTATCGGAGATGGGTATTTCTCCGCATCATGCCCGGTTGCCCGGTTGCCCGGTTGCCCGGTTGCCCGGTTGCCCGGTTGCCGGGTCGACGGTGAGGCCCGTGGTCGATACATCGCCAACCAGCTGACTTCGATGTATCCGAGCTAGTCGACGCGACTATGAGGCCGCAGGTGCTCCCCTCCGGCCGTCCCCACCTGTTCGAATAGGTTGCAGAGTGTGGTCTGCGACGGGGATAAGTGTGCGATCGCGGGGCTCTTCCGTCAAGAGCTGCATCCTATCTATCCTTCTGTCCGTCGCGCGGAGGTTCGAATAGATGCCAAACATCCAGGACCTGCAGGAGGATCACGGTGCCCTCGATGACCGGCAGTGCGCCCAGCTGGGAAACCCACGCTGAGCGATGAGTGAGCCTGGGACGGAGGCGGTCCCAGGACCGGGTGGCGGCGGTTCCATACAGACGGGTCTGGGTCACTGCCTGTGTGTCGGGGGCGTTCCAGGTGTCCGGGTCACCGAAGACGAACTCGCCGCCGTGACGGGGCGGACGGCCCCTGGTGCCCGGCTGGTGTGGAGGAGTCGCCCGGCGCAGGACACGCTCCGAGTGCGTCCGGCCCAGCACATGCACCGGCAGATCCTTCAGCAGGAACGCCAGGCGGGCACGTCATCTCCGGCGTCCACCACGATCAGCACGGCAGGCGATGTCCGCGGGAACAGACGCCCCTCTGCCGCCCACATCCCCGCCGTTCGTCTGGCGCTTGCCCAGCTGCCCAAGACCCGTCATGCTGGAGCGCCTTGAGGGTGGACTCGCGGAGTCACAAGACCGGTGGGTGGATGGTGAAGCCGAGCATGCGCATCGCCCGTTCGACCTCCCGAACACTGAAGTCGCGCCGGTCTTGGCGGGTGAGGACGGCGCCGACCTGCATGAGGGGATAGCGGATGCCGCCGATCGCCACGGTCGTGCCGATGAGGGGTTCAGGGATCGTCCTGTTCATTGCTTGCTCGACCTCAGCTGCATGGAAGTAGAAGTGCTGGCGGGCGATCGTGACGCGCATCATGCCTCGACAGGGGTCAGGGGTCAGGGGGCGGAGCCGGAAGCCGTCGACGTCCTCGCGCTTCCGGCCGGAAGGGATGGGTGTCGCCGGAGCTGTTACACGACCGCGGCAGGGCAGGGGCGGCGCCGCAGGGGCGCCCCTGCGTGGTGGAGGTGTTTCAGCGCCTGGGCGTAGGAGGCGATCAGGCCGCTCTCGGTGTACGGGATGCCCGCTTCGGCGCAGTAGGCCCTGACGATCGGCTGTGCGCGGCGCAGATGAGGGGTGGGCATGCTGGGGAAGAGGTGGTGCTCGATCTGGTAGTTGAGACCGCCGAGCACGACGTCGATCAGGCGTCCGCCCCGGACGTTGCGGGACGTGAGGACCTGACGGCGGAGGAAGTCGGGCCGGTCGTCGCCGGTGAGGGTGGGCATGCCCTTGTGGTTGGGCGCGAACGTGCATCCCATGTAGACGCCGAACACTGCCTGGTGCACGGCGAGGAAGGCCAGCGCGTGGAGGGGTGTGAGGACCAGCAGCAGCGCGGCGCCGTAGCCGGCGATGTGCAGGCCGAGCAGGACCGCCTCCAGGGTCCGCTGCTTGTACGCCGGGCGGAACAGCGCCCGTACCCCTGCCACGTGCAGGTTCATGCCCTCCAGGGTGAGGAGGGGGAAGAACAGGTACGCCTGCCGGGCGCCTATCCAGCGTGACACGCCGCGGGCCACCCGTGCTTGGTCCTGTGACCACACCAGGACGTCGGGCACCACGTCCGGGTCGAGATCCTCGTGGTTGGGGTTGGCGTGGTGGCGGGTGTGCTTGTTCTGCCACCAGCCGTAGCTCATGCCCACGCACAGGTTCCCGGCGATCCGGCCGGCCGCCTCGCTGGGCCGGCGCAGCCGGAAGACCTGCCGGTGGGCTATGTCGTGTGCCACCAGGGCCACTTGGGCGAACAGCACGCCGAGCACCACCGCCGTCACCAGTTGCCACCACGTGTGCCCGAGCAGCGCGAACGCCACCCACGTACCCGTGTACAGCACCGCCAGGCCGCCTATCCTGGAAAGGTAGTACCCGGGACGCCGCGCCATCAGGCCCGAGTCCGTGATCCGGCGGGCCAGCGTGGCGAAATCGCTGCCCTGGCCGTTCGGTACGTTCTCCGGCTCGGTCGCGTGCGGACTTTGGCCGGTCGCCGCGGCAGCGGGGTCGATGCGGCCCCGGCTGGGAGCAGCGGGCAGAGGAATCTGGTCATTCGTTTCCTGCACGGCGGAGTCTTCCTCGAAGGCGGCGCGTGCCGGAAAAGAACTCCGCACTGGGTCATCGCACGGTGATCCGTAGAACGAGCCGATCAAATGATGGTGCGGATAAAGTAGGAACCGGATCCCGCACCGGAGGTGAAGGATCCGATGGTCGTGCATTTTTCCAGGTCAGGCCAGGACGATATTTTCCGCCTGCATGCCTTTGCGGCCCTGCACGAGGTCGAAGTTGACCTTCTGCCCTTCCTGGAGTTCGCGGAGTCCGTCGGCTGTGATGTTCGAGTGATGGGCGAAGACGTCGGTGCCATCGCCGTCCTGCTCGATGAAGCCGAAGCCCCTCTCCGGGCTGAACCACTTCACGGTGCCAGTTGCCATGCTGTTTCCTCCGGTCGGGACACTTCCCTGACCCGCGCGTCGCGGGCCCGGAGTCGCTGCGTTGACCCCATCTGGGTGGGCCGGAACAACAAAAATGCGCCCAGAGGGTCACATCCCGTCCGGCGCACACAGCACTCATGAGTACCAAAACTGCAACTTCGTCGACCGTAGCACGAGTGGAGACGGAATGGGCACTGGCTACGGAACGGGAGCAGGGTCTCTTCGCGACCGCTTCTCGTGATGCAGGATCCCTGCGCAAGGTTGATCCGGAACGCAGAACGCCGATTTTTGAGCGCCGTTCCGCATTTCGGCAGGCAAGGATGGAAAATCTTCCCCCCCTCGTGGCAGCCCGAGTGGTATGCCTTCGGAACCGGTGCGGGAACCCGCCGGCCGGCACTGGGCCGTGAAGGTCCGGTGCCGGCCGTTGCATTGCCTGTGGGGTGAGGGGTTCAGCCGCCGAAACCGTCGAAGGTGGCGTAGGTGCCCGACAGCTTCTCGATGACGATCGTGTGCGTGCCGGGGCTGAGCCCGTCCGCGGAGAACACGACGACGTTCGTGTGGCGTTGCCCGTCGTCCGAGGTGGTGGCCACTGTCTGCTGGGCCTGGTTGTCGACGGTGATCCCGATGTTTCCCTGGTCGGAGTTGAGCTCTCCGTAGACCTTGATCGAGGTCCCGGTGAAGGTGTAGGTGATCGTGGAGCCGTTTGCGGTGGCGTAGTGGATGTCGTCCAGGAAGTCGCCCATGCCGCGGCCCGAGCTGGTGCTGAAACCGCTGTAGGTGATGGTGGAGTCGGTGTCGTTGATGCGCGTGGGGTCGTCGACCGGGCGGCCCACCGAGACCTGGTAGGTGCGGGTGCCCGGCGGCACGGTGGCGATCAGGAAGCCGCTCGACAGCCGCTGGACATCGCGGTTCTTGAGCGTGCTGCTGCCCACGTACACCTTCGGGTTGGCGCCGAAGCCCTCACCGGCCACCAGGATGTGGTTGCTGCCGTCGGCCGCGGAGACGTACGAGACCTCCGGACCTGCGGACTTCACCAGTGCGGCGTGGTCGTCGCTCACTCCGGCCGAGGTGAACAGGGATTCGGGAATCTTCCCCGCGGTGGGCGTGGTGGAGAGGTCGCCGGGGCCGGGGGTGGAGGTCACTGTCGTGTTGTTGGAGACGTGCGAGTCGATCGGCAGTGAACAGGCGTAGGCCTCCGTGCTGCCCGAGAAGTAGCTGTCGCTAGTCCAGAAGTGGCCCGTGGACGAACAGCCTCCCTGCGATCTGGAACCGGCGTTGAACGCCACGTTCCCTTGCCAGTTGATCCACTCCGAACCGGCGTCGTCGTAGTAGGTGAAGTTGGTACGGGGGCTGTTGTAAGCGACGTTGCCATGCACCTGGAGGCCGTGCGCCAGGGTCTGGGCGGGGTCGACGGCACCGGTGGCGGGGACGGCATTGCCGTTCGCGTCCCGGTACTGGGCCTGGTGGCCCTCCACGTAGATGGCCCCGCCGTCCTGGCGCCGCTGCATCCAGTCGTGGAAGCGGTTGTTGCTGATGGTGTTGTTCTCGTTGATGTTGACCGAGTTCTGCGCGTCCCCGGCGTGGTCGACATGGCCCTGGATCACGCCGGCGGTGATGGCGGTGTAGGGCAGGTCGTAGAGGTTGTTGTGGGTGATCGTGGTGCCGCGGGAGAACAGCAAGGTGATGCCGCAGGCGGAGGAGTAGTCCGTACCGACCCGGTGGATGACGTTGTCCGAGACGGTGGTGTCGGTGAGGATCTCGTTGGCGCCGATGGTGTCACCGCTGACCGCAGCCGGGTCCGGCGTGCAGTGCTGCTTGATCCCCTCGGGGGGCGACAACTGCGCGCTGGTCGCGCCCACCGGGAGCACCGGCGTCGGGTCGTAGGTGCAGCCGAGCAGGATGCCCGTCGAGGCGATGTCGGTGAACTCATTGCCCTGGATGCGGGTGTTGACCGAGCCGTACATCACGCTCAGGCCCGCACCGCCGAGTTCGGCGAAGCGGTTGCCGGTGAGGGTGACATCGTGCGCGGCGCTGAAGGCGACGTTGGCCTGCGGCTGGGTCAGTCCGCCCCAGGGGCAGCTGCCCGCGGGCGCCGAGAACTCGCACATGGCCTGGTTGCCCTTGGTGGACCCGCCGGCCGGGGCCTCGGTCATCCGCAGGTTGCTCTGCACATCGGAGAACCCGGCCGCGCCGGAGGGGCCGTTCCAGGTGGCATACGAGAACTGGAGCCCCTTGAAGGTGAGGTCGTGCACCGGGGTCGCCAGCGTGCCCGCGCCCTGGAGCAGCGACTCCAGGCGGGGGAGTTCGACGGCGAAGCTCTTCAGCGACTGGCCAGCCAGCGGCTTGTAGTAGAGCTTGCTCGCGGCCGAGTCGAGGTACCACTGGCCCGGGCGGATCAGCGCCTTGGCGTTGGTCACGAAGGAGGGCTTGGTCCCCGGGTTCATCGACGGCAGGCCGCCGCTGGCATGGCTGAACGAGGCGCGCCGGGTGGTGTTGGTCCAGCACGGCTGCGTCATGGTGAGCGCGGCGGTGGCGCTGTCGTAACCGGCGACGCGGCAGCGCGACTCGGTCCAGGGGCCGTTGCCCCCCGGGTAGTCGAACTCGACCTGCTGCAGCTCGTCGGCACTCAGCGCGCCGAACCACGCCTTGGCGGCGCTGTCGCCGCTGATGTTGTAGCCGTCGGTGGTCCCGGTCCAGCTGCCGGCGAAGCCGAGTTGGGCGGGGGTGGCCTGGGCGACCGGCGCCTGGCGGCCGTCGACGTACAGCTGACGGGACTCGCTGCCCGCGGGTACCGAGGCCGACCACAGGCCCGCGGTGCCCGTGTCGGTCCACTTGTGGATGCGGGTCGCGCCGGAGATCACCGGATGCGCGCCGTCCGCGGCTTCCCAGACCACCGGGTGCCCGGCGGTACCCGAGTCCTGGGCGCCGAACTTCCAGGTCGAGCCGAGGCGGTACGTGCCGTCCCCGAGCTTGACGTCGACGTCCCCGGCGCTGCCGCCGGCCACCACGTCACGGACCTTGGTCTGGGCGCCGGACAGCGAACACGGCGCCGTCTGCGTGCAGTTGGTGCCTGTGCCGTCGGGCGCGGCGTAGAGGGTCAGCGTGGTGGTGGCGGCCTCGGCGGCGGAGCCGAAGGCCGGAACGAGGAAGGCGGCGGCCAGGCCAGTGGCGACGGCGAACGCCCAGGCGGTGGCCGGACGCCGCACAGCAGGTCTCTTATGCATGACCAGCCGTCCCATCGACCGCACACGTCGGTCTGTTCATGACACGCTCCCATCGGGGGTGTGGGTGGATGCGGTCCCCGGTGCCTGTGAAGCAGTGCACGGGGGCCCAAGGAGCGGACCCGCGTACGGAACCGGATCGGGCCGGGACCGCCCGGGGGCCGTCACCCCCGACTCATCGGAGGTATTAATGCACTCCGACACTCCGCTGTCCAGGCATAGAACAGAAACTGCTGGCTAGAAGCCGCGCGGGACGGCGTTTGTCGAGCGTTGGGGCGTCGATAGATAGGATCATTGAAGGGATGTCCGCAACGGCTTGGGCCGGACGACGGGCCATGGAGTCCCTGGCGTACAGGTGACCGTCGTGGCCGATGCCCACTTCCCATCGGTGGATCCAGGATGATACGTAATCAGCCGTCGGATGTTCCACGCAGCACCAGGTGAGGCCACCTTCGCGCGATATGGTTGCGAGATTGTGCACTAACTCCCTTGACTTCTGCGCAAGTTGCCACACAATTCTCGATGGGCATCGCACCTCCAGGGCTACATCCCCCGAGAACGGAGTGGCACGTGGCGAAGAAGCGACGCCGACCGAGGATCGAGGTCATCACCCGACGATCGGCCCCCGACGCCCTCACTCCGGGCGGCGGTGGTGCACACGTAGCGACCCCTTTGATCGTCACCTCCGACCAGTGAGTGACCGGCTGCGCGGGCGGCTCGGCGAGGGTCAACTACGCGCAGGGCCACGGCTACGGCTCACCCGGCGGCGAGGTCGTCGACACCTCGTACTCGCCCTCCCACCGAGGGCGGTGGCAGCGGCCTGTACGGGCGGTTCTCCAACGGCATCTCGCTCGGCGGCTCGACGCCGGCCTCGGGGGGGCGACCCCACGGTCACCTTCCAGTGGGGCGGTGCCTCGCCCCCTTTGACGGCTGTACGTGACGGCCGGGAACGCCGGGGCTCGTGTCTGATCGCCAACAGTACGGCTATCGGGGCTTGGAGGAGTGCGACCTGACAGACGACCGACCGGCGGCGCCGCCCCGGCGGCCTCGGCCCCGCGCCCCTTTGCGCGAGGCCGCGGCCACACGCCCGGACCGAGGGCACGCTCGACGCCGCCGTGCCCGACACCGTCCACCGATGCGCTAGGAGGCGCGATGCTCCGGATGCACAGCCCCCTCAGAAACGCGGTCATGGCGACCGTGTGCTCACTCGCCCTGGTCGGCCCGCTCGCGGCCACGGCACAGGCCCGCCCGCCCGCCGTGAACCAGGCATCCACGCCGATCTACCTCGACACCCACTACTCCTTCTCCGAGCGCGCGGCCGATCTGGTCTCGCGGATGTCGCTGAGCGAGAAGGTGCAGCAACTGCGCACCAACAACTCTCCCGCGATCCCGCGACTGGGCGTGCAGCAGTACACGTACTGGAGCGAGGGCCAGCACGGCATCAACGACCTGCACGGCGGCGACACCAACCACGGCTCAGTGACCGGCGGCGTGCACGCCACCAGCTTCCCCACGAACTTCGCCGCCTCGATGTCGTGGGACAAGGACCTCATGTACCAGGAGACCACCGCGATCTCCGACGAGGCCCGAGGTCTGCTGGACAAGTCGCTCTGGGGCACCGGGCAGAACAACCTCGGTCCCTCGAAGGACGACTACGGCATGCTCACCTACTGGGCGCCGACGGTGAACCTCGACCGCGACCCGCGCTGGGGACGCACCGACGAGGCGTTCGGCGAGGACCCCTACTTCGTGGGCCAGATGGCCGGCGCCTTCGTCAACGGCTACCAGGGGCAGACCGAGGACGGCAAACCGCAGGGCAAGTACCTCAAGGTCGCCTCGACCGCCAAGCACTACGCCCTGAACAACACCGAGAACAACCGCATGGGCATCAGCTCGAACGTCACCGACGACGACCTCTACGACTACTACACCGCCCAGTTCAAGAGCCTGATCGAGAAGGCGCACGTCTCGGGCCTGATGACCTCGTACAACGCGATCAACGGCACACCGTCGGTGGCGAACACGTACACCACGAACCAGATCGCCCAGCGCACCTACGGCTTCAAGGGCTACATCACCTCCGACTGCGGTGCGGTCGGCACCACGTACAACAGCTTCCCCAGCGGCCACAACTGGGCCCCGCCCGGCTGGACCACCGACGGAAAGGGCGGCGGCGCCACCTGGACCAGCACCGCGACCGGCCAGAAGGTCTCCGGCGCGGCCGGCGGCCAGTCGTACGCGCTGCGGGCCGGCACAGACGTCAACTGCACCGGCGGCGAGGCCACCCTGCCCAACCTGGAGCAGGCCGTCCAGGCCGGGATCATCAGCGAGGGCGTCATCGACAACGCCCTGGTGCACCTGTTCACCACCCGTATGGAGACCGGGGAGTTCGACCCGGTGGACCAGCAGCCGTACACGAAGATCACCAAGGACGTGATCCAGTCCCCGGCCCACCAGGCGCTGGCCACCAAGGTCGCCGACAACGCGCTGGTGCTGCTGCAGAACGACACACCGGCCGGAGCGAGCACCCCGGTGCTGCCCGCCGACCCGGCCTCGCTGAACAAGGTTGTCATCGTCGGCAACCAGGCCGGCAAGGTCACCCTCGGCGGCTACTCCGGCGACCCGGCGCTGAAGGTGAACGCCGTCCAGGGCATCACCGACCAGGTCAAGGCCGCCAACCCCAACGCCCAGGTCGTCTACGACCCGGCCGGCACCTCCACCACCGCGACCGGCGTGGCGACGCTGAGTGCCCAGACCCAGGACGACATCAAGACCGCGGACCTCGTGCTGATCGCCGTCGGCACCGACAGCGCCACCGCCGGCGAGGGCCACGACCGCACGAGCCTTGCGCTGCCCGGCAACTACGGCAGCCTGATCGACCAGGTCACCGCCCTGGGCAACCCGAAGACGGTGCTGGACATCCAGTCCGTCGGACCGGTCTCCCTCGAGTCCTACCGCGGCAAGGTCGCCTCGATCGTCTTCTCCGGCTACAACGGCGAGAGCCAGGGCACGGCCCTGGCCGACATGCTGTTCGGCAGGCAGAACCCCGGCGGGCACCTCAACTTCACCTGGTACAAGGACGACTCGCAGCTCCCCGCCATGTCCGACTACAACCTGAGCCCGAGCGGTACCGGCGGGCTGGGCCGCACCTACCAGTACTTCACCGGCACCCCGAGCTACCCCTTCGGCTACGGACTGAGTTACAGCACCTTCGCCTACTCCCACGTCCACGCCAACCGTTCCTCGGTGAACGCGGACGGGACGGTCGACGTCGGCTTCGACGTCACCAACACCGGCAGCGTGCCCGGAACCACCGTCGCCCAGCTCTACGCGGCCACCCCCTTCACCGTCCAGGGCCGGGAACTGCCCGCGAAGCGCCTGGCCGGCTTCCGGAAGACCCGGGTCCTGCAGCCCGGCGCCACCCAGCACATCACCCTGCGGGTGAACGTCCCCGATCTCGCCTTCCACGACGGTCAGAAGGCCAAGGACGTGGTCTACGAGGGCACCTACCGGTTCGACGTCGGGCCGGACTCCGCCACCACCGCCGGATCCGCGGCGGTCGCCGTCCGCGGCAGCCTCACCCCGCACCTGCGGTACGTGACGGTGCAGCCCGAGAACGTCGTGTACCAGGCCGGCGACACCGTCGACCTGACCGCCCGCAACCAGTGGATCAAGGACGACACCGACCCGGCCGCCCAGCCCGGGCGGAACATGAGCGTCACCGCCGACCACGTCGTCGAGGCGGTCAACGACGACGGCTCCTTCCTGGACCTGTCCGCGGCCCGGGTCACCTACCGCAGCAGCGACCCGTCCGTGGCCACGGTCAGCCCCAAGGGGCTGGTCACCGCGGTCGGCAGCGGCGTGGCCACGATCGACGTCACCGTGAACGGGGTCACCGGTTCCGCGGTGATACGCGTGCTGCACCCGCTGAGCGTCAACGCCACCGCGATCGTCCGGCACGGCTCGGGCGCCACGGTGACCACCACCTACGCCAACCCCGGCAGCACCGTGCTGCGCGACGCCGCCGTGACACTGACCGTGCCCGACGGCTGGGCCGCGACACCGACCTCGCCGGCCACGTTCCCGACCATCCCCGCGGGCGCCTCGGTGAAGACCACCTGGACCGTCACGCCTCCCGCCGACGCCGAGACCGGCACCTACTCCGTACAGGCCGCGGCAAGCTACCGGGGCGCGGGTGAGAGCGACACGGCCAACGGGCAGGTCGTGGTGCCGTACTCCTCGATCGGTGACGTGGTGACCAACATCGGCGTCAGTGACGACGCCGCCCCAGGCGCCGGCAACCTCGACGGCGGGAACTCCAGCTTGTCCCAACAGGCCCTCGCCGCACAGGGGATCACCTCCGGCGGCACCGTCACCCACGACGGCCTGACCTTCTCCTGGCCCACCACCGGCACCGGCAAGCCCGACAACATCGTGGCCAGCGGCCAGACTGTCCCGCTCGCCGGCTCCGGCACCACCCTGGGCTTCCTCGGCACGGCCGACTACGGCAACGCCTCCGGCAACGGCCTCATCACCTACACGGACGGCACCACCCAGACCTACACACTGTCCTTCAACGACTGGTGGAGCAACAGCGCTCCCCCCGGCAGCGACATCCTGGCCACCTGCACCTACTTCAACAAGCCGGCCGGCAAGGCCAACCAGCACGTCAGCGTCTACGCCGCCACCGTCCCCCTCCAGCCGGGCAGGACCGTGGCCTACGTGACCCTCCCGAACATCGGCCCCAACGCCGCCAGCGGCCAGGTGGCCATCCACCTCTTCTCGCTCGCGATCGGCTGATGGAGGTGTCCAGCAAACGGCGGATCTGTTGATCGCGGAGACGCCAAGCGAGTAGCTCAGGAACCGTGGCTCGGACGATGCGCCGAGGCTGGTCGGCGACGGACTCAAGGGCCTTCCCGGCGCGGTCGAGATGATCTGGTCCGAACCATCGATAGACGAAATCGTTCGGGCCCGCGGTCGGTTCCCCACCGAGTCGCACGATCGAGGGGCGGTCTCCGCGAGACCGCCCCTCGATCGTTCAACGCCCCGCCCCTCTCCACCCGTCCGGTAGAACCCGCAGGTCAGGTCGCAGAATCATGGGAGAGTCCCGGTACTCCAGGAGTCGCTCGTGACTGTCCTGGCCGGCAGAGCTTTGCCGCCGGTAGTGGCACTGTTTCGCGCGGAGTCGGTGTCCGCGGCCGTATGGCGACCAGATTCATCGATAGTCGGGCAAGTGCTGGATACGCAGCGTGAGGGCAGCCGGCGAGCGTCGATCGCCGCGGTCGACCGCGGCGGCAGTCCTGGATCGTTGCTTGGCCCGGCGACCCATCAAGGCGTGGCGGGTCGGTTCGGGCTATGTGTGCGCAAGTCGTTGACGTCTAGAGACTCGTGACTTACCGTCACTCCCGATAATCGATAAGGAACCGTGGGTGCACCTCATCGGACCGCGTGAAAGGTGTGGGCATGCGCAGACGAATACACTCCATGTTGGGGGCTGCGAGCTTGACGCTGCTGGCGGCGGTGGGAATCGTGGCACCCTCCCCGATCGCGCACGCGGCGCCGCCCTCGCCGATCACGCACGCGACGCCCGGGCGCACCTACTACATCGCCACCAACGGCTCGGACGCGAACCCGGGAACGATCGGCGCCCCGTTCAAGACCCTGGAGCACGCGCGGGACGCGATCAGGGCGCTGAAGGCGCGCTCGGGTCTGCCGTCGGGCGGGGTGACCGTCTATCTCAGGGGCGGCCGGTACACCCGCACTTCGACCTTCGCTCTGAGTGCCGCGGACAAGGGCACCGCCTCGGCGCCGATCACCTACTCGGGCTATCCCGGTGAGACGGTCTACCTCGACGGCGGGAAGACGATCAGCCCCTCCGACGTCCGTCCGGTGACGGATCAGTCCGTGCTGGCCAGGGTCGTCGAGCCCGCGGCGAGGCCCCATCTCGAGCAGATAGACCTCACTCGCCGCGGCATCAGGGACTTCGGCGAATACGGTCCCCGTGGGTTCAACCGCGCCTACACGCCATCGCCTCTGGAGTTGTTCATCGACGGGCGGCCTCAGACCATCGCCCGGTATCCCAACGTCGGTCAGCCGGACATCCCGGTGGGGAAGGTGGTCAGCGCCGGGAGCATCCCTCGCAACGGCGACTACGCCATGAACAAGCCGACGTTCGGCTACTCGGATACGAGGGTGGACAAGTGGGCGCAGGCCACTGACGCCTACGCCTCCGGCACGTTCCACCACAGCTACGCCGACGACTCGATCCGGATCGACAAGATCGACACGACCGCCAAGACCATCACGCTGGCTATTCCGCACATGTACGGGGTGGCGCAGGGCTCGGAGTCGAAGTGGCACGCGGTCAACCTCCTGGAGGAGATCGATGTTCCAGGCGAGTACTACGTCGACAAGGAGACCGGCAAGCTCTACCTCTATCCGCCCTATGACCTCAGTGCCTCCCTCATCCAGGTGTCCATGCTGAAGGACCCGCTGGTGTCCATGATCGACACTGACCACACCCGGTTCGCGCACATGGTGTTCGAGAACTCCCGCGGGATGGGCGCATACATGGAAGGCGGCACTGACAACTACCTGAACGGTGTGACCCTCAGGAACCTGGGTCAGGTCGGCCTCATGGTCGGCCAGGGGACCGTTCCGCTCGCCGAGGGGCAGTACGGCGGTGACGCCTTCACCGCGGACGGATCGCCTCAGCCGGCCTCCGACACGATCGGGGACTGGAACACCAGGATTTACCGGTACGCCGCCTGGAACCGCAATGGCGGGACCGACAACGGCATCAAGAACTCGGACATCTACAACACGGGTGAGGGCGGCGTCATCCTCGGCGGAGGCGACCGCAAGAGCCTCACCCCTGCGGGCAACTTCGTGGACGACTGCGACATCTTCCAGGTCACCCGTCTCGACAAGTCCTACAAGGCGGCTGTCAACATCGACGGGGTCGGCAACCGGATCACTCACAGCCTGTTGCACGACGTGGCCGGTCAGGCGATTTATCTTCACGGCAACGACCACACGATCGAGTACAACCAGATCTACGACGCGCTCCAGGGCATGAACGAGAACGGTGCCATCTACATGGGGCGGGACCCCAGCGAGGTGGGCAACAAGATCCAGTTCAACTTCTTCCACCACATCGTCAGGACCCTGCTGGAGAGCTCGCCGTCGTATCCGCAGGCGATCTCCTTCGACGACAAGTCCGGGTTCAACAGCGTCTCCCAGAACTACTTCTTCCAGACCAACGGCGACCCCCAGGTCATCGGCTTCAACGGCGGCGGGAACACCTCTGCCCCGAACAACATCGCGATCGACACCACGCATCTGGTGCAGAACTCGACGAGCACCGCGTACTCGGCCATGCACAACGACCCGCTGATCAGCACGCGCGTGAACACCTCGGATCCCGCTGACTTCCGCGGCGTCTCCGTCTCCACGGAACCGTACAAGACCGCGTACCCGTACCTGGCATCGCTCTACACGAGCAACGTCAACCCAGGGAACAAGACCTGGAACAACCAGGTCGTCACGGGCAACTACTCGGACTTCGTCGACCCCACGCACATGGACTTCACCGTCAAGTCCACGTCGCCGATGATGTCCCAGACCGCCACCGGCGTGGACGACCCCGTGCAGGGCCTCTCGAACGCGACAGTGCCCTTCCAGGCGCCACCGTTCGCCCAGATGGGCCTGCAGACCAACCCGGACCGCGGCTCCCTGCTGCCGCAGCCGGCCACCCCGTCCGTCGAGCCGAAGGTGGGGACGGTCTTCTTCGACGGCTTCGAGAACGGTACGTCGAACTGGACGTCCGGAGCCGGCCTCCCCGTCCCCAGCGGGCAGCGGTCGCACAGCGGGAAGTCGGCCTTCGTCACCGACGACAACCGGGACTACATCTACCGGGACTTCGGCGCGGGCACGCATAAGAAGGTCTCGATGTGGTTCTTCGACAACGGCTCGAAGACCGTGCAGGCCATGGGGCGCGTCGACAACGGTCCGGCCAGCGACGGCACCACATCCCGTTCGCTGGGCGTCAGCACATCCAGCGCCGGCTTCTACGTCTACCGCATCGGCACGACCATCACCCCGACCACCGTCCCCAGGACGAATGGCTGGCACGAGTTCATGTGGGACTACACCTCGGGAACCAAGCTGGACATGTACATCGACGGCACGCTGGTCGTGTCCGACCCCAGCATCACGAGCTTCACCACGGTGGCCATGGGCAACTGGTGGTCCGGAGCCGGGCTGTACTACTTCGACGACGTCGATGTGTACGACGATTCCGCGGTCGTGGAGAACTTCGAACACGGCCTCGGGGCGTGGACTGTGGACAAGGGGACACCCTCGACGACCACCGCTCCGCTGTCCCGGGGACTGAGCTACACGACAAGCGGGCGCACCTCCGTGATCAGCCGGTCGTTCCCCGGGCAGAACAAGGTGGCCACGGTGGAGTTCTACGACAATGCCGCTGACCGCGATCTCCAGACCATGGCCAGAGCGGACGCCACGCCGTGGTCCGACCCCACCGGCTGGCGGGGCATCGGCGTCAACACCCGGGTCTCGCCCACCAAGTACGTCATTCGCGTCGGCACCGCCAGCATGGCCACCACGGTCACCCGCACGACGGGCTGGCACAAGCTCGAGTGGGACTACAGCTCAGGCACACACCTGGACATGTACATCGACGGCGTCCTGGTCACACCATCAGGCGGAGTGGCCGGGGTGACAGGTTTCCACCAGATCGCCCTGGGCAACTGGCAGGCCGGCGGCCGGTCCGGCACGACGTACTTCGACGACGTGACGGTGGAGTAGGGCCACCTCGACCAGGCGGGCCCCAGGCCGCTTCGGCCTGGGGCCCGCCCTGCTCGTCGGCATCGCATGGCGTTCCGCCTGCGGCACCCCGCCGACCGATGACTCGAGTGAAGAGGGATCAGGGGGAACGCCCTGGACGGTGCCGCCGCATGGCCGGTGAGGACCATGCGGCGGCACAGAGCTCAAGGGCGGCTGGAGGTCACTGGGCGTAGACGCCGAACTCGGCGAGGGCCCAGCCGTAACCGGTGGCCGGGGCGCCGGTCTTGGCGCTGGCCCAGTTGCTGACGCTGAGTTGTACGTAGCGCGCCTTCACCGGGGTGAACGCGTAGGTGTGTGACTGGCCGCACTTCGTCACGCCGTGGGCGGCGCAGCCGTCGGTGCCCCCGGCGTCCGCCTCGCTGGCGACGGTGGTCCAGCTGCTGCCGTCCGTGGAGACCTTGATGTCGTAGCCGACCGGGTAGTTCTCCCAGTCCGGGGCCACGGACACCCGCCCCACGGTGGTGGCCCCGCCCAGGTCGACCTGCAGGCTCCAGGGATCGCCTGTGGTCGACTGCGCGAGGGTCGAGGGATTCCCGTCGACCGCGTTCTCGGTGGGCTTGCCCCACCCTGTCGCCGGGGTTCCGTTGAGCATGGTGACCGGCTTGAAGTGGGCGAGGTCCGGGTCGGGGGCCGGGGGAGTGGTCGTGGCCGCCCATGCCTGCGGTGCGGCGTTCATGGTGAAGTCGAGGTGCCCGCCGCGCGTCAGGTCGGTCTGGCTCAGGAACGGCTCGGTGATCTGCTTGCCGTTGAGTGCCAGGTTCTGGACGTAGGGGTTGGCACCCGCGCCGGGGGAGGAGATGACCAGCGGGCGGTGGCCTCCGGGGAGCTTGAGGGTGACCTTGTCGAAGAAGGGGCTGCCGACGGCGTACTGGCCGGAGGCGGGGTTGACGGGGTAGAAGCCCATCGCGGAGAACAGGTACCAGGCCGACATCTGGCCGCAGTCCTCGTTCCCTGACAGGCCGTCAGGGGCGTCCTTGTAGTTGGCGTTCGCGATCTGGTGGACCAGCTCCTGCGTCCGCCAGGGCCGGCCGGAGTAGTCGTAGAGGTACGGGATGTGGTGGCTGGGTTCGTTGGTGTGGTTGTTGTGACCACCCGCGAAGTAGCTGTCCAGCCATGAGGTGAACTTCTCGTCGCCTCCCTTGAGCGCGATCAGGCCGGGGACGTCGTGCATGACGTCGTTGGTGTAGACCCACTGGTCGCCTTCGGTCCAGCCACCGCCGGCCCAGGAGCCGTCGAGGTTGCGCGCCTGCATGAAGCCGGTGCCGGCGTTGTACTCGTTCCGGTAGTTCTTGCTTCGGTCCAGGAAGTACGCGGCGTCGGAGTCCTTGCCTGCTGCCTTGGCGACCTGCGCCACGGCGTAGTCCTCGTAGGCGAAGTCGAGGGTCCGCGTCCCGGCCTCCGCCGTGTGGTCGGCCGCCACCCAGCCGTTCTGCTTGTACCAGGTGAGCCCGGCTCGGGCCTCCACCGGCGTGCCCTGCTGGCGGTCGCCGTACCAGAGCGTGGTGTCCTGGTCGGGCGGTGTCATGGCGTCCTTGTACACGGCCTGGTAGGCGAGGTTCAGGTCGAAGCCGTGGAAGCCCTTGGCGATGTCCTCCGCGATGACCGAGTCGGCGCTCGTGCCCTCCATGATGTTGGTCTCGGTGATGTTCTTCCACATCGGAAGCCAGCCGCCCTGCTGGTAGTCCTGCAGCATCGACGTCACCATGCCGTTGATGCGCTCGGGCGCGAACAGGGTGAGGAACGCGTTCTCGGCCCGGAACGTGTCCCACAGGGAGTACCCGGTGTAGCTCACCCCCTTGTGGACCTTGTCGTCGTAGGCGCTGTAGTAGCGGCCGTGCTCGGACATCTCCGACGGGTACTGCAGCGCGTGGTACATCGCGGTGTAGAAGGTGGCGCGCTGCCCGGGGCTCGCGCCGCTGATGTCGACGCGGTCGAGCTTGTCCGCCCACGCGGCCTTGGTCCTGGCGACGGTGGTGTCGAACTTCTGGTGGTCGGGGATCTCCGCGTCCAGGTTGGCCCGCGCCTGGGCGACCGAGATGAACGAGGTCGCGATGCGCACGCCGACCGTCACCGTGCCGGCGGGGAAGCGTACGTAGGCCGCCGCGTTCTGGTCGGTGCGGTCGTCCTGCCCCTCGTACTGCGTGGCGCCACTCGCCGTGCCGTAGCTGGCGAACGCGGTGTCGAAGCGCGCGACGAAGTAGCCCTTGAAGCCCGTTGCCTTGAAGGGCCCGAGGTTGCTGTCCTGGCGGTCGGGGTTGTACCCGGTGATCTCCCGTGTGGCCGGATCGACGTGGACGTTGCCGGTGATTCCGGCCCGTGTCGCCTGCATCACGAAGTTCGACGCCTCGCCCTGCGGGTACGTCAGCCGCAGCATGCCGACCCGCGACGTGGCGGTGAGCTCGGCGCGCAGCGTCTGCCCGGGCGACGGGTGCATGTTCACGGTGTACTTCTCGGGCGATGCCGTCTCGTCGCTGTGGCTGTAGGGCAGGCCGCGATCGGCTTCCGCGGTCTTGACCGCACCGACGCCGGGCATGCCGACCACGTATCCCGAGTCGCCCATCCAGATCGCGGGCTGATGCGTGCCGATGAAGCCGGTGATCTTCGGATCGTTGAGGTGGTAGGGCAGCCGGCTGACGTAGTTGACCCGCGTCATCGGGGACCAGCGCGTCATGCCGAACGGCGGTGCCGTGCTGGGGATCATGCCCCCGTACTCGGTGCTGCTGGATCCCGTCGTGCCGATGAAGGGATCGACGTTGTCCACGTTCGAACCCTGGTGCGGGGTACCCAACGGCTCCGCGGCCGCCGCGTTCGCCGCACCGACCGGTACGACAAGCGTGGCCAGCAAGGCCATCAGAATCGTGGCCGCTCGCGAGACCGGCCTCGACGGCCGCACGCCGCGGGGCGCGACCGGTCTCGTGCTGAGAGGTCTGAGCCTCTCATTGAGGCTCGTTCGAAGAAGCATCCTGCCTCCAGTGAGTGGATGATTGACAACGTTGTCAGTATGGCGGTAAGTGGCCGTTGCCGAAACTGGTCGGGGGCCGGTGCGGTGGCTCATCCTCCGCTCCGGCTCCCCGACCTCGTTCGGATCACTTCACGGTCAGCCGCCGACGCCGACGGCGAAGATGTGCAGTGAGGAGTTCTGCGGCAGTTGGACCGCCGCGACCGTCTTGCCCTGGGCCAGCGGCACGCTGTTGTAGTAGACGTCGTACTGGTAGCCGTGGTTGGCCGGTCCCGACGGGGTGTTGCGGTAGGTGCTGATGATGACCGGCTGGGCGCCGAACTGGGTCGGGGTGTCGCTGAGCCAGTTCGGGAAGCCGAGCGTGCCGGTCGAGGTGGTTCCGTCGGTGTAGTAGACGGTGACGGTCCCCGAGGGCGCTCCGATGCCGGATCCGAGGAAGGCCAGGGATGCGCCGGTGCCGGAGACGGCGATGATCTGGCCGTCGGCGGCGACGTCGTCCTTGGTTCCGGACGCGGCGCTCGGCCAGGTGAAGGCGATGTCGTTGAACTTCAGGCTCGCCCCGGCCTTCGCGCCGGCCGCGGCCAGCGCCTGCGCCGAGAAGCTGTTGCCGTAGCCGTCGAAGTCGCCCAGTGACGGCGCCGAGTCGTCGGTGATGCCGACGTGGTTGAAGGCCGCCGCGAGGCTGGGGAAGGCGACGGGCAACACCAAGGTGGCGTCGGTGCTGCCGGGGCCCTTGGGATAGGAGACGGACACCTGGCTGGTCTGCGTGCCGGAGGCGGCGTCGGCCGGGACGCGGACGGTCCACGACGCGGTCGCTGTGGCTCCCGGGGGGATCGTGCCGACACTCGCGCTCGCGTCAGCGGCGGTCCAGCCGGTCGGCAGTCCGAGAGTCGCGATCACCCTGGATATCGGCCTCGTGCCGGGGTTGGTGACGGACGCGGTCAGCGTGACCGACTGGCCCGGGGCCGCAAAGCCGCTGTCCGCCGCCAACGCCACCTCGGGAGCGGCGCCCACGGTCCCGGTCGTGAAGGTGCCCTGGGCGTCGGCGACTCTGGGACCGCCCTTACCGGTGACGGTGAACGTGGCCGGCCGGTCGTCCTTCGCGATGCCGGTGATGCCGCCGGTGTCCGGGTTGAGCGTCACACCCTCGGGCAGCTTGCCGGAGGTGACCGAGTAGCGGATCGTTCCCGGGCTGTTGGTGGCCACCCGCGCCTCGTAAAGCCTGTTCGCGGCCGTCGCGGGCAGACCGGTCGTGGTGAACGCCGGGGCCGGGGCCGTCACGGTCTGCGCGGGGCCGACGGGGTTGCCGGAGCCGTCGAGCTGCTGCAGCGACCAGGAGTGGTCGGGGGTGATGACGCTCAGGTGCCAGTGCGTCGACTGGTCCCGCAACTGTGCGCGCTGTTCGGAGGTGAACGCGCCGAGGTTGCGTGCCGTGTCCCACTGCTTGATGGCGTCCAGCCGCTGGGCGGTGCTCGAACTGCCGTTCAGGCTGGAGACCGAGGTCTGGAATCCCGCTCCGGCGTTGAGTCCGGCGCCCCGGGCCAGGTCGTCCTCCACCGTCTGGACGCTGTTGTTCAGGGAGATCCAACCGAGCATGCCGGGAAGGTAGTTGGCCTGGTAGTAGGCGTTGTTGAGGAAGACCTGCTTCATGCTGGTCGAGCCGACCTCGCCCCAGCTGGCGCGGGACAGGCCGTCCCAGAAGTTCGACCCCATGCGGCTGGTCTCGGAGATGAAGCCGTCCTTGGCCTTCTGCTGGCGGAACGTGCCGTTGACCAGGCTCGCTATGCCGTACGCCCCCCAGCCCGCCTGCGAGGCCGACTCCAGACCGTCGAAGGACATCGCCTTGGTACCGGTGGTGTTCGCGATCGTCGAGAAGCGCGTGGCGATCGCGTTGATGATGTTCAGGTTGCCCAGAGCCCCGCCGTACTCGTTCTCCGGAACCCGCGAGGCTGTTGCGCCACTGGGGTGGGCCGTGGCGGTGGAGCTCCATCGGCCGCGGCTCAGGCCCGTGACCTGGCACTGCCCGCCGACCGTGCTGGACGAGCCGTAGCTGAGGAACTCGCCGCCGATCAGCAGCTGGTTGCCCAGGGCGCCGTCCGCGAGCGGTGCGCAGCTGGTGAGGTAGGCGGTGGTGTCCCCTGCTGCCAAACCTTGGGCCAGTGTGGTGCTCTGCCCGAGCGCCAGGTCAGGGCTGGGCACCGGCTTGACGTAGGCGTCGGATGTGTCGATGAAGTCCGACAGCGTGTGGGTCCCGACCTGGACGCCGTCGGCGTTCGCCTGGCTCACCAAGGCCGCGGCCGCGCTGTCGGTACCGCCGAAGGAGCCGTTGAACTCGTAGTGCCCGGCGGACTTCCAGGGTCCTTCGGCGTTCGGCAGCGAGTAGATCACCTTGATCCCGGCGGCCTTCGCGTACGCGGCGGCCTTGTCCACGTCGCCCGTGTTCAGATCGGACAGCACCAGGAACGACTGGGAGGTGGCCTGTGCGGTCTTCTGCCACTGTCCGTTGATCGTCGGGTACGGCAGGCCCTGGCCGGTGGCTATCGCCGACAGCACCGTGGGCGCCATGTCCGGGGTGGTGCCGAACAGCGCGACGCTCGAGCCGACGACGGAGCCCTGGCTCCCGGGCAGCGGTCCCTCCGGGATCGGGTAGGTGGTGTCGCTGTTGTTGATGGTGGTCTGGCGGTCTCGCTGCTTGGTGTAGTCGAACGTGAAGGCGCGCAGCAGAGTCCCCCAGGGGGTCCTGGCACCCACGCTCCACTCCTCCAACCCGTCCGGCGACACCTGGAGGTGGGAGGGGTTGGAGTCGACCTCGTTCTGCCAGCCGATGGGGGTGTTCACCTCCTCGCGTGGCCAGCCGCCCTCAGTGCGGTCGGTCAGCGGCTTCATCCCGACGGCGAAGCCGTTGTCGCGCACGACGCCGACGGCTTCACCGAGCGTCTGGGTGATGGCGGTCGGCAGCGGGCCCCACAGCAGCGTCTGCAGGTCGCCGCCGTCGGGCGCGACGGCCTTGGTGACGGTGAACGTGGAGTAGGTCGTCTTGTCCAGGACGGCGACATCGATCTCGAAGCCGTCGGCGCCCGTGAACACGAGCTGGTTGTCGGCGCCGAGGGTCAGCTTGCTCGGCTCCACCTGATGACCGTCGACCATCAGACTGACCAGGGGGGCGGTGCCGTGCCCGGTCGCGATGTAGTTCTTGCCCGTCCGGCTGTCGGTCAGGGCGGTGACCTGGCCGGTGCCGCTCAGATTCAGATGGAGGTATCCGGCGTCGATCGCGACGCCTTTGGAGCCGTCCGGCCCGGCGGCGGTGGCCGTTCCGGTGACGGCCCCGGTCACTGCCAGGGCCGTGGCCAGCACGGCCGTCACGCCGGCCCTGACTCGTCGTCTGCGTGTTCTGGCTGGAGGTGCCATGACGCTTCCTCTCGATGATGAGTGGTCTGTGCGTGGTGGTACCGGTGGTGCGTCCCGTGAGGGGAACCGGGCGGTGCTGAACGCCTGCAACGCCCCCGTGCCGTTACAGCTCGACCACCGTCCTGTTCTTGCGGGCGCGCTCGGCAGCGAACACGACACGGTGGCTGGCCAGGCTGGTCTCGATACCGGAGACGATCAGGTCGGGGCGGCCTGAGTGCAGCGCGTCGACGAAGGCGTTGAACATCGCCTCGTCGCCGCCGGCATGCCCCTCGGCGGCGGCGGAGCCGTCCAGGGACGTGTCGTGGATGGTGCGGGTCTCGCTGCGGAAGTCGTAGACCTCGATGTGGCGGCCGTCGCCGGTGATCTGGCCGCGCGTGCCGAAGATCTTCGTGTGGCGGTTCTCCAGCGGGGTGAACGCGGTGAGCGTGAAGGAGGCGGTGACCCCGCCCTCGAACTCCAGGCCCACGACCTGGTGGTCCACGACGTCGTTGTCGCTCCGGTACACGCACCTGCCGTAGGGACCGTCGGTCAGCGCGGCGGTCACGGCGCTCTCGGTCAGTTCCCCGGCGGCCGCGATGTGCGTGAAGTACTGCTTGGTGCCGCCTTTGCGCAGGCCCTCGCGGTACACCGTTGCCGCCGAGTACGCGCACGTGTCCTGGAGCGGGCAGGTGACGCAGCGATCCGTGGCCCCTTCCGGAGCGGCTTCGGCCCGGAAGTGCGTGAGGGAGCCGAACGACGACACCCGGGACACCCGCTGCCCGACAAGGTCGCAGATCCAGTCGATGTCGTGGCAGGACTTGGCCAGCAGCAGCGGTGACGACTCGTCCTCGCGCCGCCAGTTTCCGCGCACGAACGAGTGCGCGAAGTGGTAGTAGCCGATGGGCTCCAGGTGCTCCAAGGACACGACGTCCCCGACGGCGCCGGCCTGCAGCAACTCCTTGAGCTTGACGGTGTAGGGCGTGTACCGCATGACGTGGCAGAGCGCCAGCGCCACCCCGCCGCGGCGCGCGGCTTCGGCGATCGCGTCACAGTCCTCCTCCGTCGTCGCCATCGGCTTCTCCAGCAGCAACTGATAGCCGAGTTCGGCCAAGGCGACGGCCGCTTCGCGGTGTTCGGCGTCCTGGACCGCGACCACGGCGACGTCCGCGATGCGCGGCCGATCCAGCAATTGGCGCCAGTCGGCGAAACAGAATTCGGGCCCGAGGCCGTGACGGGCGGCGAACGCCGCACGTACCTTCTCGCGGGGCTCGGCGACGGCGACCACCTCGGCCTGTCCGGGACGCTTGAGCGCGAGGTCGGCGTAGGCCGAGCCGCGGGCGCCGGCCCCGAGCACGGCGAACGTCAGGGGACGGTCCATCGGTGCCGTCGAGGCGCCGTTGATGAACTGGTCCGGCGCGCAGCCGGTGATGGGGTTCAAGAGTGTGCTCCCAGGAGAATGCGGTACGACCGGGCGTCGAGCGGCTCAGCCCTTGGTGGCGCCGCCGGTCAGGCCTTTGACGAAGTGGCGTTGGAAAGCCAGGTAGAAGGCGAGGATCGGCACGGTGGCGAGGAACATCAGGGCGAAGACCTGTCCGAAGTCGCTCTGGTGCTCGCCGATCGCCCGGTAGATGCCGACGGTCACGGTGGTGCCGCTGGCCGGTCCCAGGATGATCAGTGGGTTGAGGAAGTCGTTCCACACCCATACGCCAAGGAAGATCAGCACGCTGGCCGAGGCCGGGCGCAACAGGGGGAAGACGATCCGCCAGAACGTGCGGAAGCGCCCGGCACCGTCGAGCGCCGCCGCCTCTTCCAGCTCGATGGGGATGGTCTTGACGAAGCCCATGAAGACGAACACGCCGAACGGGACGTAGTAGCCGGCATTGGTGAGCACCATGCCGGGCACGGTCGTCATCAGGCCGAGGTGGCGCAGTACCTCGGTGACCGGCTCCAGGATCACCGCCTGCGGGATCATCAGTCCGCACAGCAGGACTGCCAGAGTGGCCTTGGCCCACGGCGACTTCGAGCGCGCCAGGTAGTGGCCGAGCATGGCCGAGAACAGCGTGAGGACGGTGATCGAGACCGCGGTGATCTCGACGCTGTTGATCAGGCCGTACCAGAACAGGTGGTCGGGCCGGTCCAGCACGTTCCTGATCGACGTGAGGTCCGGCGGGATCGGCAGGCTCACCGGGTGCGCGGTGATGTCCGAGCCCTTCTTGAACACGTTGACGAGTACGACGTACAGGGGCAGGAAGAACACCGCGGTGACGAACGTGGCGGCGATCGGGCGGAACCAGGCGTGGGCCTTCACAGGGTGACCTCCCGCCTCTGGAGGAAGCGCAGGGCGACGACGGAGATCGCGGCGATGATGATCAGCATCGTGGTCGCCATGGCCGCGCCGTAACCGATGTGGTTGCCCGTGAAGGTGGTCTGCACGACCTGGAAGGCGACGGTGGCGGTGGTGCCGTTGCCCGGGCCTCCGTTGGTGATCACCTGGATCTGGTCGTACGCCTTGAAACCGGTGATGAGCAGCATGACCGTGTTGATGGTCAGCGCCGGGGCCAGCATCGGCCAGGTGACGTTGCGGAACCGCGCGATGCGGCCGGCGCCGTCCAGGGAGGCGGCCTCGTGCAGGTCCGCCGGGACGCCCGCAAGGCCGGCGAGGTAGACCACGACGCAGAAGCCGAGCATCTGCCAGGTGATGATGAAGGCCACGGAGTACAGGGCGAGATCGGGATCCGACAGCCAACCCGGCGGATGGTGCCAACCCAGCGACTTCAGCGCGGAGTTGAGCAGGCCGTCGTCCTGGAGGACCGCCTGCCAGATCACGGAGACGACGACCGAGGACAGCACGACCGGAGTGAAGAAGACGCTGCGCAGCGCGTTGTAGAGCCAGCCGCGCCGGTCGAGCAACTGCGCGATGAGCAGCCCGAGGACGTTGGCCGCGACGGTCACGATGACGGTGACGATCACCGTGTTCTTCAGCGCGCCCGTGAAGTCCGTGTCACTGAACAGGCGGGTGTAGTTGCGGAACCCCACCCACTTGGTCGGCGGGTTCGCGGGATTGCGGTTGGTGAAGCTGGCACTGATCGTCATGGCGATCGGTACGAGTACGAACAGCAGGTAGGCGATCAGGCCGGGGGCGCCGAAGGTCAGGAAGTGCCCGAGCTTCACCAGGCGTCCGCTCTGCGGTGCTCCCGCTCCGCGGCCGCCCCGGCTGTTCCCGCGCCCCGTTCGGGTGCCGCCTGTGACGGGTTCCCCCGCGGCGGTGGCGCCCGGGGGCGGCGCCACCGCGCTCTCGGTGACCGGTTCGGCTCTCACTGGGTCGCCTTGGCCCATTCGCTGTCAAGGAACGAAGCGAAGGCGGACGCCGACATCTTGCCGTTGATCAGGTCGGCGACACCGGCTGCCGCCTTGTCGGGGACGCCGGCCGGCAGCGAGCCGTCACCGGTCTCGATGGAGAAGGCGTTGACGACGGCGTGCTGCTTCACCGCGTTCTGGTACAGGTCGACGGTCTGCTGGTAGACCGGCCCCATGTCGGTCGGTGGGGTGTAGTCCTTGAGCGCGATGATCGAGCCGTCGGTCTTCACGCCGGCGTCCAGTGTCTGCTTGTCGAGCATGAACGCCAGGGCCCACTTCTTGGCCAGTGCGACGTTCGATGCCTTGGACGAGACGCTCATGCCTCCGCCGGTGTAGGCGGGGAGGGCGAGCGAGCCGTCGTCGGAGGGCCAGGCGAACACGCCGACGTCGAAGTTCGGCTTCTTGGAGTCGGCCGAGACCGCGAACCACGAGCCCATCGGGTACATCGCACCCTTGTTGTCGCGGAAGGCCTGTTCGTCGTCGGCATAGGAGCGGGACAGTCCGGCGCGGTCGATATAGCCGTTCTTGGCCAGGTCGCGTACCTTCTGTGCGGCCTTGACGAACCGCGGATCGGTGAACTTCACCTTGCCCGCGGCCCTCTGCGACAGCCAGTCGGGGGTCTGCCGGTAGGTGTCGGTGGCCACCGTGGCGATCAGCGGGTACATGTCGGCCCAGGTGTCCTTGCCGCCGCCGCCGACCACGAACGGGTTGACACCCTTGGCCTTCAACTTGGCGCAGTCGTCGAGCAGTTCCTGGTAGGTCTTCGGCGGCGCGGCGATCCCGGCGGCTGCGAAGTCGGACTTGTTGTAGTACACGAGCGGCGTCGGCTGCGTGTTGTAGGGAAGCTGGTAGATCTTTCCGTTGATCGGGTTGGAGTGCGGCGAGATGAAGTCCGTCAGTTCCTGGTCCGTCCAGGGCGCCAGCTGCCCGGCCTGCGCGAAGCCGTTGGGCGAGACTCCGATCATGATGTCCGGAAGCTGTCCGGACGCGGCGAGCTGCTTGGCGTAGCCGGTGCGGTCGACGGACGGGGCGACCAACTTGCGGATGGTCACGCCGGGCACCTTGGCCGAGGCGCGGGCTATCGCGTCGTCCCAGTACTTGGCGGTCAGGTTGGGCGTCTCGAAGGTCAGGAAGGTCAGGGTGACATCGCCCTTGGCCGCGCCGGACGGTTTCGGCGAGCTGCCGGCCGTACAGGCGCTCAGCGCGAGCGCTGCGGCGAGCGCCGCGGCGCCCAGGAGTCTCTTGCGCATCTGTGTTCCCTCTCTCGCCCGGGCGAGCCCGGGGCCAGCTGTGAGCGATCGGCGGAGGCCACTGCTTGCGATTTTTTAAGGAGGGTCTTTTAATAATTCTGTGCTGGTGGTGTTTGTAGTGCTGGCCAACAGCTCCCGTCAAGGGGTCAGAGGGGAAAACATCGGATGACTGGGACCGGGGCCTTCCTGGGCGGCGACACGGCTGCACTGCGCCGTCTGAACTCGGCTGCCCTGCTCAAGCACTTGCACAGCGCGGAAGCGGTGACGCTGACCGAGCTGTCCAGGATCTCCAGGCTGTCCCGTCCGACCTGCGAGGAGGTCATGACGGAACTGCTGTCGCAGGGTTGGGCCGCCGAGGTGTTCCCGGACCCGGAGGCGCGCCGCACCGTCGGCCGGCCGGCGCGTCGCTTCCGGTTCCACTCCGAGGCCGGGCACGTCCTCGGCGTCGACATCGGCGCGCACAAAGTCCTGGCGACGGTCGCCGACTTGAGCGGGAAGGTGGTCGGGACGTCACGGCAGGCGGTCGATCCGGAGATGGCCGCGACGCAGCGGCTGCACGCCGCGGGGGAGGCCATCGCGGTCGCGCTCGCGGACGCGGGGAAGGCCGCCAGAGCGCGGCAGCGGAGCACCGGTCAAGCCGGGGAAGTCACACCCTCAGGCAGGGGCGCGGTCCCCCTGCTGTCCACCGTCATCGGCACGACCGGCATCGTCTCGCCCGACGGGACGGTGGTGCGCTCGGTGGCTCTGCCCGGCTGGGACGGCATGGACCTGCGCGCCGCCGCGGCACGCCTGCTTCCGAGGCCGGCGCGGACCCACGTGCGAGTCGAGAACGACATCACCTTGGCCGGGATCGCCGAACACTGGTGCGGCACGGCCTCGAACGTGGATGACGTCGTCTACGTGCACGCCGGCCGCCGCATGGGAGCCGGCATCCTGATCGGGGGTCGCCCGCACCGCGGGCGCCACGGCATGGCCGGCGAGATCGGCATGCTCGACCTGCTCGGCTGGGCCGAGGCGTACCAGAGCTTCCCCCATCACCCGGGTGGAGACCCGGTCGAGCACGCCTTCACCGCGGCCCGAGCCGGCGATCGTGAAGCCGCGGCGCTCGTCGAGAGCTTCGCCGCGGCCCTCGCCAAAGGCGTGGCGACGATGACGCTGTCCGTGGACCCGGAACTCGTCGTCGTCGGCGGCGGCCTGTCGCGCACCGGTGACCAACTCCTCGAACCGGTACGCCGCCACGTGCGCCTGCTGTGCCCGCTGGCTCCCGACATCGTCGCCTCCAGACTGGGCGACGAGAACGTGGCACTCGGCGCCGTGCGCCTGGCACTGGACGCGGTCGAGTCGGACCTGTTCTCGACGCCCTGACAACGCCGCGCTATTCCGAGCCGATCGCCCGAGCCCGCGCACACTCACAGATTCGAACACAACGATCGCCCCGGTGGTACCACACCAGGGATCCCGGAGGTGGGCTGCCCATGCCTCGTGGGGGTACTACCCGGGATCTCCCTTGCTCATCCGTGCGTCCGGACAAAGGTTTCCGTGCATGAAGATGCAACCTGTTGCACCATTGCGCCGCTGCTGTCCCGTGACGCAAACCGGGACCGCAGTCACCCTCACCGCACGCAATACGCAGCTCACGCAGGCAAGTTGCCGAACGAAGCCGACCGCGCACACGTCACCATCGGCCCGGGCATCCCGGTGGCAGCGCTCCGGGTCACTGGCTCAGTGAACATCACGATTGCACGTTACGTGTGCGAACCCTTGACGCACCGCGCATGCCTGCCTACCGTCAGGCTGCCTGAGCGAATCTGGTGACATTAGTTCGTTCAAGTTTGTTTTACTTTTCTGAATGTCTGACATCCCCCCACCTGACCAGATGCGGTCCTCCCGACGAGGACGTCATCTTCAAGGAGGCATGCCCATGCATGCGCACAGAGAACGACGAATTACGGGCGGAGGGAACCGCCTCATCGCCCTTGCCAACCTCCTGGCCGTGTTCCTGGCCGCCGCGGTCCTGATGGTCCCGGCCCCGGCCGGCGCGGCGTCAAATGATCTGCCGGGCACGTCGATCGCGGTGGACGGGCAGGACGGCGGCCGGACCTTCGACGGGATCGGCGCGATCAGCGGTGGCGGTGGCAACACCCGGCTGCTGACCGACTATCCGGTCGCGCAGCGCAACGCGATCCTGGACTACCTGTTCAAGCCCGGCTACGGCGCCAACCTGCAGATCCTGAAGGTCGAGACCAGCGGCGACGGGAACACCACCTCCGGCGCCGAGCAGACCGTCGAGGAGACCCGCGGGGTGATCAACTGCGACGCGGGCTACGAGTTCTGGCTCGCGAAGGAGGCGGTGAAGCGCAACCCGCACATCAAGCTCTCCGCGCTGACCTGGGCCGCACCCGGCTGGGTGGGCTCCAGCATGTACTCGCAGAACGGGATCCAGTACATCGACGACTGGCTCGGCTGCGCCAAGCAACACGGCCTGAACTTCTCCTACATGGGCGGCTGGAACGAGAAGGGTGGTTGGAACGCGGCCTGGTGGAAGGACCTGCGGGCCTCCCTGGACCAGCATGGCTTCTCCTCGGTCAAGCTGGTGGCCGCGGACCAGGTGAGCTCGTTCTCCGACGTCAGCGGCGCCATGGCGAAGGACGCGGACTTCGCCAAGGCCGTCTCGGTCATCGGCGAGCACTACCCCTGCGGGTGGAACGGCCCCACGCCGATCTCCCAGTACCCGAACGTCGAGACGCACTGCCCGTCTTCGGCGGCCGCGCAGGCACTGGGCACGCCGCTGTGGGCCAGCGAGCAGGGCTCGATGAGCTACAGCGCCGGCGGGCTGCCGATGGCGCGGGCGAACAACATCGACTACGTCGACGGCCGGATGACCGCGACGATCAACTGGCCCCTGGTCGCCTCGGCCTACACCGACGTCGGCTTCGCCGACCAGGGCCTGGTGATGGCCAACGAGCCGTGGTCGGGCCATTACGACGTCGGCCTGTCGACCTGGGTCACCGCCCACACGACCCAGTTCGTGCAGCCCGGCTGGCAGTACCTCGACGGTGCCAGCGGCTACCTGGCCGGCCAGACGTCTGACAAGGTCGGCAGCTACGTGTCGTTGAAGTCGCCCGACGGCAAGGACTGGAGTTCCGTCGTCGAGACGACCAGGGCCACCGGCCCGCAGACCGTCACGCTCAACGTCAGCGGGGGACTGTCCACCCACGCGGTGCACGTGTGGAGCACCAACCTGGTCACCGGCGACCGTTCGCAGTGGTTCGTGCACGGCCAGGACCTCGTGCCCGACGCGAACGGCACCGTGACGGCGACCCTGCAGCCCGACCACATCTACACCTTCACCACCACGACCGGGCAGCACAAGGGGAACAGCGCGGTGCCGGCGAGCAAGCCGCTGCCGCTGCCCTACTCCGACTCCTTCACCGCCGGCACGCGCGGCCAGCAGGCCCGCTATCTCGCCACCATGGAAGGCGCGTTCACCGTCGAGCCGTGCGCCGGCCGCACCGGCAACTGCCTCCAGCTCGACACCCCGGCCAAGCCGCTGGAGTGGCAGGGCAACATCCAGACGCCGTACCCCTACACGGTGGGCGGCGGCCAGAGCTGGAGCAACTACCAGGTGTCCGCCGACGTCCGTAACGCCCAGCCCGGCTCGGTCGGGATCCTCGGCCGCCAGAGCAACCTCGGCGGCACCATGGAAGACCCCTCGCACGTCCACTACTACTCCCTGACCCTCAGCGACACCGGCACGTGGTCGATCAACGTCGCCGACGGCTCCGGCAAGGCCGCGGCGCCGCTGACCACCGGGACCCTTCCGTCGGCCGCCGGGCTGAACACCTGGCACAACCTGGCCCTGACCTTCGACGGTTCGCAGATCTTCGCCTCCGTCGACGGGACCACGGTCGGCTCCGCCACCGACACCACCTTGTCCGCGGGCAAGATCGGCCTCGTCGCCAGCGGCTACCTCGCCGGAGAGCAGTACGACAACCTCAAGGTCAGCACCCTCACCGACCTGGCGGTCCCGGTGGAACTGCCGTCAGGCACCCACAACCCGGAGACCGTGACGGACATCGGCTACGGCACCACCGGCGCCGCGGTCAACCAGTGGCAGTACAGCGGCACCTGGCAGTCCGGCGGCGGCAACACCTGGAACAACACCACCGGCGACCATGCGACGCTGACCTTCCAGGGCGACAGGGTCAGCCTGCAGTCCATCACCAACCCCAGCAACGGCATCGTCAACGTGTCCGTGGACGGCCAGAACCCCACGCCTGTCGACCTCTACAGCGCCGCCAGCACCCTGGCCTCGGTGTTCACCCGCACCGGCCTCGACCCGTCCAAGCAGCACACCCTGACGGTGACCGTCACCGGCACCAAGAACCCCGCGTCCAGTGGCGCCTTCGCCTCCGTCGCGTCGGCGCAGGTCAGCACCCCCGGCAAATCAATCCCGGCGCCGGCCGTCACCACCCCGACGGACGGGGCGACCCTCCACCCCGGGCAGGTGTGGATCGAGGGCACCGCCCCCGCCGGCGAGCTGATCACCGTTTCCGCCTCGGGCACGCCGGTCTGCGTCAACCACCGCACCGACCGGAACGGGAACTGGCGCTGTGACACGCAGCTCCAGCCCGGCCAGGCAGTGCTCACCGCGGTCGGCCTCGACCCCGTGACCGGCCTGCTCTCCGAGCCCACCGCACCCGTCCACGTGCTCATGCCCAAGACCGGCTGACCCAGGCCGGATCACCACCACGGCGAACTCACGCCCACAGGCCGTCCGATGCCATCCCGGCATCGGACGGCCCCGGCAGCGCCGGATCCTTGCCGGGACGACCCTAGGGGGCCTCTGCCCGGGAACCTCCGGGCGTCTCGCGTCCCATGCTCCGGACCGCCGGCAGGAGGCGCTGCTGGGCACGTCGCAGATGGCTGCGCATCGCCGCCGCGGCGATGTCCGGATCCGCCGCCCGCAGTGCCTCCACGATGCGCTCGTGCTCCTGGCACGTCGTCTCCGTGATGCCGTCGCGGAAGTAGAGGCGGTACAGGTGGGTGTGGGCGTGGAAGCGCTCCAGGGTGTCGGCCATCAGCGCGTTGCCGGCCGATGCGGCGATCTGCTGGTGGAACAGCGCGTCCTGCTGGACGAAGAGCAGGCGCATGTCCCGACTCACACCGTGCTGGGCTCCGCGCATCTCGTGGAGGTGCTCGTCCAGGACTTCCAGACTCCCGGTGCTGATGCGCTCGGCGGCCAAGGACGCGGCGGCGGGTTCCAGGAGCAGCCGCATCTCGAAGAGCGCCTCGAAATCCGCCTCACTCATCAGGGGCGCCGCGCTGTAGCCGGCCATCGGCCGCTTGAGTACCAGGCCCTCGGCTTCCAGGCGCGCCAGCGCCTCGCGGACGGGCGTCGGTGAGACGTCCAGTTCGGCGGCGAGCCCGTTGATGTTGATCTTCGCGCCGGGGCCGATCTCCTGGTACACGAGGCGCTTCCGGATGGCCTCGTAGACCGTGTCGGTCAAGCCCGGCCGCCGCGGTGCTGACGTCAAGACGCTTCCCATTCGTGATTGCTGTTAACGGAACGCCAGGATGGCACAGCGCGATCCTATACGATACGCGGCGGTTCGCCAGGGTCATGTACCAGTCGCTCGGCCACCGGTAGAGCGGACCCCGCCGCCTTGCCACCAAGGCGGCCTGAGCGGAAGTCGCCGCAAAGTAGGCGTAGCACGGCCTCCCTGCTCGGACACACACGGTCCGGAACTCGTTCCGTCAGGACTCTTGACCCCTTGCCTCGTCGCGGCCACACTCTCGGGAAAATATAGGATCCGTCTCCTCGTGGAGGGCTCACATGAAGCGACCCGTCTCCCGGCGCGCCCGGATCGCCCTGGGAGTGTCCGTCGTGCTCGCGGCGGCGCTCACGGGCTGCAGCACGAGGGGGGCGACGCCGGCGGGCGGCACCTCCACCTCCTCGGCGAAGACGTCCCTGGCCGACGTCAAGGTCGCGCTGGTACCCGGCGGGGCCCACCCCTACTTCCAGTCGTGGACCGCCGCCGGAGCCAAGGCGAAGGCCGAATTCGGCCTCGGCGACGTGAAGTTCAACGAGACGGCCGAGTGGGACCAGAACAAGCAGAACGGCCTCCTGACGACCATGGCCGCGCAGGGCTACAACGCGTTCGGCGTGTTCGGCGTGTCGCCGACCGACATCAACTCGACGTTCGCCGACCTCAAGTCGAAGGGCTTCGCGGTGGCCTCACTGGGCTCGTGCCCGGCCGGTGACACGGACAAGGCCGACTTCTGCCTGTCGACGGACGTGCAGGTCGCGGCGTACAAGGCCGCCAAGGCAACCATCGCGGCGATGGGCGGCCACGGCACCCTGGTCCATCTCACCGGCAACAACGTCGACTCCAACACGCAGCGCCGGATCGACGGCGTGAAGAAGGCCGTCGCGGAGACCGGCGGCAAGGTCAAGCTCCTGACCACGGTCACCGACATCGACAAGGACCTGCAGACGGCGCAGAAGGCGGTGTCCGACCTGCTGACCGCCCACGGCAACCAGATCAACGGGATCGTCACGACCGCCTACAACCCGGCCGTGGCCGCCGCGGCGGGCGTCAGGTCCGCCCATCTGCCGATCAAGGTCGTGGCCATCGACGACGATCCGAAGATCATCGCGGGCATCAAGGACGGTTCGGTCGCCGCGACCGTCACCCAGAACCCGGTCGGCCAGGCATACGTGGGCAGTTGGGCGCTGGCGGAGCTGCAGAGCAGGACCTGCACCGACCGTGACCCGGGGGTGGAGATCGACTCCGGTTCGTTCGTCGTGACCAGCGCCAACGTCGCCACGTACGACACCGAGCGGCAGGCCAAGACCAAGGCGCTGCTCGAGCAGTTCAAGACCAGCGTCCTGTCCTGCTCCTGATCCGCGACGCCCCGCCGTCCGGCCGACCGGTGCCGGACCCGGCCCGAGCCCACCGAACCGAGGACCGCCCATCATGCCCAAGATCGTCGAAGCGACGGCCAGCCTGGTCGACATCGAAGTGGAGACGCTGCGCACCGACGCCGTCCAGGCGTTCGTGAAGCAGGAGACCGTCTTCGTCGACCTGACGACCGACGACGGCTGCACCGCCACCGGCTACTCCTACACCATCGGGACCGGCGGCTCCTCGGTGCTCGCCCTACTGCGTGAACACCTGCTGCCGCACCTCATCGGCGCCGACGCCACCCTCGTCGAGCGCCTGTGGACCGACCTGTTCGCCTCCACCCGCGCGACGACGGTCGGCGCGATCACCTCGCTGGCGCTGGCGGCGGTCGACACGGCCCTGTGGGACCTGCGGTGCAAGCGGGCCGGTGAACCGCTGTGGCAGCTGGCGGGCGGTTTCCGCAGGAGCGTGCCGCTCTACGACACCGAGGGCGGCTGGCTGCACCTGTCCACCGAGGAACTGGTGAGCGGAGCCCTGGCCTCGCGGGCCGCCGGATGGCCGGGCGTGAAGCTGAAGGTCGGAAAGGAGCGGGTCGACCAGGACGTCGAACGCCTCGCCGCGGTCCGCGACGCCGTGGGGCCCGGCCTGGACATCATGGTCGACGCGAACCAGTCGATGACGCATGCCGAAGCCCGGCGGCGGGCCGCGGCCTTCGAACCGCTCGGTCTGGCCTGGTTCGAGGAACCGCTCCCCGCCGACGACGTCTCCGGCCACGTGGCCCTGGCCCGTTCGACGACGATCCCGGTGGCGGTCGGCGAATCCCTGTACTCCGCCGCCCAGTTCCGCGACTACCTGGCACGAGGCGCCGCATCCGTGGTGCAGGTCGACGTGGCACGGGTCGGCGGCATTACCCCCTGGCTGAAGGTCGCCCACCTCGCCGAGACGTTCAACGTCCACGTCTGCCCGCACTTCCTGATGGAACTGCACGTCAGCCTGGTCGCAGCCATCCCCAACGGCCGCTACGTCGAACACATCCCCCAGCTCCGCGCGGTCACCCACGGCCAGTTGCGGATCGAGGACGGGCACGCCGTCGCGCCGGACGCGCCGGGCCTCGGCATCGACTGGAACCGCGACGCGATCGACGACCGGAGGACGGCATGACCACGCTTCGTGCCCGAGGCGGTGAAGACGTCTCCCAGGACGGGGCCTCGCGCCCCGGTCGGTCACCGCGCGCGTTCGGCCGCTCCGCCGGATTCGCCCAACGCGTGTGCCTGCTCGTGGTGATCGCCGCCCTGATCGCCCTGTTCGCCTCGCTGCGCGGAGCCTTCCTGGACCAGCAACTCGTCGTCTTCCCGATGCTGCGGGACATCGCGACCCTGACCGTGGTCGGCCTGGCGCAGCTGGCCGTGCTGTCCGTCGGCCACATGAACCTCGCGGTCGGCCGGATGGCCGCGTTCTCCGCGATGTTCATGGGCCTGGCCTACCAGGACTGGCACCTTCCGCTCTACGCCGGGCTGGCCGTGGGCCTCGCCGCCGGCGCGGCCATCGGTGCGCTCACCGGCTGGATCATCGCGGTGACCGGGGTCAACTCGTTCGTGGTGACCCTGGCCATGGACTTCGCCCTGCTCGGCCTGGTCTCCCTGGTCTACGCGCAGTTCGCCACCGGCGCGGCCTTCACCGCCAAGCCGGCCGGCATGGAAGCACTGCGCGACTACTCGATGGCGGACCTGTGCGCGGGCAACCTCTGCGGCTCGCCCGCCGTCCCCCAACTGCTGCTGTTCACCGTCGTCGCCATGGTGCTGGTCGGCTACCTGTACAGCCGCACCCGACAGGGCCGTGAACTGCTGCTCGTGGGCTCCAACATCACCGCGGCCGAACTGTCCGGGATCCCCACCCGGCGCCGGGTGGTCACCGCGCACGCGCTGTCCGGAACGCTCGCCGGTCTGGCCGGGTTCATGCTCGCCGTGGCCTCCGGGTCGTTCACCGCCGGGATCGGCAGCGAGTTCATGATCCCGTCGTTCCTGGGACCGGTCCTCGGCGGCACGCTCCTCACCGGCGGCGTCGTGTCCGTCGTCGGGACGCTGCTGGGCACCTCGCTGGTCCAGGTGATCCGCCAGGGGCTTACGACACTCGGCACGGGACTGGAGAACCTCAACATCTACCTGGGTGTGATCCTGCTGGTCGCGCTGTCCACCGACCGGATCCGCACCGCGGTCTCGACGAAGAGGACGGTGGCATCGTCGTGAACTCACCCACGGCTTCCCCCGCGGACGTACGACGCCGGCCTCTCGGCGGCACGCTCACCGGGCTCGCCCGCTCCACGGAGGCGACCCTCGCCGCCGTGGGCGTCCTCGGATACGCCGCTCTCGTCGCCGGGTCGCACGGCGGCCTGCTGCACGGCAACGCGATCCAGGGCGTGCTGGTCTACCTCACCGTGCCGATCCTGATCGGCCTCGCCCAGCTCGTCGTCCTCGCCGTCGGCCAGATGAACCTCGCGGTGGGCGCGCTCGGCGGCTTCCTGTCGGTGTCGATCGGCTCGCTGATGGCCGACCACGGCGCCCCCACCGTGCTCGCGGTGGTCGTCGCCCTGGCCGGAGGCGCGGCGATCGGAGCGGTCAACGGCCTGCTCGTGGTCGCCACCCGGATCAACGGGTTCATCGTCACGCTGGCCGCCATGACGATCCTCGGCGGCCTCCAGTACAAGGTCGCCGGGACACGGACGATCGGGGTCCCCGGCAGCACCCTGACCCGGTTCGGATCGGCGAGCGTGTGGCACGTCCCGGCGATCTTCCTCGTCGCACTCGCGACCGCTGCGGCCGTCGCGTTCTTCCTGCGCCGCGTCACCGCCGGGCGCAGGCTGCTCGCCAGCGGCGGCAATCCGCTGGCCGCGAGGTTGTCGGGGATCTCCAACGAACGCTCCCTCGTCGTGGCACACGGCCTGTCCGGTCTCATCGTCGGCATCGCCGCCGTCCTGACCACGGCCTCGGCACCGGGCGTGAACACCAGCATCGGCGGCGACTGGCTGCTCCCGAGCTTCGCGGCCGCCATCATCGGCGGCACCGCTCTGGCCGGCGGCGCGGTCTCCGTGCTCGGGACCGTCCTGGCCGCGTTCGTCGTGCGCCTGGTCGACGTGGCCCGCGCCCAGTACTCACTCGACCCGAGCTGGGTCAACTTCACCGTCGGAGCCGTGGTTCTGGGCACCGTGGTCCTGGGACGCGTCCGCGAGACGCTGCACGATCGCGCGGCCAAGAGCTCGCCCGCCCGAGCACCGCAGCCCACCACCGGGAGCCCGTCGTGACCGCAGCCGAACCCGTCCTCGTCGCCGACCGCCTGGTCAAGCGGTTCCCCGGGGTCCGTGCGCTGGACGGCGCGACCCTGCGCATGGCGGCCGGGTCGGTCCACGCCCTCCTCGGGGAGAACGGCGCGGGCAAGTCCACCCTGATCAAGGTCCTCACCGGTGTGCACCGTCCGGACGGGGGAACCCTCACGCTGGGCGGCCGGGAGCTGTCCCTGCACTCGCCGCACGACGCGGTCGCCGCCGGCATCGGCGTCGTCCACCAGGAACGCAACCTCGTCCCCGGCTTCTCCGTCGCGGAGAACATCACCCTCCATCGCACGCCGAGCCGGCGCGGCCTGGTCGACCGCGAGGAGATGCGCAGCCGTGCCCGCCGCTGCCTGGACCTGATCGGCCTCGAACTGGACGTCGACACCCCCGTGAAGGACCTGTCGGTCGCCCAGTCCCAGCTCGTCGAGATCGCCAAGGCCCTCCTGGTGGAGAACACGGTCCTGCTGCTGGACGAACCGACCTCGGCCCTGACCCTGGCCGAGACCGACCGGCTCCTGGCGGTCATCCGGCGCCTGCGCGACCAGGGAACGTCGATCCTGCTGGTCAGCCACAAACTCGAGGAGGTCTTCGCGGTCGCCGACACCGTCACGGTGCTGCGCGACGGCGCGTCGGTGCTGGAAGCGGCCCCGCTGGCCGCGCACAGCCGCAGCGAGGTCGTCGACCTCATGGTCGGCCGGAGCCACCAGCAGGCCGACTTCCCCGCGCGCTCCTTCGACCGGCAGTCCGCACCCGTCCTGGAACTCGACGCCCTGTCGACCGCCTCGGGGCACCACGACATCAGCCTCGACGTCCGCAAGGGCGAGATCGTGGGTCTCTACGGCCTGGTGGGAGCCGGCCGGACAGAACTGGCGAAGGCCGTCCTTGGACTGGACCGGATCACCTCAGGACAGGTCCGCGTCGGCGGGCGTGCGGTACGCATCGGCAGCGTCGGCCAGGCGCTGAACAGCCACCGCATCGGCTACGTCCCGGAGAACCGTAAGGAAGAGGGCCTGTTCCTCGACCAGCCGCTGACCATGAACATCGCGGTCACCGTCTGGCAGCGCATCCGCCGGGCACTGGGCTACGTCCCCCGAACCCGCGAACGCGCCCTGGCCGAGGAGTACATCGGGCGGCTGGGCATCAAGGTCGTCGGCGTCGGGCAACTCGCGGGACAACTGTCAGGCGGGAACCAGCAGAAGGTGAGCCTGGCCAAGTGGCTGGCCGCCCGCACGGAGATCCTCATCATCGACGAGCCGACCGTCGGCATCGACGTCCGCACCAAGGCCGCTTTCCACCAGGTGATCTGGCAGCTCGCCGCCGACGGCATGGCGATCCTGCTCATCACCAGCGACCTGCCGGAGATGGTCACCCTCGCCGACCGCATCGTCGTCATGCGCGACTTCCACGTCACCGGAACCGTGCCCAACACCCACGACTACACGGGGATCAGCCAGGCCGTGATCGCCCTGGTCCACAGGACCGAACGACCGGCGGCATGACACCACCGGCGGGTGCCCCACTCCGCCGCAACCCGCCACCACCGAGAAACCCGGCGCCACCGCACTGATCGTTCGACCGCACCGCCGTCAACGCCGCTGCTCATCCCCCCGGTTCCGGTCTTCTGCCGTCCGCGCAGCGACCGGGATCACCGTTAATGCCCCGCGATTGACCACCCATCGATCGAAGGAGTCAGATGTCGCACACACCCACCACCGGTGCCGGAGCGGACGCGAACGGACCCGCGGGGTTCAGCCGCCGCGGGCTGCTGGCGACCATGGCTGCTGCCGCCGCCGTGCCGGTCGTCGCCGGTTCCCCCGCCTGGGCGCAGAGCGGTACCCAGCAGGCGGCGGCAGCCCACGCCGCCGGACTGGACCCGACGAACGCCGGCAACGTGCTGGCCTCGCTGCGCTTCGGCATGTTCGTGCACTTCAACCCGTCGTCGCTGCTCGGCCGGGAGATCAGCTGGGGGCGCAACGCCTACCGTCCCGGCGAGGGGCCGGGCAACCAGTACCAGGACCCGTCGGTGAAGGCCGACCCGGTGTACGACGCGGCGTACCGCAGCTTCCTGCCCGAGCCGGACTGGGCGACCAAGCTGGCCGCCACCGCCAAGGCCGCCGGAATGACCTACCTCGTCTTCACCACCAAGCACCACGACGGGTATCCGAACTTCCGCGCGACCAACGTGGCCCGCTCGTTCTACTCCGACTTCGCCGACACACCGCTCGGCAGATCCGGACGTGACCTGACGCGGGAGATCGCGCACGCGGCCCGGAAGGCCGGCCTCAAATTCGGTGTCTACTACTCCCCGCGGGACTGGACCCAGCCCGACTACGCGAAGGGCGACTACAGCACCTACTTCACCTACATGATGGAGCACCTCCAGCAGTTGCTCACGCAGTACGGGAAGGTCGACTTCCTCTGGTACGACCACATGCCCTACACGGACATGGCGGTATTCCGGCCGCCCTTGCTCAACACGGTTCCGCGGGGGCTCCAGCAGGGCATCCTGGTCAACGACCGCGGCTACAACACCATGGGCTTCCAGTCCTTGCCCGACACCCTGGCCGCGGACTACACCAATCCCGAGGGGTACGTCGGAGCCTTCAACGCGATCCGGCCGTGGGAGTCCTGCATCACCATCACCCCGGGGAGCTGGGCCTGGCAGCCGAACCACCCGGCGTCCGACTACCCGACGGTCGTCCAGATGCTCGTCCAGTCCGCCGGCAACGACGGCAACCTGCTGCTCAACGTGCCGCCGACCAGCACCGGTTACCTGGAGGACGACGTCACCACGACCCTGAAACAGGTCGGCCGGTGGATGAGCACCTACAGCGCCGCGATCATCGGCACGCGCGGCGGACCGTACCCGTCCCGCAGCGGTGTGGGCGGCGCGACGTACCGCGGTACGACGGTCAACGTGCACATCCTCGGCGATCTGGTCGGCTTCAACGTCCGGCTTCCCGCCCTCAACGCCAAGGTGAGCGCAGCGGTCACCATCGACGGCCGGCGCGTGCCGTTCACAGAGGACACCAACGGCGATCTGCTGCTGGACCTCACCGGGATCACCAAGCCGGGACCGGACCTGTGCATCAAGCTCACCGTCGCCCATGCCATGACCTCGGAGTACGTGACCCGTAAGGCGCTGTCGTGGGAGATCGTCAAGCCCAAGACCGCGAACCTCGCCAAGGGCAAGCCCGTGCAGCAGCACTCGATCGCGTACGGCGGTGTGCCCGAGCGCGCGGTCGACGGCAACACCGACGGCACCTACACCGACGGCAGTGTCACCCACACGTCGGAGACGGCGAACCAGGCCTGGTGGCAGGTCGACCTGGGAGCGTCGACCGACATCGGCCAGGTGTGGGTCTACAACCGCACGGACACGCCGTACAACCTGCGGCTGAGCAATTTCTGGGTGATGGCCTCCGACAACGAGTTCACCTCCGCGGACCTGACTGCCTCACGCACCGCGCCGGGCGTCACAGCCGTCCGGATCGACGGCCCGAACGGCGACGTCCGCCCCGTGGACCTCAACGGCCGCGGCCGCTACGTGCGGGTCCAACTGGAGGCGGACGCGACGCCGCTGTCGCTGGCCGAAGTCGAGGTCTACGCCCGCTGACCCGACGCGCGGAGGGCGGCCGAGGGGGGCCATAACGCTCCACACGCCCGGTGGCACGCGTACCCGCTCCCCGGCCTGTTGCCGCCGGGGAGCGGGCTCGCTTTTGCGAGACCCAGCATGGCCAGCGCCGCGGGCTGGTCCCGGCGATCTGGTGATACACCGGCTGGACGACAACAAGTGCGGGGACATCAGCGCCACCGCTCCATGTCAGGACGGCTATCCGCCGAAGGCGTGGGGCGCGAAGCCACCCACGTCAGGTTTCGCTTTGAACACGGCACCCGCGGCGGCTTCCGGGTCTCCCAGCCCGAAGCGCGAGGTGGTGATGAAGAGCTCGGAGTAGTCCGGGCCCGCGAACGTGCAGGCAGTGACCTGTCTGGCCGGAACCGCTATCTCGGCATCGCGTCGTCCCGTGCGATCGAAGTGCACCAGCCGTCCTGAGCCGAACAGCGCGAGCCATACTCCGTCGGCCAGGTCCACGGCGATGCCGTCCGGGAATCCCTCGCCAGCGGCGTCCGCGAACGGCTGGCGATCGACAACCCTGCCGTCCGGGCCGAGTTCGAGGAAGTCGACCCTGCCGGTCAGGCTGTCCACGTAGTAGGCCCGTGCTCCGGCCCGCGTCCAGGCCAGCCCGTTGGAGCAGCCGATGTCCGCGATCACCTTGACGGCGCTCCCCTCTGCATCGAGGCGCCACAGCGCCCCGGCGCCCGGAGTGAGGTCGTAGGCCATCGAGCCGCACCAGAACCGGCCCAGGGGATCGCAGGCTCCATCGTTCATACGCACGCTCGGATCGGTCCAGCACGTGACCGTCCTGGTCACGGCGAAGCAGTCGTCGAGAAGACAGAACCCGCGTTCCAGGCCCGCCACGAATCCGCCATCGTGGCGTGGCCGTAGTGCGGCGACCACCTCACCGAGGTGCTCGCGACGCGTCTCCGCTCCGTTGTTGTCGACCAGGACCACGTCGCCGGCCAGCATGTCCATCACCGCGAGTCCATGGCGGCCGAGCCAGACCGGCCCCTCGCCGTGATGGGTCAGGCTCCGTGTGAACTGCTCGGCTTCGATAGGCTTCACGGACCCTCGCTGATCGGCTCGTCGGTGACATTGAGCAGCCCTTCGAACACGCTCCGGTCGTCCGTCATGACGCTGGACAGCACCCCGACCTGGTCGATGGTGACGGTGGCCCGGTCCCCTGGCCGCAGTCCCTCGCCGAGCGGGGGCACGATGCCGGTTCCGGTGGTCAGGACGGCGCCGTCGGGGAACAGCTCACCTCGGAACAGCCAGTGGACCAGTTCGGCATAGCCGCGTTTCATGGAGGAAGTTCTGGCCTCGCCGGAGAACACGGTCTCGGAACCCCGATGGACGGTCATCGTGATGAGCAGGTCCTCGGGATTGCCGATCGTCCACCACGGCACGATCGAGGTGGACAGCTGGCAGCTGCCCGGGAACATCTTCGCCTGCGGCAGATAGATCGGGTTCACGGCCTCGATGCTGCGCGACGTGAGGTCGTTGCATACGAGCGCACCCACGATCTCCGCGTGCCGGTTCAGGACCAGTGCCAGTTCCGGTTCGCACACCGGATCGGTGCAGTCCGGGTGCAGGCCACCGGGATCACCGTCGGTGAGCACACGCCAGGCGGCGGACTTGAAGAACAGCTCGGGTCGCTCGGCGTCGTAGACGTCCAGGTAGACCTTCTCGAAACCGGATTCCTCGGCCCGGGCCTCTCGCGAGTGCTGGTAGGTGACTCCGGCGCCCCACACCTCGGTACGGCCATCGATCGGCGCGAGCAGCCGCACTTCAGCGGGATCCACGCGGAGCCCGCTCGACACGGCCTCCTCCGCGACCCGCCGGATGTCGGCGACCGTGTGGTGAAGTAGCTCCGCCAGGGTGGGAAACGGAAGTTCGTAGAGGTGCTCACTGTCGCGGAGGCCGACCTTCGTCGTCCCGTCCGATGCGCGCCAACGAACAAAACTCATCATGGCTCCTTGTCTCAAGTACGGGACGCTCACCTGGTTTCGAGCTGGCTGACCCGTCGTCGGGTCGCGTCGCCGTCGCGGAGTTCCGCCACGAGTTGTACGCCCAGCCCGGGCTCGTCGGACGTGATCGCCTTTCCCTCGCGGATCTGCGGCAGGCCGGTGACGATCCGGGGGTACCACGTCCGCAGAAACGCGCGGACGGTCTCCTGGAACAGGGCGTTGGGCTGGGACATCGACAGATGGAAGCACGCTGCCAGGGTGATCGGGCCGGTGCAGTCGTGCGGCGCGATGGGTATCGCGAAGGTGTCCGCACTGGTGGCGACCTTGCGGGCCTCGGTGATCCCGCCGGTCCACTGCACGTCCAGTGTCGCGTAGGAGATCTTGCCCTGCTGCAGCAGCGGGAGGAAGCCGCGACGCCCCACAGCCGTCTCGCCGAGCGCGATCGGCACGCCGACTTCATCGCACAGAGCGCCGAGCGAGTCGGTCGCGTCCGGCCGGATCGGGTCCTCGACCCAGAAGGGCCTGAACGGCTCGAGCGCGCGGCAGATCTCGACTGCGGCCCGGCGCGACCATAGGCCGTGCAGCTCGATCATCAGGTCCATGTCCATGCCCACGGCCTCGCGGATCTCGCTGACGATGCCCAGGGCAGCGCTCAGATTCTGCGGACGGATACGGGTACCCGCCGAGGCTTCGGCCGCCCGGTCGAAGGGCCAGATCTTCATGCCGCGCAGACCCTCTTCGTAGAGCTCCTTGGCCAGGGCACCGGGGCTGGAGAGGAACGCGCGCAGATCCTCGTGGACACCGGCCGCCGACTCCCCCCAGTTGGAAGAGGTCTGCCGCGAGGTCCGCTGGATGTAGTCGGGGCCGGCACAGGTGTTGTAGACGTCGATGCTGTCCCGGACCGGGCCGCCGAGCAGCCTGGCGACCGACTTGCCGGTTCGCTTGCCCAGCAGATCCCACAGAGCGATGTCAACCGCGCCGTTCGCGCGTGTTTCCACGCCGCCACCCTGGAATCCCACGTAGGGGGCGAGTAGCGTCGCGGTCGCTTCGGGAGCCGGATCCTCCCGGCCGAGGAGCAGCGGCGCGACATGGCTGTGCAGATAGGCCTCGACTGCGGCCGACTGGAAGAAGGCGTCACCGAGGCCCACTTCGCCCTCGTCGGTGTGCAGCACGAGGACGCACAAGTTGTTCTGGAACCGGGGTCGCAGGGTTTCCAAGGCTACGATTCGCACGCGAGACATGCCTTTCGTTCATTCGCTGTCAGGGCGTAGACGTGCCCGTCCCGCGAGAGACAGTGGGCAGGACGGCCTGCCGGCTGAGCGGTCGCTGCGCTGGTCCGTGCCACCGACGCGCCCTACCTCCCGTGATCAGGCGACCTTCGCTTCGCGCGCGCTCACCGCAGCGATGTTGGAGGAGTCGACCACTTCCGCTCCGGTGTCGTAGGTGAAGGACGGGTAACCCGGGTCTATCTGCTGGGCCAGCAGAGCCGCAGCGACCCAGCCCTGGGCCCAGGGATTCTGGCCGATGGTGTAGTCGATGCTGCCGTCCTTGATCCCGGCCAGTACCGGGGCAGTCATGTCGAATCCGCCGTTGGCGAACTTGCCGACGAGGTTCTTGCTCTTGGCCCACGTGGCCACGAACTGGCACTCGAAGGCCGTGCCGGCCCACCCCGCGACAGAGTGCGGGTCGCGACGGTAGCGGCCGTCGATCTTCGAAACCGCCCCGGCCTCGTCCGTTCCGACGATGAGGACCTCGGTGGTGAACTTCGTCCCGTGCGTGTCGTTGTATTCCGACACTGCCTGGCGGATGCCGTCGCCTCGCTGTTCGAGGGCCGAATTGCCGGCCTGGATCTTGCCGATGACGATCGCACCGCTGGTGCGGCCGGTGTGCTTGGTGATGTGCTTGAGGATCTGGTTCCCGGCGGTGACCCCGGCGGGAACGAAGTCCTGACCCACGAAGCCGACGCCGAGCTTCTGGTAGTCCTTGCTGGCGACATTTGACAGGATGACCGGGATGTCGGCGGCCTGCGCCGACTTGATGACGCCGTCGTAGGACTTGTCGTCGATGCGAGTGAGAATGAGGCCGTTCGGCTTGGCGTTGACCGCGTTCTGCATCATGTTGACGACGGTCAACTGATCGAATGTGGCTGGGCCGATGAATTGGGTCCGCCACCCCATCGCGCTGCCGAAGGCCTCGAAACCCTTCTGGACAGGCGGGAAGAAGCTGTTCTTCTCATGGACGACGAAGATGACCTTCTTGCCCTTCTGCGATCCCCCGCCGTCGCCGGCCTGAGCCGACGAGGAGTGGGGCTGGCACGCGGAGAGCGCGCCCGCGGCGACTACGGTGAGGCCGCCGCCGAGGATGCCCCGGCGACTGATTCTGCCGGAGGGACCGGTCGAGGTGGTGTCGGACATCCAACTCATCTCTCTTCGGGGAAGGCCGCTCCGGAGACGGGACAGAGCGGAGCAAAATGGGCACAAGGGGCCAGGGGGGAGTGCTGGAGTGTGGTGCCCGCGTCGCGGGGACCGGATCCGGTTCCGACGCGTCAGGAGGTGAGGAGAGGGCGGGGCGCTGTCAGCGCATCGCCGTCTGACGGGTTGCGACCAGCCGGTTGACCAGAACCGCGGCGAGGATCAGCCCGCCGGTGGCCACCTGCTGCCAGTTGCCGTCGACTCCGAGCAGCACCAGGGCATTGGCGATGAGGCCGGCGACCAGGGCGCCGAACAGTGTCCCGGTCACGCTGCCCACGCCGCCGCTGAGGCTCGCCCCGCCGACGACGACCGCGGCGATGACGCTCAGTTCGAAGCCGTTTCCCGTCAGCGGGTTGGCACTGCCGAGCCAGCCGACGAGAACGACGGCGGCCAGGCCGCACAGTGCGCCGGTCAGGCTGAAGCACAGAACCTTGACCCGGTTCGCGCGGATACCGGCGTTGACTGCGGCCTTCATGTTGCCGCCGGTGGCGTATATGTCGTAACCGAACTTGGTCCGGCTCAGCATCCAGCCGAGGACCAGCATGACGCCGGCCATCCACACCGTCTGCGCCGCCAGAGATCCGACGCTGCTGCCTCCGACGAGGCCGTGATACTGCTTGCTGACGTTGGCCATGACGGGCTCGCCGGCGGTGAGCAACAGGGCGAAGCCGCGGAGGATCGCCAGCCCCGCCAGGGTCACGACGAACGACGGGACCTGGAAGACCGTGGTCACCAGGCCCTGGACCAACCCGATGCCCGCACCGAGGGCGATGACGACCGCGGCTGCCACGCCCGTCGGCAGCGACCAGTCGGTCAGCGACTGGGCCATCACGACGGTCAGTAGGCCGTACTGCGAGCCGACCGACAGGTCGATCTCGCCGGCGACGACGACCAGCGTCATACCAGTGCCGATGATGCCGATGAACGCGATCTGCTGCGCCACCGAGAGCAGGTTCTCACTGGTCAGGAAGTTGTTCACGAAGAACGCGCAGTAAAGGAAGATGGCGGTGGTGGCTACCAGGACGCCGAACTCGTGGGCGCCGAGCATCCGGCGCATGATCCGCGATTCGGCGTCGCGGTCCTGTCTCTCGACGGCAGGAGTGGTGACGGTCACTGGGCGCTCCTGGGTGCACTGGTGCCCGTCGTGGATGCGGTGGGTGCCTCCGTGGACGGGCCGAGGATGTGGGAAACGGCGCCGGCGGCGGTGTCACCAAGGATCAGACCGACGACATCGGCCGCGCTCGTGGAGTGCACGTCGCGGATGCCCTGCACCTGCCCGGCGCGCATCACCACCACGCGGTCGGCCACGGCGAGCACATGGTCGACGTTGTGGCTCACCACCACGACCGCGGTTCCCCGCTCCCTGAGCCCCGTGATCAGCTTCAGGACGTTCGCCTGCTGCTCGGGGCCCAACGCGGCGGTCGGTTCGTCGAGCAGGACGACCTTGCCGCCCTGGTGGACGGCCCGGGCGATGGCGATGCACTGGCGCTGCCCGCCCGACAGGCCGCCGACCGGCAGGCGCACGGAGGATATCCGGATGCTGAGCTCGTCAAGAACGGCGCGCGCCTCACGGCGCATACGGCGGCGGTCCACGACGAACCCGCGTCGGGGTTCTTGCCCGAGGAACACGTTGGTCGCCACGTCCCTCTGGTTCACCAGGGCCAAGTCCTGGTAGACGACCGAGATCCCGTGCGCGGTGGCGTCCCGCGGGCTTCGCATCGACAGAGGCCGGCCGGCCATGGTGATGGTGCCCGAGTCGGGGCGTATCGCTCCGCAGAGCACCTTCATCAGGGTCGACTTGCCGGCACCGTTGTCCCCCATGAGGCCGACGACCTCTCCATCGGCGATGGTCAGACTGACGCCGCGCAATGCCTCCACGCCGCCGAATCTCTTGCGGATGTCTGCTACTTCCAGAAGCGGCATTGACCTCGGTGTCCTCTCGGTCGGGTTCCGGGGGCGGCCGTTCAGTCGTTGTGGTCAGGGAGAATCGCGCGGTGCGTTCGCAGCACCTCCGCGAGGTCCGGGCTGCTGGTGGCGCGCCGGATGAGGACGTCGGTGAGCGGGGCGTCCAGGTCCGGTCCGTAGAAGTGCTGGGCCGTTTCGATGTGGTCGGTCATCGCGGCGCGGGCGGCGTCCGGGTCCTGGTCGGCGATCGCCTCGAAGACCACGTCGTGCAACGGGACCGCGATCCCGCGTACGGCGCGGTCGGTCAGACTGCGGAGCACGACGCCGTGGGTCAGGGGCCGGATCGACCCGAACATCAACTGGATGACCGGGTTCCGCGAGGCTACGGCGATCGACTCGTGGAAGGCGACGTCCAGGTCGGCGGTCGCGGCGAGCGACTTCTCCCGGTCGAACGCCGCGAGGATCCGGCGCATGTCGGTGAGGTCGTCCTCGGTGCGGTTCTGGGCGGCGAGCGCCGCGGTCTGCCCCTCCAGCATGACGCGGGCCACGACCAGGTCCCGGGCCGTCACCTCGCCGCGGCGGGCGAGTAGCGTCGCATCGCCGCCGTGGCTGCTCGGGCGAAGATCCCGGACGAAACTTCCACGGCCCGCTGAGACCGTGATCAGGCCCCGTTCCTGGAGTGCCCGCAGTGCCTCCCGGATCACGGGGCGGCTCACCTGGTACTCGAGGGCCAGCAGCCGCTCGGACGGGAGCCGAGTGCCGACTCCCCATTCTCCCGAGAGCAACCGCGTTTCCATGGCCGCTGCGACGTCCGCACCCGAGAGCGGAGCATTCGGCTGCGAACTGGTAAGACCGGTCATGCCGATAGGTATACTCGCCGCCGTTCGGCAGCGTCAAGCGTCCACTGACAGGTTCTTCTGCCCGAGCGGCCGCTTGGAACGCGACCTGGTTCAGGGCGATCCGGAGGTTGGCATGGAAGTGGCTTCGCACGAAGGCCCCTGGGGCCTGACAGGACGTCGCGTGATCCTCACGGGCGCGCTCGGCGGGATCGGGCAGACCATCGCCGCGGCGTTCCGGGGAGCAGGTGCGAACGTCCTGCTCACCGACCTGCCCGACGCGAGCACAGCCGGCGAGTCCCTGGCGGTTTCAGGCTTCGCGCGGAGCGCGTACGTGGCCTGTGACATCACCTCCGCGGGTGATGTCCGGACACTGTTCGACCGGGCAGCGGAGTTCTTCGGGGGTCCGGCCGACATCGTGTGCGCGCACGCCGGGGTCGTCGGCTCGCATCCCCTCACGGAGTACCCCGTCGACGCCTTCGACGACCTGATGACGGTGAACTTGCGCGGCTCGTTCCTCGTCGCCTCGGAGGCCGCCCGGCGCTGGCTCGCGGCCGAGGCGCCGGGAGTCCTGATCTTCACCACCAGCTGGGTGCAGGACGTGCCCTGGCCGGAGATCGGCCCCTACTCGGCCAGCAAGGCCGCCGTCCGGTCGCTGATGCGCACCTTCGCCCGCGAACTCGCTCCGCGCGGCGTTCGCAGCAACGCCGTTGCTCCCGGCATCGTCGGCGTCGGCATGGCAAGACGCCAATGGGACTCCGATCCTGCGTACCGGTCCCGCGCGCAGCGCGCGATCCCCCTCGGCCGGCTGCAGACACCGGAGTCGGTGGCCAATGCGGTGCTCTTCCTGGCCTCGCCGCTGTCTGCGTACATGACCGGTGCCACACTGCTGGTCGACGGCGGGGCGAGCCTGTATCCGATGGATGAATAGACCGGCCAGCCCTACCAGTTCAACCGGCGAGTCTTCTGATGTGCGCGAGGTCCACATCCCCGGGTCGACCTCTTGCGCCGCGACCAACGCAGGCCGCCCGGTTCTTCCCACGTAGGCGACGCCGGCGGCACGCAGGACCAATGCCTCGTGATCGCCGATCCCTTGTCGAAAGGATTCAAGCAATGCTCGCTGCCCGATGGCACGGTCGTGACGACATCCGCATCGATGATGTCCCGCCACGAGAACCCCTTGGCGACGAGGTGCTGGTCAAGGTCCACTGGTGTGGTATCTGCGGCACCGACCTGGAGGAGTACCGTTCCGGACCGCTCCTCATCCCGACCGGCAAGCCGCATTCGCTGAGCGGACGCATGGCGCCGCTGACGCTCGGACACGAGATCGTCGGCGAGGTCGTCCGGGCCGCCCAGGACGGAACCGGTCCCGCCGTGGGGACTTATGTGGTTCCTGACGTGGTGAACGGCTGCGGGCAGTGCTGGTGGTGTCTCCGCCACGAAGAGGGCCTGTGCCCGAGCGTTTGCGTGCCGGGCCAACAGGACGACGGGGGGCTGGCCGAGTTCATGGTCGCGAAGGCTCGGACCTGCGTTCCGATCCCGGCGGGATTGCCGATGGAGACCGCGGTGCTCGCCGAACCCGCCGCGGTGGCGGTTCGCGCCGTCCGTAAGGTGCCCGAGATCATCGGCGCCGTCGCCGTGATCGTCGGCGGGGGGACGATCGGCCAACTCACGGCTCAAGCCGTGCTCGCCGCGGGCGCCGCCGACTGCTGGCTGGTCGACCCGTCGGACTACCGGCGCCGATTCGCGCAGGCCCACTCCCACGTCCGTACCTGCGCACCTGAAGACATAGCCGACGTCGTGGCCGGCCTCGGCGCGCCAGGCGCTGACGTCGTGTTCGAGTGCAGTGGCGCCGCTGGACAGTTGACGCGGTCAGTGGACCTCGTGCGGCCCGGCGGTGTCGTCGTGGCCGTGGGACTCGGCTCCGGCACGCAGCTCATCTCGCTCCCGGCCCTCGTCCTCGGTGAGCGTCGGCTCGTCGGATCCGCGGCCCACCTCTGGGATGCCGATGTCGCCCAAGCGGTGCGGATGCTGACTGACGGGCGATTCGACGCCGCCGACCTGGTCACCCATCGGATCCCGCTGCACGATCTGGTGACCGTCGCACTTCCCCTGCTTTCGCAGCCGGACCCCGAGGTCGTGAAGATCGCCATCGACTGCCGCTGACCGCCCGGCGCCCGCGCGCGTGCGGCGAGCGGATCAGCGGTGCACCGGCGCCCGCGCGCCACTGGACCTCTCCTGTCGCAACCGTTGACAGCCCTGAATTCGCATCAGTAATACTGGTCAGACCGGTCTAACAAATCATCCGCCTCGGGCGACCCGTCGATCGGGAGCACCGGGGGTGCAGAGCCCACTACGGGAGGGTTCAACATGATCGAGCGGCAGTCAGAGTCCGCCACACGCCGGGATGTCTCACGTCGGGCGTTCCTCGCCATCGGCGCCGGAGCCTCGGCCGGGGTCGCCTTGGGGCTCGGGGCGGCATCGCCCGCAGCCGCGGCGACGGGGACCACCTATCACGTCTCCAAGAACGGGAGTGACAGCGCGGCGGGGACGAGCGCCTCACCCTTGCTGACGATCAGCGCCGCGGCAAGGAAGGCCCAGCCCGGCGACGTCGTCCTGGTCCGTAGCGGGATCTACCGGGAGGAGGTCGTCTTCCCGCGCGGCGGTACGAGCGACGACATGCGGATCACGTACGCGGCCCACCCCGGGGCTTCGGTGACGGTGACCGGCTCCGATCCCTTCACGAGTTGGACCCAGGTCTCGGGCGACGTCTGGCAGCTCAGAATTGCGAACGCGTACTTCAACGGGTTCAACCCGTACGCGGAACAGGTGCACGGCGACTGGTTCACGGGCGGTCGAACCCATCGCCCGGGCATGGTGTACCTCGACGGTGCCTGGCTGCCGGAAGCGACAAGCCTGGCCGCGGTGAGCTCGCACGCGAGCGCGTCCTGGTGGTCGACGGTGGACGGTCTGGTGGAAGGCACCGCACCGAGTTACAAGCCGAGCTACGACCCGAACGGCTACACGACACTCACCGCGAAGTTCCCCGGGATCGACCCGAACAACGGGGCGGTCGAGGTCGGCATTCGAGGCACGGTGTTCAAGCCGGCCGCCACCAACTACGACTACATCACGATCCGCGGCTTCAACCTCCGGAACGCCGCGACGAACTGGGCCGCACCGACGATGGGCCAGTGGGGGCTCGTGAGTGCCTACTGGTGCAAAGGATGGATCATCGAGGACAACGAGATCGCCTACTCCCGGTGCTGTGGCATCGCCCTGGGGAAGTACTCGGACCAGTACGACGGAACCCGCGGGACGACTGACGGCTACTACCTGACGATCTCTGACGCGCAGAGTTCCGGCGGTTGGTCGTTCGCGAACATCGGCAGCCACGTCGTCCGCAACAACACGATCCACCACTGCGGCCAGACCGGCGTGGTGGGCTCTCTCGGCGGGATCGGCAGCAAGATCACCGGGAATGAGATCTACCACTGCAACACTCAAGGGATCTGGTCCGGAGCGGAAATGGCCGGCATCAAGCTCCATGCCGCCATCGATGTGGTCATTTCCGGGAACCACATCTACCACACCGGCGATAACGCGGGGATCTGGTTGGACTGGATGGCGCAGGGCACCCGGATCGTGGGGAACCTCTTCCACGACAACTCCCGCGACCTCTTCGCCGAGGTCGACCACGGCCCGCTCTTCATCGCGAACAACGTCATGCTGTCAGCCAGAGGGCTCTGGTCGGCCTCTGAGGGGTTGGCCTGGGCGCACAACCTGGTGACCGGGTCGGTGAGCGCGAACTCGGACACGCGACGCACGCCTTACATGCAGCCCCACTCGACGGCAACAGTCGGCCTGGCGACCCTCCCGCTCGGCGCGCAGCAGTGGATGAACAACGTCCTCGGCAGTTCGACCGACCTCTCGGCCTGGGATTCCGCGAGCGCGTCCTACCCGATCACGATGAAGGCGAACGTCTACACGCAGGGTGCGAAGAAGTCCGCAAGGGAACAGGGCGGAGTGGACGCTGCCGCGGTGGCATACTCACCGGCGCTCACGAAGACCTCGCACGGTTGGTACCTCCAGGTGCCACGCGACGACTCCTGGCGATCGACTCAATCACTCGTCAGCACCGCATCGCTCGCCAAGGCGCCGACCCCGAACCAGGCGTTCACGAATGCTGATGGATCGGACATGTCGGTATCGACGGACTTCCTTGGAGTCTCGCGAAACACGACTGTCCCGTTCCCCGGCCCGTTCGAGACCGCCGGCGGTGGAGAGCCGTTCAAGGTGTGGTCGCGAGTCGTGCCGACCACCGACGCCTGGGGCCGGACGCCGAGTCCGAGCGGCCCGGGCGCTGCGACCGACACCGACGGCAACATCACCGTCCTGGCCCGCGGCAAGGGCGACCAACTGTATCGGCGGGCTTTCGACGGCACGTCGTGGAGCGAATGGGGTGCGTGGGGCGGACCAAACGCCGGCACCTTCGCCGGGGCGCCGGCCGTGACCACGGCCAACGGCCGTACCGATGTCTTCGTCCGCGGCACGGACGACCAGCTGTGGCAGCGGACCTGGACCGCCGCAAGCGGCTGGACCGGCTGGACCCCACTCGGCGGAATCCTCGTCGACGATCCATGCGCCGCGACCGACACCGGCGGCAACATCACCGTTGTCGTCCACGGTACCGACGACCAGCTGTATCGGCGGGCTTTCGACGGCACGTCGTGGAGCGAATGGGGTGCGTGGGGCGGACCAAACGCCGGCACCTTCGCCGGGGCGCCGGCCGTGACCATGGCCAACGGCCGTACCGATGTCTTCGTCCGCGGCACGGACGACCAGCTGTGGCAGCGGACCTGGTCCGCCACCAGCGGCTGGACCAACAACTGGACCCGACTCGGCGGAATCACCGTCGCCAATCTCGGCGCCGCGACCGACACCGACGGCAACATCACCGTTGTCGTCCACGGTACCGACGACCAGCTGTATCGACGTACGTTCGACGGCACCTCATGGACCGACTGGGCTGGACTGGGCCGGCCGAACACCGGCACGTTCACCGGTGCGCCGGCCGTGACCATGACCAACGGCCGTACCGACGTCTTCGTCCGCGGCACCCGCAACCAACTGTGGCAGCGCACCTGGACCGCCACGAGAGGCTGGACCGACTGGAGTTCACTCGGAGCCGTTTTCGGCTAACCGCCGCACATCCCTGGAGAAGGACACCCGCTGAGCAGGTGGGGTGTAGCGGGTAAGTAGATTGGTCGGGCGGCGGTCTCACAGAGACAGCCGCCCGAACCTGCGACGCCCTCGCCAGTAGTGACAGCGACGGCAGAAGTCTCCAGGTGATCAGCGGCCGTGCTGCCAAGCGATGGCATTCCGGCCGGCGCCATGCCGGGTGCTCGCCCCGCCACAGGGCGGGGTCGAGCACCCGGCATGGCGCCCCAAGTTCGGCGATGTCCTCTGGGGGGCGGCGAGGTCAGCCGATGGTCAGGTCGTCGACGTAGCCGCGGTAGCCGCCGGTGGAGTTGGGGTTGTCGTAGCCGATCAGGAGCCGGCTGATCTGCTTGCCGGCGTTGCTGGCGCCCAGGTTGACGGTGACGTGGTTCCAAGTGTCGAGGGTCAGGTGCCCGCACTGCTGGGCGGGACTGATGCTGTTGCCGTTCTGGTCGACGGCACCGGAGTCCCGCAGGGGGCTGCCGTCGGTGAAGACCATGTCGACGGCGACGCAGGTGCTGTTGATCGAATCGGCCGGCACCCAGGTAGTGGTGGCATTGCTCTGCGGGTAGATCCAGTAGCTCAGGGTCGTGCCCGTGCCGATCGCCAGCGGGCGGCCGGCGAGGTCGAAGGTCTTCATGAAGGCGTGCACGGCGCTACCGCCCTGCCCGGACCCGGAGTACATCAGGGCGCCGCTGCCGGTGTGCGAGGTCTCGTTGCGGGTCGAGTTCTGGGGGCCGGTCAGGCCGCAGCAGATGCCCGTGACGCCCGCGAGCCCGCCGCCGGTGGTGTCGACGGCGTCGGCCCAGTCCGGGGCCGGGTCGGTGGACTCGAAGCCGGTGCTGAAGCTGCTGATGGGGGTGACGTGCAGCGGTTCGGCGAGCTTGGTCCGGATCGTCTTGAGCGCGGTCCCGGCGGGGGCGAGTTCGAGAGTGTGGTGGCGCGAGGTGGGGATGGTGATCTTCGAACCGGACACGGTGCCGGTGTCCTTGCCGTTGCGGTAGACCTCGACCTTCTGCCCGGGCCAGGGGTTGGTGAAGGTGAAGGAGCCGCCGGCCTGGCTTTCCGCGCGGATGTACTGGACCTTGTTGTTCGAGATGCTGCTGGAGATCAGGAAGCCGCCCCAGGCCCGCAGGTCGCCGAACTTGGCGCTGGTGTTGCTCGGCCAGTCCGCGAACACCTTGATGTCGTCCTGGTGCGACTGCAGCAGCATCTCGTCGAGCCCGGAGGTAGTGACGTTCAGGTTCTCCAGGCCGCCGCCTCCGTGGTGGACGGCGAGGTTGTTGTAGCTGTAGGTGGTGGCTTCCTGGTGCAGGTTGGCCATGATCGTGTCGGGGTTGTAGCCGACCATTGCGGCCGCAGCGTAGAAGGTGGCCGGGGCGTTGTAGTCGTGCCAGCGGGCCAGTTGGCCGATGGTGTTGCGCGCAGTCTGCTGAAGGTCCGCGGGGGAGTCCAGGCCGACGCGAAGGCCCGGGTACACGGCCTGGAGAGCGACGTCGTTGCCGTCGTCGACCCAGCCCAGTCCTTCCGACGTCTCGCGGAACACCGTCTGGTTGTTGCGGGCCATGGTGGGCAGCGGTGCCAGGTGCGTGTTGATGTCGTTCCAGGTCGGGACCAGGGACGTGTCCTGCCCCAGGGCCCCGCTCATGTCGATCAGGCCTCCCATGAGCAAGTGGATCAGGCCAAGGACGTGGTTCGGGTTGGACGCCGGGTAGGGGGCGTTCTCCTGCGAGGCGTCGTTGTAGTCGTTGTAGGTGCCGGTGGAGTCCTTGACCAGGTAGTCCTGCCAGAACAGCCCGACCTGCTTCAGGAAGGGGTAGACCTTGGCCGCGTACTTAGCGTCATGGGTGTACTCGTAGTGCATCACCATGGTGCTGGCCATGTAGACGGCGTCCGACTTCTGGGCCTGGTAGGTATTGGCCGAGGTGCCTCCCCTGGGAGCCAGTGAAACCGGGAACAGGACACCCTTGTACCCGTTGCTGGCCGCGCGGGACAGCCCGGCCGGTACGAAGTCCAGTACCGGCTGGTCGAAGGCGGAGACCTGATCGATGTGGTTGGTGGAGAGCCCCGGGTAGAACGCCGCCTCGTCGTTGTAGTTGGTGAAGTAGCCGCCGTTCCAGTTCATGTTCCTGGTGATCCAGGGGCCCCACAGCCCTGGGGAGTAGGAGTTGCCGTGCTCGGCGCTGCCCAGCAGGTACAGCGAGCCGTACCAGCTCCTCTCGACCGCCTTGTCCGGGATCTCGACGTACGACTTCGACCAGTAGCGTCGCCACCATGCCTGATGCGCACGGTCGAGCTTCGACACATCGGCCGGTGTCAGGGAGGAGACCAGGGCGTCGGCGGCGCCCTGCCAGTCGGCGGTCTCGGTGCTGGCGCCGAACCCGGTGACGATGGTGGAGGTGGTGCCGGGGGTGAGGGTCAGCGAGAGGGTGTTGGACGAGATGGCCGACCCACCCCCGACCACCGTGGTGGCCATGCGGGCCTGCGGGTTGTTCATCCCGCTGGTGTCGGCCACGACGTCAGCGTCAAGGACACTGCTGCTGCCGGACACGGCCGGAGTGCCGCCCGAGCCGTTCTCGACAGTGATCTTCGCGTTCTGGCACGCCGAGCCGGACAGGCGCAAGGAGGTGACGAGCGCGTTCTCGGTGGCCGACATCCAGCTTGTGGCCGTCAGCGTCTCCCCGTCGAGGGAGTACGTGCCCTGGATCCGGGCGTGCGCGATGTCCTGGACCACGTGATAGCTCGACCCGGCGAGGCCCGGAACCGCCAGCACGACACGGCCCAGCGGCCGCACGGAATTGTTGTTGGTCGGGGTCGAGAAGAAGTCGTTCTTGCCCAGGTAGAAAGTCTGGTTGTCGATGGTCCCGCCGACCGTGGCCCCGAAATCGCCGTTGCCCACCAGTGGCGCGTCGACGGTCTCGCCGTTGAGTAGCTGGGACGGCGGGCTGCTCCACTCGCCGGCGTACTGCTGCACGGTGCGCCAGGCCTGGCCGGCGGTGGCCGAGGAGGACATGGCCGAGGGGTTCCACGTCGAGCCGGGCGAGGTCGGCCGGGACAGCGGGGTGGCCTGATCGGCCAGGGCCGGTCCGGACAGCGCCGTCGTCAGCGTGGCGCAGACGATCGCCACGACCGCGGTGCTGCCGAGGGCCCGTCTGGGCCGTGCTCTGAGATGCGTGCACTGGACTGCGGCTCTCATGGAGTGGACCTCTCATCCTGAAAACAGCGCTGGAAGGGAGCAAGCGAAACGGCCATGACCGGGATGTCCGGGCGGTAAGTGCGGTCGGGTGCTGCCGGGCGATGGCATTCCGGCCGGCGCCATGCCGGGTGCTCGCCCCGCCACAGGGAGGGGTCGAGCACCCGGCATGGCGCCGCAAGTTCGGCATTGTGTTCTGGTGGGTGGCGAGGTCAGCTGATGGTCAGGTCGTCGATGTAGCCGCGGTAGCCGCCGGTGCCTGCGGGGTGGTCGTAGGCGACGGTGATCCGGTCGATCTGCTTGTCGGCGTTGTCGGTGCCCAGGTTGACGGTCACGTGGTTCCAGGTGTCGAGGGTCAGGTGGCCGCATTGGTAGGCGGGGTGGATGCGTTGGCCGTTCTGGTCCACGGCACCGGAATCACTCAGGGTGCTGCCGTCGGTGAAGACCAGGTCCACGGCGACGCATTCGCTCTCGGTCGACCCGGCGGGTACCCACGAAGTCGTGGCGTTGCTCTGCGGGTAGATCCAGTAGCTCAAGGTCTTGCCGGCTCCGATGGCCAGCGGACTGCTGGTGAGGTCGTAGATCTTCGTGTACGCGTGAACCGAGTCCCCGCCCTGTGCGGAACCGGAGTACATCAGGGCGCTGCTGCCGGTGTGCGACTTCTCGTTGGTGCGGGTCCCGGCTTGAGGGCCGGTGAGCCCGCAGCAGATGCCGGTGACGCCCGCAAGGCCGCCTGCGGTGGTGTCCACGGTGTCGGCCCAGGTCGGCGCCGGGTCGGTGGACTCGAAGCCTGAGGAGAAGCTGCTCGTCGGGCTGGGCTGCATCGGCTGGCTCAGCTCGGTCCTGATCGTGGCCAGGGAGGTACCGGCCGGAGCCAGGTCGAGGACGTCGCCGGCCGAGGTGGAGAGGGTGATCTTCGTGCCCGTCACGGTCCCGTTGTCGTGGCCGTTGCGATAGACCTCGACGCTGCCCGGCCACGGGTTGGTGAAGGTGAAGGTGCCACCGGCCTGGCTGACGGCCTGGATGTACTGAACGGAGTTGCTCGCCGTGCTGCTGGACACCAGGAAGTCGCCGTAGGCGAGCAGGTCACCGAACTTCGCGCTCGTGTTCGCGGGCCAGTTGGGGAACACCTTGATGTCGTTCTGGAAGGACTGCAGCAGCATCTCGTCCAGTCCGGACGTGGTGACGTTCAGGTTCTCGATGCCGCCGCCCCCGTGGTGGACCGCCAGATTGCGGTAGCTCTGGGCCGTCGCCTCGTTGTTGAGGTTGCTCAGGATGGTCCGGGGGTCGTACCCGACCATCGCCGCTGCGGCGTAGAACGTGGCCGGAGCGTTGTAGCCGTGCCAGCGGGCCAGTTGGCCGACGGTGTTGCGGGCGGTCTGCAGCAGGTTCGGGTCGCTGTCCAGGCCGACCTGCAGGCCGGGGTAGACCGCCTGGATGGCGATGTCGTTCTCGTCGTTGACCCAGTCGTTGCCGACCGAGGTCTCGCGGAAGACCGTCTGGTTGTTGCGGGCCATGGTGGGCAGCGGAGCCAGGTGGGTGTCGATGTCCTGCCAGGTCGGAATGAGGGCGGCATCCTGACCGAGGGCGGTGCTCATGTCGACCAGGCCGTGCATGAGCAGGTGGATCAGGCCCAGTGACAGGATGGCATTGGTCTGCGGGTAGGCGGCACCCTCCTGCGGGGCGTCGTTGTAGTCGTTGTAGGTGCCGGTGGAATCCTTGACCAGGTAGTCCTGCCAGAACCGCCCGACCTGCTTCAGGAACGGGTAGACCTTGGCGGCATAGGCCGGGTCATGTGTGTACTCGTAGCGCATCACCATGTCGCTGGCGACGAATGCCGCGTTGGACTTCTGGTTGTACAGATGCGTGTCGCTGCTGGTGCCCTTGGGGGACAACCCGACCGGGTAGAGCACGCCGGTGAACCCGTTCTGCGCGGCCAGGGCCTCACCCGCCGACTGCCAGTCGAGCACCGGCTGGTCGTAGGAGTCCATCTGGGCGATGTGGTTGGTCGACAGTGCCGAGTAGAAGGGGGCCTCGTAGTTGTAATTGGTGTGGTAGTCGCCGTTCCAGTTCGCCTTCCCCGTGACCCAGTTCCCCCACAGGCCCGGGGCGTACTTGCCGGACCGGGAGACGCAGCCGAGCAGGTACAGGGAGCCGTACCAGCTCTTCTCGACCGCCTTGTCCGGGATCTCGACGTAGGACTGCGACCAGTAGCGCTGCCACCAGGAACGGTGCGCGGCCTTGTGCTTGTCCACCTTGGACTGGGTCAGGCCGGAGACCAGCGCGTCGGCGCTCGACTGCCACGACGACGGTTGGTCGATGCTGGAGACGATCCCGGCGACCAGGGTCGAGGTGGTGCCCGGCTGTATCGTCATGGTGATCGTGTCGCCGGAGATCGACTGGCTCCGGCCGAGGGTCCGTGCCGCGATCCGGGCGTGCGGATCGCTGCCGGTCCCGGTGTCGGCGTACACATCGGCGTCGAGGTCGGCGTTCCTGGCGTCGCCCTTTGTGGTGTCCGTCGTGGAGATGCTCGGCTCGCCGCCCGAACCGTTCTGCAAGGTGATGCCGATGGGCTGCGCGTTCCCGCCGGTCAGCGTGAACGATGTGACGAACGTGCCGGAGTTCGCATCCGTCCAACTGGTCGTGCTCAGCGTCTGGCCGTTGAGCGTGTACGTGCCGCGCACCTCGGCGTGCTGGATGTCCTGGACGACGTTGTACGACGAGCCCTTCAGCCCGGCGGCACTGACGACGATCCTGCCCAGCGGTTTGATCGCGTGCGTGGACGACGACCAGAAGTCGTTCTTGCCGATGTACATCGTCTGGTGGTCGATCGTCCCGCCGACCGCGACGCCGATGTCGCCGTTGCCCATCAGCGGTGCGTCCGTGGTCTCACCGTTGGTCAGCACACTGGGCGGAGACGTCCACACGCCCTGGTACGTCGCGACGATGCGCGACGCCTGGTGCGCGACGACGTGCGACGCCTGATGGCCGGTGACGGTGTCCGCCACGGCCGGGCGGGACAACGCGGTGGTCACCGTGGCACAGAGGAGTGCCACGACGGCGGCGGTGCTGACGGCCCGTCTGGGCCTTGATCGGAGTCTCATGAATCGGACCTTTCTCGACTGGCGGTAAGGGTCGACGATCGCAGTGGCGCCGGACGGAGCAGCGAATCGCCTGTCTCCGTCCGCCAAGGCGCCCGCACCGGCGCGAGCGCTTCCGATCCGTGGTCGCCCAGCGGCGAAGTGGGAACGGGCCGAGACGCAGTAGCGACGACATGGCGAGAAAACGTTATCGCGAGGGTGGCGCGCCCGGCACTGTCTGTCAAGTGCCTGTCACGCCGCCGTAACCGTGGTGTCGGCTCAGACCGGCATGGCGCCGGGCCCGCGAACCTGCAACGCGACCGGGACCACGATGGTCTGCACCTCCCGGGACGGGTCGGCGATGCGGGCACGCAGCAGGTCCACTGCCGTGCGGCCGATCTGGGCCGTGTCCTGCGCGATGACGGTGAGGGCGGGATGCATGAGGTCGGCGAGCGGGACCTCGTCGAAGCCGACGATCGCGAGCTGCGCGGCCGCGGTCCGCCCGAGCCGGCGCAGGACCGCGATGGTGGTGTTCATGTTGCCGGTGATCAGTGCGGTGGCAGGGGCCGGGCCGTGCAGCACGGTGTCCAGGGCGGTGGACACCTGCTCGGCGGTGATGTCACCGGGGTGCACCAGGCCGTCGACCGGGAGTCCGTGGGCGAGGAGCGCGGCACGGAACGCCATGGCGCGTTCGCGGCCCGCGAGGACGCGCTCGCTGTCGCCGATGTAGGCGATGCGGCGGTGTCCGTGCTGGTGCAGATGGTGGAACGCCATGCCGATTCCTGCGGCGTTGTCGGACATCACGCAGTCGGCCGCGATCCCGTTGATCGGCTGGTCCACGGACACCAGCGGCATGCCGGCGGCCACCTCGGGCTGCAGGTAGTCGTGGTTGTCACCGATCGGCTCGATGATGATGCCGTCGAGGCGTTGCCGGCACATGGAGATCAGGATGTCGCGCTCCCTGGCCTCGTCGAAGTCGGTGGAGGAGGCCAGCAGAGTCAGCCCGGTCGCGCGGGCCGTCTGTTCGATGGCGGCCAGCACCGGGTTGGTCTCGGCGATGCGTCGCACCGCAGCGCCGATGGCGCCCGTGACGCCGGTGCGCAACTGGCGGGCCCGCTCGTCCGGCTGGAAGTTCAGGGCCTTGATCGCCGCCTCGACCTTGGCGAGGTTCTCCGGCCCGACCGTCGGGTCGTTGTTGACCACGCGCGACACGGTGCGCAGCCCCACCCCCGCCTCGCGTGCGACGTCGACCATGGTCGGCCGCTTGGGCCGTCCGCCGTCCCCGCCCCGTCCCCGGCTCATCGGCATTCCCCTCATCGTGTCGGGTGTGGTTGCAGTATCGCCGCGTCGTTACTGGGTGGTTGGCTCTTGACATCTTCCCGTAACCCGCACCTATCCTCGCGATAACGTTATCTCGCTGTTCCTCCAGCGTCGATCCCCCCCGCGAGCCGCCCTCACTCGCGGGCACATCCACCCTCAGGAGAGTTCATGCGGCACAAGACTCTGACCGCGGCCTGCCTGGCCGTGGGGCTCGCGCTGGTGACCGGGTGTTCCGCGGCCTCCACGTCTGCGGGCGCGAAGGGCGACTCCACCCTCACCTACCTGACGTTCGAGACCCCGAGCCTGACCGCGAAGTTCTGGGACACCTCGATCGCCAACGCGGAGAAGCAGGTCAAGGGCGTCTCGGTGAAGAAGATCGTGGCCCCCAGCACGGATCGCGACGGCTACGCCAAGCAGCTCCAGGCGTCGGGACAGTTCCCCGACCTGCTGCAGTCGATCACCCCGTCGACGTTCGTCGAGGCGGGGCTGCTGAAGCCCTACGACCAGAGCTGGGTGAACGCCAACTTCCTGCTGCCGCAGGGCAACGCGTACAAGGGCAAGGTCTACGTCCCTCCGACCAATTCGCAGATCATCCCCGAGGTCTTCTACAACAAGAAGCTGTTCGCGAAGGCGGGCATCACCGCGGCGCCCAAGACGTGGGCGCAGTTCACGGCCGTGTGCGCCAAGTTGAAGGCGGCCGGCATCACCCCCATGGAACTGGGGGGTGGTGATCCGTTCGCGGCGTCGATGCCGCTGGTCGGCATCCTGTCCGCGGACGTACTGGGCAAGGACCCGCGCTGGCTGCAGGAACGCTACGCCGGCAAGGTCAAGTTCACCGACGCCAACGTCGTGGCGGCGGTCACCAAGTACCGCGCGATGGTGAAGGACGGGTACTTCGAGAACGGCGCGCTGGGGGTGAAGTACGCCGACTCGATCACCAACTTCACGTCCGGCAAGGCCGCGATGTACATGATGGGCAGCTGGTTCCTCGGCTCGGTGCCCAAGGACCACGCCGACGACTTCGCGGCGTTCCTGACCCCCACCGACGACGGGTCGCTGGTCGTGCCCTTCGCGGTCGGCGGGTCGATGGCGATCAGCGCCAAGACGGCGGATCCGGCCAAGGCGACGGCGTTCGCGCAGGCGTGGTCGCTGGACCCGGCCAACTACAAGGCGCTGATCGAGGGCGACGGCGCGTTCCCGATGCTCAAGGGCAAGTCGCTGGCTGACTACGGCGTCAACGTCACGCAGGTGTTCAAGGACTCCTACACCTACGTCACCGACAAGAACACCAAGGTCTCGGCGTTCGGCTGGGCGACCAACGACGACTCCATGCCCTCCGGGCTCAACGACGCCTTCTACGCCGCCAGCCAGGCCCTGTTCACCTCCGACGACGTCCACGGCCAGATGGCCAAGCTCGACTCCGCCTGGGACGCGGCGACCAAGTGAGCCACGGCGCCGGCGCCGGGCACACCAGGCACGGCGCCCGGACGCACACCCACCGACTCCGCCAAGGGAACCCGCCATGACCACCCGAGCCCGCCCGCGCCGCGGCGACCCCGCCCTCGGCGTCATCGCCCTGCTGGTGCTGGGACTGTACGCCCTGTTCATCCTCGTCCCGGTGATCATGAGCGCCTGGAAGAGCCTGACCAACGAGAACCCGCTCCGCGCCCACGCCCGGTTCATCGGAGTCGACAACTACCGGGAGATGGTGCACGACGGCGCCCTGGCCTCGAGCCTGACCTTCACCCTGGTGCTGGCCGCCGCCGTCACACTCGTCGCCAATGCGCTGGGCATCGCCTTCGCGATCCTCCTGAACAAGACCTCGCTGAGCTTCCGGATGATGCGTACCGTCGCGTTTCTCCCGCAGGTGCTGTCCGGAGTGATCGTCGGTTTCGTGTGGCGCTACATCCTGGCCCAGGACGGCATCCTCAACAGCGTCCTGACCTCGCTCGGGATCATCCGGCACCCCGTCACCTGGCTCGGCAGCCCCCATCTGGCCATGTTCTCCGTCGGGCTGGTCGCCGCCTGGGTGCTCACCGGCTTCACCACCGTGGTGCACCTGGCGGCGCTGCAGTCCATCCCGGTCGAGCTTTACCAGGCAGCGATGGTGGACGGGGCCGGCCGCTGGCAGCGGTTCCGGCGGATCACCTTTCCGATGCTGGCCCCGGGTACGACCATCAGCGTCACCATCTCGCTGATCACGATGCTCAAGCTCTACGACGTCATCGCTGTGCTGACCTCCGGCGGCCCCGCCGACTCCACGCAGTCCACCGCCCTCTACATCATCAAACTCGCCTTCACGGACGACCGGTTCGGCTACGCCTCCGCCGTGGCCATGCTGCTGCTCGCGGTCTGCGCGGTCATCTCGCTGTTCGTGACGGGCCTGCTGCGCCGCCGGGAGGTGGACCTGTGACCACATCGACCCCGCAACGGGCGGTACCGCAGAGCCGGATCGCCCCGCCGCCCGCGCACGTACCGCTCGCCCACCGCCGCAGGTGGGCGGCCAAGGGCCACCTGGTCGCCGCCGGACTGCTGACCCTGGCGTTCGTCAGCCCGATCTACCTGACGATCGTCAACGCCTTCAAGTCGCAGGACCAGATCATCAAGAACCCGGCGGCGCCCCCCGTACCGCCGACCCTGCACAACCTCACCGACGCCCTGTCCCGTCCCGACCGGATCGTCCAGATCGGCCTGAGCAACTCGGCGGTCACGGTGGTCGCCTCGGTGCTGCTGATCATCCCGCTCGGCGCCGCCTTCAGCTTCTGGCTCAGCCGCCGCCCGGCCCGGCTGCGGCGCGCCGTCCTCGCCTGCTTCTCCGCAGGACTGATGGTCCCGCCCGCGGTGATCCTGCTGCCCACCATCAGGATCCTGACCTACCTCCACCTGGACCACACTTATGCCGGACTGGTGCTGGCCAACGTCGGCGGCGGGTACATGTCGTTCGCGGTCTTCGTCTACTCCGGGTTCCTGCGTTCCATCCCCGGCGAGATCGTCGAGGCCGCGACCGTGGACGGTGCCGGGACCCTGCGGGTCTGGTGGACGATCGTCATGCCGCTGCTGCGCCCGGCCACCGCGACCGTCGCCGTCTTCCTGTCGCTGTGGATCTGGAACGACTTCATGAACCCGCAGTTCATCCTCGGCCCGCTCCGGGGACAGACCATCACCACCGGCATCTACCTGTCGGTCGGCCAGTACTCCACCAACTACGCCCAGTTGTTCGGCGTGATGATCCTCGCCGCGGTGATCCCCGTCGCCGGCTACCTCGCCCTGCAACGGCAGTTCATCGCCGGACTCACCACGGGAGCCACCAAGTGACCCAGTTCGACGCCGGGATCGAGGAGATCCTGGTGCTGCACCACAGCCACCTCGACGTCGGCTACACCCACTCCCAGCCGATCCTGTGGCGGCTCCAGTCCGAGTACGTCTCCCAGGCGCTGGACTGGCTGGAGGCCACCGCGGACCTGCCGGAGGACCACCGGCCGAAGTGGACCTGCGAGGCCACGGAGCCGGTGCGGCGCTGGCTGGCCGACGCCCCCGCCGACCAGATCGTCCGGTTCAAGGACCTGTGCGACTCCGGGCGCATCGGGCTGTCCGCACTGCGCTGGCACGTCAGCGCGACGATCGACCGGGCCGGGATCCGGCGGCTGCTGGCCGGCAAGCGGGAGCTGGAGGACGCGGTCGGCCGGCCGATCCCGGTGGCCTGTCAGCACGACGTCAACGGGATCCCCTGGCCGATCGCCGACGAACTCCTGGACGCCGGCGTGGATCTGTTCGTCATGGCGGTCAACCCGCATCTCGGCGGACCCGTGGAACCCCGGCCCGGGCTGTTCGCCTGGGAAGCCCCCTCGGGACGGCGGCTGCGCGTGTTCAACGGCAGCCACTACACCATGTTCGACCAGATCCTGAACGCCTGGGACGACTCCGTCGAGCAGATGGCCGCCGGCTGGGACGCCTTCGCCGAGCGGCTCCGCCGCGCCGACTACCACCTGCCGTTCGTCTACCTCACCTCGACCTGTTCCCCGATTATGTGGGACAACGCGCCGCCGAACCCGTATCTGCCCGACCTCATCCGGCGCTGGAACGAGCAGGGGCGCGGGCCCCGGATCCGCTATGCCACCTTCGACGACCTCCGGGAGCGGATACAGCGGATACCCGATGGGGAAGTCCCGGTCCTGTCGGGCGACTGGACCGACTACTGGTCGTTCGGCGTCGGCAGCGTCCCGGCGGCCACCGCGACGAACCAGCAGACCAAGCCGCTGCTCGAGACCGCGCAAGCCCTGGGGGCCGACCCGGCGCTGCTGGCCGAGGCCGCAGAGCACGCCGACGTGTTCGACGAGCACACCTTCAGCTTCTGGGACTCCGACCCGGGCAACCCGCAAGCCCGGGCGATCGAGACGATGAAGCAGGCCGCCGCGTACCAGGGGCATGAACTGGCCGCGTTCGCGGTCATGGACGGGCTGGAGCGGCTGGCCGGGAACCCGGTCGCGGACAAGGGGATCGCCGGGGTACTCGTCTGCAACCCCACCCCGTACCACCGCACCGTCGCCCTCGATCTGCCCGCCGCCTGGTTCGCGGATCCGAGCCCGGCCACCGAGCGGACCTACCGCGCCAGCCGGATCGTCCACGAGAACCGGCCCTGGCGCGTGCCCGCCCCCGGCGAGCAGCGCCGCGATACCGGGACCGTCGAACTGGCTCCCGGCGCCTGGCGGGTCATCTCCGTTGCCGACCTGCCCGCCCCGGAGTTCCCGGGCCGGCCCACCCACGAGGTCATCGCCAAGCCCAGCTCGGCCCGCGAGCTGAACTTCGCCGCCGCCATCGACCGGGTGGCGTCCACCGGCCGTATCGAGTCGCCGTTCCACGTGCTGACCTACGACCCGGACTCCGGGCGCATCACCTCCTTGACGGACCGGGCCACCGGCCGCGAAGTGCTGCGGCCGCGACCGGGCATGGATCTGCTGTCGTTCATCCGGGAACGGCCCGACGCCCTCGCCGACGGCAGCCGGCGCGCCTTCTACCGGCGCAACCTGGACCGCGAGATGCGCGACGAGTCCTGCTGGGAGCCCTGGGCCCCGATCCGCGAGCCCGCCGAACGGGTACTGGACTGTTCCGTGGAAGAACGGCCCGGACGCGTGATCTTCCAGCGCCGCTTCGCCGCGACAGGCACCCGCGCCCTGGTCCAGCGCGTCACCTTCGACGCGGTCGACCCGGTGATCCGCATCGACGTCGACATCGATCTCGCCGGCGATCACCATCCGACGGGGATCTACCTTGCCCTGCCGTTGGCGCTGGAGTCGGGCTGGCGAGCCGTGTTCGACACGGCGGGCCGGATGGTGGCTCTCGACGATGAGCAGCTGCCCGGCTCCTCCCGCGGCTGGGTGACGGCGCAGTCGGCCGCGGCCATGGGGGACGAGCACGGCGCCGTGGCGCTGCTGACCCCGGACGCGCCGCTGGTCCAGTTCGGCGGGTTCCACTTCGGGCCCCCGCCGCAGGCCGTCGACCGCGACGCCGACCCGCTGATGCTGAGCTGGGTCGCGAACAACTACTGGGACACCAACTATCCCCAAGTCCAAAGCGGCCCGGTCAAGGTGCGCTACGGGCTCCTCACGTTGCCCCGCGCCGACTTGGCTGAGATCGCCGAGCAGGCCGCGAAGTTCCGCAACCCGGTGCTCACCTGGCCCGTGACGACTGGGGGCCGCGGCCCGTCGCAGGGCCGGCTGTAGCCCAAGGCTCCCGTCGCCGTGGGCTACCGGAGAGGCCGGCGGCCGTCGACGGGGATGTGTGCCTGGCGGTCGACGTCGCTCACGCGTCGGCCGCGAGGCGCCTGCCAAGCAAGCCGACACGCGTGAGCACTTCGCCGGCCGGCCGGCCGGCCGGCCCCGATTGACCGGAGGCAACCACGGTGCCGGGCCCAGCAGGGGCTTCCGGAAGCTGGCTGGATCCAGCGTTCCCTCAGTTTCCCCTGCTGGGACCGCACTTGCCGTCAGAGCCCGCCGAACAGGGCCGCGGAGAACGGCCCGTCATAGGTACCCATGGCGAACCCGCCGATCGTGCCGACGAAGCCGCGGCTCTGTGCCGCGGGATGCACGTCGTTGCCCACCGCGACCATGGTGCCCAGGATCTGGGTGGGCGGCGCGGCGTCCCCGGACACCATGGGCAGCGCGGTGCCGTCCAGCACCACGTGCAGAGCGTCGGCCGTACCGTCCCAGGCCAGCTCGAGCACGTGCTGCTGCCCGGCCGTGGGCGCGGCGGCGGAGAGGAAGTGGTCGTCTCCGGTGGTGTTGGACGAGAAGCCGTACTGCAACTGCCCGTCGCGGTAGCGCACGGTCAGGTTGCCGCCGACGCCGAAGAGGGTGCCGAGTTGGGCCTGGTTGGCGCCGGCCTTCGGGGTGAAGGTGATGCGGGCGAGGAAGCTCGGGGTCAACGCGGTGCTGCCCCAGCCGGTGGCCGGCTGGAACCCGACCGCCTGGTTCCCGCCGGTGAGCACGACGCCCTGGCCCGCCTGGACGGTCTCCGTGCCGGCACGCCGGTTGATCGCGCCCACCACACTCTCGCCGGCTCCTGGAACGTACGTGTTGTCCGTGCCGAAGGAACCGCTGAAGCCGATTTTGGCCACCGAGGTGACCTTCTGGGTGCCGACGTAGAAGGGAACCGTCGCCGGTGCGGAGGTGTAGCCGTCCCCGGTCTGGGTCACCGACAGGGAGTGCTCGCCGTCACCGAACGGGACGGCGGGTCGGCACTCCCAGGTTGTGTCGGCGGCGACCTGCGCGGTGCACACCGGCTGGCCGGCGTCGGTCACCGTGACCTTGTCGCCGGGAATGCCGGTTCCGGCAACGCCGGTCGGCGGTTGCGGCGACACGGAACCGGCCACCGGGCTGGTCACGGCCGGGGCGGGCGGCCCGATGGTGGTCACCGTCGAACCGGCGCCGGCGGGCACGTCCGCGATCAGGAAACCGGCGTTGAGCAGGGTGATGTCGTGTGCGGGGACCGGGATGCCGCCGATGGTCAACGGCGTGGCCGCGGTCAGGCCTGAGCCGACCACCAGGACCTGCGCGGGGGTCGTGGCGGTGGCCGACGATGCGCCGGTGTAGTCGATTCGGGCCGGCAGCTGCGCTTCGAGAGTCCGGTAGGCCGCGGTCAGCCCGGCGTTGGCGAGCACGTCGTGCGGCAGGTCCGCCGGTCCGGGATGAGCCGGGATCCTGGTGTTGGCCGTGTCGGTGGGGCAACTGCTGTCGTCGGGATCGGCGGCCCAGTTGTGCGTGTACGTCAGCCGCGATATGGACGGGTTCGGCCAGTGGCAGGAGAACGAGTGCCTGTTGTTCCACTCCACGTTGCCGGACTCCATGATCCACTGCGAGCCCACGTCCGGCGCGGTGCCGTAGGCACCGTTGGGTGTGTTGGTGTCGAACACGTTGCCGGTGATCTGCAGGCCGTGCTCGTAGGACGCGGCCGTGTTCACCGAGCCGTCGGCGTTCAGCACGGTCGCGCCCTGGTGGCCCTCGGTGTAGATCTCGCCACCGTCACCGGTGAAGATCTGCATGTTGTTGTGGAAGTGGTTGTCGCTGATGGCGTTGTCGGAGTTGATGTTCGTCGTGGTCTGGTCGTTGTGCGTCGGCCCGATGTCCACGTTGTCCACATGGCCTTGCCAGGCGCCCGAGGTCAGGCCGTCGTACGGCATGTCGAAGACGTCGTTGTGCGCGATGGTCGTGTTCCGGGTGAACATCATGGTGATGCCGGCGGTGCCCAGGTAGTCGATGGCATCGTGGTACATCAGGTTGTTCTCGACCGTGTTGCCGGTCGCGATCTCGTTCTCGCCGATCGGGTCGTGTGCGGACGCCTCCGGGTCGGCCGAGCAGTCCGCGATCACCGCGGCGGCCGGGTCGTCCGCGGCGCCCGGGTTCGGGTCGCTGCCGCAGCCCAGCCAGACCGCGCTCGAGCCGATCTCGGTGAACATGCTGCCGCGCACCAGGTTGTGGTCACTGCCGTAGCGCATGCCCAGGCCGGTGCCGCCGAGGTCGTCGAACCGGTCGGACAGGAAGCTGACGTCGTGAGCGGCGGTGAGCTGCACGTTGGCAAGCGGCTGAGCGTACGCGCCCCACGGGCAGGAGCCCGCGTTCGGTGTGGCGAACGTGCACTCGCCCTGGGTGGCCGGCTGGACCACGCCGTCGACCACAGTGTTCGGATGGTCGGCGTACAGGCCGGCCTGCACCTGGGGGAAACCGGTCGGCGTGGACGGGCGGTTCCAGGTGGCCGTGGTGAACCGGATGCCGCTGAACGTGAGGTCGTGCACCGGCTTGGCCAGCGTGCCGGCCACCGACACCAACGACTCGACCTGCGGCACCTCGACATCCAGCTTGGACATTCTCTGCCCGGCGGTGGGCTGGTAGTAGAGCACGTTCTCGTCGTTGTCCAGGAACCACTGTCCGGGATGCAGCAGCGTGCGGGCGTCCTCGATCAGCGTCGGGCCCGTGTTGGCGGCCAGGTTGTACGGGGTGACGTTGCTGCTGTTCCCGCCGTACACCGTGGCCGACTTGTTGGTCAGGTTGTTCCAGCACGGCTGGGCCATGGCCACTGTCGCCGTACCCGCGTCCGCGCCGGGCGTGATGGCATCCACCGGACACGAGGACGCGGCCCAGTCCGTCGGCCGCATCGGCCTCCAGTGGAACTCCAGCTCGTGCAGTTGAGTCGGGGTCAATTCGCTTGCCAGTTTCAGCAGCCAGGCCGCGCTCGTCCCGGTGACATGGAATCCAGCCTTGTCCCACGTGGACAGCGTGAGGCCCAGCGCGGAGGGGGTCGCCTGCGCGACGGGCGTGTCCAGGCCGTTGATATAGACCTGCCGGGTACGGGTTCCGGCCGGTACCGGTGCCGACCACACGTCGCTGCCCGGTACTTGGGTCCAGTGGGTGATCCGCTTGCCGCCGGAGATCACCGGATGCGCACCAGGTGCCGCGGTCCAGGTCACCGGGTGGCCGGAGGTGCCGGAGTCGGCCGCACCGAACCGCCAGGTGGCCGTGCGCCGGTAGGTACCGTCGGCCAGTTGCACGGTCACATCGGCGTGCCGGGCAACCGCGACCCGCGCCGCCTGCTGGGCGCCGTCCAGCCCGCATGGCGCGGCCGGCGTGCAGCCGTGGCCTTTGCCGTGCGGCGCAGCGTACAGGGTGACCGACTTGGCAGGGGGCGCGGCCAGTCCTGGTGGAGCGGCAATACATCCGATGACTAGGGCTGCAGCAGCGAAGAAGAATGTGCTCCAGAGGCGTCGCAAGTAAACCTCCAAGGATGCAGTACGGGGGCAGCACATGAACCTGGCCGACAAAGGCGACCAGGTTGGAGTGTGTGACGCGCAGTGAATCCACTACGATGAAACATCGGAGCTATCGAGGTGCGGACGCTATCACCGCCCTAGGCTCGCTGCAATAGGTCGGCAAGGCGCCGCGTTCGGCGGTCCCTCCGGTGCGGGGGTCACGCCAGCTCACCAGCCCGTCCAGTTCGACACCCCGGCGAAGCCGATGGAGCGGCAGTCGACCGCCAGAGCGTCGACTTCGTCGCGACGGACATCGGCTACGCCGCGATCGGCGGCGCGGTCAACCAGTGGCAGTACGCCGGCACGCGAAAGTCCGACGGCGGCAACCCCCCAAGTCCTGGCGCTCGTCTGGCCGGGCGCCTCTCGTCGTTCCTCTGTGACGGCCCGGGTGGGCGCGTTGACGGGACGGGAGGGGAGCCTTGGGGTGCTCACCTCCTCGTGTGACCGCTGTCGGCAGGTCGGCGGGCGTGATCCCGGACGGCACGTGTCTTCGCGGGTACGACGAGGACATCCGGGTCACATACGCGAACACAAATCGGAACTCTGAACCGTGACGGGAGGTGACGCTAGTCGCGACGGGGGGTGACGGTCAACCCTGCTGCCCAGCCACAACTGCGGTGATACCGCCCGGAATTGCCTGCGGGCCGCGATTCAGATGGATGAATCCTCGGCGCGTTCCGTCAAGATCTTTCCGACGACGCAAGGCCCCCGGCCTGCGGCTTGTCGGCACAGCCGAGATCCTGAGCACTCTTCTCAAGCTGTGAGGCTTGACCTCAAAAGAAGCAGGACAGCACACTGTGCCCCGCATCCCCTCGCTGGGCGAAGGGCATCTCCGTGCGCCGGACAGGCACGCCGGGCACGGCCGACCGCCCGTTCCAACGTTCTTCCGGCTCTTCCGTGACGAGCACCGCCTCCTGCCGCCGCCCCGGCGCGCCCGCGGCCGCGGCTTCGACGACACGTCAGCGGAGCACTGCCGGTTCCGCTGCGCCGCAACGAGACGAGGAGCACCACTCATGACCGGAATCAACCGCCGCGACTTCCTCCGGGTCGCCGGCGTCGGATCCGCGGCCCTGGCCCTGCCCCTGGCCGGAGCAGTCGGCCAGGCCAGTGCCGAGCCCAACGGGCCGAAGGACCTCAAGGCCACAGTGAACGCGTCGGGCGCCTGGCAGGTGAAGGCGGCCGTGCTGGGCTGGACCTTCAGCGGGTCGGTCGGCTCCGCGGCCACCGGCATCACCACCCACGCCGGAAGCGACGCCGTCGGCGCATACACCGAGACCACGTTCACCTTCCAGTCCGGCGCCCGCAAGGGCGGCATCCGCGTGTACAACGGCGCGTCCTCCATCGTCTTCACCGACACCTACGTCAAGGCCGGCGCGAACGGCAACCCGTTCCCGACCTTCACCGCCTACCCGAAGCTCGCGCACCAGCTGAGCCACCACGACGTCTTCGGCGTGTTCCAGTTCAACACCTTCGCCGGTGCCTCGGACAGCCCGTGGGTGTTCTTCGACGACCAGGGCGGCACCTTCATCCTGTCGGCGGCGAACCACTTCCAGGAGGCGCAGACCTCGCAGGCGTCGGACGGCTCGATCACCGCGGGTGTGATCAGCTCGGTGGCCACCCTGCCGGCCGGCTACACCCGGCAGACGATCCTGTCGGCCAAGGCCGGCGTCGGCGCCGCCCACCGCGCGTGGGGCTCGGTGCTGACCCGGCTCGCGGGCAAGCCGCTGCCGGCCAACGACGCGGGTGTCATCCTCAGCACCCTCGGCTACTGGACCGACAACGGCGCGGACTACTACTACAAGTTCGACCAGTCCAAGGGCTACACCGGCACGCTGCTGGCGGTCCGCGACGAGTGGGCGTCCCAGCAGATCCCGATGGGCTACATGCAGCTCGACAGCTGGTGGTACCCCAAGGGCCCGAACGCCGACTGGAACGACCTGCCCGACGGAACGTCCCTGTACGAGGCGGACAAGCAGCTGTTCCCGGACGGACTGTCCGCATTCCAGAAGCAGTTGGGGATGCCGCTGGTCACCCACGCCCGCTGGATGGACAAGTCCAGCCCGTACCACGGCCAGTACCAGTTCTCGAACGACGTTGTCATCGACCCGGCGTACTGGCAGAGCATCATGGACTACCTCAAGGACGGCGGGGTCGTCGTCTACGAGCAGGACTGGCTGTCGCAGAAAGCCAAGCCTGCCGAGAACCTCACCGACGCCGACCAGTTCTTCGACAACATGGCCCACCACGCCGCGGTCGACGGCTTGGACCTGCAGTACTGCATGGCACTGCCGCGCGACTACCTGCAGACCGTCCGCTACCCCAACCTCACGACCATCCGGGTCAGCAACGACCGGTTCAACCGCGCAAAATGGGATGAGTTCCTGTACGACTCGCAGTTCGCCGGCGCGCTGGGCGTGTGGCCGTGGGTGGACGTGTTCATGAGCGGCGAGCTCGACAACCTCCTGCTGGCGACGCTTTCGGCCGGACCGGTCGGCGTCGGCGACGCGCTCGGCAAGGTCAACGCCGGCCATCTGTTCCAGGCGGTGCGCCCCGACGGCATCATCGTCAAGCCGGACGTGCCGATCGTGCCGACCGACTCGACCTACGTCGGCGAGGGCGCCGGGACGATGCCGGCGATGGTGGCCTCCACGCACGCCGCGCACCCGGGGTTGACGTACCGCTACGTCTTCGCCTACGCACGGCAGTTCGCCGCGCCGCAGCAGATCTACCAGGCGGAGGACGCGGCGCTCTCGGGTGCGGTCGTCGGCACGGGCCAGTCCGGATTCACCGGAACGGGATACGCCGACTACCAGAACGCGGACGGCGACTACGTCGAGTGGACCGTGGACGCGCCCGCGGCGGGCACCTACACGCTGCAGTTCCGGTACGCCAACGCTTCCGCTGATCGCCCGCTGGCGATCTCCGTCAACGGCGGCGCCCCGAGCAGCCTGTCGTTCCCCTCGACCGGTTCATGGACCAATTGGAGCCAGACCGGTGTGCCGGTCATCCTCGAGGCGGGCGCCAACACCGTGCGGGCGACCGCCACCGGGGCCAGTGGCAGCAACATCGACTGGCTCGGCGTCACCCAGGGCACGGTGCCCAACGGCCTGTACCAGAACGCCTCGTTCACCCTCGCCGAGATCGGCGAGACCGGATCGGCCTACGTCTACGACTACTTCGCCGGCAACGGCACCCTGGTCAAGAAGGGCGGCCAGGTCAGCGCCGGCGTCAGCGACGGAACGTACTGGGTGGTCGCCCCGGTCGGCCCGTCGGGCATCGCCTTCCTCGGCGACAAGGGCAAGTTCGTGGCGCACGGCGGCAAGCGCCTGGAGCACGTGAGTGACCACGGCAGCGTGCACGCCACCGTCGCGTTCGCCGCGGGGGAGGGGCCGGTCACCCTGCACGGCTACGCGCCGCGCAAGCCCAGTGCCAGTGCCACCCACGGCAGCGTGGGAACCGTCGGCTACGACGCGGCGACCAAGCTGTTCAGTGTCACCGTCAGCGCGGGAGCCGGCGACCGCGCGGTCGTCATCATCAAGGCGTGACCGCCGCCCCCGCGATGGGGGCCGCGCTGGTCCGCCGGCCGGAAGAGGTCCACGCCACTCTCACCCCGCAGCACACCGAAAGCGACACGAGGTGTCGACGGCGACGTCGTGGTGGTGGTAGCGTCCACCGAAGTGGTCTAGTCCTCTAAGGTCTAGACCATATGGTGAGGGTGGCTGGCTCACCTCGATCTTTCCCGTCCTGCACTAACTACGCACCGGGAGATGTCCGTGAAACGTGTATGCCAATTACTCGCCGCAGCCATGGGCGTCTGCCTGGGGCTCGGGGCGTTCCACGCGCCGACGCCCGCTTCGGCGGCCACAGCCAATCCGGCTCCCGCGGTGCAGCCCGGCCTGCAGAGCTGGACGGGGGGCACCGGCTCGTTCGTCCTGGAAGCCACCGCGCGGATCGTGGTGGACTCCTCGCACGCCGACGACCTCTCGGCCGACGCGCGCACCTTCGCCGCGGATCTGCGCGATGTGACCGGAGCTCACATCCCCGTGGTGAGGGCCGCCAAGGCCGGAAGGGGGGACATCTTCCTGACCGAGGGCGCGACCGGGACCGCCGCGACGGGATACAAGCTGTCCATCGACACCACGGCGACGGTGAGCGGCAGCGATGCCACCGGCACGTTCTACGGTGAGCAGACCTTGGAGCAGATGCTGAAGCTGTCTCCAACCCGCAGCACTCTTCCGCAGGGCTCGGCGTCGGACTGGCCGCGCGAGACGCTGCGCAGCGAGCAGATCGACGTCGCGCGCCACTACCAGTCCGTCGCCGACCTCGAGCAGCAGATCCGCATCGCCGCGTGGCTCAAGCTCGACAGCCTGCACCTGCACCTGTCCGACAACGAGGCGTTCCGGATGCAGAGCACGACCTTCCCGGGCCTGGCCAACGTGCAGTCGTACAGCCACGCCGACATCGCGGCGATCGTCGACTACGCGCACAAGTACCACGTGGACCTGATCCCCGAGATAGACCTCCCGGGCCACGGCCAGGTGTTCACGCACTACGACACGGACCTCGCCTTCGCGTGTCCGACGCTCGGGCTCCACGGCACGGCCGCCTACGCGGGCGGCGGGTCCACCATGGACGTCACCAACCCGGCGACGCTGGACTTCGCGACGAAGCTGCTGGACGAGTTCGTGCCGCTGTTCAAGTACTCGCGCTACTTCCACATGGGCGGCGACGAGACCCCGTCCTCCCATGACCTGAACGGCTGCCCCGAGGTCGCTTCGTACGTCAAGGCCCAGAACTACAAGGTCGCCACGGACGTCTTCACGACCTTCCAGAACAAACTCGCCGACGTCGTCACCGGCCTGGGCAAGACGCCGATCATCTGGAACTGGAACGGCGACGCCGACATCCTGGCCAAGCCCGCGATCGTCATCGACGCCTGGATCGGCGGCCCCGGCGGCTTCATCAACCAGGGCCACCAGGTGATCGACACGCAGAGCAGCAACCTGTACGTCGTGCCCGATAGCCTGCCGGGCAACGGCAGCACCTGGATCGTCAACGACGGCTACTACTACACCTGGACGCCGCCCACCCAGGCCGGCTACCTGGGCCTCGAAGTGACGAACTGGGGCGACCGGGCCAACCCGTCCTTCCCGGACAGCTTCTACCGCTCCTTCTCCACCCGGCCGGCGCAGGTCTTCGCTGCCGTGGGCTGGGGCGGCCCCCGGGCAAAGGACTTCCTGGCCTTCGAGTCGCAGGTCGACGCGATCGGCGCCCCGCCCGGCATGCCCGAGACGATCCCGCCCGGCGCCACCGCGCTGACCGGCACCGCCTACGCCGAACCCTCGTCCCCGGCCACACCGGCCGCGAACGCCTTCGACGGCAACGGACTGACCTCAGTGGACGTCGCATCCGGCAACGCCGGAGCCCCGGCCTACGTCGGTCTCGACCTCGGGGCGGACCACGCGGCCCCGGTCTCGGCCGTGCGCTACCTGCCCGCGATGAGCTCGATGACAGCAGGCAACAGCAGCCACGAGCTCGCCGCGCAGAAGACCATGGTCGGCGGACAGTTCCAGGGCTGCACCACCGGCCCCACCACCGGATGCAACACACTGGCGACCGTCAAGTACCGGCCCACGGCCGACTGGCAGGTGCTGCCGGTGGCAGGCACGACCCACTACCGGTGGCTGCGCTACGTCGCGGCGCCCGGCCAACCGGCCCAGACCGGCGAGATCCAGTTCCTGACGGCACCGGCCTCCCCGCTGGCGGTCTCGGTGAGCGCTCCGCCGCAGCTCGGCTTCACCGGCCGGGACCAGGTCACGGCCACGATCACGAACACCGGGACCAGCACGATCCACGGCCTGAGGGCCGGCCTCAGCGGCACCTCCGTCGACGACAGCACCCCGCTGACCGTGTCACCGACGCAGGGCAACCCGACCTCGATCGCGCCGGGCGCCACGGTGACCGCGACCTGGCGGGTCTCCGCGCCGGTGAACGCCGCGCCGGGCGACTACCGCCTCGTGGCCACGGCGAGCGTTCCGGTCGGGTCGAGTACCGGCTGGGCGCAGGGAAGCGGCTCCGCCGTGGTCCAGTTGACCCACCCGGCGGTCGTCGCCACCATCCCGGTGAGCAACGTGCCCGACGAGCCCGGCGCCCCGATCTCCACCACCATGACCCTCGACAGCAGCTGGCCGACTCGGCTGACCGTTCACTGGGACATGCCCAACCCGGACTACTCCCCGGTCGCGACGTTCTCCCCGGGCTCCGCCACCATCCCGGCCCACGGCAGGATCACCGTCCACCTCACCCTGGCCCAGCCGCGCGGCGGTCTCGCCCAGATCCCCCTGACCATCACCGATCCGGTCGGCCGCACTTCGCAGAGGTGGGACGTCGGCGCGCCGATCGTCTCGACCCTGGCGCAGGCCTTCAACAGCGTCGGGATCACCAGCGACGCCAACCGGTCGCCGTCCAACGTGGGAGGCGGGCTCGACGGAGACGGATCCACCCTCTCGGCCGAAACCCTGGCCGCGGCCGGAGTCACGCCCGGCGGAACGGTCAACTCCGGCGGATACTCGTTCACCTGGCCCGACGTCCCGGTCGACACCGCCGACAACGTCTCCGCCGGCAGCCAGGTCATCGGCGTCGGCCGGGCGGCGTCGTCCCTGGGACTGCTCACCCTGGCCGGCGGCGGCGCGCAGAACAACGCCGGCGGCACCGTCTACTACACCGACGGCTCGGCCGCGCCCTTCACCGTCACGGTTCCGGACTGGCACGTCGCACCCGCGGCCGGCGGGCCGCAGCCGGCGCTCACCCTGCCCTACGTGAACTACGCCGGCGTCCAGTGGAACAAGACCGCCTACCTGTACGTCAACTCCGTCCCGTTGGACCCCGCCAAGACGGTCTCCAGGATCGTGCTGCCCACCGCGGGCGGGCTGCACGTCTTCGCGATCGCGACGGCGCAGGGGACTTCACCTGGAGCGGCATCGGCGAGCTGAGCCGTCGGACCGCACCTCATGAGCGCCGATGAGCGATGGGCGCACATCGACCGAAGCGCACGGGCAAGGGGGTGCAGGGTCGGATCCTGCCGTGCCGACGGTGCGAAGGGCTCGCTGGGCTGGCATTCGGCCAGGTCAGCGAGCCCGGTCGTCAAGGGGCACGGATACCGGCTCGTCGAGAGGCCTTCGCTCTCGCCCCCACTGCGGTCCCCGGCACCTCGGCCCATCCTTGCGTAAGTCCCTTGGGCTGATCAGTCGAGTGCCAGGCCGTTGAGAACGCCCTGGAGGTACCCGATGGCGTGCGCCCGTCCGCGGCTGCAGTAGGCCTCTGAGGAGATGTCCATCCAGGTGGCGGGATCGCCCACCATGGCCGGGACGTGGTCGTCGATGACGAAGCCGTCGAAGCCGACGTCGTGCAGTCGTCGCAGGACACGGGCCGGGTTGTAGTTGCCCTCCCCGAGGAAGCACTCCCGGAAGGAGGGGACCGTGCCCTGCACGTCGCGGAAGTGGACGTAGAAGATCGCGCCGACCGGACCGAGGGTGTCGATGACCTCGTTGACCGCTTCTTCCCCGCCCATTTCCGAGACGGTGCCGAGGCAGAAGTCGATCCCCCATGACGGGCTGTTGCCGGCCTGCAGGCGCGCGGCTGCCAGGGAGGCCGGCGTGGTGAAGATGCGGGCTGCGCCGCCCAGGGGGACGTCCACCGGAGGGTCGTCGGGATGCAGCGCGAGGCGGACGCCGGCCTCCTCCGCGACGGGAAGGACCGCGTCGAGGAAGTACTGGTGGTTGGCCCACATCTGCTCGGCGGATATCGGCTCGTCAAGCGGTGCGGTGGGCGAAAGCCGGTAGGACGCCAGCGCGTTGCCCGCACCGACACGACCAAGGTCGAAGGAGGTGACCTTGGCACCGCCGCGGCCCGCGACCTCCATGCCGGTGCGCCAGACGAAGGTCGGGAGCCAGTTGTAGCCGAGCATGTCGATGCCGACCGCTGCCATGTTCCTGATGGTCCGGCAGTAGTTCTCGATCTGCTCGTCCCGCCCGGGGAGGCCGCGGTGGATCTTCCAGATGTGGGACACCGGGACGTTCTCGATCCCGTCGATGCGCAGGCCGTCGGCGTCGCAGCGTTCCCGCAGCGCGCGAAGCTCCTCCGGACTCCAGTAGCCCCTCTCACCGGGCAGCACGTCAGGGGTGTGGAACTGGACGCTTGCGAGACCCAGTTGGTGAGCGAAGGCCGCGGTCCGGTCGTCGTAGACGTCGATGTGACCGAGGGAGAGCCGGATCGTCACGCCGACACGACCTTCTGCTGCTGGGTACCCAGCCCCTCGATCTCGACCTCGACGAGGTCGCCGTCGCGCAGGTAGGGGAAGCGGCCGGAGAGGGCGACGCCCTCGGGGGTACCGGTGTTGATGACGTCGCCGGGCTCCAGCACGGTGAACTGGCTCAGATGGTGGATCAGGGTGGCGACGTCGAAGATCATGTCGGCGGTCGACGAGTCCTGTCGCGGTTCGCCGTTCACCGTGGACCGCAGGCGCAGGCCCTGGGGGTCGGTGATCTCGTCGGGGGTCACCAGCCATGGCCCCAGCGGGTTGAAGGTCTCGCAGCTCTTGCCCTTCGACCACTGGCCCCCACTGACCTCCAGCTGGAACGCCCGCTCCGACACGTCGTTGGAGATCGCGAATCCGGCCACGTGATCGAGGGCCTGGGCGGGCGAGTCGAGGTAGCGGGCCCGGCGGCCGATCACGACGGCGAGTTCGACCTCCCAGTCCGTCTTCTCCGACCCGCGCGGCAGCAGCACCTCGTCGTTGGGACCGACCACCGTGTTGGGTGCCTTGTAGAACAGCACCGGATGCTCCGGCGGGAGCGCGCCGGTCTCGGCGGCATGGGCCGCGTAGTTCATCCCGATGCACAGTACGGCGCCTGGGCGGGCCACCGGAGCGCCGATCCGCAGGCCGGTCGCGTCGATCCGGGGCAGGGTGCGGCCGTCGACGGCGGCGCGGACGCGGTCGAGGCCGTCGGCGGCCAGGAAGGGACCGTCGATGTCGGCGGTGATGCTACGCAGGTCGAGGTGTTCCCCGTCGGCGGTGACCACCACGGGTATCTCGCAACCGGAGGGTCCGAGGCGCATCAGTCTCATGGAATGTCCTACCTTTCTAGGTGTGGGTCTGATCTGATCACTCGTCCTTTCGCACGGTCAGCCGGCGAGCAGTCCGCCGTCGATGACCAGTTCGGTGCCGGTGATGAAGGCGGCGGCGTCGGAGGCGAGGTACAGGGCGGCCTCGGCGATCTCGGCGGGCCGGCCGAGCCGGCCCATGGGCTGGCGGCCGACGAGAGCGGCGCGAGCCTGCGCCGGGTCGTCCGCGGCGTCCAGCAGTCGGCCGACCCACGGCGAGTCGACGGTGCCGGGGCAGACCGAGTTGCAGCGCACCCCGGTGCCCGCGTACTGGACGGCGACCTGCCGGGTGAAGGCGATGACGGCGCCCTTGCTCGCGCAGTACGCTGCGCGGTCCTTGAGGCCGACCAGCCCGGCGGCGGACGCGGTGTTGACGATTGCGCCGCGCCCCTGGGCGAGCATGGTCGGCAGCGCGAACTTGGTGCCGAGGAAGACACCTCGGGTGTTCACCGCGAACGTGTGCTCCCACTCCTCGACGGTGCATGCCACCGGGTCGGTGGTGGACGAGGCCCCGGCATTGTTGCAGAGCACGTCAAGCCGCCCGGTCTGCTCCACGGCCAGGGCCAACGCGGCGGCGACGGAGTCGGGATCGGTCACGTCCACTTCGACGGCGACCGTGCCGTGCGGCACGCCGGATGGTTCGAGATCCGCGGCGTAGACGCGGGCGCCCTCGGCGGCGAACCGCTGGGCCATCTCGTAGCCGATGCCGGATCCGGCCCCGGTCACCACGACGGTCTGTCCGTCGAACCTGCTGGTCATGCGAGCTTCCTTTCCGGCCGTCCGTCCGGCCAGGGACCGGCGAACACGGTGTTCTCGACCGCCTCCAGCTGGAGCAGGCGGTTCCACTTGGCGGTGCGCTCCGAGCGGTGGGTGGACCCGACCTTGATCTGCCCGGCGCGCCAGCCGACGGCGAGGTCCGCGAGCCAGCCGTCCTCCGTCTCACCGGAGCGCGCCGATACCACGGTGCGGTAGCCGGCCGAGCGGGCCAGCGCCACCACCTCGGCAGCGCCGCTGAGCAGCCCGTTCTGGTTGACCTTGACCAGCACCGAGTTGCCGATCCCCTCGTCGATCCCGCGCTGCAGCAGGTCGGTCGAGGTCACGAACAGGTCGTCACCGACCAGCTCGACGCGGTCTCCGAGGGCCTTCGTGGCGTGGCGCCAGCCGGACCAGTCGTCCTCGCCGAGGACGTCCTCGACCGAGACGACGGGGAAGGCGGAGCACCACTCGGCGATCTCGGTGACGAGTTCCTCCGCACGCAGGTCGCGGTCCTCGCGGGCGAAGCGGTAGCCGTCGCCCCGCTGGAACTGCGTCGCGGCGACGTCCAGGGCGATGGACACCTCGGAGCCAGGGGTGAGACCGGCTGCCTCGATGGCGTCGAACAGCAGCTCCAGGGCGGCGCGGTTGGTCGCGAGCGGCAGCCCCAGACCGCCTTCGTCGGCGACCAGGACGGCCTGCGCGTGACCCCGGTCCACAGCCAGTCGCCGGGCGGCCTCGCGAACGCCCCCGGCCCATTCGATGGCCTCGGCGAAGCTGCTCGCGCCCGTCGGGATCACCAGGAAGTCCTGGACGTCGAGCATCGCACCGGCATGCGCCCCGCCGGACAGGATGTTGACCATCGGCATGGGCAGGAGCAGCGGCCCATCGTCGCCGGCGAGGTGCCGGGCCAGTGACCGGCCGTGGGCGTCCGCGTCGGCGCGCGCCGCGGCCAGCGAGACGGCCAGCAGGGCGTTGGCGCCGACGGCCTGGAAGCCTGGGGAGGGGTCGGTGGCGGCGAGCGCGTGGTCGACCGCGGACGGCTCCAGTCCGATGACGCGCGGAGCGAGCTTCTTACGGACGTTGGCGACCGCGGAGCGCACGCCCCGCCCGTCGTAGCGGTGGCCGCCGTCCCGTAGTTCGACGGCCTCGTGCGAACCGGCCGAAGCGCCGGACGGGACGATGGCGACGCCTTCGGCGCCGTCGTGGAGGACCACCCGGGCGGCGACGGTGGGTCGGCCCCGGGAATCGAGCGCCTCCCAGGCGTCGACCTTGGCGATGACCATCAGTGGGCCTCCTTCACGCGGTTCCAGAGTTCCGCGACGGGCAGGTCGGGGTCGCCCAGGACATCGAGAGCGAGCCGGCGGACGGTCTGGGCGGTCCCGGGCGACAGGTAGCCGGCGGGGGAGAGGCCGTCCACGCGGGCGAGCAGCAGGCAGGCGGTGTGCCAGGACAGCCGTTCCGCGTGCGCCCCTCCGGTGTCGGGGCAGGCGCCGTCGTAGCCGTCGAGGAAGGCGGCCGCCGCCTCGCCGAACACGGCCGACCGCTCGGGCAGGTGCAGCGCTTTGAGGATCAGATGGCACTGCAGGAACGCCAGGTCGAAGACGGCGGCGCCGACGTGCGCGACCTCGAAGTCGAGCACCATCAGCCCATCCGCGCCGACGAGCACGTTCTTCGGCGAGAAGTCGCCGTGGACGAGGCAGTCGCGGCGGGCCTGCAGTTCGTCGGCCAGTTCGGCGACGCGGACCGCGACGGCAGGGTGCGCAGCGGCCACCGCGCGGTGGAACGGTGTGATGCGCAGCTGGTCGAAGGCCTCGTAGTCGGCGAACCGGGCGGCCACGCCCTCGTCACCCCAGGTCCGGGCGTGCCAGGTGCCCAGGACGTCACCGAGGCGGGCCGCGGTCGCGACGGCCCCCGGGGTCGGGTCGTCCACGTCCCCGAAGAGGACCGATTTCCACGGCACCCAGTCCGCGGGTGCGGCCGTCATCACCAGGGTGTTCAGCCGGGCGTCAAGGTCGCGGAGCTCGGGGGTCTGATCGGGTGTCAGGCCGTGCAGGAGCCGGATCGCGGCTGCCTCCGTCAACGCGCGTTCCGGTTTGGCCGTCCAGTCGCCCTCGACCAGGAGGCACCGCAGGGCGCGCTTCACGACCAGCCGCTCTCGGCCACCCTCGACCAGGAGCGTCTCGGCCGAGACGCCGCCCGACAGGCGTGTCACGCGAGGGCGCGGGAGCAGGCCGCGGGAGCGGAGGTACTCCACCACGTCGAGCGCAGGCTCCCGGTTCTGATCGTCAGTGGTGTTCATCGAAGTACTCCGGATACCTGGCCTGCAGCGAGGGTGCCTTCTCCAGTGCCCGCCGTGCGTGGCTTCTGAGGTGGGTGCGCCCGCCCTCGACGTCTCCCGCTTCCAGGGCGTCGACGATCGCTGTGTGCTCGGCGATCAGAGAGCGGACGGTGGACTGCTCCGGCAGGCTGAGCCAGCGCATCCGGTCGAGGTGCATCTTCAGCGGCTGCATGAGGTGCCATGCGTCGGGGTGGCCGCTGAGGGCGAAGATCAACTCGTGCAGTGCCTCGTCGGCAGCGAAGAAGGCGCTGAGGTCGTGGGCCTCGCATGCCCGGGTCTGACGATCCAGCAGCTCGCGCAGGGCGCTGACGTCCCGCTCGGGACTCTCACAGGCCGTGGTGAACGCGCCGATCTCCAGGCTCTCCCGCACGAAGCGGGCCCGCTCGACGTCGTTCAGCCGGATCAGCTCGACGCGGGTGCCGACATTCGGGACCACCGAGACCAGCCCGGCGTCCACCAGTCTGGCGAGGGCCTCTCGCAACGGCGTGCGGCTGACCTGCAGTTGCTCGGCCAGATCGGTCTCGGAGAGCGAGGCGCCCGGCGGGATGCGCAGGTCGCGGATCGCGCCGGCGAGCTCGTCGTAGACGCGGTCGGATGTGCGCTGCCGCACCCGGTTCCGCCGCAGGGACCCCAGCACCGGCGTGCCGATCGGGAAAGTTCCTTCGCTGGTCACGGAATGAGCGTTGCATACTGGAGCACTTGTATGCAAGGTTGAGGGGCCCCGGGGGAGCACCCGCTTCGAGAAAGGTGATGCGTCCCATGGAGTTCGACGGCAGAACCGTCCTGATCACCGGTGGTTCGAGCGGGATCGGCCGGGCCGCCGCCGACCTTCTCGCCGCACGCGGTGCGAGCGTGGTCTGCGCGGACGTGACCGCGTCCGAACCGGGGCAGCGAACGATTCACGGCCTGCGGTGCGATGTCACCGACGAGTCCTCGGTCGCCGCTGCGGTCGACTTCACGGTTCGCACCCACGGTCGCCTCGACGTCCTGGTGACCGCGGCCGGCATCCAGCGCTACGGCTCGGCCGCAGAGACGTCGGCCGCGGCATGGGACGAGGTGATGGCCGTGAACCTGCGGGGAGCCTTCTTCGCCGTCAAGCACGCTCTCCCCGCGCTGCGCGAGTCGACAGGGGGCTCGATCGTGCTCGTCTCCTCGGTACAGGCCTTCGTGACCCAAGCCGACGTGGCCGCCTACACGGCGAGCAAGGGGGCGCTGAACGCCCTGGCCCGGTCGATCGCCGTCGACGAGGCGCGCAACGGTGTGCGGGCCAACACCGTCTGCCCCGGATCCGTCGACACCCCCATGCTGCGCAAGGCAGCGGCCGACTTCGCCCACAGTGCGGACGAGGCCGATGAACTCGTCGCCTCGTGGGGGCGCAGCCATCCGCTCGGCCGGGTGGCCCGCCCGCAGGAGGTGGCTGAGGCGATCGCCTTCCTGGCAGGCGAGCGAGCCAGCTTCGTCACCGGGATCGCCCTGCCGGTCGACGGCGGCCTGCTGGCCCAGGCGGCGGTGGCGCTCCCCGACTGACCGAGGTCCGATCCGGCCCGGCCCACACCGACGAGAGGCGTAGCGAAGATGTCCATCGAGATCACCGTCGCCATACCCGACACCGCGCGCGTCGGGGAGGGACCCTGCTGGGACCCCGAAACCGGAAGGCTGTCCTGGGTGGACATCCTCTCCGGGACGATCCATGACGACGATCCGCAGACGGCCGTCCGGTCCCGTATCCAGCTGCCACCCCTCGTCGGCGCGGCAGTGCGCAAGACGTCAGGCGGGTTCGTCGCCGCCAACGCCGAGGGGTTCGCGGACATCGACCGAGATGGGAGGTGGACCCAGAGAGCGGCCTTTCTGCCGCCCGGCGTCCGGATGAACGACGCCAAGTGCGACGTCTCCGGGCGCCTGTGGGCGGGCAGTTGCGCGATGGACTTCGACGAGGGACGCGGCGCATTGCACGTGCTGCGCCCCGACTGGACGACCGAAACCGTCATCGTTGGGCTGACGCAGCCCAACGGCTTGGACTGGAGCCCTGACGGATCGGTCTTCTACCTCATCGACACGCAGGCTCGCGAACTGACGGCCGGTGACGTGGTCCCCGGCCGGCTCGCGCCCGAAGACCGCCGCGTCCTGACCCGCTTTCCCGAGGCACTCGGCTACCCCGACGGCATGACCGTGGACACGGAAGGGTACCTGTGGATCGCGATGTGGGGCGGGGGACGTCTGCTGCGGGTGTCTCCGGCGGGAGAGATCGTCAGTCAGGTGGACCTGCCGGTGGTTCAGCCGTCCTCGTGCGCCTTCGGCGGCCCCGACCTCGATGTCCTGTACGTGACCACCGCCCGCGAAGGACTCGCCCCGCAGACCTGCGGGCCGTCCGGCTCCGTCCTGGCCGTCGCCGGCCTCGGCGTCCGCGGCCTGCCCGGCCGACGGTTCGGCGGCTGAAGCCCCGTGACCTCCTCTTTGTGGCTGCGCAACGAGCACCTCTCGGTCGAGGTACGCCCTGGCAAGGGCGCCGACATCAGCTCGATCACCGAGGCCCGCAGCGGCGTCGACATCCTGTTCCGCTCGCCGTGGGGTCGCCGGGAACTGGCCGAGGCCCCGACCACCGGTGACAGCCAGGTGGACTGGCTGGCCCGATACGGCGGCGGCTGGCAGCAACTGGTGCCCAACGCCGGGGCCGAACGGGCCGTCGGCGGAGTGCGGCGCGGCTACCACGGCGAGGCCGCTGTGGTCGGATGGGCCGTCGACGGCGCCGGGAAGACGTTCGCCCGGATGAGCACCGACCTGATCACGGCCCCGCTCCGTCTCACCCGCACCCTTCGGCTGGACGGCCCTGCACTGCACGTCCGCGACACCGTCCACAACACCTCCGATGAGCCCGCGCCCGTGATGTGGGTTCAGCACCCCGGCTTCGGCGCGCCGTTCATCGACGAGCATTGCTCGATCGCGACCGGCGCCCGCACCGTGCTCACCGACGCGGAGACGCCGGGCAATGTGCTGCCCGCCGACGTCCGAGCGCCGTTCCCTCACGTCCCCACACGCGATGGCGGCACGCTCGACCTGCGCGTGGCGCCCGGCCCGGACAGCGGACGCAGCGTCTTCGCCTGCCTGACCGACTTCGAGGCCGCCTGGTTCACGATCGACAGCCCGACCGCAGGGTTCGGCATCCGGTTCGAGTGGGACGCAGACGTCCTGCCGCATGCCTGGCTCTGGCAGGAGTGTCACGCCGGTGACGGCTTCCCGTGGTATCGCCGTGCTTACGTGGTCGCGATCGAACCCGCGAACGTGTTGCCCGGCGCCCCCTCCCCGGAGGAGCCCGCGCGCGGTCGGACGCCACTCCTGCCCGGGCGGACCACCTGGGCCAGCGACCTCACCATGAGTGTCCGTCAACTCCCAGAGAAGGACGGTGATTTCCGATCTGAGGGGTTCACCCCCGCTGGTGAAGAGCCTTGCCGCTCAGAGCCTTCGGGCAGATGCCCGTAGTGCACAAGGGTGGTGGGAACGACGATGCGCTGTGGTGTCGTGCGGTCGTGCAGGTGGGCGATGCGGTCGATGAGCACCCGTGCGGCCTGCTTGCCGACTTCGGCCGGATCGTAGGCGACGACGGACAGGGGCATGCCGACCATGTCGGCAAGTTCGAAGTCGTCGAATCCCGCGAGTGCGGTGTCCGGCCGCGCGCGGGTGATCGCGCGAACCGCGCCGATGGTGTTGCGGTTGTTGGCGGCGAACAGCGCGCTCGGGGGTGCCGCCAGGTCAAGGATGTCGTCAGCGGCCCGCTCGGCGGCACCACTGTCGCGCAGGCTGAAGCGCATGCTCTGCTCGTCGAGGTCAAGTCCGGCCTCGGCCAGGGCAGTGCAGTATCCGCGGAACCGCTCGGCGCTGGTCCAAAGGTTGGGGTGCTGTCCCAGGAAGCCGATACGGCGGTTGCCTGCTGCGATCAGCAGATCCGTAGCAGCCCGGGCCCCGCCGAAATCGTCGACCAGCACGCAGTCCAGTTCGACCCCCGACGGCGGGCGGGCGGCCAGCACCACCGGGGTCCCGTCGAGCCGTGCCGGTCGCAGATGGGAGTGGTCGCTGCCCGCCGGCACCACGATCATGCCCGAGACCCGGCGTGCCACAAGGCTGTCGACCAGTTCCCTCTCGCGCCGGACGTCCTCCCCCGTGTTCCCCAGCACCAACGTCATGCCGTGTTCGGCCGCGATCGCCTCCACCCCGAGAGCCAATTGCGAGTAGAAGGGGTTGGCCAGGTTCGTGACGACCAGCCCCAGCAGGTCGTTGCTCTGGCCGTTGCGGAGGCTGCGGGCGACTTCGTTGCGGCGGTACCCAAGCGCCTCGACAGAAGCCAGCACCTTGTCACGAGTCGCCGGGGAGACCCGGTCGTCGTCGTGGAGCGTACGGGAGACCGTCATCGGGCTCACCCCGGCGTGCTTGGCGACGTCGGTCATCGTCGGTGGAGTCTTTCGCGCCCGCCCTGGCATCTGCTTCCTCATTCGTTTGCGACTTCGTCAAGCCATCCCTATTGTGACGGCACCCGTGGACCGTGATGAGATCCTTGGGCCCGGCCGCGGGTCAACGGTGTGACGCGCCCTTGCGTGGCCGGGTGGGATCCACGCACAGCGCGGCTCCCAGCAGTGGTGCCTGTGCCGGCAGGGCTGCCGGGACCAGCGCGAGGGATGCCGGCAGGTCCGGCTCGGCGGTGGCGATCCCCGCGTGCAGCGGGTGTGCGAGCAGGTCCCAGGAGCCGGCGATGGAGCCCCCTACGACCAGGACGTTTGCCTCGAACCGGGCGAGCCAGGGTGCGATCACCAGACCCAGCGCGGTCATGGCGTCGGCCAGCACGGCCTGCGCCACCCGATCCCCGCCCCGTGCCCGTTCAGCGATCGCCTTGACGTCGGCAAGCGGCTCGCCCCCAGAGCCAGTCGCGCGTGCGTACGCGGCGCGGATGGCGCGCCGGGAGACCGTGTCCTCCAGCGGAAGCCCACCGTAGGTCAGCAGGTCGGCCCGGCCCTGCGGGGGCACGCAAGGCCCGTGTTCGACAATCCCCGTGCCTCCGACCAGGAACGACGAGCCCACGCCACTACCCAGCGTAATTCCCACAGCGCGTTCGTGCCCACGTGCAGCGCCGGCCCAGTGCTCTCCGAGCAGGAACGCGTCGGCGTCGTTGACGAAGGTCACGCCTGCCGGCTCGGGCAGCGCTGCCATCAATGCCGCACGCAGGTCCAGCCCGTGCAGGGCCTCGAATTTCCCCACCCCGTGGTACAGGGCGATCCCGCGGGCGTAGTCGAAGGGGCCGGGAACCGCGACCCCCCAGTGCTTGCCGGGCTCCACGTTCAGTCCGAGGGCGCCGTGGACGATGGCGTCCACGATCTGGGCCGCGGAACCAGCCGCGGGCACGGGATGACGTCTGATGCCGGAGGTGCACTTCCCCTGGACCCCCAGGTCCACCACACCGGCCGTCACATGGGTTCCCCCTATGTCGAGGGCGGGGATCCAGGAGGAGCTGACGCCCCCCGGCGCGATTTCGGACTGGAGGCTCATCGGACCAGCGCCTTGACGATGCGCACCGGCGCTGTCCCGAGTCGGTGAAGGGTGTACGGACCGACAGCCGCCGGGATGGTGAGGGTCTCCGCGTAGGACAGGGCGTGACGGTCGCCGGCGGCGGTCTCCACCAGTACCCCGTCCCCCTCCACGACGTTGATCACATGGAACCGGCCCGCAGTGTCGTCGTCGACCGGGTCCTCGGTTTCCACGACGATACGCCGCACGTCGAAGAACATCTCCGGCAGGCTCCCGATGACCTCCTCGCGCCAGCCGTTGCCGTGGCGCATCGTACGGGGCTGCTGGACCAGGTCCCGGGCCACCTGCGTACCCGCCCGGGAGGTGTCGAGGTTCTTGAACGCGTGCTCGACGTGCACCGGGCGTTGCGTGCCGTCCTTGCTGCGCCGGAGCCAGTCGTAGAACCGCAGGCTGTAGAGGTAAGGGGTGGCGGAGACCTCCAGTACGACGTTCCCCTCGCCGCTGCCGTGCGGGGTGCCTGCGGGTATCAGGAACAGCTGGTGCGGGTCGGCCGGGAAGCTCTGCACGTGGTCGTCCATGCTGAAAGGGCGGCCGTGGTGGTGGGCGCGGTGGGCGTCGTGCTGGAACTTGTCGATGTCGGTGTCGGCCCTCAGGCCCAGGTAGATACGGCGCTGGGGCTCGGTGACCATCACGTAGTAGGTCTCGTGCTGGGTGTAGGGCCAGCCGAAGACCTCTTTCATGTAGTCGGACTGGGGATGGCAGTGGACGGACAGGGCGCCGCCCCCCAGGGTGTCCAGGTAGTCGAAGCGGATCGGGAACGAGGTGCCGAACACCGCGTGCACCTGCTCGCCCATGACCTGCTCGGGGTGCTGGGCCACCAGCATCTGGAAGGGGACCTCGAGCGGCTGGTCGCCGCGCTCGCCGATGAGGACGCCGCTTTCGGGGGCGATCAGCTCATATCCCAGGGCCGAATTGGGCTGGTCACGGTTGTGTCCGAGTGTCTTCTGCCCCCAGTTCCCGCCCCAGGGAGTCGAGTTGAACGTTGGTCGGGTGCGGAAGGGCCGTTCGGAGAGTCCGGACAAGGTGCGTCGCAAAGCGTTCCCGTTCAGCCAGCGCGGCCGGTCGGGCACCTGGGTGTCGATCCACAGGTCGATGTCACCCGCGATCGCCTCGCGGTGCCGGTCCAGGACTGGCCAGTCGATGTAGAACAACCGCCGCGTCGTCCCGGGGCCCCTGTCTGCGGGCTGGGCCAGGTTCAGGCCCTGCCCGGCGGTGACCGCGGCCTCGGCGTACCGCTTGGGCAGGTCCGCATACCACAGCACATCGTGCTCCACGAGGGCCGCTCCCGGGCCGAGGACAATCAGCACCGACCCCGGCTGCTTGGGTGGTACCGGCATCTCGTCGAAGAAGTCGCCCATCGACCGGGTCTCCAGGGCGGCGAAGTCGGGATCCTCGGCCAGCGGGTCGCAGGCTGTGGCGGCGAGAACCTTCTCCCACGGCATGAACTGAGCGCGCAGGTCCAGCAGGATCACCTCCCTGTCCTGCGCCTCGAGGGCCTGTGACAGCGCCGCCCCCATGTGATCCCACCCTGCGACAGCCGGGCCGTCCACCGCCAGGACGAAGCCACCGGGCGGCAAGGTCGCCGCGGCCATCGCCCACCCCGTTCCGAGGTCACTACCCACCGGCGGGTAACAAGGCTCCGCGTCGTACGCGTAAGAGTCAGAGTTCTGCACCGCGCAATCCTCCTGAAACGATCTTGCATGATGGTATCGCTACCATAGTTCATCGAGGCCGGATGGGCACAATGCCTGGAGATCGGTCATCGCGACGCACGGCTTGGCGTGCGCCGAAAGCGGTATTGATCGACGTCATTTGTCCCTTATGTAGCTATTCTGTGACGTCAATATGACTCTCGCGTTACCCAAGCGTTACTCAACGGGGTCTGGGCCGACCTATGTGGTAGCGATAGCATCGCTGCCCGCACACCAGAAAGTGGCTCACACCGGAGGTACTCCATGAACGTGCCTGACTCAGGTGCGAAGGGGACACAGCGCGTGCCAGGCAGTCCGCCGGAGGCGGCACTTCAGTTGGATCGCGGGACCGCGGCGCCCCCGGTGCTCTCGGCGAAGAACATCTCCAAGCAGTTCGGGCACGTCACGGCGCTGAGCGACGTCTCACTCAGCGTGGCGCCGGGGGAGGTGGTTGCTCTGATGGGCGACAACGGGGCCGGCAAGTCCACGCTCGTCAAGATCCTGTCGGGGGTCCACCCGCCCGACCAGGGCGAGTTGCAGGTGCGCGGCCGGGCTGTCCATTTCTCGTCCCCCTCCGATGCGCGCGCCGCTGGTATCGAAACCGTCTACCAGGACCTGGCACTCGCTGATGACCTGTCAGCGCCGGCGAACCTCTTCCTTGGCCGCGAGCACCGCAGGAAGGGCCTGCTCGGCAGGCTCGGCGTTCTCGACGCCAAGCGGATGCACAACGAGGCTCAGGAGCACATCGCCTCACTGGGCGCACGGGTGCCGGACTACCGGGCGGCGGTGCGCATGTTCTCGGGCGGACAGCGGCAGAGTGTGGCGATCGCCCGCGCCAGCATCTGGGCCCGTGAACTGATCATCATGGACGAGCCCACCGCGGCGCTCGGACTGGTGCAGACCGAACAGGTCGCTCAGCTGATCAAGCGCACCCGGGACCAGGGGATCGCCGTGCTCGTCATCAGCCACAGCGTGCCGTTCGTCTGCGATGTGGCCGACCGGATCGTGGTGCTGCGTCTGGGTACGACCGCTGCGACGCTCTCACCCGCCGAGGCCACACACGAATCGATCGTCGCGGCCATCACCGGCGCAGCGGTGACCAACGCGACCACCGGGAGTGCCCGATGACAGCCACCCTGACCACGCCGCCCCCGCTCGCCGAGCCCGACGCGCCCGGCCGCTTGCGGCGGATCACCGACGGCCTGACCGGCAACTGGGTCTTCCTGGCCCTGGTCGTGCTGGTGGTGTTCTTCTCCGTCAAGGCCGGCACCACCTTCTTCGACGTCGACAACTTCCGCAACATCGCGTTCAACGCCTCAGGCACGATGCTGCTCGCAGTGGGCACGGCCTTCCTGATCATCGGAGGCCAACTGGACCTGTCCATCGGCTCGGTCCTGGTCTTCAGCGAAGTCATCGGCGCCAAAGCCATCATTGCTCTGAGCGGTCCGGCCGCGAAGGGCTTCCCCAACGCCACACTCGCCATCGTCGCCGGATTCGCCGTCAGCATCGCGGTCGGGGCGGCGTGGGGCGCGGTGAACGGACTCCTGGTCACACGCCTGAAGATCCCCTCCTTCATCATCACGCTCGGCACGCTCGGCATGGCGCTGGGCCTGGCGCAGGTGATCACCAAAGGCACCGACGTCACCGGGATCCCGCCGAAGATGATCACCGACATCGGCCTCAAGCAGGTCCTGGGCCTCCCCCTGCCGGTCTGGATCGCCGTTGCCGTAGCAGTGGTCGCCGGCCTGATCCTGGCCAAGACCGAATTCGGCCGCTACACCTACGCCATCGGCTCCAACTCCGAGGCCGCCCGGCGCAGCGGCATCCGGGTCAACCGGCACATCATCATCCTGTTCACCGCGATGGGGGCGCTGTCCGGCCTGGCAGGCATGCTCGACGTCGCCCGCTACACCACCACCGAAGTCAGCGGCCACAGCAGCGACAACCTCGTCGCCATCGCCGCGGTCATCATCGGCGGCGCCAGCCTGTTCGGCGGCCGCGGCACCATCGTCGGCACCGCTCTGGGCGTCCTGATCCCCGCCGTACTGAACAACGGCCTGGTCATCATCAACGTCCAGCCGTTCTGGCAGACCGTCGCCATCGGAGCGATCCTCATCGTCGCGGTCGCCGTGGACAACATCAAACGCAGCCGGCAGATACGCGGATCCTGACCGCTCAGGCCATCCCCGCCGCTCGGCACCTTCCCTCCCTCTCCTCTCAGTTCGTGAAACACGGAGCACCCTCATGTCACGCAGAAACACCGCCGTAGTTCTGCTCGCCGCGGCCGCGCTGGCCCTGTCGGCCTGCTCGTCGTCCAAGTCCGCCGGTTCCCCCGGCTCAGGTTCGGGCGGGAAGCACCACACGATCGCGTTCATCCCCGGGTGCACCTGCGATCCGTACTACTCCACCGAGACCGCAGGGTTCAAGGCCGCCGCGAAGGCGGCAGGAGTGACCGCGATCGTCCAGGGACCGGCCAACTTCCAGGCTTCCGAGCAGATACCGGTACTGCAGGCCGTCGTTCAGAAGAAGCCCGACGCGATCGTCATCGACCCGACCGACGCCACCGCGCTCGCCGGCCCCATCGAGGCGGCCATCGCCCAGGGCATCCCGGTGATGACGACGGGCAACAATGTCAACACCAAGAAGATCTTCACCGCGATCGCGGCCAGTTCGGTCGACGGTGGCAAGCTCGGGGCCCAGGAACTGATGAAGCAGGCCCCGCAGGGTGGTGAAGTGGTGTTCGTCCACATCAAGCCCGGCATCAGCTCCATCGACGACCGCGACAAGGGCTTCAAGCAGGCGCTGAACGGCCAGAGCAAGTACACCGTGCTGCCCGAACTCTACGCCGGCAACGACTCCGCGACCCAGGCCGCGAGCCTGGTCTCGGCCACCCTGTCCGCGCACCCCAAGCTTGTGGCCATCTTCGCCTCGAACGTCATCACTGCCGAAGGCGCCGCCAACGCGGTCCAGACCGCAGGTAAGCAGGGCAAGATCGCGGTGCTCGGCTACGACGCCGGACCGCAGGAGGTCACCGACCTCCAGGCGGGCTCCCTTACCGCGCTCGTCTCGCAGAACCCCTTCCAGATCGGCCAGCTCGCAGTCCAGAACGCCGAGAAGTACCTCAGCGGGGACAAGAGCATCCCCCACGACCAGCCGCTCACCCCGCTGGTGATCACCAAGGAGAACCTGAACGACCCCCAGTCGCAGACCGCCCTGTACAAGTAACCGCATCCGGGCTGTTGTTCCGGGATGACACCGGCCCCGGGATCCCAACGCAACACGGCATCCACTCCCGGACAGATGGGCTGCGGTGCCCGACCAGCGGTCACTGATGTCGGCTTTTCCTCGGCCGAGGGTTTCTCGGCCGAGGGATCTCTCCTCAATTCCGTCAGACGGCGAGTCGATGGCTGAGGCGTTCGGGTTGCCTGGCGCGGTTGCTGCTGAATGCGGGCGGCCCCGATCACACGGTGATGACCCGAGTCAATCTCGAAGGGAAGCGTTAAGTGACCGAGTCACAGGCAAGTGGTGGGTTCGCCCGTCGTCGTCTTCTGTTGTCGGCCGGCGGGGCTCTGGCCGCCGGCGTTGCGGGAGTCGGCGGTTCCGGTGGCCTCGCCTGGGCAGCCACGCCGGGAGATGCGGCTTCAACCCCTGCGGGCCGGGACTACGTGGGCCTGGTCAATCCGTGGGTGGAGTCGGACCGGGGCCGGTTCTTCTTCTTCCAGTCCGCGAGCAACCCCTTCGGCATGATCAAGCTGCGGCCGGACACGAGCACGGGCAGCCCGTGGGGCTGCGGCTATCTCCACAAGGAGAACAACGTCAAGGGTTTCAGTCATCTGCATGACTGGGAGATCGCCGGCGTGCAGGTGATGCCCACCACCGGCGCGGGTGTGCCGAAGGTCCAGGGCAGTAACGGCTGGCAGTCCCATGTGAACCACGACGCGACTGAGGTCGTCCAGCCGGGCTACCACCGGTTGCATCTGGACCGGTACGGCATCACGGCCGAGCTGACGTGCACCGATCGCGTGGGCCTGCACCGCTATACCTACGACGAGGCCGGCCGGAGTGAGATCATCATCAACCTCAGCGGCACAATGGGCGAAGCGGTGATGAAGGGCGCCTCCGTCACCAGGGTCGGTAACGACACGATCGAGGGCTACGTCGAGCAAGTCGGATCACACATCACCACCCCGACGAACCGGCTGTTCTTCAGCATCCGGTTCGACAAGCCGTTTGATTCGCTGCGCGGGTGGGCGGGCGGGAGCCTGGCCAGCGGCGGTGCGGCGATTGATGAGTTGTCCGGCAACAGCATGGGGGCGTACGTCTGCTACGAGCAGCTGGCTGCCGGCGCGGTCGTGCAGATGAAGGTGGGGCTGTCGTTCACCGGGGCGGCGGGGGCGCGCAAGAACCTCGAAGCGGAGTTGCCGGGCTGGGACTTCGAGGCGGTGAAGCAGGCGTCCCAGGCGCGCTGGAACGCGATGTTGGGACGTATCGATGTCGAGGGCGGCACCGATCAGCAGCAGGTGAAGTTCTACACGGACCTGTTCCACCTGCTGTGCGGGCGCAGCGCGATCAGCGACGCGGATGGCAAGTACCTGGACAACACCTGGGAGAACGGCAAGGTCAAACAGATTCCGCTGGACCGTCATGGTGTGCCGAAGTACGCGATGTTCAACTACGACGCGATCTGGTTGACCCAGTGGAACATCAATACCGTGTTCGGTCTGGCGTACCCGGACGTCTACAGCAGCTTCGTCCACTCGCAACTGCAGATGTACAAGGATGGTGGCCTGCTGCCGCGTGGCCCACGCGCTGGCGACGACACGCTCGTGATGACCAGCTCACCGGTGACGTCATTCATCACAGGCGCCTGGAACAAGGGAATCCGCGACTTCGACATCGACCTGGCCTACGAGGCGATGCTCGACGCCCACTCCATCGGCGGCCTGTTCGACAAGGCCGAGTACGAGACGACTTGGTCGGGCAACGGTGGGAGGGCCCGGCCATACCTTGATTTCGGGTATGTGCCAATGCAGGTTGACTCGCGTGGCGCTGGGCAGACGCTGGAGTTCGCGTTCCAGGACTGGTCGTTGGGGCAGTTGGCCAAGAAGCTGCGCAAGTCGGGGCTCAACATCTCGCAGTTCGCGGAGGTGTCGGCGTCCTCGCAGGTGAACGCCACGAATTTCGGTGCTGTTCGGGCGGTGGACGGCAGGCCGATCCGTTCCGCTACCGTGCCGACGCAAGGCGTCGAGTGGGTGTCTACGGAGCAGAGGCCGTGGATCAAGCTGCGTTGGCGTGAGGACAAGCGTGTCCGCATGGTGGTGATCAGCGATCGGGCGGATCCGACGTCGAACGCGAACTCCGGGGTTCTGACGTTCAGTGACGGTTCGACGGTCACGGTGGACAGGGTTCCCACCGATGGCACGAACAAGGTGGTGCACTTCCGGCCGAGGCGGGTCAGCTGGGTACGGTTCGACGTGACGGGCGGCACCGGTGAGAACGTGGGGCTGAACGAGATCGAGGTCTGGGACGACACCGACACTGGCGCCTACCTGATCGAGCGGTCCGGCAACTGGCAGAACCTGTTCGACCGGACCACTGGGTTCGTGCGGCCAAGGCAATCGGACGGGCGGTGGCGCTCGGGGTTCGACCCGATGGCGGGCGATGGCTTCGTGGAGTGCAACGCCTGGCAGGGCACGTTCTACACCCCGCACGATGTGATGGGTCTGGCCAACCGGCTGGGCGGCACGTCCGCCTACGCCGACAAACTCAACTACGCCTTCGAAAACTCCAAGAGCGCCGGTTTCATCGGCGAGGGGGCAAACGGCGAGCAGGGCGCCTACATCAACTACGGCAACCAGCCCGGTCTGGAAATGGCGCACCTGTTCAACTATGTCGGCAAGCCGTGGCTGAGCCAGTACTGGGTACGGCAGGTGAAGGAACAGGTCTATTCCGCAACCTCCACCACCGACGGGTACGGTCACCACGACGAGGACCAGGGGCAGATGGGGTCGCTGAGTGCCCTGATGTCGATGGGTCTGTTCGAGGTCACCGGCGCGAGTCTGTCGCGGCCGTTCTACGACATCACCTCGCCGATCTTCGACAAGGTCACGATCAATCTCGACACCGACTACTACAAGGGTCGGCAGTTCCGCATCATCACCCACAACAATTCCGCGGCCAACATCTACATCCAGCACGCGACCCTTAATGGCAAGGAGCTGGACCAGTCATGGTTTTACCACGACCAGTTGACCCGCGGCGGGACGCTGGAGCTGTGGCTGGGCGAGCAGCCGAACAAGGCGTGGGGTGTCAAGAACCTGCCGTTCTCCCACTCGCCACAGGCGCCCGCGGTCCTCTACGCCGCCCCGGACACGATTCGAACGGGGCCCGGCGAGACCGGCACCGTCACATTGACCGCGCAGAACATCACCGACCAGGCAGTCACGGTAAAGTGGCGGGCCAACGCCCCCGCCGGTCTGCGCACCGAACCCGCCAGCGGCACCCTGAGCGTCCCGGCCAACGGCACCACCGACCAGCAACTCACCCTGTCGGTCGCCGAAGGTACCCCGGAAGAGCTGCACCGCATCACGTTCACCGCCAGCGCCGCCGACGGAACCGAACTCCCCGAAGGCATCCTCTACGTCCGCGACGTGCCGGCCATCTCGGTGACGACCGCACCTGCCGAACTGCGCCTGCTGCAGGGTGTCCCAGCCACGTTCCAGGTCACGCTCGTCAACAACGACACCCAAACCCACAACGCCGACGTCTCCCTGCAAGCCCCACAGGGCTGGCAGGTCGACCCCGCCACCCGAACCGTGCAACTCGGCAGCTCCGCAACCGCCACCACGACCTTCACCGTCACCCCGCCGGCGAACGCCACCGGAACCCAGACCCTCACCATGGCGGTCACAAGTGAGGCAGGCACGTCCGGCCACGACGTCCCCGCCACCGTCCACCACGCGATCGCCCTCGTCGGGGCCATCGACCTGGCGACCACGGGATTCGCCCTCAGCCCCAACCGCTACACCAGCTACCCCAGCACCTTTCCCGACGACGTCGACGTCACCGTCGGCAGCAGCGACCCCGCGACCGCATGGAGTTACATCCACCCCGGCCCCGCGGACACCTGGGGCGGGAGCCGGCCGCATACCTTCACCCTGCGCTTCGACCTGCCCCAGGCCCCCACGAGCGATCTCGCTCTGACCGCATGGTTGATCGACACCCAACAGGCCAATCCCCCCGCGCTCGCCTTGAGCCTGAACGGACAGACCGCCACCACCGTCCAACTCCCCGCGGGCGGCGGGGGCGGCTACCACTGGGGTGACGGAAAGAGCGCCGCCATCGTCCCCACCACCGTCGACTTCGCCCTGCCCGCCGGCCAACTCCGCACCGGTCAGAACGTCATCACCCTCACCACCCAGACCGGCTCATGGCTCGCCTACGACGCCATCGCCGTCCGCGATACCGCCTCCTGACCAGCACGCACACGCCGGTCGGCGCAGGGTAGGACGACCGGCACGGTGCACCCGCGCTTCAAGTACCTCGGCGGGGACAAGAGCATTCCCCAGGTCCAGCCGCTCACCCAGTGGTGAACACCAAGGAAATCTGAACGATCTCCAGTCGCAGGCCGCCCTGTACAAGTAGGCGCACCGTGCGTCGCAACTTGGGGGCGGCACCGTCCCGGCGGGTGACGCGGCCTGGCCTCGCCCTGATGCCACGTATCAAGAACGAAGGGAAGTGCGTAATGAACGACTCGAATTCGAGTGGTCTGTCCCGTCGTCAACTTCTGTGGACCGCCAGCGGAGTAGTGGCCGCAGAGGTGGTGGGGACAGTGGGCGCAGGCGGCCTCGCGCGGGCAGCGGCCCCGGAAGGTGCGGTCCCGGTCAACGTGGGCCGGGACTATGTGGGCCTGGTCAATCCGTGGGTGGAGGCGGATCGGGGCCGGTTCTTCTTCTTCCAGTCGGCGAGCAACCCGTTCGGCCTGGTGAAGCTGCGGCCGGACACGAGCACGAACACGCTGTGGGGAACGGGCTATCTCCACAAGGAGAACAACGTCAAGGGTTTCAGTCATCTGCATTGCTGGCAGATCGCCGGCGTCCAGGTGATGCCCACCACCGGCGCGGGTGTGTCGAAGCTCCAGGGCGATAGCGGCTGGCAGTCGTATGTGAAGCACGATGCGAGTGAGGTCGTCCAGCCCGGCTACCACCGGTTGCATCTGGACCGGTATGGCATCACGGCCGAGCTGACGTGCACCGACCGGGTGGGTATGCACCGCTACACCTATGACGAGGCCGGCCGGAGTGAGATCATCGTCAACCTCGGAGGCGTGCTGGGCGAAGCGAGGATGAAGGGCGCCCACGTCACGAGGGTCGCCAACGACACGATCGAGGGCTACGTCGACCAGGGCGGAATGCTCACCGACGGCCTCTACTGGCCCGAGACACCGCCGGAGAAGAACCGGCTCTTCTTCACCATCCGCTTCGACAAGCCCTTTGATGCGATGCGTGGATGGGCGGGCGGGAGCCTGGCCAGCGGCGGTGCGGCGATTGATGAGTTGTCCGGCGACACCATGGGCGTGTACGTCTGCTACGAGCAGCTGGCTGCCGGCGCGGTCGTGCAGATGAAGGTGGGGCTGTCGTTCACCGGGGCGGCGGGGGCGCGCAAGAACCTCGAAGCGGAGTTGCCGGGCTGGGACTTCGAGGCGGTGAAGCAGGCGTCCCAGGCGCGCTGGAACGCGATGTTGGGACGTATCGATGTCGAGGGCGGCACCGATCAGCAGCAGGTGAAGTTCTACACGGACCTGTTCCACCTGCTGTGCGGACGCAGCACGATCAGCGACGTGGACGGCAAGTACCTGGACAACACCTGGCGGAACGGCAAGGTCAAGCAGATTCCGCTGGACCGTCATGGCGTGCCGAAGTATGCGATGTTCAACTACGACGCGATCTGGTTGACCCAGTGGAACATCAACACGATGTTCGGCCTGGCGTATCCGGACGTCTACAGCAGCTTCGTCCACTCGCAACTGCAGATGTACAAGGATGGTGGCCTGCTGCCGCGTGGCCCACGCGCTGGCGACTACTCGTTCGTGATGACCAGCTCACCGGTGACGTCATTCATCACAGGTGCCTGGAACAAGGGGATCCGCGACTTCGACGTCGACCTGGCCTACGAGGCGATGCTCGACGCCCACTCGATCGGCGGCCTCTTCGACAAGGCCCCCTACGAGAACGCGTCCTGGCTGGGAGACGGCTGGACCGCACGACCGTACCTTGATCACGGATATGTGCCGCACAACATGCCGGACAGTACGAGTTGGAAGTCGCGTGGCGCCGGGGAGACTCTGGAGTTCGCATTCCAGGACTGGTCGTTGGGGCGGTTGGCCCGGAAGTTGGGCAAGTCGGGGCTCAATGTCTCGCAGTTCGCGGAGGTGTCGGCGTCCTCGCAGGTGAACGCCACGAATTTCGGTGCTGTCCGGGCGGTGGACGGAAGGCCGATCCGCTCAAGTATCGTGCCGGCGCAGTGCGTGGAGTGGGCGTCCACGGAGCAGAGGCCGTGGATCAAGCTGAGTTGGCGTGAGGACAAGCGTGTCCGCATGGTGGTGATCAGCGATCGGGCGGATCCGACGTCGAACGCGAACTCCGGGGTTCTGACGTTCAGTGACGGTTCGACGGTCACGGTGGACAGGATTCCCACCGATGGCACGAACAAGGTGGTGCACTTCCGGCCGAGGCGCGTGAGCTGGGTACGGTTCGACGTGACCGGCGGCACCGGTGAGAACGTGGGGCTGAACGAGATCGAGGTCTGGGACGACACCGACACTGGCGCCTACCTGATCGAGCGGTCCGGCAACTGGCAGAACCTGTTCGACCGGACCACCGGGTTCATCCGGCCAAGGGCATCCGACGGAAAGTGGCTCGCAGGCTTCGACCCGCTCTCCGACAACGACTTCGTGGAGGCCAACGCCTGGCAGGCCACCTGGTACACCCCGCACGATGTGATGGGTCTGGCCAACCGGCTGGGCGGCACGTCCGCCTACGCCGACAAGCTCAACTACGCTTTCGAGCAGTCCAAGAGTGCCGGTTTCATCGGCGAAGGACAGAACGGCGACGCGGGCGCCTACGTCAACTACGGCAACCAGCCCGGTCTGGAACTGGCGCACCTGTTCAACTACGTGGGCTATCCGTGGCTGAGCCAGTACTGGGTACGGCAGGTGAAGGAACAGGTCTACTCGGCCACCTCCACGACTGATGGGTACGGTCACCACGACGAGGACCAGGGCCAGATGGGCTCGCTGAGTGCCCTGATGTCGATGGGCCTGTTCGAGGTCACCGGCGGGAGCTTGTCGCGGCCGTTCTACGACATCACCTCGCCGATCTTCGACAAGGTCACGATCAATCTCGACACCGACTACTACAAGGGTCGGCAGTTCCGCATCATCACCCACAACAATTCCGCGGCCAACATCTACATCCAGCGCGCCACCCTCAACGGGAAGGAACTGGACCAGGCCTGGTTCTACCACGACCAGCTGACCCAAGGCGGAGCGCTGGAGCTGTGGCTGGGCGACCAGCCGAACACGGCGTGGGGCGTCAGGCAACTGCCGTTCTCCCACTCGCCACAGGCGCCCGCGGCCCTCTACACCACACCCGACCAGGTCCGGGTGGGCCCCGGCGAGACGAGCTCCGTCACGTTGACGGCGCAGAACATCACCGACCAAGCAGTCACGGTGAAGTGGCGGACCAACGCCCCCGCGGGTCTTCGTACCGAACCGGCCAGCGGCACGCTCAGCGTCCCGGCCAACGGCACCACCGACCAGCAACTCACCCTGTCGGTCGCCGAAGGTACCCCGGAAGAGCTGCGCCGGATCACGTTCACCGCCAGCGCCGCCGACGGAACCGAACTCCCCGAAGGCATCCTCTACGTCCGCGACGTGCCGGCCATCTCGGTGACGACCGCACCTGCCGAGCTGCGCCTGCTGCAGAACACCCCTGCCACGTTCCAGGTCACGCTCGTCAACAACGACACCCAAACCCACACTGCCGCAGTCTCCCTGCAAGCCCCTCAGGGCTGGCAGGTCGACCCCGCCACCCGAACGGTGCAGCTCGGCAGCTCCGCAACCGCCACCACGACCTTCACCCTCACCCCGCCGGCCAACGCGACCGGAACCCAGCCCTTCTCGTTGGCGGTTACGAGCGAGGCAGGCACGTTCCTCCACGACACCTCCGCCACGGTCCACCACGCGATCGCTCTGGTCGGGGCCATCGACATGGCGACCTCGGGATTCGCCCTCGGCCCCGACCACTACAGCAGCTACCCCAGCACCTTTCCCGACGACGTCGACGTCACCGTGGGCAGCAGCGACCCCGCAACCACGTGGAGTTACATCCACCCCGGCCCCGGGGACGCCTGGGCCGGAAGCCGATCCCACACCTTCACCCTGCGCCTCGACCTGGCCCAAACCCCCACGAGCGATCTCGCTCTCACCGCATGGCTGATCGACACCCAACAGGCCAATCCCCCCGCGCTCGCCTTGAGTCTGAACGGACAGACCGCCACTACCGTCCAACTCCCCGCGGGCGGCGGGGGCGGCTACCACTGGGGTGACGGAAAGAGCGCCGCCATCGTCCCCACCACCGTCGACTTCGCCCTGCCCGCCGGCCAACTCCGCACCGGTCAGAACGTCATCACCCTCACCACCCAGACCGGTTCATGGCTCGTCTACGACGCCATCGCCGTCCGCGATACCGCCTCCTGACCAGCACGCACACGCCGGTCGGCGCACGGAACGAGGACCGGCACGGTGCGCCTGCGGCGGATGAACGGGGTCCGGTACCGGCGATCCCTGACGTGGTTGTGGGCGCCAGAGACTGATCCGGCGGCCCCGGGCGCCGGGGGAGACGCGGGCACGATCGCCGCGACGGTGGGCGACCGTGCCCATGAGCCAGGCCGGCATCCCGGGTGGAGCAAAAGCGGACCGCGGTCCTGACACGCAACAGCTTCCCGGGCCTGCACCACGTCCCGACCCAGCGAGCCTGAACCGTCACTCGTCCAAGACCCATGCAATGTGCACGCATACCCGGCAAACCCTTCCGGAGGACTCCATGAGCTCACCCAGCCGCCGCAGTTTCCTTGCCTGGACCGGGGCCGCCGCCCTGGCCGCATGGGCGGCTCCTTTGCTCCCCGCTGCCCTCGCCGCCACGCCGGTCGGGTCACCGCCGCCTCTGGACTCGCTGACCGGCGACTGGCTCCCACAGTCAGCCCTGCAGCACCTGCCTGCCGTGTTCAACTTCTACGGGGGAGTCAATGCCGATGCCAACGCCATGGGCATCACGAACTTCACCTTGGCGCCCTACGTGCAGGGCGGTTCGTGCGGTGACCTCGCGGTCGACGGAACGACCCTGACCACGGAATCGTCGCGCTGGTCCGCTTACGAAATCCTGCGCAAGGCAACGACGCAGTCCGGGCTGACGGTCCAGACCGCGACGCGGCTGGGGTTCGAGGCCAACCAGGTGCTCTGGCAGATCTCGGTGACCAACCCCACCGGTTCCCCGGTCGCCACCACGCTGAAGGTGAGTCTGAACCCGCGCATCCGCAAGGCCACGAGCGGTTGGGCCTGGGGCGCGCCGCGCCCCGGGGACACGCACTTCACCGCCACCTCCGTGGGCTCGCCACCCACAAACGTGCTCGTCTCCGACAACTCCAGCCCTGCCGTGGTGGCTTTCGCAGCCGACGCCGGTGCCGAGTGGACCGCGTCCGGTACCGCCGGCACAGTCCAGTGGGCCCTCACCGTCGCACCCGGTGCGACCGAGACCGTGCACCTCGTCATGGCCGTCGGCGACACCTCCACCGGCAAGCCGCTCGCGGCGGTGTCGGACGCGACCGGCGTCATCTCCCAGGCCGGCAGCGCGTCGGCGAACTTCGCCGCGGTGTTCGCAGAAGTGGCCAACGCCTGGTCCACGCGCTGGACGCACGCCTTCACCCCGGGCAACGCCCACTACTCCGGCTCGCTTCCCGTGCTGTCCACTGACGGCTCCGCCAACGGTGACGCCATAGCCCGCCTGTACTACATGAGCATCCTGTCGGTGCTGTGCTGCGAGCGGACGAACCTCGGCCCGACGTTCAACACCCTCCTCGGGCGCACCGGAACCTACAGCGGCTTCGACCGGGTCTACGTCACCGGCGCCCCCGAGTACTCCAACACGACGACCTACTTCTGGGACACCTCCTACGGTTCCGTGATCCTCGCGCTGCTCGACCCGGTGATCATGCGGGCGCTGACGGAGCACTGGCTCGGGAAGGACATCTACCACTGCTACGCCGTGGACATCGTCCAGGGCAACGGGGTCGGCCCCTGGTACTCCGCCAACGATCTGACGGTTTTCAGCACCATCCTCAACTACGTCAACTACAGCGGCGATACCGCCTATCTCGACGCCTCGGTCGCGGGCGCGACGGTGCTCCAGCATCTGACCGACAGTGCCACGCATTGGCAGGGCCTGGTCGCGGCCGGCCAGAACCTCGCGGACTACGGGGAGAACGGCAACCTTCTGGAGGTGCTGCCGAAGTACACCAACCAGGTCGCCTCGATGAACGCCGCCAACGTGTGGATGATGAACCAGGCCAGCGTCCTGCAGAGAAACGCCGGAAACAGCGCGGAGGCCGCCGCGCTCTCCGCCGCCGCGGTGAATCTCCTGCCGCACGTCCTGGACCTCTACGTGCCAGGAGAGGGCGTGTGGAACTGCCGGCACGCCGACGGGTCCCTGGTCACCGTGCGTACCGTGGTGGACTTCGACATCGCCTCCAACCTCCTGGCCGACAAGCTGACCGGCACGCAGCGGACGGAGATGAAGAACTTCGTCTCCACCGAACTGCTGGACGCCGACTGGATGCGCGCGCTGTCGATGAAGGACTCCGAGGCCCCGGTTCCCCGTCCGGACCACGGCACCCTTGGCGCCTACGCGAGCTGGCCCGCGCTGGCCGCTCAGACCTTCGCCCGATTCGGCGACTACCCGACGTTCCTGAAGATGCTCGCCACCTTCTCCGGTATCACCCACGAGGGACCGCTGTCCCAGGCCGGTGCCCTGGCTCCCGCGTCCCCGCTGGCCGTCGCGGACCGGTCTGCGCTCAACCCCGGCTCGGCCCTGACCGTCATGGCCTGGGTCAACGCCACAAGCTGGCCGGACCAGGTGTGGCAGGCGAGCGTCATCGCGAAGGACACCTGGGACTCGGGCAGCGCCGGGTACGTACTGCGCGGCGGCGCCGGTGGGAAGCTGTCCTTCGCCCTCAGCCTTGACGGTGGACAGTGGAGCGAACTGGTCACCCCCACAACCGTGCCGACCGGATCCTGGCACCACGTCGCCGCCGTCTATGACGGCTCGGTCATGACCATCTACGTCGACGGAGAACCGCAGGCCACCAAGGCCCAGACCGGCACGGTCGATGCCGCCACCGCGGTCCCGATCGTGATCGGCAACTCCCCAGCGGACCACTCCCGGAGGTTCTCCGGCGCCATCGACGAGCCTCGCGTCTACGCCCGGTCCCTCACCGCCTCGGAAATCTCCGACGCGGCCAAGGCCAGCGACGACCGGACCGGTGTCAGCGACGCCTCGTTGCTGATGCGCCTGCCGTTCAGTGGCGGGTCGGTGAACTCGGTCGAGGACCGGGCGGCGTTGAACCCGCCGGCAGCCGTGTCGGTGTCGGCGTGGGTGAACGCGACGAGCTGGCCGGCGGACAACGCGCAGGCCACCATCCTGTCGAAGGACGACCGTTCGAGTGACTCTGGCAGGAACGTCGGATACCTCCTGCGCGGTGGTGCGGGCGGAAGGATCACGTTCGGCGTGGCGGTCGGCAATCAGTGGGTGGAGGTGCAGTCGCCGCCGTCTGCGACGGTGGCGACGGGGGGATGGCACCACGTGGCTGGGGTGTATGACGGGTCTGCGGTGACCGTCTACATCGACGGCGTGGCGGTGGTGACCCGGGTGCAGACGGGTGCGCTGACTCCGGCCACCGGTGTGCCATTGGTCGTCGGCAACTCCTCGGCAGACAGCACCCGTACCTTCTCCGGAAGCATCGATGAGGCCCGCGTTCACGGCCGTGCTCTCACCCCCGCCGAGATCAGGAACATCCATCGAGGGGGCGCTCCCGGCCTTGGTGACGCCTCGCTGCTGATGCGCCTGCCGTTCAGTGGCGGGTCGGTGAACTCGGTCGAGGACCGGGCGGCGTTGAACCCGTCGGAAGCAGTCTCGGTGTCGGCGTGGGTGAACGCGACGAGCTGGCCGACGAAGGTCGGGCGGGCGGCCATCGTGTCGAAGGAAGGCAGGTCGGGTACATCCGGCAAGGAAGCGGGGTACGTACTGCGCGGCGGCGCGGGTGGACGGATCATGTTCGGCGTGGCGGTCGGCAGTCAGTGGGTGGAGGTGCAGTCGCCGCCGTCCGCGACGGTGGCGGCGGGTGGTTGGCACCACGTGGCGGGGGTGTATGACGGGTCTGCGGTGACCGTCTACATCGACGGCGAGGGGGTGGCGACGACGCGCGCACCGAGGCGTGCGCTGACTCCGGCGACCGGTGTGCCGTTGGTCGTCGGCAACTCCCCGGCCGACGGCACACGTGTCTTCTCCGGAAGCATTGACGAGGCCCGCGTCCACAACCGTGCGCTCACACCCGCCGAGATCGCGAACACCCACGCCGTCGGGCTGGCAGGCGGCGGCGACGTCGACCCCGCTCTGGTGCTCCGCTTCCCGTTCGACGAGGGGTCCGGCACGACTGCCACCGAGGCAATCACCACCGCCGTCGTGGCAGTCGATCCGACCAGTTGGACCTCCGGCCGGCCCGGCTTCGGCAGTGCCTGGAACGTCCCCTCGACCGACATCGGTGTCATCGCGGGAGACGTGATGACCTACGTCCTGGTCGGCGGGGGCAAGTTCGCCGACGTCATCATCAGCGACCTGTTCGGCTACACGCCCGACGGCATCAAGCCGAACCTCAAGGACGCCTCGGTGCCGAGAGGGCTCACAGCCACCTTGTCCGGAGTGACACTGAACGGCGTTAGCCACACGATCACCAGCTCCTCGTCCGGACTGACGCTGGGCTGAACGTGCCCTCAGGCGGGGACGGACTGCACCCTCCCCGCCTGAGTGGTATCGCTACCACAGCCACAGGCGGTCAGAGGTGCGTGCCGGTCAGGTACTGCAGTGAGCGATGCCAGCTCACGCGTACACCGGGAGTCGGCTCGAACCGTAGGTCCACCCGCGCCCGGACCGAAGGGAGGGCGAACCCAGCAAGGTTCCGTCGAGGTTTCACCACCTTTCGTCCATGACAGGAAGGCAAGGTATCCATGAGAGCCCACCCCCTGGCGCAACGGCGCCGGAGCAAGATCGGCAAGTGGTTCACAGCCGCGCTGGCCGCGATGAGTTGCGCCGCCGTCATGCTGGTCGGCGTAGACGCAAGTCCGGCGGCGGCAGCCCTGCCTCCCGGGGCACCCGCGTCGCCCCCGACGCCGATCTTCACGATCGGGACGCCGGACCAGTCCGACGCCGAGTTCGCCCTCGCGCCCTCCCACTATGAGGACTACTCCGCCACGTTCCCCGACGATGTGAACTTCACCGTGGGCACCAGCACGGAGGCCCACGACTGGTCCTACATCCAGCCCGGCCCGGGCGACGCCTGGGCCGGGAAGAAGGTCCATCCGTTCACGATCAACTACGACCTGGCAGCCGTACCCGCGACCGATCTGCTGCTCCAGCTTTCGTACACCGACAGCTCAAGCGCGAGCACCACGGTCGAGGTCGACTCCAACGGCGTTGCCCAGTCGGCGAGTCTCCCGCCCGGCGGCAACACCGGTGCGTTCGGCGTCGGGTACGCCTCCGGGACCACCAGCTCGGGGAACAAGCCCCAGCAGATTGGCTTCCTGATCCCCGCTTCCAGCCTCAAGGCAGGGGCCAACAAGCTGGTCATCAAGAACACCAACTCCTACTGGACGACGTACGACTCCGTCAGCCTGGCCCCGGCCGCCAAGGACGTGGGCTCGGTGCAGATCCTGGCGACCAACCCCACGGTGTTGTTCAAGAATGATGCCCAGCAGGGACAACTCGTCGACCTCCAGGTCGACAACACCTCCTCGACGCCGTCCAACGTGACCTTCACCGCGTCGGCGAACCACCAGCAGATCCCGACCGGGCCGGTGTCGGTCCCCGCCGGAGTATCCACCCAGCGGGTCGAAGTACCGCCTGCCCCTGCAGGCTCGCCCATCCCGCTGGAGATCACCACGGCCAGCCAGGACAGCGGCTTCACCGCGGGTGACTTCACCACCATGCTGCCCTACCAGCGACGCTGGCAGATCGACATGCTCAACGGCAGCCACCTGGACATCGGCTACCACTACGACCAGGCGACCACCCGGCAACTGCAGGACTCCTTCCTCGACCAGGCCGTCGCCCAGTGCCAGGCCACCAGCGACTACGCGCCCAACGAGCAGTACCGCTGGAGTATCGAGCACTCCTGGATGCTCGACAACTACATCCAGGATCGCACCCCCGCCCAAGTCAACGCCCTGGGCGCGTGCGTGAAGTCCGGACACCTGGACGTCCCAGCCAGTTGGGACAACAACCTGCAGGATCTGGCCAGCAACGAGCAGCTGATCCGCTCCATGGGCAAGGGGGCCGCGCTCGCGAAGAAGTTCGGAGTGAGCGCCACCACCGCCATCGAGGACGACCCGACCGGCGTGACCGCCCAGAACATCCAGATGCTCGCCCGGCAGGGCGTCAAACTGCTGATCAACGGCAGCAACCCCGATCACACCGGCCGCTGGACCACTCCGCACACCTCCCAGGACTCGCCGGCCCTGTTCAACTGGCAGGCGCCCGACGGCAGCAAGGTGCTCACCTTCTTCGGCGCCCACGTCTACGACGAGGGCTACCAGTGGGACCCGACCCCCGGCCTGAACAACAAGTTCTTCAAGAAGCTGGCACCCTGGTCGAACAACGACAGTTCGACCCACCCCCTGCCCTACACCCCCATCACCGCTCCGCCCATCACGAGCACGACCATTCCGTACCTGGCCAGCACCATCCTCAATCCCAACATCCAGGGCCTGCAGGTCTCCAAGTACCCGCAGTCGGTGTACCCGCTGATGTTCTTCGAGGACAGCAACCCCCCGATGGTGGGCCTGTCCGACGTGGTGAAGGCCTACGACCAGCAGTATTCCTGGCCCAAGCTCGTCATTTCCACCTCCTCGATGTACGCCCAGGACGCTTCCACCCATCCCGGCGCGACCTCCCCTGACGGCTACCGGCCCGACCCCACGTCACTGGACGCCTCCCAGCTGCCGGTCAAACACGGCGACTACACCGGATGGTGGTCCGACGGCGCCGGCTCCTCCGCGTACGAGACCGGCGAGAACATGCAGGCGCAGTCCCGCACCACCAGCGCGGAGACCCTCGGCGCCCTGGCCAGCGTGCAGGCACCCGATCCCAATTCCCAGTGCCTGGTGGACTCCGCCTACCAGGAGGAAGAGCTCTACACCGAACACACGTGGGCCAGCCCGTCGCTGCTCGACCCCGACCCGCAGTGGGCGGTGAAGAAGACCCACGCTGACAAGGCGGGACGTCTGAGTCAGGACGCCATGGGCTCCGCGGTCACCTCCCTGGGCAAGCAGGTGGCCAACACGTCGACCAGCCCGGGGCTGGCAGTGTTCAACTCGCTGTCCTGGCAGCGCAGCGACGTGGTGACGGCGACCGTGCCTGCGGGCTGGGCCGGGCAGTTGTGGGACGTGGGCAGCAACACCGCGGTGCCGTACGAGTCGGTGAGCAGCGCTGAGATCAGGTTCCTCGCGGCCGACGTGCCGGCGCTGGGCTACCGGACGTACGAACTGCGCGCCGGGACCGGCACCGCCACCAGCGCAGATCCTTCCCTCGGCTGGACCCCGGGCACCGACTCCGCCCCGGGCATCCTGCAGAACCAGTACTACAAGGTCAGTGTCGACGCGAACACCGGCGTGGTCACCTCGATCATCAACAAGGCCACCGGGCGTGAACTCGTCGACCAGAAGTCGGCCTTCAAGCTCAACCAGTACGTGTACCGGCCCAACCCCAGGAGGGACGGGCACACGACGGACGCGCAGCAGTGGTCCCCGGCCCACGCCACCGTCACCCTGAAGTCGAGCGGACCGGTCAGCACCACCATCGCGATCACCTACCCGGACACGGCCAACGGCAAGGACGCGAGCGGCAAGGCAACCGGCGTCAACTCCGCCGGCGCCACCCTCACGCTCTACGCCGGCGTCGACCGCCTCGACATCGCCGACAGCATCGACAAGACCAAGGTGACCACCCCTGAGGAGGGCTACTTCGCCTTCCCCTTCAAGCAGGACAACCCCACTGTCACCTACGAGGCGCCCGGCACATCGGTGCAGCTGGCGGACGGCCAGATGCCCGGCGCGGCCATGGACTGGCAGTCGGTGCGCAGCTACGCCGACCTGTCCAGCACCGTAGGCGACACCACGAGCGGGGTCACCCTGTCCACGCCCAATGCGCCGCTCATGGAGTTCGGCCACATCCGCAGCATGGAGCTCCAGCCCCGTCCCGGGCGCCTGGACGACACCGCAACCCCCGACCTGACCTCGGTGCGGCCCACCAACGGCTCGGCATTCTCCTACGCCTTCAACAGCCTGTGGCAGACCAACTACCGGCTGTACCAGTCCGGGCCGATCACCTACAACTACTCGATCACCGACCACACCGGGGCCTTCGACGCCACGGCGGCGACCCGGTACGGCTGGGGCGTCCAGACACCGCTGCAGCCCGCCGCCGTACCGGCTTCGCAGGCGGGCACCTACCCGGCAGGGGCGACCTCGCTCATGTCCGTGGTGAACGGCGTTCGCCATCCGGTCGGCAACCTGGTGGTGCAGACCTTCAAGCAGGCCAACGCGACTCAGCAGACTGCCAGTCCTTCCGGGCTCCCACTCACCGCACGCCTGCTGGAGGTGGCCGGCAAGTCCGGTACCGCCCGCCTGCACCTGCCGTTCAAGGTCACCAAGGCGCAACTGGAGAACCTGACCGAAGACCCCAGCGGAGCCGCGCTGAAGGTGACGGACTCCGGAACCGGCTCGGACATCCAGATCCACTACACCGGACACGAGATCATCACGGTGGGACTCCAGCCGGCCAACTACACCACCCAAGCTCCCCTCGTGTGCGCCACCGAGTTCGCACTCGCCCCCAACGGCTACGCGAGCTACAGCTCGGCCTTCCCGAACGACGTCGACTACACCGCCCAGCAGGACACCGGTTTCACCACCGGGGTCTCCTACCCCTCGGACACCACCCCCTACGTCTCCGCCACGGGTACCGGTGTGGCCGCGCCGCAATGGAGCTACATCCAGCCGGGTCCGACGGACATCTGGGCCGGTTCCAAGCAGCACACCTTCAAGCTGAACTTCGACCTCGCTGACGCACCCACCAAGGACTTGACCCTGAGCCTGTGGCTGCTGGACACCCAAGATCTGACGCCGCCCACCATCAGGGTCGCGCTCAACGCGGGCACCGGTCAGTCGATCCAACTGCCCGCCGGCGGCGGTGACGGCTACCGCTTCGGGGACGGTGCGTCAGGTGAGGTCATCAAGCCCTCCACCCAGACGATCACCCTGCCCGCCACGGAACTCAAGAAGGGACAGAACACCGTGGCCATCACCACCACAGCCGGCTCCTGGCTGGCCTACGACGGATTCGCCATCGGAGGCTGACTCCAGGGGGTGTTCCACACCCGCAGCCCTGCACCCCGCCATTTCAGGGAGTTCAGGGCTGCGGGCCCGGTCTGCGTCGCGGGCGCCTGACTGCGGTGCTTTGCGGCGGGTTGCAGGCGACGGGCCCCCGCCCGGCGTCAGCACCGACGCACACAGGACTGTCGGAACGAGACATGGAGGTTTTCGGTGATCCCTAGGCCAAATGCGCCCGTTCCCCTGCATCGACGACGCTTAGGGGCGGGCAGGGCACTGGCCGTCGTGCTCGCCCTGATTGGCGGGCTCTTTGTCACGGCGCAGAGCCAGGCCGCCCAAGCGGGAGCCGCGCCGTCGGCGGTCACTCCGGTGTTCCAGATCGGGACGCCGGACCACTCGGCGAACGAGTTCGCGCTGGCCCCCCATGGGTACGCGGACTATCCGGCGAAGTTCCCGAACGACGTGAGCTACACGGTCGGCAGCAGCGCCCCGGCCGCGGATTGGTCCTACATCCAGCCCGGTCCATCGGACGGCTGGGCTGGCGGTAACGTGCACACCTTCACCATCGACTACACCCTGACCGCGGCCCAGGCCGCCGACGGCAAGCTGCTACAACTCGCCTTCACCGACACCAACCCCAAGCCGCCGACCATGCGGATCACGTCGAACGGGAAGGTCGCCGACACCCTGACCGCGCCTGCCGGTGGTGGTGTGGGAGCCTTCGGTCGCGGACGGGTCTCGGGTACTACCCCAGTCGTCACCAAGCCCAGCCAGGTCGGTATCCTGATTCCGGCATCGACGCTGGTCGAGGGTGCCAACACGCTGCAGATCACGACGACCGCGGGCTCCTGGGCGGTGTACGACGCGGTGACGATGCTCCCGGCGCCCGCCACGCCCGGACCGGTCCAGATCCTGTCGCTCAATCCCACGGTGTTCATCAAGAAGGACGCCCAGGGTGTGGACGGTCAACTCGTCGACGTCGGCGTGAACAACACATCCGGTGCTGCCGGGACGGTCACCTTCACCGGGACCATGGGTTCCAGCACCGAATCGACGAGCCTGTCAGTTCCGGCGGGCCGCTCCACACAGCGGATCATGGTGCCACCGGCGCCGCCGGGAGGCCCATCCGAAGTGGACATCAACGCCTCGCTGAACGGGCAGTCGGGTACGTATGCCCTGAACCTGCCCTACCAGCGTCGGTGGCAGGTCGACCTGATGGACGGTCCGCACTTCGACAACGGCTACGACTACGATCAGACGGTCACCCGGCAGCTCCTCGACGCATACGTCGACCAGGCGGTGGATCAGTGCAACCAGACCGCCGATCCGGCCAACGGCTACACCGACGGTGAGAAGTTCCGGTGGACTGCCGAGTCGTCATGGGTGATCAACAACTACCTGCAGGACCGTTCAGCGGCGCAGATCGCGGCATTGGGCACCTGCATCCGCAGCGGTCAGATCGAGGTGACCGGCAACTACAACAACAACCTCCAGGACCTGGCAAGCACCGAGCAGTTGATCCGCGGTGTCCAGACAGCCACGCGGGACATGGCGACGCAGTTCCACAAGCCCATCACGTCCGCCATCCAGGACGACGTCACGGGTGTCTCGGAGCAGTACATCCAGATTCTGGCGCGCTCGGGCGTGAAGGTGCTCCTCAACGGTGCCAACCCCGGTCACACCGCGAACAACAACCCCGCGTACACCGGCCAGGACGCCCCGACGCTGTTCAACTGGCAGGCGCCGGACGGCAGCAAAGTACTGACGGCCTACAATCAGTACGGCTACTACGAGGGGATATGGAACATTTGGGGCGGCCTGAGTTGCGCGCTGGCGCCCAAGATGGACAACTGCGGCCGCCACTCGCCGCCGCTGCCGTACACGCCCGCCCCGAAGCCGGCCGACCTCACCCCGATCGTCAACGGCCTGTCCTCCGGCCTGGGCGCCCGGCTCGCGGCACTGCAGGTCGACCAGTACCCGCAGTCGGTGTATCCGCTGCAGGCTTTCGCGGACACCACCCCGCCGATGAACGCGATCTCCGATGTGCTGAAGCAGTACGACCAGCAATACGACTATCCGCGGTTCGTGATGTCGACCCCGTCGCGGTACTACGCCGACGCGACCACGCCCCAGGGCGCGACGTCGGTCTCCGGCTACACGCCGGATTCGACCTCGAAGTCGGTGAGCGAGCTGCCGACCGTCACCGGTGACTTCACCGGCTGGTGGTCGGACGGCGCGGGCTCCTCCCCGGTGGAGACCGGCACCAACGCGGTGGCCCAGGCGCGCACCACGGACGCCGAAACCCTCGGATCACTGGCGTCCCTGAACACCCCGAACCCGACCAACGCCTGCATGGTCGACTCGGCGTATCAGCAGGAAAGCATGTTCACCGAGCACACCTGGGGCACAGAAGGCCTGACCTATCCGTCGCAGCAGTGGCCACACAAGAAGGTCTACTCCGACCGGGCCGTTCAGGACAGTACGAATGCGATGTCCTCGGCGACGACGGATCTGGCACAGCAGATCGCCAACCCCAGTGCCCACCCGGCGATCAGCGTGTTCAACTCCCTGTCGTGGGCGCGCACGGGTATGGTCACGGCGACTGTTCCCACGGGCTGGGCCGGCCAACTGCTCGACGCCACCACCGATGCGGACGTGCCGTATCAGGCGGTCGACGACACGCATATCCAGTTCCTCGCCGCGAACGTGCCGGCGGTCGGGTATGCGGTCTACCGGCTCCTGCCGGGTCAGGACACCAGCGCGGCACCGGACCCGTCGCTGAGCTGGAACCCCACCACGGGCGTCCTGCAGAACAAGTACTACACCGTGACGATCTCGCCCAGTGGGACCATCACCTCGGTCATCAACCGGGCGACCAACCGCGAACTCGTCGATTCCACGTCCTCGTTCGCACTCAACCAGTACGTCTACCGGCCCAACAACGGACGCTCCAACTCGACCTTTGGAGGATCTCCGACGAGCGGCGCCCGCCAGTGGTCGCCATCCAGCGCCACGCTGTCCGTGAAGTCTTCCGGGAAGACCGGCATCACCATCGGCGTGACCTACCCGGACACCCCCGGCGGCAAGGACTCCGCCGGCAAGGCGACGGGTGTGGAGTCCGCCGGCGCCACGATCACGCTGCTCGCGAACAGCCCCCACGTGGACGTCGCCGACACGCTCAACAAGACGGCGGTGACCTCCCCGGAGGAGGGCTACTTCGCGTTCCCGTTCAAGGTGGACGACCCCACCGTCACCTACGAGGGCACCGGCACTCCCGTCCAGTTGGGCAAGGGCCAGTTCCCCGGCTCGTCCATGGACTGGCAGTCCATGCACAGCTACGCCGACGCCTCGAACTCCACCGGCGGCGTGACACTAAACTCCACCGACGCACCCCTGGTCGAATTCGGCGGCATCAAGACGATGAATCTCATCGCCCGCCCCGGCACGATCGACGGCCCCACCGCCACCGACACCGACCTGAGCAGCGTACTGCCGGCAAACGGCTCCATGTTCTCCTGGGCGTTCAACAACCTGTGGACGACCAACTACAACGAGGCTTACCCCGGCCCGATGTCGTTCCACTACTCGATCACCGACCACACCGGAGGGTTCGACGCCGCCAACGCGACCCGGTACGGCTGGGGTGTCCAGTCGCCGCTGGTGTCGCAGCCGCTGCCGGCCCACCAGTCCGGCACGTACAAGGAGCCCAGCCTGTCGCTGGCTTCGCTGGACGCGTCCAACGTCGTGCTCCAGACGATCCGGCAGGCCTCGCCGACCGATGTCTCCGCGGAGTTCCCGATGACCATGCGGCTTCTGGAGGTCGCCGGCAAGTCCGGGACGGTCTACCTGAAGGTCCCGTTCAAGGTCGACTCCGCGCAGTTGCTCAACCTGAACGACAAGCCCGACTCCCAACCGGCACTGACGGTGACCGACTGGGGGACAGGCTCGGAGATCACCGTGCCGTACACCGGCCATCAGATCGTGTCGGTAGGCATCCGCCCCGCCGCCTACAACCCCAGCGCACCGATCGCGTGCATGTCCGAGTTCAGCCTGGCACCCGCCGGCTACAAGGACTACCAGGCCGCGTTCCCCAACGACGTCGACTACACGGCCAAGCAGACCGCCTCCGGCACCCCGGACGCCACCTATCCGGCGACCAGCACCCCGTACGTGCCATACACCGGCACCGGCGTCGCCGCACCGCAGTGGAGCTACATCCAGCCGGGGCCGAAGGACAGCTGGGCGGGATCGAAGCAGCACACGTTCACGCTCAACTTCACCCTGCCCAAAGCCCCCGACAAGGGCCTCACGCTCACGCTGTGGCTGCTCGACACGAGCAACACGGCCCCGCCCACACTCAGCCTGTCGCTCAACCACAACACCGCACAACAGCAGCAACTGTCCGCCGGAGGCGGCGACGGCTACCGCTGGGGTGACGGCAACGACACCAACAACACCTACAAGATCGCGCCACAGGAGGTGAACTTCACCCTGCCCGCGTCGCAACTCGCCGCCGGGAGCAACAGCCTGTCCCTGACCACCCTGACCGGGTCCTGGCTGGTCTACGAGGGCCTGGCCGTCGGCTGACCACCTGACCAAGCGCCGGGGGCGGGGACCGATCCCGCCCCCGGCACGTGATTGTGGTCCCAGTTGACGAAGTCGATCCGGTGCCCTGATGGCCGACGGCCACCGCCCATTGCTCCTTGGCGTGGCGTCGGTGATGTGGCCAGAAAGCCATCGGCGCCGCCACCCAAGGCGAGTGGCCGGCTCCTCCTGCACATTGTGACGACTACGGAGAGAAGCGGCCGCTTGCTGCAGCCGGGCCGGTCGCCCACGGGCCTCAGCCGAGCTGGTCCGCAGGGCGGAGAAGGACCTCGTTGATCGCGAGGTGCCGGGGGCGCGAGAGGACCAGCGCTGAGCGAACAGCCCAGGACCGCAGCTCGGACCTCGTCTCGGTCGCGGGGTGAGTGATCGAGTTTGTGCGCTGACCTCACAATGTTGCGTAGTTGTGCTCTAAACAATCAGATCCGAACGGCAATGTTCCATGGGTCCGCGCCGGATCGGCTGGTACGTCGTCAGGTGTCGTGCTGAGGGGTCGTGTGCCTGCTCATCCCGCGCTGGGCACGTCGCCCGGTGCGACGTCTTGACGCAGTGGAGGTCCGTGCCTACGCTCTGGCTGCTGAGTGAAGTTGATTGATTCCGTTCGGTTAGGTGGAGTTTCGTCCAAGCGCGCTCATGCTCTTTCACTCACCGCCCATCATTCATGGGGAGTGTCTGATCAACGGCGGATCTGATGATCAAGAAGGCATGCCGCGTCCCAGCTCGCCTTCGAGGTCCGCCCGACCCGAGCAACAACTGACGCCTCAACAACCATGATCAGCCGTCAAAGCGACACACCTCAGGAGGGAATCACCCCATGGGCCAGCAGGAATCCACCGCCCCGGGCCCCAGCCGCCGCACCGTCCTGCGAACCACCGCGGCCGCAGGCGCCGCCACCGGAATCTGGGCATCCGGGGTACTGCCCGCATGGGCGTCCGACGCCCGCGGCGAACTGGTCTCCGAAACCCTGACGGTGACCGTGGATCCCGACTTCCCCCGGGTCGTCGGCTACCGCTGGACGGCCACGGGGGACACCCTGGGCGGCGCCGTCGAATCGGTCCGCACCGTGCGCATCAACGGCAGCGACTACACCCCGGCCGTCACCTCGCAGCTCTCCGCGGACCGGGCCGCCTACCGGCTCTCCGTCCCCGAACTGGACGTATCCGTGGACGTCGAACTGACCCTCAGGGGCGACGTCCTGCGCTTCACGGCCGTGCGCATCACGGAGCGCGGCGCCACCCGCGTCTCCACCTTCGGAATCCCCGGCCTGGGCCTGGTCTCCGCCTCCGCCTCCCAGCAGGCCACCCTCTCGCACTGCCCCCTGACGTACGGACTCGGCGGGCCCGAGGCCGCCGACGTGTTCGTCGCGTCAGCCGACGCGACCGCCGACGCCACCTGGCGGCGCACCTCCTACGCCCTGCTCGACACCGGCCGACTGGCCGCCGCCGTCGAGTCGTTCACCTGCGCTCAGGACCGGCTGATGTACCGCACCAGCAGTGTCGCCGGGGTCCACCACACGGAGATCGCAAGTGGTGAATGGGTCTACCGGGGCGCGGACGGCAAGGTGTTCGGCCTGCCCGAGGCCGCAGTCGTCGTCACCGCCGACCGCAACGGCGACGGCGTCGCCGACTGGCAGGACGCCGCCATCGCCTTCCGTGCGATCATGCGCAACCCGTACGCGGACGACTGGAGCCGCACCCGCGTGGTGCAGGGCATCGCGATCAACATCGCCAGCAACGCGGACCAGCCCTTCCTCACCACGCTCGACGAGATCCGCCGCACCTACCTGTACACGGACGGGCTGCCGCAGGCGATCCTCCTCAAGGGCTATCAGTCCGAGGGGCACGACAGCGGTCACATGGACTACGGGGGTCACTACAACACCAGGGCCGGCGGCCTTGAGGCGCTGCGCACACTCACCAAGGAGTCCCGCCGCTACAACGCGGCGGTGGGCGTGCACATCAACGCCTGGGAGGAGTACCCGGAGTCACACAACTTCCGCTGGGACCGCAGCAACGGCGCGGCCGACCTCGGCTGGCGGTGGATGGACCAGTCGTGGCACACCGACACGGTCAAGGACCAGGCGACCGGGGCGTTCGCCGAGCGGTTCGCCGAACTCACCGACGATCTGCCGCACCTCGGCTTCGTCTACTCCGACACCTACTGGACCGGCGGGTGGGCCCCGGCCCGCCAGGGGCAGGTGATCACCGGCGCGGGACTGCCGCTCGGCGGCGAGGCGGACGCCCAGTTCGAGCGGGACAGCGTCTTCACATACGCGGGACAGACCGGCAGCGGCCTCAAGTCGAAGATCATCCGGTTCGTCCGCAACCACCAGCGAGACGCCTGGAACCGCACCTCACTGCTGCTTGGCTCGGACAACACCCACTACATGGGCTGGCAGGGCCAGCAGAACCTGAAGAACTGGCTGAAGGCCACCTTCACCGTCAATCTGCCGACCAAGTTCCTCCAGCACTTCGAGATCCAGCGGATGACCACCCACCAGGTCGACCTGACAAGCGGGGTCTCCGTCAGCGACACGACCGGCACAGCCAGGATCACCTGGAACGGACGCCTGATAGCGGACGGCTCGACCGTCTTCCTCCCCTGGGAGCCCACCGACGAGGCCGATCCGAGGAAGATCTACCACTGGAACCCCTCGGGCGGCGCCACCAGTTGGCAGCTTCCGGCGAAGTGGGCGCAGTGCGGGAGCGTCGGCCTCTACCGGCTCGGCGAGGACGGCCGCACCCACATCGGCGACCTTCCCGTCACCCGCGGCACCGTCACCGTGACCGCCGACGCGGCCACCGCATACGTTCTCTACCGCACCGCACCGTCTTCGCTGCGCGACCCCGACTACGGCAGGGGCGGCCTCCTCGCCAACCCCTCCTTCACCAGCCGCACCACCGACGGCTGGACGGTGCCCGATTCCGGCCAGGTCACCGTCACCGACGACGGAAACGGCCTCCCGTACCTGCGGATCGCGGCGACCGGCGCGCGCACCGTCGGCCAGCGGGTGACCGGCCTGACTCCTGGCACCTACTCCGCCTCGGTGTGGGTACGCATCACGGGCACCCGCAAAGCCGCCCTCACCGTCAGCGGCCACAGCGGATCCGAGACCACCGTCTGGGCCACCTCCTCACCGCTGACCAACAAGGTCAACAACGCCCGCCGGTACCGCACTTCGTTCCAGCGGATGAAGGTGCTGTTCACTGTTCCCGGCGACGCCAGGGGCACGGCTGTGCTCACCCTGTCCGCCGAGGCGGGCGCCGAGGGCACGCAGGTGGACTTCGCCGACGTACGCGTGGTCGCCAACGAGGGCGCCGATCCGCAGTACGGCGGCCACTGGTTCGCCGAAGACTTCGAGCACGTGGACGAGGGCTGGGGCCCGTTCGTCTACGCGGGCGGGGGAGGAGGCGACCGCACCCACCTCTCCGAGACCCACGAGAACTACACCCGTGACACCATCAGCGGCCGCTTCTCCCTCAAGACCCTCTCCGACAGCACGGGGGTCGTCTACCGCACCATGCCGCAGACCCTGCGCTTCGCACCGAGCCGTGCCTACCGCATCCGCTTCTCGTACCAGGCGGACCCCGGATCGGACTACCGCGCCGTCATCGCCCGGGACGGCGGCTCCGCCGTCACCGAGGACCTGCTGCCGCCCACCACCACCCGCGCCCTCGACACCGCACCGCCCAACACGCTTACCACTCCCGCTGGTTGGAACGACAGCCTGCCGCCGCAGCACTCGGCCACGCACCGGGTGTACGAACAGACCGTGATCACCGGTGGGGCCGGCTGCGGTGAGATGTGGCTCGGCATCAAGCGCAACGTGGGCGCCGCGTTCGTCCTGGACGACCTGGCCATCGACGACCTGGGCCCGGCCGACACGGGCGCGCTCTGCCCCACCGCACCGCCCGCGCGGGTCGCCGTCGCCCCGGCCCTCTACACGCGCGGCGCCCCCGGCACGGTGAAGGCGAGCTTCACCAACAGCACCGGCACCTCACTCTCCGACGTGGTTCTCACCATGGACGCCCCCGAGGGCTGGCAGGTCACCCCGGACCGGCAGTCCCTGGGCACCGTGGCCGACGGGGCCACCGCCACCGCCGAGTTCACGGTCATCCCGCCCGCCGCCGACCTCGGGGAGTCCGCGGGCTCCGTACGGGCCCGGGCCGAGTACCCGCTCGCCTCGGGCACCGCCGTCACCACCGCGGCCGTCCCGGCGTCCCTGCCGCTGGCGCGCCTCTCCGATGCGTACAACAGCACCATGATCGCCCGGGACGCCCATCCGGCGGAGGGCTCGTTCGACAGTGGCAACAGCTACTCCGCCGAGGCACTGACGGCGGCCGGCGCCGCACCGGGCGCCCAACTGATGGTCGACGGACTGTCCTTCACGCTCCCCGACTACGGTCCGGGCCGCTGGGACAACGTCGCGGGTGGCGGCTCAGAGATCGCGTTGAGCGGCCGTGCCCGCGAGATCGGCTTCCTCGGCGCCTCGGTAGGCGGCGTCACCGGCCAGGTCACCGTCCACTACACGGACGGCACCACCGACTCGGCGAACCTGTATCTGCCCAACTGGCTGACGGACGCCCCCACGGCGAACGGGGCCCGCATCGCCGTCACCACCGACCACCGGGTCACCCCGTCCGGCCCCGCCAACTTCGGCCTCGACTACCGCCTCTACGTCAACACCGTGCCCGTGAACCCCGACAAGGAGCTCCACTCGCTGACCCTCCCGTCCCAGTCCACACTCCACATCCTCGACCTGGCCCCACGCCGCTGACCCGACGAACGACCAGAGGCCGGCCCCACCCGGGGCCGGCCTCGGCCTGCTCACCGACCGCCTGCGCCAGCACCTGCCAGGCACGAGGGCCGCCTGACCGACAGACCCACGGGCCCCAACCGTGATCAGGGAGATCCACCCGTAGCCACGGTCCCGGAGTGCCAGGACAGGCTCAGAGGGCCCGCAGGTGGACGAGCGCCGCGCTCTGGGGCGCCCGTGCGGGACCCGGCAGCCCCAGTGTTCCCAGCGCCGCACCCGAGGCCTGGATACCCGTGACGTCCCAGCTCACCGACGGGTCCGGGGGAGTGAGGAGCGAGGCACGGTAGGTCCGGTCCGGATCGAGTCCCGGGATGCGGAGCCGCGGTGGCACGGGCACGATCTCCTCGAGCTGGGCGTAGGAGAAGAGCGCCTCCGAGCGGTCGCGAGCGACCACTCCATGCGCGAGCAGACCGTCGGGCAGTGCGACGCGGGTCAGCCGCCCCGTGTGCAGGAGGGCGCGGTGGCGCTTGTAGAGGTCGATCCAGCAGGCGAGGCGGTCCAGCTCGCGGGCGGGCACCTTCGTGAGGTCCCACTGGATTCCGAACTGGCCGAAGAACGCGGTGGCCGCCCGGAGGTCCAGGGAGCTCGTTCGGCCCGTCTGGTGGGAGACCGGCGCGGCGACATGGGCGCCCAGGTACTCCAACGGGGCGAGCTGGGCGGTCCAGTGCTGGATCGGCTGGCGGGACAGCGGATCGGTGACGTCGGAGGTCCAGGTGCTCTGGACCCGTTCGAGCACGTCCAGGTCGATCCTGCCGCCTCCCGAGGCACAGCTCTCCCACGAGACGCCGGGATGCCGGCGGGCCAGCTCGTCGAGGAGCTCGCGGAAGGCGAGAGTCTGCCGCCGTGACGCGGGCCGGCCGGAGCCACGTGAGTCACCGCCGTCGATGTGGTCGCGGTTGTGGTCCCACTTGACGAAGTCGATCCGGTGCGCCGCCGCGAGGCGGTCGAATGCGTCGACCAGGTGCGCCCGCACGTCGTCGCGGCTGAGATCGAGCAGGTAGCAGTTGCGTTCGCGCACGGGTGTCCGGTCGCCCGTGCGCAGGATCCACTCGGGGTGGTCGCGGTAGACCGCGGAGTTCGGGTTGACCGCCTCGGGCTCCCACCAGATCCCGAACTCCATCCCGTTCGCACGCACCCGGTCCACCAGCGGTGCCAGTCCGTGCGGCCACACGGCCGGGTCCGGGGTCCAGTCGCCCAGGCCGTCGTCGAGGGAGGTGCGACCCGTGAACCACCCGTCGTCGAGCACGAAACGCTCGGCGCCCAGCTTGGCCGAGAGGTCGGCCAGCGCGGTCAGCGTGTCGAGGTCGTGGTCGAGGTACACCGCCTCCCACGGATTGAACATGACGGGTGCGGGCGACGCCGGGTGGGCCGCGAGCGACCGGACGTACCGATGGGTCGCGTCCGCCAGGCCGTCGAGCCCGCGCTTCGAGGCGGTCACGTGCACCCACGGCGTCGCGTACGTCTCGCCCTCGGCGAGGACCAGCTCGCCCGGGTGCAGCAGCTCGCCGGCCCGGACGACGGCGGCGCCGGAGCTCAACTGCTCCACGGCATAGCGGTGGTTGCCGCTCCAGGCCAGGTGGACACCGAGCACCTCACCGTCACCGTAGCCGAAGCCAGGGGTGCCGACCACGATCAGCCCGGTGCCGTCGAGGACGCGCATGCCGCGGCGGTGCTCCCGGACCCACTGCCCATCCGCGAGGGCATGCCGCTGGGGCTGCCGCTCGCGGGCCCAACGCCCGGTGAAGTCGAGGATCTCGCCCGCGCTGGTGGGAAGGGGTATGACCACGTCGAGCGCGTCGACCACATAGGGACCGGCACCGACATTGGCCAGCACGTGCCGCAGGCGCAGTCCCCCTCCGTGGACGGCTTCGGCCTCGAAGCGCAGTTCGAGCCCCGCCGCCTCGTCGGTGGCCTCCACGACGAGTGAGGCGCCGTCGGACCGCACAGCGCCGGGACCGAAGGCGGTGGACCAGTCGCTCCCGGGGCCCTGGGAGCCGATTCGGTGTCCGAGCAGCGCCGGCCGTCCGAGGTAGCCGCGCGCGTGCTCCGGGAGCACGCTGACCGGCGAACCGATCAGCCAGGAGTTCCAGGCTGTGGTCTCGACGGAGGCGGGGATCGTCAGGGATCGGACGTCCGTCGCCGCCAGGGGGAGCCCCACCCACCCGATGTCCGGCAGGCCGTCGGCTCGTGGCAGCAGGACCAACGTCGTGGCCTCGTCCCCGCCGAGACCGGAGAGGGACACGGGGGCGGTGGGCACGGGCACGGCGACGCGTCCGGGCTCGATCATTCGGTGACTCCTTGGTGCGGTGAGAAAGGCGGATCAGTCCTGCACGGCGAGCAGGCTCGCCCTGAGGTCGTCGAGGGCCAGCCGGGCGGCGCCGAGGGCGACGGACTCGTCGCCGAGTAGGGACACGCGGAACTCCGGCGAATCGAGCGAGGTCTCGGCGAGGTGCCGCTCGAACGGAGCGGCGAGGACGTCCCCCGCGCGGGACAGACCGCCGCCCAGTACGACGAGGTCGGGGTCGACGGCATGGACCAGGGTGGAGGCCCCCAGAGCGAGGGCCTCCGCGACGCGGTCGACGGTGAGCATCGCCGTGCGGTCGCCGGCCGCGGCCGCCTGGAAGAGCGCCCGGACGTCGCCGCTGGTGGACTCCGAGGCCGTCGAGCCCGAGAGCCTGCGGCTCTCGCGGTCGAGCTGTGCCATCACGTCGGCCCACCCCAGGATCTTCATGGAGCCGACGGACGCCGCCAGACCGCGGCGTCCGTTGTGGATCTGCCCGTTGATGACGATCGCGGCCCCGAGGCGGCGGCCGGCGTGCATGTAGACGAGGTCACGTGCCTCGGAGGCGGCGCCCCGCCACTGCTCGGCCGCCGCCGCGAGGTGGATGTCGTTCGAGACCAGCACGTCGCGCTTGAAGCGCGCCGACACCTCCGACACCACGTCGATGGTGTCGAACCCCGGTAGGGAGTAGACGTCCAGGTCATGGCCCGCGGGAACGGAGCGGACATCCTTGACCACCGAGCCGTTGGCCGCCACCCCCGTGATGCCGCAGGCGATCGAGCGGATGTGCTCCCAACTCGTCCCGGTCTGCCGGACGGTCGTCTCCACCAGGCGTGCCGCCGCCCCGATGCGGCCGGCCGGCCCGAGGCGGGAGTCGACACTGCGCCTGCGCACCGCCACGACGTTCCCTCGCAGGTCGCAGACGACCACGGCCACCTTGTGGGCGCCGATGTCGACTCCGACGACCGCGAAGTCCTCGGCCACCACCTCGTAGTGCCGGGCCGGCCGCCCCGCGGACCGCTCGCCGTTCGGGCGGCCGGGCGCCTCACGGACGAAGCCCTGGTGCAGCAGCGTCGCCACCAGATCCTCGGCGGTGGGGCGGGAGACGCCGACGGTCGCACGCACATCGCTGACCGTCAGCGCCGTTGCATCGAGGAACGCCCGCACCGTGGCCACGAGGTTGAGCCTCCGCAGCAGGTGGGCATCGCCGGCACGGCCCGAAGGGGCCGCGCTGCGCTGGGTTTCACGGGTGTCTTGACTCACAGCCTCACGCTATCTACATTGGCGCCCCAGCAGCAATATTGAAAAGAAAGTTGTTTTATCTAACCTCTGGTCAAGCAGCATCCCGCCAGCGGGTTCGACCAGGTGAAGGAGGGTCTCGATGGGTAAGCGGACTACCTGCGTCGCGATGGCCGCGGTGCTGGGCCTCGTCGCACTGACCGGCTGTTCAGTCGGCGGCGGGAGCGGGAGCGGGGGTGGGACGGGGAGCGGCGACGTAACGCTGAGCCTGCTCACCTTCGAGACCCCCAACCTCACCGCCAAGTACTGGGACGACATCATCGCCAGGACAAGCGCCGAGGTGCCGGGGGTGAAGATCAAGAAGCTTGTCGCGCCGAGTTCCGAGCAACGCGACGAGTACGTCCGCCAACTCGACTCGACCGGCGCGCTGCCCGACATCATGGTCGCGATCGACCCTTCGGGACTGGCGGAGGCGGGCAAGCTCGCCGAGTTCAGCAAGTCGGAGGTGGCGGACTGGACCGACCCGGGCGCGAACAGCTTCAACGGCAAGATCTACCAGCTGCCCACCAACTCGCAGACCTGGCAGATCTATTACCAGAAGGCGGCGTTCCAGAAGGCGGGCATCACCACTGCTCCGAAGAAGTGGGACGACCTGCTGGCCGACGTCGGCAAGCTGAAGGCGGCGGGGATCAAGCCGTTCGTCATCGGCGGCGGCGCACCGGACGGCCTGGGCCCGCGATGGACCTTCGCCCAGGTGATGGCGAACGAGGTCTACGCCAAGGACCCGCAGTGGCTGGGCAAGCTCGTCAACGGCAAGACCGACTTCAGCAACCCGCTGTTCGTCAACGCCGCGACCAAGATGAAGGCGCTGGCGAGCAAGGACAACGTCGACAACCTCTCGGCCACCTACGCGCAGGCGCAGCAGGCGTTCCTCGACGGCAAGGGCGCCATGTACCCGATGGGCTCGTGGTTCCCGGCCGCCCCCAACAAGACGCAGCAGAACCAGATCGGCGTCTTCCCCATGCCCACGCAGGACGGCTCGCTCGTCCTGCCGGTCTACACCGGCGGCGGTCTGTCGGTGAGCGCCAAGGCCCCCGACGTCGCCAAGGCCAAGAAGTGGGCCATCGAGTTCTCCAAGCTGAACGCCGACGGCGGGGCGCGGTACGACGGCCTGTTCGTCGCCCTCAAGGGCTACAAGCCGCCGACCGGTCTGCCGCCCCTGTACAACGAGACGCTCGATCTCTACAACAAGGCCCAGTCCAGCGGAACCGTGACACCGAGCTTCGGCAACGAGGGCGGCATTCCGGCCCTGCCGTCGGGCTTCATGCCCAAGGTCGACGCGGCACTGAACGATCTCCTCAACGGTCGCACGGACGTGAGCGGGTTCGTGGCGACGCTGAACAAGCAGTTCAAGGAGTTCTCGAAGTGACGCATCCCCTGCGCTCCCGGACGGGAACCGATGCCGACGGAGGAGTCCCGCGGCCCGGTACGCCGCAGCCCGCCGCGGTCCCGTCCGGGCGCACGGGTGGGCCGCACCGGCGCCGCACCGTGCAGTGGCCCTCGGTAGGAGCCTTCGCCGTCTTCGTGCTGCCGACCCTCACGGTCTTCACCGCGATGGTCCTGGCACCCATCTTGTGGACCCTGTACATCGGGATGACCGACGAGCGCGCCACTCGCCCGAAGACCTCGTTCGTCGGCCTGGACAACTACACGTTCCTCCTCGGCGACCAGGAGTTCCGGCACTCCCTGTGGAACACCGTGGTGATCACGGTGATCGTGGTGCTGCTGACGAACGTGCTCGGCCTCGCGATCGCCCTGCTGCTGCGCAAGCAGGGCCGGCTCTACAGCCTGCTGCGCGGCGTCTACTTCACCCCGGTGATCCTCTCCGCCGTGGTGGTGTCGGTGATCGGGCGCTCGATCCTGGCCGACGACGGCCTGCTCAACAGCACCCTCGTCTCCATGGGCGTCAAGAACCCGCCGGGCTGGCTGACCGATCCGTCCTACGCGATCTACTCCGTCTCCGGAATCATGGTCTGGCAGATGCTCGGCTTCGCGGTCGTCATCTACCTCGCCGGTCTGGCGGGGATCCCCACGGAACTCGAGGAAGCGGCGAGCCTCGACGGGGCCGGCCCCTGGCAGCAGTTCCGCGCGATCACCTGGCCGATGCTCGCCCCCGCGCTGACGATCACCACCGTCATGCTGATGATCAGCACCTTCAAGGTCTACGACCAGATCGCCGTGCTCACCAACGGCGGCCCCGGCACCAACGGCACGGCCACCGTCGCCTTCGAGGTGATCCGCACCGCGTTCTCCGAGCAACGCCCGGGAATCGCGTCCGCGATGGCAGGGATCATGCTCGTCGTCGTCGCGATCGCCAGCGTCACCACGCTCAAGCTGCTGCAACGACGAGAGGTGAACCTGTGAACACCCGAGCCCCATGGGTCCGCCCTCTGCTGGCCACCGGCGTGGCGGCCGTCTTCTGCCTCCCGCTCTACGTGGCGCTGGTCAACGCCTTCAAACCCAGTTCCAAGGTGGTGTCGTCGCCGCTCGCGCTCCCGCTTCCGCCGACCCTCGGCAACATCGAGCAGGTGCTGAAGCGGCCCGACGGGCTGTTCTGGTACGGCCTCGCCAACTCCGTCATCCTCACCGCCCTGTCGATCGTCATCACCACCGTGCTGGCCGCGATGTCGGCCTACTATCTGGTCCGTTCGGGCCGCTGGTGGAGCCGTGCCGTCATCGGCGTGATGCTGACCGGCCTGATGATCCCGCCCGCGGTGATCATGCTTCCGATCACCCGGATCCTCAACTCCATCGGGCTGATGCACACGATGCCGGGCGCGGTGCTGGTCGACGTCGGCTACTACCTGCCGTTCGCGGTGCTCGTCTTCATGGGGTTCGTCCGCTCGATCCCGCGCGAGCTCGAAGAGGCCGCGTCCGTCGACGGTGCCGGGCGGTTCCGGATCTTCTGGCAGGTGGTCTTCCCCCTCCTGCGGCCGGCCTCGGCCAGCGTGCTGATCTTCCTCGGGGTCTGGGTGTGGAACGACTTCCTCACGCCGCTGCTCGTCCTGGGCCCGGGATCCGGAAACACCGTCACCGTCGGGATCTTCCGTTCCATCGGCCCCTACCAGCAGGACTTCGGGGCGGTGTTCGCCTTCATGCTGCTGGCCACGATTCCCGTCCTGGCCTTCTACCTCGCGTTCCAGAAGCACTTCGTCCGCGGCCTGACCGGCGGTGCCACGAAGGGATGACCGGCACGAGCGGCCGGTGCAGCGCAGTATCCACGGAAAGCTGAACAGGAGCACCACCATGCGGTTCTCGAACCCCCTCACCAGATCCCAGATCACCCCGACAAGACCAGATCGGCGCCAGCGGACGGCCATCGCGGCGGCAGTCGTGATGACCGTCTGCGCCCTGCCCGCGATCGGCGCACAGTCGGCGGGAGCACAGGCCGGCGGAAAGACCCCGTCGATCGACATCCAGGCCGGCTACCTGGACATCCAGCTCGACAAGGCCGGCACGGTCGTAGGGTTGGACGACATCAGGACCGGTACCGACCACCTCGCGTCCGGTCATGCGGCGTCCCTGGTCAGCCTGGTCGTCGACGGCAAGCAGGAGCGGCCGACCTCGGTGGTCCGTTCCGGCCCCGGCGGCCAGATGCTCACCTTCCGCAACAACTCCGCGCACTGGACGATCCAGGTGAAGCTGGTCGGCAAGGGCGACTACACCACGTTCGAGGCAGTCTCCGTCGACGCACCCAAGAACGTCGACGTGCAGACCCTGCTCTGGGGCCCGCTGGCCACGAACATCTCCCAGACGGTCGGCACCTCGGCGGGCGTGGTCCGCGACGGGAACTTCGCCATCGGGATCCATCCGCTGACCGACCGTACCGAAGGTGCCTGGCCGCAGGAGGACCAGGCCCTGGGCTGGGAGAACGAGGTCGACCACGACCCGGACCACGTGAGCGTGGGTTCTCTGGAGCAGTGGAGCGCGGCGGGTGTGACCCCGTGGGGTTCAGTGCTGCGGGCCTTCACCTTCGACTACACCAAGAACCGCAGCCGAGTGGTGAGCGGTTACCCGATCCCGGTCGGGTCGCTGCCCGGCCGCGAGGGCGAGATCGCCGGCTCCAAGATCGCGCTGTTCGGGGCCTCGCCCGAGGCGACGCCGACGGTCCTGTCCGACATCGCGGCGGGCGAGAAGCTGCCCTACCCGACGCTGAACGGCCAGTGGCAGAAGGCGTCCCAGGCGAGCAGCCAGTCGTGGCTGGTGCTCGGCGACCTGGACACCGGCAACATCCCGGCGGCCGCCCGATTCGCCAAGGCGGCCGGCATGGGCCGCATCTACTCGCTGACCACCAACTACGGGCCGTGGAAGTCGAGCGGCCACTACCAGTTCGACTCCAGCCTGGGCGGTAGCGACGCCGGGGCCGCCGCAGCCGTGGACCTCGCCAAGGCCAACGGCGTGCAGCTCGGCGTGCACACCCTGTCGGACTTCATCGGCACCGGCGACGAGCCCTACGACTGGGCCCTTATCCCGCAGGACCCCTACGTCACGGCACCCGCGGACGACCGGCTCGTGACGGGCGGCACCGCCTCGCTCAGCCGCCCGCTGGCGGCCGGCGACACCACCCTCTACCTCGACTCCGGCGCGCTGCTGGCCAGCGGAGTGAACTACAACTACCTGCGCATCGGCGACGAGTTCGTCAGCTACGGAGCGGCCGAGCAGGTCGGGAACGAGTGGAAGCTGACCGGCGTGCAGCGCGGGCGATGGGGATCGGTCGCGGTCTCCCACGCCGCGGGCGACCGCGCCGCGCGAGTCGTGGCCAACGAGTACGGCGGCGCGCTCGGCAACCACGCCATCCTCGGTGAGATCAGCGACAGGCTGACCACCGCGTGGAACGACACCGGCATCTCCGGCATGTCCTGGGACGGCCTGGAGTCGGCATCGGACTCCGGCTGGGGCGCCTACGGCATGGCTCACCTGGTGAACAGCACCTTCCGGCGGATCAACGCCAAGGACGGCTTCATCTCCGAGACCAGCCGGATGACCTCGAACACCTGGGACGCGCTGACCCGGGCCAGTTGGGGTGAGGTCGGCAGCACCTCCATGGACCAGGTGTTCAAGAACAACACCTACCTCCAGGCGAACTACCTTCCCGGAATGCTCGGCTGGATCAGCCTCAAGGGCACCGACAGCCTGCTCACCATGGAATGGAAGCTGGCCCGGGGCGCCGGTCTGAACGCCGGGGCAGGTTTCCAGACCACGGTCTCCAGCCTCCAGGCGGGCGGGGAGAACACCACGCGGCTGCTCGAGGCCATCCGGCAGTGGGAGACGGCACGCAACCTCGGTGCGTTCACCGAGCAGCAGCGGGCGCAGTTCCGCGACCAGTCGACGAACTGGCACCTGACCGTGGTCGAGCCGGGCAAGCGCTGGTCCTTGCAGCAGCTGGACGCCGACGGCAAGCCGATCGGCGCCCCCCAGGCCGTCGTCGCTCCGACCCCGGAACTCGACGCCGCCGCGCTGCCCGCCGCGGCCAAGGGACACCTGTACGAGGCGACCGTGAAGACCAACACGCCCGCGACCACGCGGTACGCGGTGACCTCGGGAGCCCTGCCCCGCGGGCTCGTGCTCAACGCCGACACCGGCGGGATCGTCGGAACCCCGGCCACCCCGGGAACGGCGCGGTTCACAGTCACGGCCTACCAGAGCTCCGGCCAGCCGCAGGCCCACCGCGACTACCGGATCGCGGTCGCCGGTTAGCCCGGTCCGGCCGTTAGCCGCGCGGACGATCACCGTCACGCTGAAGAAGACCTGCACGTGGGCGTACGCCGAGAGGCGAACGCCCACGTGCTGGTGCCCGCAACATCCTGTGCCATCCATCCGCTCATCGACCCAAAGAGAGCGCGACCTCCGGGCGTTGCTCTCGTCGAAGGGAATCTCATGGACAGTGATCAGCAACTGACGCGTCGCAAGGTATTGCGCGCCATGGCCGCGACCGGTCTTGTCGCCAGCGTCGCCCCCCTTGCCATGCGGGCAAGCGCGAGCGCCGCGACGACGAGCCCGGCGCCGGGCGCGGACTGGGTCGTCCATCCGGTGACCACGCCGTCGACCATCTCCCGGCACGGCCGCACCGTCACGATGGCCAACGGGATCGTGCAGCGCTCCTTCGACATCGCACCGAACTTCACGACCACCTCGCTGAAGAACCTGGGCACTGGTCAGGAGATGCTCGACCACGTCGGCGAGCCGGAGGCCACCATCGTCCTGGACGGCGCCACGTACGACGTCGGCGGCACGAACGCGTCCGGTGGTTTCGTCCACGCCTCGTACCGGATCGAGGAGAGCACGCAGAAACCGTACGAGTGGACCCCTTACGAAAAAGATGGTGTGACCCTCAAGCCGTACGCGGAGCAGCGGCCGTGGCCCGCCGCGGGCAAGGCTCTCGTGGTCACCTTCCTGCCCCACCCGAGCCTCGCGGAGAAGCTGGACGGCGTCACCGTCACCGCGCGCTACGAGATCTACGACGGCATCGCCACCGTCATGAAAAAGGTCTCGGTGGACAACACCAGCGCGACGCCGGTCATGATCGACGAACTCACCGTCGACCGGCTGCACGTGCGCTCCCAGCTGGCCGGACGGCTCTACCTGGACACCGACTACCACGGTGGCACCGACAACGTGTACCGGAACAACGACAAGGACCGCACCTACACGGTCACCGACCAGGGCGACTACACGACGTACACCGTCCTCTACAAGGAGGGGCCGGCGTACCGTATCGGAACCGAGGTGCCGCACTGGGGCGGGCACTTCGACGGGTTCCGCAGCTTCCAGCTGCTGCACAGCACCGATCACTACGAGGCGCAGCAGATGGAGATCAAGGCGATGTACCGCACGCTCGCGCCTCAGATCACCGAGAACCCGCTCTTCTACCATCTGATCTCGGACAACCCGAACGCCCTGCGGGACTCGGCCGCCGACTCCGCCGCCTTGGGCTTCGAGCTGATGATCCAATCGTTCGGCAGCGGGTTCAGCATGCTGAGCACCGATCCGGCCTATCTCGCCCGGAAGAAGGCCGACTTCGACGCCCTGCGCGCTCTGGGCATCGAACCGGGCGGGTACGTGCTGCTCACCACAGGGACGATCTTCGACTCAGCGGAGAGCACCTGTGCGGGCACGCCGTGGGGGACCGTGATGGGCCTGGGCACCAAGGGCTTCGCGGAGTTCGAGAGCCGGATCCAGAACACTCTCGACACCACCGGTCTCGGCTGTGTCGAACTCGACGGGCCGTGGCCCATGTTCCGTTGCGATGAGACCAACCATGCCTACGCCGACGGCGGCGCGGACACGGTCTACAAGCAGTGGACGTTCAGCAACGACCTCTACAGGATGATGCGCGAGCGCGACACCTACATCAACGCGCCCGACTGGCACTACTTCAACGGCACCAACAAGAACGCCATCGGCTACCAGGAGAACGGCTGGAGCCAACCGCGCCAGCAGCAGCTGATGCTCGGCCGGCAGTACATCTACAACGGCACGTACGAGAAGTGTCCCTCGGCGTGCTGGACGTTCATGCCGATCGACGTCTACCACAGCGGCGGCAGCGCAGCCGCGTTCAAGCCGCTCAAGCAGAACCTGTTCGACTACAGCTGGGCCACCGGCCAGAGCTTCCTGGCCGGCGTCAACCCGACCTTCCGCGGCACGACACTGGACGACGGCGATCCCGACGTCCGGTCAGTGGTGAAGTACTGGGTGGATGTGTACAAGACCTACCGCGGCCTCGTCACCGCCGACATCGTGCATCTGATCCCACCCCGGCAGGAGCCCGGCAACCTGGCCCGCGGCACGGGCATCGACGCGTTCATGCACGCACGCTCCGAAGGCGACGAGCGGGCTCTTGTCGCCGTGTTCAACCAGACGGACGAGGAGCACACCGAGAGCCTGACCGTGCCGCTGTACTACACCGGCATGACCGACCTGGCCCAGGCGCCTCAGCCGGTCCCGGGGTCGTACCTCGACACCACGGACATCCCTGTCTTCGGCTCCAACGCGGTCGCCGAGCACTACCCGAAGCCGAGCTGGTCGGGCAGCTACCCCAGCGCGACACCCACCGGCACCAGCGTCGACGTCTACCGCGAAGGCGAGGGTACGCCCCGCAACCTCACCATCGACTCCAACGGCAACCTCCAACTCGAGGTGACCCTGCCGCCGATGACCTTCACCTGGTACATCGTGACCCCCCACGCCGTCACACCGGTGTCCCCGCCGGCCAAGCCCGCCGCGCTGCCGACCTCCGGGTCCCGCTGACCAGCACATCCGTTCGGCGATCTCGTGCGGCGTGCACCTGCACGCCGCACGAGAGCGCTCACGCTTTGCAGCCCGACCCAACGGGCCGCGCCACCCTTCAGCGGGTCACCGCAGCCCGATCCTGTCCAGGGGAATGGGCTGGTAGCCGGGGAGCTGTGCCACGATCTGGTCGTCGCTTCCCAGCCGCGGAGTCCCGTCGACGACCGTCACCACGCCTGGATCGGTGACGAGTGCCAGGTTCTGGCCGACGGTTCCATAGGTGATCGCGGACTTGGCGATGCTGGGCGAGGGGACGCGGTAGAGCGCGTTGTACTCGACCACGTTGTACTTCGGGTACCCCGGACCGTCCCCGGTGATGGTCGCGAGGTGCGGGTAGCGCGACAGCCAGGGCTCTTCCTGGTACGGAACGGCAGCGAGCATCGCGTACATCCCCCAGGAGCCACCGGGTGCCACGTTCCCCGCTGCCCAGCCGATTCCTCGATCGTCGAGAGTGATGGAGGAGGAGGCCGACAGCATCACGTTGTTGGTGATGGTGTTGTCGCGCCCGCCGCCGATCAGGAAGTCCTTGCTGACGTCGAAGAAGATGTTGCCGGTGACGGTCGTCCCGGAGAAGCAGTCGTCGAGGTACACGCCATAGGCCCCGAGGCCCCCGATGCCCACGATGTCGTGCAGGAAGTTGTAGCGGACGACCGTGCCGCGACCGGTCCAGTCACGCCCCGCGTAGATGGCGCCGGCGTCACTGGTCTGCTGCACCACGTCGTTGATCTCGTTGTACTCGATCAGGTGGTCGTTGCCACGGAAGAGGATCGCGACGTGCGGCGCGTCGTAGATGTGGTTGTTGGCCGCGCGGTTCCCGACACCGGCGATCTCGACCGCGGGGCTGTATGTCGCCTGCAGGCGGCTGTAGTTGTGGATTTCGTTGCCGATCGCCTGGTTGCGAGCGGGCGTGAGGGTGGCACGGTCGCCGCCGGCGAGGGAGATGCCGCCCCGGCCGGTGGCCTGGATGTGGCAGCCGCGGACCTCGTTGCGCGATCCGCCGTGGGGACCGTCCGCCGTGGTCACGTCGCCGAAGGTGACCGCGCGGCCGCCCAGGAGCTGCAGCGTGCAGTCGCGGACGACGTTGGAGGTGCCTTCGGTGACACTGATGCCGTCGCCTCGCGACCCCTCGAAGATCAGCTGGGAGAACGTCACGTGCGAGCAGCCGTCGAGCACGGCCATCGGATCGGCGAGCAGCGACAGCAGAACCGTGGCGCCGGACAGGGAGCTGGGCGGGTACAGGTACAGCTTCCCGGTGGCGCGGTCGAGGTACCACTCACCCGGTGTGTCGAGTTCCTCGAGGACGTTGTAGTAGTAGTACCGCTGTCCGGCTCGCAGGCTGTACATGCTCGCGGTCCTGGTGGAGATCTGCTGCGAGGCCGGATCGATCGACTTGACCTGCAGGTTGCCGTCCGCCCAGTCGTAGTACCAGTAGCCGTACATCCAGACGTCGCTGGTGTCCGTCCACGTCGACGGCCGTGGGTCGGTGTACGTGAAGGTGGCGCCCTTCGCGAACTCCGCGGCCATCTTCGCGGGGTCACCGAGGACGCTGCGGGGGTTGCCGCCCGGGTTGACGACCTTTCCGGTCTTGAGGAATCCGGTGTTCGGGTAGCGGGCCAGGGTCATCGACGTGCCGTTGATGAACAGTTCCGGCGGGCTCACCGCGGCGGGCAGGCCGTATCCGGTCTGGACGATCTCCCCGTAGTCGCTGATCCCGAGCGCCGCCAGATCGACCTCCTGGACGATGTCCCGTGCCGCGGCCGGAAGGCGGTCGCGGATCGCCTGGTCGGTGACCGGCGTGAAGCTGGCACCCGGCAGGTCCACACCGCCGACGAGCCGGACCTCTTCGCCGTTGTAGGCGGTGTAGGTGACCGGCCGACCCGGTGATCCGGAGTCTCGCGCGTCGAGGGCGAAGCTCTGCGCCCGCCGGTACGCGCCGCCGCGGAGCTGGACGGTGACCGGTGCCTTCGCGTGATCCGACGTTCTCTGCCGCCACGCCCGAATCGCGTCGCGTGCTCCTTCGAGCGTCGCGAGCGGTTTGGCCAGCGTGCCCGGGTTGGCATCGTTCCCGTCCGTCGCCACGAAGAACTGCCGGCCGGGCGAGTCGTTGCTGTCCTCGGGGCCGCCTGTGTCGGCATGCGCGGCCGGCCCGGTGACGATCGTCGTCGAGGCGGCCGCCGCGGCGGCCCCGGCGGCCTTGAGTAGATCGCGTCGTGAGAATGGAGACATGTCGAGCCCTTCGTAGGTAGCTACTGGAGGGGAGCCCCGGTGTGTTCCCGCGCAGCGCGCCTTTCTCCGGCGAGTCCCCGGTCCCGGCTGATCGATAGGATGGGGTGTCGGGGTCTGTGCGGGATGGAGTGGGAGCGCTGATGGCCGGGCTGAATGAGTTGCTTGAGCGGAACCGGGGCAATCTGTCGGGTGGGTTGTTGTCCGAGCAGGTGTACCGGTTGCTGCGGTCGGCCATCTTGAGCGGTGAGATGGTGCCGGATCAGCGGATCGTGGAGTCGGACATCGCCAAGCGTTTGGGTATCAGCCAGGCGCCGGTGCGTGAGGCGGTCAAGCGGTTGGTGTACGAGAGTCTGGTGACTCATGTGCCGCGGCTGGGGAGCCGGGTGGCGAGCATCTCGGTCGAGGAGGCGGAGCAGGCGCGTGAGTTGCGGGGGAATCTTGAGGAGTTCGCGGCTCGTGCTGCGGCGGAGCGTCGTGCCGAGGGGTTCGTCGACCGGCTGAAGGCGGTGGTCGACGACATGCGGCGGGCGGCTCGGAACGATGATCCGGTGAGTTTCCGCGGTAGTGACATGGCCTTTCACCGGCTGGTGTGTGATGCCAGTGGGAACTATCTGCTGCCGCGGTTGTGGGAGGTGATGGAGCCCAGTTTGTGGACGTTGCGGGTGGTCTCCGATCCGTTCTACACCGGGAGCCGCAACACGTTGGTCGCCGAGCACGAGCGGCTGCTGAATCTGCTGGTCGAGGGCCGGGTGGAGGATGCCGGGCGGGCGTTTCGCCGGCACGCCATCGGCGCAGCCCACCTGGCCGAGCGCGACGAGTAGGACCAACAGCGCGACGCGTGGGACCAACGGACCGAAGCATGTGACGCTCGACGTCCAGCCGGCACCGCACGGGCGGTTCGACACAAACGGTGGTGCGCGCTACTCCGTGTAACCCGACATGCTGGGCCCTCCTTCCCGTCGAGGACCGGGGCGACCGCAGAGCACGCCCGCCTCCTGCGGGGTGCGTGCCCTGCCCAGTCGACCGGGCGTTATCGATTAGCGGGAGGATGCCCATAGTCGTCGGATGTCGTCAAGAGGTCGGTGCGTTCGAGGTGCGGCGGAGTGTCGCGTACCCGACGCCAGGCGAGGCCCTTGTTGGATCTGAAGACGGCGCTGACCTGGCGGTATTCCGCCGATTCGAAGGTTATGGTCGTCGACTCGACGCGCAGTGCGGAGGTTTCAAACAGGTAACGCTGGTGCTTCCGGCGCTTGACTTTCCTCCTGGCAGCCGATCAAGTGTGGGCACTATCGATGAGCGATAGCCACGAGGAGGGTTCGATGAGCTCGAGTTCTCGCCACAGGCTGCCTGCCGTCCTGGGCGCCGTGACCCTGTCCACTGCGCTGCTCGCCGCATGTTCGGGTGGCGGCAGCGGCGGCACGCACGACAAGAACATCCGCATGCTGGTCAACATCACGCCGGTGCTGACCAAGTCGTTCTACGAGAACCTGGTGGCCCCCTACGTCGCCGCCCACCCCGGCGTCAAGGTGACGATCGAGGCCCCCACCGGCTCGGGCACCGCCGACACGCTCCAGCAGCAGCTGGCGGCGGGCGACCCGCCGGACATCGTCAGCGGCGGGCAGAACACCGCGCTGGCCGACCAGATGGCCCCACTGCCCGACGCGCAGTGGGTCAAGGACGCGCCCTTCTCGCAGGCGTCCAAGCTCAAGGGCAAGGTCTGGATGGTCGGCAGCGGCACCCAGATCCAGTCGCTGGTCTTCTACAACAAGGCCGCCTTCCAGAAGGCCGGCATCACCGACCTTCCCAAGACCATCGACGACTTCACCGCGGACCTGCGCAAGCTGAAGGGCGCGGGGTACACGCCGCTGCAGACCGGGGGCGAGTGGACCACCGGGGCGCAGTTCCTCATGATGGCCAACCCGAACGTGATGAACGCCGTACCGGACTGGTACGCGCAGCGCGACAAGAACGCCGTCACCTTCGCCGGCAGCAACTACGAGAAGTACCTCGGCGTGTACCAGTCCTGGATCAAGGACGGCCTGGTCCCCAAGGACGCCAACGGCGTGAAGTACAACGACATGATCGCCAACTTCACCGCCGGCAAGTCGGCGACCATGGTGATGGGCAACTGGCTGGTGCCGTCGATCGACACCGCCAAGCCCGGCTTCGACGTGGGCGTCTTCCCCGTCCCCACGTTCGACGGTTCCACGCCGCCGCAGGCGGGCAACCCGTCCATCCCGTACTCCGTGCTCAAGTCCTCCAGCAAGCAGGCCGAGGCGATCGACCTGGTGAAGTACCTGGTCAGCGACAAGACGGCGGTCACCGCCGAGCTGAAGGCCGAGGGCAACTTCCGCACCGGGTACACCTACGACGCCTCGCCGTTGACGGAGGACGTCGGCAAGATCCTGGAAGCCGCCGCAGGCAAGGTCGTCGTCATCGGCCCGGGCCTGGGCGACAACTCCGCGCCGAACGGGTTCTCGGACGAGCTCAACAAGCAGATCCAGAGTCTGTACCTCGGTGAGTCGCCCGCGTCGGTCGTGGGCGCGATGGACAAGTGGTGGACCTCGAATGCCCCGAAGTGACCTGACGGTTGCTGCTCCTGGGTCGGCAGGCCGGCTGCCGACCCCAGGGTCTTCCCGTCGCACCGATGCGCCGGGCCGCTCCCGGCTGCTCCGAAAGCGCGTGACCGCCGGCCTGACCGACCTGGTGATGGTGGGTCCTGCGCTGCTGGCAGTCGTCGCGTTCGTCCTCATCCCCATCGGGGTGTCCGCCCGGCTCAGCTTCACCGACTGGGACGGCTTCTCGGCACATCCCTCGTTCGTGGGCCTGGCCAACTACCGGCAGCTCTTCGACGACCCAGACGTGGCAAGGGCCGTGTACGTCACGCTCGTCATCGCCGTCGTCGGCACCGTGGCCTGCAACGTCCTCGGCCTGGGCCTGGCCCTGATCCTCAACGGCGGCGGGCGGCTCAAGGCGATGATGCGCGGGCTGTTCTTCTACCCGCACGTGCTGGGCGCGGTGATCATCGGCTTCCTCTGGTCAGCCGTGCTGAGCACCGACGGGGCGATCAACGCCATCCTCAGCGCGTCGAAGCACCACACCGTCCCGTTCCTCGCCAACCCCCACTGGGCGTTGGGCGCGGTCGTTTTCGTGGTGATCTGGTCCTCGTTCGGGGTCAACGTCGTGCTGTACCTCGCCGGCCTCCAGACCGTGCCCGAAGCCCTGCTGGAGGCGGCCCGCATCGACGGCGCGTCGCGCTGGCAGACCTTCCGTTCAGTGGTGCTGCCGATGCTGGCCCCCACGGTGACGGTCAACGTCCTGCTCGTGCTCGTACAACTGCTGCGGGTCTACGACCTCGTGCTCGCGCTGACCGACGGCGGCCCGGCCGGCCGCACCCAGACGTACGCGTACCTGGTGCTCGCGTCGTCGTTCAAGAGCGGCAAGATCGGATACGCCTCGGCCCAGAGCCTCGTGCTCATGCTGGTTACCACCACGCTCGCCATCGCGGTCGTGGCGCTCCGCCGGCGCAGTGAGAAGGCGGTGGAGGCATGAGCCGAAGGATCTTCCGCTGGTCCGGTGCGGGGCTGCTCGCCCTGTTCGCCGTGGTCATGCTGGTGCCGCTCTACCTCGTCGTGGTGAACGCGTTCAAGCCCGCGTCGGCGATCCGCCAGCACCCCTTCGCCCTCGACCTGGGCGGGTTGTCCACCGCGTATCTCAGGGCGGCAATGTCCTCGCCGGACTACAACGTCGTCAGGGCGTTCGGCGTGACCGTGCTGTTCGTCGTCCTGGTCAACGCGCTGTCGTTGCTGCTGGCCGGCCCGGCCGCCTACGTCATCGCCCGGGGCACCCGCGCCTGGCACAAGGTGCTGCTGCTGGTCTTCCTCGCGGGGTTGTTCATCCCGGGGCAGGTGCTGGTCATCCCGGTGATCTACGTGCTGCGCTACCTCGGGCTGATGGGCACGATCCCGGGATTCGTGCTGTACGAGACGACGCTGACGCTGCCGCTGTCGATGTTCCTCTACGTCGGCTACATCAGGTCGATCCCCCGGGAACTCGACGAGGCCGCGCAGATCGACGGCGCCGGCCGGCTGCGCACGTTCTGGCAGATCGTCTTCCCCCTGATGCGGCCGATCGTGGTCACCGCGGTCATCCTGCACACCATCGGCGTGTGGACCGACTTCGTCAACCCGCAGATCGTGCTCGGACCGTCGTCGGGCCTCTACACCGTCATGACCGGTGTGTACGCCGCGATCGGACTGCACACGACCGACCTGTCCGTGCTGTATCCCACGCTGCTGCTGGCCATCGCACCCGTGCTGATCTTCTTCGTGATCATGCAGCGCAAGATCGTCGGCGGCCTGACCGCCGGCGCGACGAAGGGCTGAGATGACCGATGACATGGCGGCTGTGACCGCATCTGTTCCGACCTGCGAACCGCCGCCCTGGGCGGTGCTGCAGCGGCACCTGTTCGCCGTACTGGACGACGCATGGCGGGCGTTCGAAGACCGGTACTGCGACGAGCAGGGCGGCCTCCGCTTCGACTTCGACGGGTTCCCGCCCTGCCGCGACGGCGCGGACGACTTCTACGAACCCTTCTTCAACTGGCCGATGCTCTACATGCTCGGCGGCGCCGATGACCTGCTCGACGCGTGCAAGACGCACTGGAACGAGGTCACCCGGCAGCTGACCGACGCCGGTTTCCTGGTCGACGAGTACGAGCGCGGATACGACTGGTTCCACCAGGGCGAGGCGCTGCTGCTGTTCTACGGGATCTGCGCGGCCGATCCGTCGGACGAGACGTTCCGGCAGCGCGCCCTGCGCTTCGCCGACCTCTACCTGCCGGAATCACCCGCCGGCAACGTCGACGGACCGCGGCGGATGATCCGGGCACCGCACACCGGGGCCGGCGGCCCGCGCCGGGGTGTGAACGAGGAGTGGGCGGCCGGGTACGGCGCCGAGCTGTTCAACATGAAGCCCTACGGCCTGCCGCTGGAGGATCTGCCCGGCATCGAAACATGGGACGACCTGGGCGATCCCGCCAACGCGCTGCGGATGGGCGAGGCGATGGACCGTCGGCTCGGCGACGGCGACGTGGCGGTGAACCTCGCCTCGACCTCACTGATCGCCAACGCGTGGCTCTACTCGCACGAGGCCCGCTACCGCGACTGGATCGTGGACTACGTGCAGGCATGGCGGGAACGGGCCGCCGGCTGCGGCGGGCTCATCCCCGACAACGTGGGTCCGTCGGGGCAGGTGGGTGAGCTGCACGACGGCCGTTGGTACGGCGGGCCGTACGGCTGGACCTGGCCCCACGGCCTGCACAGCGTCGGTGCGGCGGCGGTCGTCGCCGCCGTCAACGCCGCACTGGTCACCGGTGACACCGCCTGGTTCGATCTGGCCCGGACACCGCTGGACCGGGTACTGGCCGAGGCGACGCGCGGCCCGATCCGTGACGGTGACTCCAGCATGACCGCGACCTGGCGCCAGCGCCTAGGCGGCGAAGCCGACGGCGACCTGCAACTGGTGCCCCACCGGCACGGCGTCCACGGCTGGTTCGACCGCCAGCCCCTGCAGGTCGCGTTCCCGGCCTGGATCTGGTGGTGCTCCGGCGACCCGCAGGACGGGCGCCGGCTGGCCCGGGTGGAGGCCGAATGCGGTTACGACTGGACGACCGTGCAGGGCTTCCGTGACAAGGAGGAGGCCGGACACGAGGCGCCGTGGCTCTCCTATCTCGCCGGACGCAACCCCGACTACCCGGCCCGGGCCCTGGCCATGGCGCTCGGGCAGGTCGCCCGCAGGATGGCGCTGATCCGCGAGGACGACTCGACGGTCCGCACCGATGACATCCACTGGTGGCAGCGGCTCAACCCGGTGGTGACCGAGATCCTGGTGCAGTTGACGACCGGGGCTCCCGCGGCCCTCTACAACGGGGGACTCCAGCAGGCGCGGGTGCGCTACTGGGACGCCGACCGGCGCAGGCCCGGCCTGCCGGCCGACGTCGCCGCGCTTGTCGAGAGCGTCGACGATGCCGGTGTCACCGTCCAGTTGGTCAACCTGAGCAACACCGCTGAACGGCGCGTGGTGGTGCAGGCCGGTGCGTTCGCCGAGGACCGTATCGACCACGTCGTCGCGGATCAGCTCGACGGCGGCTACCCGGGCGCGGGCCGCGCCTACCGGTCCGACGAGCCCGCAACGAGCCTCCGGCGCATCGAGGTGTCGGACAACCGCCTGCTGGTGGTCCTGCCGCCCGGCACCCGGCTCCAGCTGGCCATGTCGATCAGCCGCCGCCAGTTCACCCCGAGCCACCCGACGTTCGACCGATATCAGGAGAAGCAGAATGACGCACGTTGAGCAGACGCAGCCGGTGATGGCCCTTCCGGTGCGCGGCGCCGCGTACCAGCGAGCCGAGGCCCAGATGGTGGAGCAGTTCGGCCAGGTCAGCAGCGCCACCGCGTGCGCGAAGCTCCACGGCCTGGGGATCAGGCGTACCTGGATGCACGGGCCGCAGCCCTTGGACAGGGGGCAGAAGATCGCCGGATCGGCACTGACGCTCCAGTTCATGCCGCAGCGTGAGGACATCGCGAGCGGCCTGGGACAGGAAGCCGTCGAACGGCGCACCGCCCTGTGGGCGGTCCTCGAGGCGGTACAGCCCGGCGACGTCCTCGTCATCCAGGCGTACGGGTCGGCGTTCAGCGGCTGCGTCGGCGACATGCTCGTCCGCTACTTCAAGCGCAAAGGCGGCGCCGGAATCGTTGTCGACGGCCGGATCCGGGACGCGGCACGGGTCCGGGAACTCGGCGTGCCGATCTGGTGCACCGGCACCACCCCGCACTACGCCTCCCAGTCGGAGCTGTTCCCCTGGGCGTACGACGTTCCCGTTGCCGCCGGTGGAGTGCTCTGCCTGCCCGGTGACATCGTGGTCGCCGACGACGACGGGGCCGTCGTGGTCCCGCAGGGCACGGCACCGCAAGTGGTGGCGGACGCCCAGGACCACCAGGACTGGGAGGTGTTCAGCCGGATGCGCCTCGACCAGGGCGCCCGGCTCGACAGCTACTACCCGCTGACGTCGGAGTCGCGTGCGGAGTACGAGCAGTGGCGCGACCGGACCCGTGAGTCCGAGCGATGAACCGTGCCGTGGGCGAGGGGGTCCTGGGCCGCACCGGTCTGGCGGTCGGTCGGCTCGGTCTGGGCTGCGCGCCGCTGGGCAACCTCTACGAGCCGGTGTCCGAACAGGACGCAGAAGGCACCGTGCGTGCCGCCCTGACGGGTGGGATGCGCCAGTTCGACACCGCTCCCAGGTACGGCAACGGCGTGTCCGAAGCGCGCCTCGGCCGGTTGCTGGCCGGCGTCCCCAGGTCGCAGTTCGTCGTCGCGACCAAGGTGGGATACCACGTCACGGAGAGCAGCGTCGAGCCGGACTTCTCCTATGACGGCACCATGCGGTGCCTGGAACGGAGCATGGCCCGGCTCGGAGTGGACCGTGTGGACATCGCGCATGTGCACGATCCCGACGACCACGAGCAGGAGGCCCTCACCGGGGCCTTCCGCGCCCTGGTCGACCTGCGGGAGCAGGGCGTGGTGTCGGCCGTGGGCGCGGGCATGAACCAGAGCGAGATGCTCGAGCGAATCGTCGCCCGTGTCGACGTGGACTGCGTGCTGCTCGCCGGCCGGTACACCCTCCTTGACCAGGGCGCACTGGCCGGCCTGCTGCCCGCATGCGAGGCCCGCGGCGTCGGGGTCATCCTCGGCGGGGTGTATAACTCCGGCCTGCTGGCCGATCCGCACCCCGGCGCGAAGTACGACTACCGGACGGTGCCGCCGGACCGGCTCGCGACCGCGCTGGCCATCCAGGAGATCTGCGCTCGCCACGGGGTGCCCATGAAAGCCGCGGCCCTGCGGTTCGCCCTGGCGCACCCTGCTGTCTCCACCCTGGTCGTCGGGGCCAGGACCGCGGAAGAGGTGCGGGAGAACCTGGCCATGGCGGAGGCCGCCGTTCCCTGCGAGTTCTGGACGGAGCTGCGCGCTGCGGGACTGCTCCCGCAGGAGGTGCCGACGCCGTGACGAGAGTCGACGCACACGTACACCTGTGGGACCCCGGCCTCCACGACCACGCCTGGCTGCGGTCAACAGAAGGGCTGAATCGTCGCTTCGGCCTCGACGATCTCGTGGCGGCCGCAGGAACGGTGACCGCCGTCGCCGTGCAGGCGGGGCAATCGGCCGCCGAGGCCCGCTGGCTGCTGGGCCTGGCGGCCTGCTCGCCGCACATCGCCGGCGTCGTCGTCCACGGGGATCTCGGGGACGCCGCCGCCGTCGACGTGATCGACGCACTCCGCACGGAGGACGGGGGGCATGCGCTGGTCGGAGTGCGAGACCCGATCGGCGGCGGGACCCGCCTCGGCCGGCCCCAGGTGCGGCGGTCACTGGCGGCTCTGGGGGAGCGGGGCCTGGCTGTCGACCTGCTGCTGGGCCAGGCCACCTTGGGCCTTGCCTACCAGGCGGCCAGGGACCTGCCGCAGGTACGGTTCGTCGTCGACCACGCCGCCATCTCTGCCGTCGACGTGCGCAGCGGGGGACTTGGCGAATTGGCCGCACAACTGGCGCCGTTGGGCGGCCTGCCCAACGTGGTGTGCAAGCTGTCCGGACTCGGCAAGGCCACTGCCGCACCGGGCGGTGTGGGCCTGGACGAAGTGGTCCAGGTGGTGCTCGACGTGTTCGGGCCCCACCGGCTGATGTTCGGTTCCGATTGGCCGGTCAGCACCCAGTGGTCGCCCTACGAGGACGTCGTCGCCGCCGTGACCCGTGCGCTGGGTGGGCTGACCGCGGACGAAGCCGTCGCGGTCTGGGGTGGCACGGCGGCCGGAGCGTACGGACTCGATCCGGCGAAATCACCCAAAGACAAACGTGTATGACGATCCAGGAGTCGGAGCGCTGATGGCCGGGCTGAACGAGTTGCTTGAGCGGAACCGGGGCAATCTGTCGGGTGGGCTGCTGTCCGAGCAGGTGTACCGGTTGCTGCGGTCGGCCATCTTGAGCGGTGAGATGGTGCCGGAACAGCGGATCGTGGAGTCGGACATCGCCAAGCGTTTGGGCATCAGCCAGGCGCCGGTGCGTGAGGCGGTCAAGCGGCTGGTGTACGAGAGTCTGGTGACTCATGTGCCGCGGCTGGGCAGCCGGGTGGCGAGCATCTCGGTCGAGGAGGCGGAGCAGGCGCGTGAACTGCGGGGCAATCTTGAGGAGTTCGCGGCTCGTGCTGCGGCGGAGCGTCGTGCCGAGGGGTTCGTCGACCGGCTGAGCGTGGTGGTCGACGACATGCGGCGGGCGGCTCGGAACGACGATCCGGTGAGTTTCCGCGGCAGTGACATGGCCTTCCACCGGCTGGTGTGTGACGCCAGCGGGAACTATCTGCTGCCGCGGTTGTGGAAGGTGATGGAGCCCAGTTTGTGGTCGCTTCGGGTGGTCTCCGATCCGTTCTACACCGGCAGCCGCAACACGTTGGTCGCCGAGCACGAGCGGCTGCTCACCATGCTCGTCGAGGGCCGGGTGGAGGACGCCGGGCCGGCGTTTCGCCGGCATGCCATCGGCGCGGCCCAGCTGGCGAAGCGCGACGGGTAGGACCACGGGCCCTTTGCCCGCACCCGACGCAAGAGGACCGGAGGGAATCAACGATGGCACAGTATGCGGCGCGCGGTGTGCACGGTCGCATGGTGCAGCTCATGGCTGAGCGGATTCTGACAGGAGAGCTGGCCGAGGGGGCCACTCTGGATCTCCTCGCGCTGCAGCGCGAGTTCGGGGTGAGCCGGACCACGATACGTGAGGCACTGAGGGTCCTCGCCGCCAAGGGCCTCGTCGACGCCCGGCCGAAACGAGGCACGTTCGTACGGTCCCGCGCGGACTGGAACCTCTTCGACAGCGATCTCTTGCGCTGGCAGTCCGTCCACCATGCCCAGCCGGGCCTCTTCGACGACCTGAGCGAGCTCTGCTCCATCATCGCACCGGGCGCGGCGACCCTCGCCGCGGCCCGCGCCACCGAGGACGATCTGGTGTCCCTCGAGGCGGCGCTGGCAGGAGTGGCCACTGCCGGTGCCGATGCCCCCGCGGCGTTCGCCTCCGCCATCGGCTTCCTCCGCGCGCTGCTCGCCGCCTCCCACAACGAGCTGCTGGCTCGGATGGACGTCGTCATCGAGACCTGTCTGGCCGAATGGGACCCGGCGATGCACCCCGTGCACGCTGCCGGCGACCTTGTTCCCCTCCTGCGGGCCGTTGTCAACGCGATCCGGCGGCGTGACCCCGAACAGTCCGCACTGGCCATGCGGACACTGCCCGCCATGGCACGCCACGACGCTGTGAAGCCGCATGCTCGCGGCGAGCAGGCCCACCCGATGATGACTCACTACTGATGTGGAGACATGTCCGCCGAGTGGAGGACGCACACCATGAGTAACCACCGTATGCAACGGCCGAGCGGAGCCGTCACGATCAACGATGTCCGGGTGACGCCGATCGCCTTCCCCGATCCGCCGCTGCTCAACGCCGTGGGCTGTCACGAGCCATGGGCACTGCGCGCGATCATCGAGGTGGACTGCGGGGACGGCCTCGTCGGGCTCGGTGAGACCTACGGCGACGCCCCGCACCTGGCGGTGCTGCGCGCGGTCGCGCCGCTGCTGATCGGGCTGGACCCGTTCCAGACCGAATACCTCAAGTCGGTGGTGGAGGGCGTCCTCGGCGCCACGGAGGAGCCGTCGCCGAAGCTTGGCCCGGGAGGTGGGATCAGCCGGGAGATGGCGGCGTTGCGGGTGTTCTCCGCGTTCGAGGTGGCCTGCCTGGACGTGCAGGGACAGGTGATCGGCCGGCCGGTCCACGACCTGCTCGGTGGGCGGGTACGCGACGCGGTGCCGTTCTCGGCGTACCTGTTCTACAAGTGGGCCCAGCATCCGGACGGACGCGAAGACCCCTTCGGCGCAGCGCTGGACCCCGCCGGGATCGTGGAGCAGGCCCGGACGATGGTGCGGACGTACGGATTCCAGTCGATCAAGGTGAAGGGCGGCGTCTTCCACCCGGACGAGGAGATTGCCGCAGTGCGCGCGCTGCGCGATGAGTTCCCCGCGCTGCCGCTGCGGATAGATCCCAACGCCGCGTGGAGCGTGGAGACTTCGCGCAGGGTCGCCGCCGAGACACAGGGGCTGCTGGAGTATCTCGAGGACCCGACGGAGGGCCTGGCCGGCATGGCCGCCGTCGCGGAGACCGCGGGAATGCCCCTGGCCACGAACATGTGCGTGGTCTCCTTCGACCACATCCCCGAGGCCGTCGAGCGCGGTTCGGTCCAGGTCATCCTCTCCGATCACCACTACTGGGGCGGGCTGCGGCAGTCGGTGCGCCTGGCGGGCATCTGTGAGACGTGGGGCCTGGGCCTGTCGATGCATTCCAACAGCCATCTCGGTATCAGTCTCGCCGCGATGACCCATCTCGGCGCGGCACTCCCGCAGTTGACCTACGCCGCTGACACGCACACTCCGTGGCAGTTGGGAGTCGACGTGGTCGAGCACCCGCTGACTTTCGTCGACGGCGCTGTCCCGGTGCCGATGTCACCCGGGCTGGGGGTCCGACTCGACCGTGATGCGCTGGCGCGACTGCACGAGAACTACCTGCGGCAGGGCATCGTCGGGCGCGACGACTCGGGATACATGCGCCGCTTCCACCCCGACTTCGATCCGACCAAGCCGCGGTGGTGATCGGGGTCGGCGCGCCGTCTGCCCGCTGCCCACGTGCGGACCGCATCGGCATGAAGGCGCGGGCTGGCCGCCCAGGCCGGCACCGTCGAGCTCCCCTTCACCCGGAGTGATCATCAGCGGGCGGCTGCCACGAGGGCGAGCCGTCCGTCGTGGACTTCGGCGATCTGGTCGACGGCGGTGAGATGGGTGCGGTCGTGGGTGACCAGGATGGTGGCGGTGGCCCGCTGGCGGGTGAGGCGAGTGATCAACTCGATCACGGCGGCGCCGCGTTCGTGGTCGAGGGCGCTCGTGGGCTCGTCGACCAGGAGGACGGTGGGGTCGTTCATCAGGGCCCGCGCGATGTTCACGCGCTGGCGCTGTCCGCCGGACAGCTGGTGGGGCCGCCGGCCGGCCTGGTCCGCGAGCCCGACCGCGTCCAGGAGCTCCATGGCCCGGCCACGGGCCTTGCGGGGAGGCCCGCCGGCGATCTTCGCCATGACCTGGAGCTGTTCGGCGGCGGTCAGGGAGGGCAGCAGGTTGGGCTGCTGAAAGACGATGCCGATCTTGTGGCGGCGCAGCTCGGTCAGCTCGCCCCGGCTCAGGCCGGTGGTGACGGTCCCGTCGACGGTGACGGTGCCGGCGTCCGGCGTGATGAGGGTGGCGGCGACGGCCAGCAGGCTGGACTTCCCGGAGCCCGAGGGGCCGACCACCGCGGTCAGGCTGCCCTTGGCCACGTCCAGACCGACCTTGTCGAGGGCGGTCAGGCGGTTGTCGCCGTCGGGGTAGGTGAGGGTGACGTCCGTCAGGTTCAGGCTCATCGGGCGCTCCCCAGGGCGGTCAGCGGGTCGACGGAGGTGATACGGCGGAGGGACAGGGCGGCCCCGAGGGCGCCGAGGAGGATCATCACCGCGGCCGGGACCAGCATGGTGGCCGGAGTGAGCAGGAACGGTACGGCCGAGCCGGCGACGAGTTCGCCCAGGCCGGCGGCGATGCCCGTACCGACCAGGGTGCCGCCGGTGAGCAGCACGGCTGCCTGGCCGAGGGCGTCCTTGAGCAGGTCGGCCGTGGAGGCCCCCAGGGCCTTCAGGACGGCGATGTCGCCGCTGCGCTGGATGGTCCACACCGTGAAGAAGGCGCCGACGACCAGGGCCGAGATGGCGAACAGGAAGCCGCGCATCAGCTGCAGGGAGCCGTTCTCGGAGGTGTAGGAACCGATCGCGGAGAGTGAGGCGCCGGTGGAGACCGTCCTGGTGCCGGCCTGCCGGTCGGTGGCCGCCACATCCGCCTCCGGGGTGGTGTTCAATGCGATGACCGTGGCCGTCGGCCCGGCACCGGCGCCGGTGGGCGGCGCGGCCCTCTGCCAGGTGGCCAGGCTGGTCCAGACGACCGGGGTGTGGCTGAAATAGGCGTCGCCCCGCACCGCGGCCACCGTCAGCCGCTGTCCGGCCAGGGTGAGGCGGTCGCCGGCTTTCGCCGCGAGATCGTCGGCCGCCGCTGCGGACAGCACCACCGACACGTCGTCGATCCTGCTGCTGTCAGGGGCAAGGGGAGAGCCCGGCTGCACGCCGAAGACGGAGACGGCGGTGCTGTGGTCGCCGGCGGCGGCCTTGGTGGTGGTGATGCCCAGCGGCTCGGCGCTTTCGACGCCAGGAGCCTCGGCCCACCGCTGCCACTGCTGCCGGGTGACCGTGGAGTTGGAGTACGACAGGTCCTGGCCGCCGCCGGGAGCCTGGAAGGCGATCTTGCCGGCAGGCAGTCCCGTGATCGCGGAGATGTTCTGCCGGCCCAGTCCGGCCGTCAGCCCGGACAGCAGCCCGACCAGCAGGGTGATCAGCACGATGACGGTCCCCACCAGGGCGAAGCGCCCTTTGGCGAACTTCAGGTCTCTCCAGGCGACGAACACGGCCTTGACCTGTCCTTTCCGGTGGCAGAAGCGGTATGCCCCCACCCTCGCCTCCGGCCCCCCATGCGCGCGTCTGGCGCACGACGGCACCTCGCGGGCCGAAAGGCGCCACGCGGGTTCTCACTTTCGATGGAGGCGTCCGGGCCGCAGGGTTTCGTAGCCTTGGAGGCACTGTGAACGCCGATGCCCCTACCCTGACGCCGACCACCCGGGCTCTTGCCTGGTGCCTGCACCTGCTGGTCATCGGCCTGCTGGCCCTGGCCGCCGGGCGGGCGGTGGCCGGCCGCGACCCTCATGCCGGGGCGATCGTGGCCTGCGCCCTGGCGTGCGCCGCGGTCTACGCGGCCGGACCGCTTCTACCCGGCGTCCGCGGTTCCCGGCGGGGCGCCGCACTCTGGCTGGCCGCTGAGGGAGTCGTGTGGCTGGCGCTGCTGGCCCTGTCCGCCGACGCCGTCTGGCTGGCGTTCCCGCTGTACTTCCTCCAGCTCCACCTGCTGCCGCGCCGCGCCGGGCTCATCGCCGTGGCCGCCACCGCGGCGGCGGCCATCGCCGGCTTCGCCGCCCATCAGGACTCCTTCAGCGCGGCGATGGTGATCGGCCCCGCTCTCGGCGCCGCCGTGGCGGTCGCGGTGGTCCGGGGCTATCAGGCCCTGTACCGCGAGAGCGAACAGCGCAGGCGCCTGATCGAGGAGCTCACCGCCACCCGCGCCGACCTGGCCGAGGCCCAGCACGCCGCCGGGGTCCTGACCGAACGCGAACGCCTCGCACGCGAGATCCACGACACCCTCGCGCAGGGCCTGTCCAGCATCCAATTGCTGCTGCGCGCCGCTGAACGCGCCCTGCCCGACCGGCCCGTCGCCGCCGCCGGACACGTGGAGGCGGCCCGGCAGGCCGCGGTCGACAACCTGGCCGAGGCCCGCCGCTTCGTCGCCGCCCTGAGCCCACCGGCCCTGGACGGCACCACCCTGGCCGGCGCTCTGGAACGGCTGTGCGGCACCACCACCGCCCGCCACCGGATCTCCGCGCGATTCCACCTCACCGGGGACCCTGTCCCGCTGGCCGTCGCGCACGAAGTCGCCCTCCTGCGCATCGCCCAGTCAGCGCTGGGCAACACCGTCCGGCACGCCCAGGCCGCAACCGCCGACGTCACCCTCGGCTACCTCGCCGACGACGTCACTCTCGACATCGTCGACGACGGCACCGGATTCGATCCCGGACGGCTGCCCGCCTCCGACCCCGAGAACGGCGGCTTCGGCCTCGCGGCCATGCGGGCCCGCGTCACGGCACTCGGTGGCACCCTGACCATCGATTCCGCGGACGCCCGCGGCACCGCCGTGGCCGTCAGACTCCCTCTCGCCCTGCCCGCCGACACCACGCCCGAGGTCCGCCCGTGACCCACGACACCCCCATCCGCCTCCTCCTGGCCGACGACCACCCCGTCGTCCGCGCCGGACTGCGCGCCGTACTGGAGACCGAGCCCGGCATCGTCGTCGTGGCCGAGGCGGCCACCGCCGAGGACGCCGTCACCCGCGCCGCCGAGGGCGGCATCGACGTCGTCCTCATGGACCTGCAGTTCGGCAAGGGCATGGGCGGCGCCGAAGCCACCGTCCGGATCACGGCCCGGCCTCAGGCCCCCCGCGTTCTGATCGTCACCACCTACGCCTCCGACGCCGACACCCTTCCCGCCATCGAAGCCGGCGCCACCGGCTACCTCCTCAAGGACGCTCCCCCCGAAGAGCTGGCCGCCGCCGTGCGCACCGCTGCCGCCGGCCACACCACGCTCGCGCCCACAGTCGCCGAGCGGCTGATGAACCGGCTGCGCACGCCGGGCTCCGCCCTGACCCGCCGCGAGACCGAAGTCCTCACCCTGGTCGCCGACGGCCTGTCCAATCAGGCCATCGGCCACCGTCTCCACCTCACCAAGGGAACGGTCAAGTCCCACCTCGCCCGCATCTACACCAAGCTCGGCGTCGACTCGCGGACGTCCGCTGTCGCGACCGCCACCGACCTCGGGCTCATCCGGCGCTGACGGCCGCTCCAAGAGCCGGCCCGCCGCATACCCGCGCGCCGGTGCGCGTGACCGTCAACTCGTGGTCCCGGAGAGGCGGCTGACCGGGAGGCCGGCGAGCAGTTCGAAGCGGGCGTCCAAAGGTCCCTTCAAGAGGAGGGTGGTGGACCGAAGCGGCACGTAATATGTCACATGCCACCGGGTGTGGGGGTAGCGGAACGGCGAGAGCGACCGCGAACCGGCGTCCGGGCAGCACCCACCCCCGACCCCTCACCGTCAGGAGACAGTCGTGACCCAGCCGACCCACGCCAGCCCCGGCACCGACCGGGCGGTCACGAGCGAGCGCACCAGGCGGAAGAACGGCCTGCTGCCCGCCCCCGGTCCCGAACTCGCCGCGCACATGGCCCAGGGCTGGGCCGACACCGAACGCCGGGACCTGGAGCCGATCGGGCAGGCCCCGTACTGCGCGCGCCGCCGTGCCGCGCTGTCCGCCCGCTACCCGGGCGAACTGCTGGTCGTCCCCGCCGGGAACCCGAAGGTGCGCTCCAACGACAGCGACTACCCCTTCCGCCCCTCCTCGGAGTACGTCCACCTGTCCGGCGACCAGTCCGAGGACGCCGCACTCGTGATGGAGCCCCGGGCAGGCGGGGGGCACCGGGCCGTCGCGTACCTGCGCCCCCGGTCCGACCGCAGCAGTGGGGAGTTCTGGCTCGACCTGCACGGCGAGCTGTGGGACGGGCGGCGCAACAGCCTGGCGGAGAACCACCGGCTGCTCGGCCTGGAGTGCCGGGACCGGCGCACCCTGCCCGCGCACCTGGAGGAGGCCGCGGGACGCATCCGGGTGCTGCGCGGCCACGACGCCGGGGTCGAGGCAGCCCTGCACGGCAGGACCGACCCCGCGCGGGACGAGGAGCTGCGTGTCTTCCTCGCCGAACTGCGGCTGGTCAAGGACGAGTTCGAGATCGACGAGCTGCGCCTCGCCTGCGCGGCCACCGCCCGCGGCTTCGAGGACGTGGTGCGCACGCTGGCCCCCGACACGGCCACGGCGGAACGCGTCGTCGAGGGCACGTTCTTCATGAGGGCGCGGATCGAGGGCAACGACGTCGGCTACAGGTCGATCTGCGCGGCGGGCGACCACGCCACCACCCTGCACTGGGTTCGCAACACCGGCTACGCCGAGCCCGGCGACCTGCTCCTGCTGGACGCCGGGGTGGAGACCACGCACCTCTACACCGCGGACGTCACCCGCACGCTGCCGGTCAGCGGCCGCTTCACCGCGATCCAGCGCAAGGTCTACGACGCGGTGTTCGCGGCGCAGGAGGCCGGCATCGCGGCGGTCAGGCCCGGGGCGAGGTTCGTGGACTTCCATGTCGCCGCCCAGCGCACGCTGGCGGAGCACCTGGTGGCATGGGGCCTGCTCGGCGACCGGCCGGTGGAGGAGGTCTTCGCCCTCGGCCTGCACCGGCGCTGGACGCTCGCCGGCACCGGCCACATGCTCGGCCTCGACGTCCACGACTGCGCGCTCGCCCCCACCGAGGCGTACGTGGACGGCACGCTGGAGACGGGGATGGTGCTGACCGTGGAGCCCGGCCTGTACTTCCAGTCCGACGACCTGACGGTCCCGCCGGAGTACCGCGGCATCGGTGTGCGGATCGAGGACGACATCCTGGTCACGGCGGACGGCAACGCGAACCTGTCGGCCGGCCTGCCCCGGTCGGCCGCCGAGGTGGAGGCGTGGATGGCCGGCCTGCGCGGCTGACGCGACGGGGTGGGGCCGCCGCCGGCGGCCCCACCCCTGCTGTCCCGGGTCGGGTGAGGTCAGCGGGCGGCGGTCACCCACGCCTCGACGTCGTCGGCGGCGCGCGGCAGGGCCGACGACAGGCATTCGGCGCCGTCGGCGGTGACGAGGAAGTCGTCCTCGATGCGCACGCCGATGCCGCGCATGTGCGCGGGGACGGTCAGGTCGTCCGGCTGGAAGTACAGGCCGGGCTCGACGGTCAGGACGTGGCCCGGCTCCAGGACGCCGTCATGGTAGGCGCTGCTGCGGGCGTCCGCGCAGTCGTGGCAGTCCAGGCCGAGCATGTGCCCGGTGCCGCAGACGGTGTAACGGCCGTACAGGGAAGGGTCGTGGGGGCCGGTGCCGGCCGGGCGCAGGCCCCAGGCGTCCAGGCCCTCGGCGATGACCCGCGTCGCGGCGTCGTGGAAGTCGCCGAACCGCGCGCCGGGCCGCAGCGCGGCGATGCCCGCGGACTGGGCCGCGTACACCAGGTCGTACACCTGCCGTTGCGCGTCGCTGAAACGCCCGCCGACCGGCAGGGTGCGGGTGACGTCGCCGGTGTAGCAGGCGTCGGTCTCCACCCCGGCGTCCAGCAGCAGGAGTTCGCCGTCGCGGACGGGACCGTCGTTGCGCATCCAGTGCAGGACGCACGCGTGCGCGCCGGCCGCCGCGATCGTCTCGAATCCGAGGCCGTAACCCTCCAGCCGGGCCCGCCGGTTGAACGTGCCCTCGATCCAGCGTTCGCCGCGCGCCAGCCGCGTCGCCGCCGGCAGCTCGCACGCGACGTCGTGGAAGGCGGCCACGGTGTGCCCCACGGCCGCGCGCATCTGCTCGACCTCCCACGCGTCCTTGACCAGCCGCAACTCCGACAGGAACGCGAGGAGTTCGGACTCGGCCTCGGCGGTGGGCGGCGCCGCCGCGTCGACCACCGGGTCCTGCCCGCGCACCACCCGGGTCGGCACGTGCGGAGCGAGGGCGCGTGCGAGGTCGTCGCGGGGGTGGGCCGCGAGACCGAGGGCGTCGGAGGTCTCCGCGAGGGTGCGGCGCCGGCCGACCCAGAACTCGCCGTAGCGGCGGTCGCGGTAGAACTCGGTGCCGTTCGGGCCGCCGTCGCGCGGGGAGCGCGGCCGGGTGAACACGGTGGCCTCGTGGCCGGTGCCCGTCGGTTCGAGGACGAGGACGCTGTCCGGGACGGCGCTCGCGCCCTCGTCCGCGGTGAGGTGGAGGAACGCGGAGTGCGGCCGGAAGGCGTAGTCGAAGTCGTTGCTCCGGACCTTCAGGCCGCCGGCCGGGACCACGATCCGCTCGCCGGGGAAGCGCGCCGACAGCAGCGCGCGGCGCTTGGCCGCGTATGCCGCTCCGGGCAGTACCGGCGCCGGCCGGGCCGACTCGGCCCACCCCTGCGTGAAGCACTCCGCCAGTGTCGGCGGCGCCGCGCGGTCGTGGCTCGCACCCTCGTGCGGCAGTATCTCGTCTCGCCCCACCGTACGCTCCGTCCGTCGGGAAAACTTTGCGGGCGACGGTACCATTTCACATAGTACGTAGCCAGGGTGTCGGCCGGGGTGCCGATGCGGGCGCTCGCGCCGCGGCTACGCCAGCTGCCGGTACACCGCGACGGCGACCACCGGTTCTGTCGGCCCATCCCGGAGGTGCGACTTTCCGCCGCCGTACCAGGCGGCCGCACCGTACATCCCGGAACGGCCGCGCGGCTCGCCGCGCACCAGCGCCCGCACCCACTGCGCTTCCTCGCCGCCGATCGCGGCCATCCGGCGCTCGACGACGGTCCAGCCCGTCACCCGTCACCCGTCACCTTTCACCGGGCTGTCCGTGACGCTCCGGAACGGCTCGCCGCCGGTGTGCCAGTCGATCGTCTGGATCGGCTATGTCGTGGTCGTCCGCATCTGACCACCAGTCACCTCCGGGTGAACTCGACGCCTCGGGGCCGGTGTTATGGGTCGAGCGGAAACGGTGCTGGGTCCCTGGGCATTGCCCATGACTTCACCTCAGTGCAATGTTACATACCGCTGCCCGCCTCCTCGGGCGGCTCCCCTCTCGCTCCCCCCACTGGAGATGCGATGCACTCTCGATCACTCCTGCCCAGAATCCTGGCCGCCGGGCTGGCGGCCGGAGGGCTCGTCGCCGGCCTGATGACCACCCAGGCCGTAGCGGCGTCCAGCACCACCACGCGGCACACCTCACCGCCGGCCGTGTCAGCAACCGTCGCGGCCGTCCAGGCCGCCAGGCAGCACGGAAAGGCGACGCCGTCCGGGCCCGAGACCGGCCGGTCCCAAGCCACGGCCACCAGCGCCAAGCCGGTGCCCGCGAAACTGCGCGGCGAGCCCGTCGCCCTGGGCTCGGCCGAGCCGGCCAAGCCCCACCGGTCAGGAAAGGCGGCGCGGAACGCCGCCGGTGCCGCCCAGCCGGCCGCCGTCACGTCGTGCACCACGTCCGACTTCTCGGGCCGGTCCGGCAGTGATCTGGTGTCGTACATCAAGACGGTGGACTGGAGTTCCTGCATCAACCCGCTGTTCAGCCTGACCGGCTCGGACGCGCACGCGGTGTTCAACCAGAACCAGATGCTCGCTGTCGCGAACGGCGTCGCGAGCGAGGCAGGCTCCTACACCGGGGACGACTCCGCCGGCCTGTTCGAGCTGATGTACTTCATGCAAGCCGGCTACTACGTGCAGTACGGCGACCCCCAGGACGTCGGCACATACGACTCCTCGCTGCGCAGCGCGATCGAGAGCGGGTTCAACGCCCTGTTCGCCAGTACCCACGCCGGCGACGTCAGCGCGGGCAACGGCAACGTGCTGGCGGAGGCGTTCGTCCTCACCGACAGCGCGCAGGTGCAGGCCGACTACCTGAACGTCTACTCCCGGTACCTCAACGCTTACAGCAGCAGCACCTGGGACGCCGTCCCGGAGATGGACCGGGCGCTCAACGCCATCTACACGCCACTGTGGCGCGGCCCGTGGATGACGGACTTCGTCACCGCGATCACCGCCGACCCCGGCATCGCCGACACCCTCTCCACCTTCACCCTCAACCACCGCGACCTGCTCGGCGGGGACAACGACGTCCTCGACTCCAACGCGGGCAACGACCTCGCCAACTTCCTCCAGATACCCGCCCTGCAGAGCAAGGTCCGCCCGCTCGTCAAGGGTCTGCTGGACGGCTCGTCCATCACCGGCGCCACCGACAACCTGTGGGTGCACGTCGCCTACCAGGCCAGCGTCGACGACGCGGCCCAGTGCTCCTACTACGGCGTCTGCGACCTGGCCAAGCAGCTCACCGCCGCAGCGCTGCCGATCAACAACTCCTGCAGCAACTTCACCATCATGGCGCAGGCGCTCACCTCCACCGAGCAGACCGACGTCTGCACGAGCCTGACGAACGAGGTCGCCTTCTACCAGAACCAGGTGAAGACGACCACGCCGATCCCCGGCGAGTACTTCCACCTGAAGATGGTCATCTTCGGCAGCAGGGCCGACTACGTCACCTACTCGTGGGCGATCTTCGGCAACGACACGAACAACGGCGGCGAGACGCTGACCGGCACGCCGACCGACCCGAACAACATCGCCTACTCCATCCTCTACCAGTGGCCGACCGACAACGGCTTCACGGCCAACGCGTGGAACCTCAACCACGAGTTCGCGCACGTCCAGCAGTCCATCTACGACATGAAGGGCGACTTCGGCACCCAGATCACCGTCCCCGACGTGTGGTGGATCGAGGGCCAGGCCGAGTACGTCTCCTACACCTACCGCAACCTCACCGACGACGGCGCGCTCACCGAGGCGGCCAAGCACACCTACAAGCTCAGCCAGCTCTTCCAGAACACGTACGCCATCGACGACGAGACCCGCACCTACCCGTGGGGCTACCTGGCCGTCCGCTACATGACCGAGAAGCACCCGGACGTCATCCAGTCCATGCTGGCCAGGATGCGGACCGGGGACTACCAGGGCGCCTACGACGTCTACAACAGCATCGGCACCGGCTACGACGCCGACTTCGACGCCTGGCTCGACACCCTGGGCGGCAGCAACGGTGGCGGCGGCAACGGCTCGGCCACGGCGTGCACGAACACCAACACGCAGGCCATGGACCAGAACTGCTTCCGCTCCGACCAGTCCCGGGTCGCCGGCGACACCGACTACTTCTGGATCTACCTGCCGGCCGGCACCACCACCTTGAAGATCACGACCAGCGGCGGCAGCGGCAACGCCGACCTCTACTACGACCCGACGACGTGGGCGACCCCGTCCACCTACACCGCGAAGTCCACCAACTCCGACAACACCGAGAGCATCACCGTCACCAACACCGAAGCGGGTTACCGGTACATCAGCCTGTACGCGGTGACCGACTTCAGCGGGGTCACTGTCACCACCTCTTACTGAGGTCTCCCTCACTGGCAGTCCCTGTCTGAACCGCGGCCGCGGCACGGTCGACTCCGGTCGACCGTGCCGCGGCCGTCGGCATGCACCCGCCGGCCGGGCGCCGCCGCGCCCGGCCACGTGCCTAGGTGCGCGGCGTGCGGTAGTGACGGGCGGCCCACGACTGGAAGTGCGGGGCCCGGGCGATGAGTTCCTCGTAGGCGGACAGCGCCGCACCGAAGAGGGTCTCCGCGACCTCGCCGGACACGCGCTCGCTATGCCACACCAGCACGTAGCGGCACCACAAAGGAGTGCCCGCCAAGGGTTTGACGACCACCCCGGGGTTCGGCTTGCAGGTGGCCTGGACGACGGAGATCCCCAGCCCGTCCGCGATCATCCGCTGCAACTGGTCCCGGTCACCGAGGAATTCGTGCACCGTGGCGGGGGTGAAACCCGCCGCCCGGAAGGCGTCGTAGCAGACCCCGGGCCAGCCCGCACCGTCGTCGGGCGTCAGGAACCAGGCATCACCCGCCAGGTCGAGCAGTGGTACGTCCAACTGCCCGCTCGCCGGGTGGTCGGCGGGCATGGCCACGAAGCTCGGCTCGGTGACGATGCCGCGGCGCACCACCGCCGACGAGTGCCTCAGCTCCCGTCCCGGGTAGTCGACGGCGACGGCCGCGTCCAGCTTGTCCTCCTCCAGGAGCCCGACGATCTCGGCCGAGGAGTACACGCTGCTCACCTGCGCGGTGAGCAACGGCAGGACGGCGCGCGCCCGTTGCAGGAGACCCGGCAGAATGGGCGTGTTGGTCGCGGCTACCCGCAGTACCCGGCCGGTGCCGCGTCCACCCGCGGTCGACCGGCGCCCGATCGCGTTGGCCAGCGCCACCACCTCGCGCGCCTGCACCACCACCTCGACCCCGAAGCGGGTCGGCGTCACGCCGGAGGTGCCCCTGACGAACAGGTCCTCACCCATGTAGCGCTCGATGCGCTTCAGTTGGCTGCTCACCGCCGGCTGCGAGCATCCCAGGACCGTGGCCGTCCTGCCGAGGCTCATCGTGTCGGCGATCGTGCACAGCATCCGCAAATGCCGGAGTTCGAGTTCCATGCGCACCCGTCCCAGATCCTTCAGGAGTGTGCCCATGTTACGTCCGGCCTTTGGCTTTTTGGAGGTTCCGGCGCAGGCGTTCGGCAGCGCCCCGCGGCCTACCGCGTCAGGCGCCGGCGGCCTCGTAGAAGACGGACGTGCCCTGCTTGGACCGGTACGCGTGACCCTTGGCGACGAGGGCCTCGACGGTGGTGCGCACCACCGTCGCCTTGATGGACCGGTCGGGGTGGCTCGCCACCAGGTTGCCGGAGATCTCGGTGGCGGACTTGGGCTCGGACTGTGTGGCGAGGTAGTCCCTGACCAGGGAGACGAGAGTCGGCTTCGCGGACTTGCCGGCCTTCGGAGATCCCGCCTTCGGAGACCCGGTCTGGGAGGACTCGGCCTTCGCGGGCTCCGTGTTCGCGGGTTCGGCCTTCGCTGAAAGCTCCTTCGCCGAACCGGCCTTCACCGAACCGGCCTTCACCGAACCGCCCTTCGCAGACCTGCCCTTGGTGGCGGTGCTCGTCGCGACGCTGGTCTTCCTCCGCCGGGTCGGAGCCTTCGTGGCGGAGGACCGGCGGGGCTTCGGTACGGCGGTCGCCTCCGGCTTGTGCTCGGGTTCCGGTGCCGCGACCGTGTCGTTCTCGATCTGCGTCGCCTGGACCGTCTCCGCGCCGTCACGCAGCGCCTGCTGGACGTTCATCAGCAACTCGTGGTCGCGGCGCAGCAGCCGCAACTGCTCCTCCAGCGCGGCCGCCTCCGCCGCGATGCGCGCCTGTTCCTGAGTGTTGCGTTCGAGGTCCGCAGTGACTTTGGCCGCGTACTCAGCGTGGATGCCGGCCGTTTCCCGCGTCTTCTCCGTCACGACGTAACCTCCCGGGGTACTTTACTTAGGAGTAGGGATAGTACATCGGCCACCCATGGACGACGCCGGAACGCACATGGTGAACCCGTTGGAGTGAGAAGTGACCGAGTCATGAACCGGCACACGAAGCACCGGCACCAGCCGGCGAGCCACCGTGGATGCCGGGGTCGGGACACCTGTTCCCGCCGAGGGTGAACTCTGCACTGCATGCGCGGTGATCCTGAACGCAGTGACTTCGACCGTCGCGGCGCGGAGTGGGCCAGGCACTCCTCCTACGACTGGTTCGGTCCCGCGAGCGGCCGGCGCGGCGGGAGGCGGACGGTCTTGGCGAGGAAGCGGTTCGATCAGGGCCTCAGCCGCCCGCGCCGCGGGCGCTGCTGGTGCGGACGACGAGCTCGCCGGGGAGCAGCAGGCCCTCGTCCGGAGCCCGCTCGCCGCGGATCTGGGACAGGAGCCGGGCCACCAAGCCGGACGCGATGGCCCGCAGCGGCAGGCGCACCGAACTGAGCGCCGGGCTGAGGATCCGGCACAGCGGGATGTCGTGGAAGCCCACGACCGCCACGTCCTGGCCGACCGTCAGCCCCTCCGCGCGGATCGCCTCGTATGCGGTCACGGCCAGCATGTCGCTCGCCGCCGCGATCGCCGTCGGGCGCTGCGAGCTGCGCAGCAGTGCGCGGACGGCATCCACGGTGTCCGCCGGATCGGTGGGGTCGAGCGGCTCCAGGGCCGAGGTGCCTTCCAGCCCGTGGTCGCGCAGGCCGACGCTGAAGCCCTCACGGCGGTCGGCCATCCACGGCAGCTCGGAAGACGCCCCCAGGTACCCGACACGCCGGTGGCCCAGCGCCGCCAGGTGCCCGGCCACCGCCGCCATCGCGCGCGTGTTGTCCAGGTCCACCCAGTGCTGCGGCAGCCCCGGGGCGGTGCGCCCGAAGACGGCGAACGGCACGCCGGCACGGACGAGATGGTCCACCCGGTGGTCGGAGCGCAGCACATCGGACAGCAGGAAACCGTCGGCCTGGCGGGCGGCGATCACCTCGTCCATCGAGGGCCGGGGGTCGACGGTGCCCGGCGGCGGGCGGAACAGCAGGATGCGGTAGCCCTCGTCGCCCGCCGCATCCACCAGCGCCTCCAGGAACCCGCCCATGAGCGGGTTCGGGTCCCCGGGGCTGTCCACCGGGGCGAGGTAGGCCAGCGTGCGGCGCTCACCGGTCCGCAGCGAGCGCGCCGACTGGTCCGGCCGGTAACCGAGTTCCTCGATCGCGGCCTGCACCCGGGCCAGGGTGTCGGCCCGGACCCGTGCGGGCGCGTTGAGGACGTTCGACACGGTCTGCCGGGAGACCCCGGCAGCCTTCGCGACATCCTCGATGGTGACCGCGTCGCGGCCCCCGCGCGTCGCCGGCCGGCGTGCTGCTGCCATGTGCTGCCTGCTCCCTCTCGTCATGTGTCGCGTGCCGGCCGCCCGGCCGCCCCCCGTGGTGGCCGGGCGGGCGGCACGCGGGCCCGGTTCATCGTTCGAGCATGAGCAAGCCGCCGCGCGGGACGTTGACCTGGATGCTGTCCCCGGACTCCCCGGACAGTGCGATCGGGCCCTGCCACACCGTACGACCCGAGGCGTCGGCGACGTGCGCGACCCCCGCCCCGGTGCCCGCAGTGAGGACGACGACGGGATCGGCGTCGGCGTTGGCGACCAGCAGCGTGCGCCAGTCCCCGTCGACCGGGACCGGCAGTGCGGCATACCGGGCCACCGCCGCCGTCGCGCCCAGGTCCGCCCGCACGAGCGGGTAGCCGAGGTCGGGGCGGGACGGACGCAGCGTGCCGAGCTGCAGCACTTCGTGATGCTCCCGCGCGACCCGCAGCCAGAAGGCCAGCGCGTCGCGCTGCCCCTCGGTGAGCGCCCGCAGGTCGACGGAGATCTGCGGGACGGAGAACAGCACGTTGATCAGGTGGCAGGCGACCTGCTCGGCCGGCTCGGCCGGGTGCCACATCAGCATGTCGGAGTGCACCGCGAGCGGTCCCGACACCAGCCGCGTGTCGACGGTGTGCTGCCGGTTCTCTCCCGGGCTGAGCGGGCAGTCCACCGCGCGGACCATCGTGGTGTGGGGCCACAACCCGGGGGAGACGTACGGCTGCCGGGTCTCGATCATGGCGTTCGGAGCCGCGGCGGTGATCCGGCGGCGGATGGCGGCGAGCAGCGCGCTCACGCCCTCGTCGACCGTCGCGCAGTCCGCCTCGGGGCCGGGAGCGGACGCGTCGGGGACGTGGAACCGGTCGATGAAGTCGAGCTTGAGGCCGTCCATGCCCCACTCCTCGACGGCACGGGCCACGCGCTCGGTGAGGTACGCGCGCACCTCGGGGTAGCGAGGGTCGACCACGACGGCGTCGAGGTGGTCCAGGCGGTCCAGGACGTACGGCTGGAACCGGTCCCAGACCGGGCTCTGGCGCCCGACGAACGGCAGCGCGTACCAGAGCATGTACGACAGTCCCAGCCGGTGCACGGTCGCGACGTGTGTGGCGGTGTCCGGCAGCGATACCGGATCCCACTCGCCGCAGTGGCCGTAGCCGCGGGTGCGGTCGGCGGTCATCCATCCGTCGTCGACGATCAGGACCTCCATGCCGAGCGGTCCGGCGAGCGCGGCCTGCTCCTCCAGACGCTGCGGGGAGAGTTCCTGGTGCATCGCGTACCAGGTGGAGTACGCCGGTCGCCGGGCCGTGTCGGGCACGTGCACCTCGTCGGGCAGCAACTCCTCCCACCAGCCGGTCAACTCCCGCAGGCAGGCGCCGAAGTGGCGGCGCGAGGTGTCGATGCGGACCGTCAGCGGGCCGTCCGCGCCCAGCCAGAACCGGAACTCCCCGGTCTCCTCCACCACGCCGCCGCCGGCCTCCACGTCGGTGCGGTCGGCCGCGAAGCAGCACAGCCCGGTGTCGCCGGTGCCGACCAGCGCGGCGACGGGGGCGCCACGGGACAGGCCGATGCGCTGCGGTGCCGACCACGAGGCGGGCAGCCAGCCGCCCGCGCCGTTGCCGTACGGCGTCCAGAAGGCGGTGGCATCCACGCACGGGATCCGCCACTCCAGGCGCACCGGCCCGGACCCGGAGCCCTCCGGGACGACCGTCACCTCCGTGACGCCCTCGGACAGTTCGCTGACGCCGGCGGTGCCCGCGACGAGCAGGTCGACGCCGCTCGTGGGGACGGCCTTGAGCCGGGGGCGTGCCGGGCCCGAACGGGCGTAGGGCTCCCACACTTCCTGTACTTCGGTCATGGAACGCGCATGCCTTTCGTGAGTCGCATCGGTACGTCGGGGCAGGGCCGGGGCTCAGCCCTTGGTGGCTCCGGCCAGCAGGCCGGCGATGAACTGCCGTTGCAGCACGAGGAAGAGGATCATCATCGGCACGGTGGACAGCGCGGTGCCGGCGACGATCGCGCCGTAGTCGGTGTTGCTCTCCACCCCGTGCAGGGTGGCCAGCGCCACCGGCAGGGTGTAGTGCTGCGGGTTGCGCAGAGTGATCAGCGGCCAGACGAACTGGTTCCACGAGCCCAGGAAGAGGAAGACGCTCAGGGCCGCGAGCACGGGACGCATCACCGGTACCACCACGCTGACCAGCACGCGCAGCTCGCCCGCGCCGTCCACCCGTGCCGCGTCGAGGAGTTCGTCGGGCAGCGAGCTGAGCGCCTGCCGCATCAGGAAGATCGCGAACGGCACGCACAGGCCGGGCAGCACGATCGACGCGTAGCTGTCGATCAGGTGGAACCTCATCATCATCTGGAACAGCGGCACCAGTGTGACCTGGTCCGGCACGACGAGCGTGGACAGGAGCAGCGCGAAGATCAGACTGCGGCCGCGGAAGCGGAACTTCGCGAACGCGTAGCCCGCGAGCAGCGCGATCACCAGGGCGCCGACGGTCTGCAGGCCGGCCAGCAGCAGGGAGTTGCCGAGCACCCTGAGCAGGCCGATCCTCGCCTGGAGGTCCCGCAGGTTCTGGATCAGGTGCCCCGCGGGCAGCAGCTTCGGCGGCCACGCGTAGATGTCGCTGTCTGCCTGGGTGGAGGTCACCACCAGCCAGTAGAAGGGGCCGACGGACAGACCGGTCACGGCGGCCAGGACCAGCGTGAGGGTCCACCCGCCCCGGCGGGCGGTCCGGACGGGCCCCTCCGGAGGACCGGGACTCCGGGGGCTGGCGGCACTCCCGGCGCTGCCCTGACGGTGGGCACTGTCGGCATGGTTCGCGAGGGTCATTCGCGCTCTCCCATCAGCCGCATCTGCGCCGCGCCCAGCAGCACCACCAGCACGGTGAGCCCGTAGGCGATGGCGGAGGCGTAGCCGAAGTCGAAGTAGTGAAAGGCGTTCTGGTACAGGTACATCGACACCGTGAGGGTCGCGTTGTCCGGTCCGCCCTGCGTCAGCACGTAGGGCTCGTCGAAGAGTTGCAGCGTGCCGATGGTGGACAGGACGACGGTGAAGAGCAGGATCGGCCGCAGCGAGGGAAGCGTGACCGACCAGAAGCGGCGCAGCGGGCCCGCGCCGTCGACCATCGCCGCCTCGTGCAGGTCGCGCGGGATGCCCTGCAACCCGGCCAGGTAGATGACGGCGTTGTAGCCGGTGTAGTGCCAGGTCAGCACGAGGACCACCGCGATCCGCGCCCAGAACGGCTGTCCCAGCCAGTCGACTTTGGGCAGGCCGATCGAGTGCAGCACCCAGTTCAGCGCGCCCTGGTCGGTGTTGAGCAGGAACGAGAACATCACTCCGGTCGCGACCAGCCCGGTGACCGCCGGCATGAAGACGCCCAGCCGCCACACGGCACGCATCCTCACCAGCGCGGAGTTGATGCCGAGCGCGAGGAGCAACGCGAGCCCGAGCATCAGCGGGACCTGGACGGCGAGGATCTCCCCGGTGTTCCGCAGCGCAGTCCAGAACAGCGGATCGTGCAGCATCCGGCGGTAGTTGGACCAGCCGGCGCCGTGCGAGGCCGACCCCGCGCCGGTGGTGAAGGAGATCCGCAGCGAGTCGAGGATCGGATACGCCTTGAAGACCGCGAAGGTGATCAGCGCGGGGGCGAGCAGCAGGTAGGGGAGGGCGTGGCGGCGGGCCGTCCCGGGCCGCGGGCGGCGCGGCGCGGCCGGCGCGCCGCGGGTGGCGGTGGACGTCATGCGATGCGCCGCCCGCTCTGCTGGGCCAACTGCCGTGCGGCGCTGTGCAGTACGGTCGCCGGGTCGCCGCCCTTCAGGAAGACCTTGACCTGCGCGTCGCTGGCCAGCTTCAGCGCCCGTGCGTAGTCACCCGAGTAGTTGGTGGCGTCGGCGCCCTCGCCGAGCAGCCCGGTGAACGTCCGGAGCACCGGCTGGCCGCCGTAGTACGGGTCCGGCTGGGCATACATCGGGTCGGAGTACGCGGCGGTGAGCGCCGGGAAGACACCCCCGGCGCGGAACATCCTGTTCATGGAGTCCGGCCGGGTGAGGGCGAACTCGACGAACGCGAACGCCGCCCGCCGCCGCTTGCTGGACGCGGCGACCGCCAGGTGCGTGGAGTTGACGATGGCGGCCCGCTTGCCTCCCGGCGTGACCGCCGGCGGCCGGGCCAGCCGCCACTGGCCCTTCTGCTTCGGGAACTCCGTCTCCAGGTAGTGCGCCGCCCAGGCCGGCAGCGGCGACACGGCGACCTTGTCGGCCTTGACGAGCTTGGACCAGCCGTGGTCCCCGGAGGCGTCGCCGACCAGCCCGGCGTCGTTCAGCTTCTTGATCACGGTGAGGGCCTTGACGGCCTGCGGCGAGCCGAGCGTGACCCGGCCCTGGAGGTCGAAGTAGAAGGCGCCCTGGAGTTGCATCAGCGACTGGAGGAAGTCGCAGTCGGGGGCCGTGGTCGCCGACTTGTCGATGCCGATCAGATAGCAGCCGGGGTTGGCCTGCCGGAACTTCCCGGCCGAGGCGATCACGTCGTCCCAGGTGCGATACGCGGTCGGGTCGATCCCGGCCCGGTCGAACATGTCCTTGCGGTAGTAGAAGCCGAGCGGGTTGACCTCCCACGGCATCGCGTACGCGTGCCCGTCCCTGCCGCTCACGACCGGCCACAGCCCGCGCGCGAAGGCCCCCTTGTACCGGTCGGCGCCGAGCGCGGACAGGTCCGCCAGCCCGCCGGGGAACTTCTCCAGGTAGCCGGGCAGGTAGTCGCACCCGATGTGCAGCACGTCGGCGAGTCCCTGCCCGCCGGACGCCAGACCGACGGTGATCTTGTCCCATATCGCCGGGTTGCCGACGTCCACCACGTCGACGGTGATGCCGGGATGGGCCTTCTCGAAGGCCGGGACCACGCTTCTGAGCGCGGTGGCCGCCGTGGTCCAGGACCACACGGTGACCTTCCCGGTGGCCGCGTCGCCGCCCTGGCCACCGCCGCCCGAACTGCCGCAGGCGGACAGTGCGGCGCCCGCGGCCAGCGCGAGGACGGCGCCGGAGGACCCGCGCAGCAGATCCCGGCGGGATGGGTGGCGGAACGGCGGGCGGGCCGGCCCGCCGGACAGCGGAGAGGATTCGGACATGGCTGTGCCTCCTGGCGGTGAGGGTGGGTGACGGTGCAGAGGAGGTAGGGCAAGGAGATGCGTGGCCGCGCGGGTCCACGCGTGGGGCAGCAGGATCGGGGAGTTGACGAGCGGGGCAGGCGTGGTGCGCGCGGGGCGCGTGGTCCGCGTGGTCTGCTCGTCGGCCCGCCCGGTGTACGTGGTGCGAGGGCGAACGGCGCTGTGGGCCCGGAGCGGGGGAACGGCCGCGGGTGCGTGGGCCCGGAGCGGGTTCAGCGGGGTTCAGTGCGTCAGCACGGGTTCGGCGCCTATCCGGCGCGGGATCGCCGCTGCCGAGGGACGGCCGGGAGCGAGCACGCGCGCTGGGCGTTGGTCACCCCCGGCCGGCCACCCCCGGCCGGCTGACGGTCAGCCGGGCGTCCGCCGGTCGTCCCGCAGGACGGCCGCGAGCTGTAGTGCGGCCTCACCGCCGGTGCTGGCGTGCGGTGACAGCCGGATCCAGCCGTCCCGCAGGGTCGTGGTGAGCCCGGCGTCCAGCAGGCGGCGGTGCAGAGTCTCGGGGTCACCGGGCTTCCGGATCCGCGCGATGGCGCTGCGCATGTCGGGTCGCGGGCCGCCGCGGTCGCAGGCGCAGCCCTGCGACCGGGCGGCTTCGAGCAGTAACTCCAGTGCCGCTGTGGCCCGTTCGAAGATCTGCTGGACGCCGAACCGCAGCGCGAGCGAGATCCCCGTGCCCAGGGCCGCGACGGCCGGCCCGTCAGGATTGGTGAAGGTGTGGGCGGCGGCGCCCGGCAGCCGCTGCTTGGGGTGGTCGGACCCGGTGAGCGGGTCCCGCACTCCCGACCAGCCGCCGAGTCCGGGCTCCAGCATCCCCGCGACGCGGTCCCGCACCAGCAGCAGCGCCGCGCCCCAGCCGGCGCGCAGCCACTTCTGCCCGCCGCCGGCCAGCACATCAGCCGCCTCGACCTCGATCGGAACCACACCGACGGCCTGGACGGCGTCCACCACGAGCACCCGGTGCGGCCCGATCACCTCCTTGATGGCGCCCAGCGGCGCCCGGAAACCGGTGACCGAGTCGACCGCGCTCACGCACACCGCCCGAACGCCGGGATGCAGCCGGGCCCGTACCGCGTCCGCGGTCGGCGGACCGTCGAGCCGGCGTACCGCGAGCCCGCCGCGTTCGGCGGCCCGCAGCCACGGGTACAGCGCCGCGGGGAAGTCCCGGCGGCACACCAGCACGTCGCCCGGGCCGCGCAGCGCGTACGCGGCGGCGAACAGGCCGTGCGAGGTGGAGCCGACGAACGCCACCTCGTGCGCCGCGGCGTGCAGCAGCCGTGCCGCGGCACGCCCGGCGGCGTCGGCCTCGGCGTCCAGCGCCCGCAGCGCGGGCAGCCCCTGGGTGTGGACCGCCCGCACCGCGCGCTCCAGGGTCGCCGCCACGCCTGCCGAGACGGGACCGAACCGTGCGAAGTCCAGATAGCCGGTCGGCTCCCTGAACTCCCTCAGGTAGGCCGCCTCATGGCCGGCGAGCCGGCCGGCATCGGCCATGCCGGCGGTGACAGGAGGCGTGATTTGATCGTTCAAAATTTATTCCATTCACTGTGATCAGGAACAATTAACCCCGAAGGGCGTGCGATTTGAACGTTCCTAAAGGCTGGCTGCGAGGATGGGGGCCGACAAGGCCCGTCCGGGAGGACCCTGCCGTCAGTCCATCAAGGTCCACCGCTGGCCGGGCGACGCGGTGTTGCCGCCGTCGGTGGTCACCGCCGAGCCGGCCGTGGTGCCGGGGCTGCCCAGCACGAGGCCGGTCGCGACGTTGGTGATGGTCAGGCGGCCCGAGGCCGTGTCCTGGCGGACCCGCCACTCCTGGTACGGATTGCCTGCGGCGTACTGGTTCAGGACGTACGCGCTCCCGCCCGACGAGGCGGGCGCGCTGAGCGTTCCATGGGTCTGCGTCACGGTGTCGCAGTCGTCGGTGATGCGGACCGTGCCGTCGGGGTTGGGCGAGAACCGCCAGTGCTCCGAGGTGTGTGCGGGCCACCAGGTGTTGATGTCGGTGACCGCGCCGTCGCTGGCACTGCAGGTGCCGCTGACCTCGAGCACCTTGCCGTCCGTGCCGCCGGCGCTGATGCCGTGGTACACGCCGTCGCCGACGACGGACGCCGGGACGGTCGCGGCCTGCGGGGTGAGGCGGTAGAGCGCGACGCCGTGCGCGGGCACCGACGCGCTGAGGGTTCCGGTGAGGTCCTGGGTCGCCCCGGTCCACAACTCCTTGGCGGAGTAGCCCGATCCCGTCAGTCCCAGGTCGGCCAGGCTGGTGGAGACGGTCGCGGTGCTGTTCGGGTCCTGGTTGAGCAGCAGGACCGCGGTGTCACCGTTGGCCAGTTGCCGCTTCAGCACCACCGGCGCGGTGCTGGACGAGGGCGGCGACCCGACCAGGGTGGCGGCCTTGCCGAGCGGGTCCTGGTCGAGGGCGATGACGTCCGCGTTCTCGTAGATGCCCAGGCTTGCGGAGCTGACACCGGTGGTCCAGGTGTAGCCGTCACGGCTGACCTGCGAGTCGGCCGCGCTGCGGAAGTCGGCGCCGGAGATCAGCGGGGCGGCCGTCATCGACAGGACGGACATCTCCGTCCGCGACTCGGTGTCGGTGAACGGCTTGTGGCACGGGCAGGAGTCGTTCACCCCGTAGATCGCGTACGGGTAGATCCACCCTGCGAACATCATGTCCATGTCGTTCCAGCCGCCGGGTGCGGCGTTCGGCCCGTACTGCAGGGCGGTCTGCAGCTGGCCGTTGTAGAGCACGCCGTCCAACTCGCTGTCGCGGTCGCCGCCGATCCGGCACAGGTTCGCGACCCGGCCGCACCACACGCCGGTCGGCGTGTAGCCGGGCGCGTCGTGCTCAGGGGTGCCCGCCGCGAGGATCACCGGGTCGGTCCTGGCTGGGTCGTTCGGGTCTTCCAGGTACGGGATGCCCGTGTGCACCGGCTGGGCGGACACGCTCAGCGTCACCCGGGGGCGGCCCTGCGCGGACGACGCGGCGTCGAGTGCCTTCTGGAACGTCTGCACCCGGGCGTACATCGACCGGGTGAGCTCCTTGCCCTCGCCCTGCGTGCCGTAGTCGTACCCGTCGGGACCGGAGATCGGCGGGCCGTAGGGGCAGTCGTCGTACTTGACGAAGTCGACGCCCCACGACACGAAGTCGTCGGCGTCGGTGGTCTCGTGCCCGAGGCTTCCGGGGTGGCCCTGGCATGTGGTGTAGGTGTCGGTGCCGTACAGACCCAGTTTCATGTGCCTGCTGTGCGCGTAGGACGCGAGGTACGCGATGCCGTTGACGGTCTGCCCGTTCACCGACTGGTCCGGGAACCGGGTCGGATGGGGGACCAGGTGCCCGGACGTGGGATCGAGCCCCGAGCCGTCGGTGCCACTGACCGGATTGCCCGCGGCGTCGTACAACTGCATCGAGCCGTACGAGTTCTTGACCAGGTCGGTGCTCTGGTCGCTGCGGTGGCCGAGTGACCAGCCGTCGTCGATCGTGACGGTGTCGTACCCGGCGGCCGTCAGGCCGGACGAGGACATGAAGTCGATGGTCTGGACGATCTCCTGCTCGTCGACCTGGGTGCCGAAGATGTTCCAGGAGTTCCAGCCCATGGGCGGGGTCAGAGCCTGGCCGTTGTCGAGGGCGGCGGCAGCGGTCGCGCCCGGTCCGGCCACGGCCGCGAGACCGAGACCGGAGGAGGTGAGAGCGAAGGCGAGCAGGGCGCGGAGCATGCGGGGGCGGCCTGGCCGGCGCCGGTCACCCGAACTGCGTGTTCGCATGGGTGCGTCTCCTTGGGGGGATGGGAGCACGCCGCGTGGCGGAGGCCGTGCGGGGCGGCGTGCGAGCGAAGAGCACGGAAAACCAACAGAATCGAACGTGGACGGTCGCCGATGTCACCAGCGGGGCCCGGCGGCTGTCAAGGGTTCGCACCGTTGCCGGGTCAGGTGTTGGGACCTGGTCGGCCCGTATGTTGGGACCTGGCAGGTGGACGAGGATCTGCGGCCGCAGTCTCCGGACACCGGGCCGGAACGTCCCTGTCGGCGTTGGGTATTGACGGTTCCTGTGCTCTCTTGCTTCCCTGAGGCATGACTTCGCGCGGAACGCGGACACTCTCCGGGCTCACCTCCCGCAGGGCCCTGGTGCGCTCGCGTTGCCCCGAACGCCGTGCGGCTCGAAATGATCGCGCGGCGTTCGGGGCTCAGCGATGACTGGAGATCACTGGGCGTAGTGGCCGGGGCGCCGGTTCTGGGCGCTGGCTGTGTTGCTGACGTCGAAACGAGCAGAGGAACCAGTGCAGATGGGCGCCCGGTGCGGTCTGCTGCGGCTGGCCGTTCGACGCGGCCGAGCCCTGACCTCCCTCGACGGTCGAGTGACCGATTGACTTTGTGCAGCCTCTCGCACGATTGCGCTGTTCTCTGCCAGATCAATCAGACCCGAACAGCTGGATGTCATGGACTCCGCCGGTCGGCTGTGGAGTGATTGACCGTCAAGTGGTCTAGGTCTGGGCCAAGTTCCTGGTAGATGGCTCCTACGGGGGTGTTACCTGTGTGAAGTCTTGACGCGCCGGAGGTGCGTACCTACGCTCAAGGCGGATGAGCGAGTCTGATTGATTACGTTCAGTTCGGTGGTGTTTCGTTCATTAATGCTCGCCTCGCTCCATCCGCCGCCCCCCACGCACGCGGCGAGGAGGTCTGCCCTCAGCGAGACACCCCCTGTACGCGCAGGCAGCGATACGAGGGACAGCTGGCGGGACCGGCAGCACCACCTTCCGCGTTTCAGCGTAGTGATCCCTCTACCGGAGGTTCCTCATGAGTTCGACTGGCGCGAGACGCCGGCTTCTGTATCGCTGTCTGGCCTCCTGTACCGCCGCGGCTCTGCTCGGTGGGCTGGGGCTGGCCGGGAGCGCGACGGCGGCGTCGCGACCGCCGGCGGCGCAGGCCGAGCAGCCCGTCAAGCCCACGGGCACCACTCATTCGGTGACCTACGACGGCTACTCGTACAAGATCGACGGGAAGCGCGTGTACCTGTGGTCGGGGGAGTTCCACTACTTCCGGCTGCCCAGCCAGGGCGAATGGCTGGACGTGCTGCAGAAGATGAAGGCCGCCGGTTTCAACGCGGTGTCGGTGTACTTCGACTGGGGCTACCACTCGCCCGCGCCCGGGGTCTACGACTTCACCGGCGTGCGCGATGTGGACAAGCTGCTGGACATGGCGGACCAGTTGGGCATCTACGTGATCGCCCGCCCCGGTCCGTACATCAACGCCGAGGTGGACGGCGGGGGATTCCCGGCCTGGCTGCACAACAAGGTCACCGAGACCCGCACCACCGACCCGACGTGGCTGAAGTACTCCGACGAGTGGCAGACGCAGATCGACCGCATCCTCTCCCGCCACCAACTGACCAACGGCACCGGCACGGTGATCCAGTACCAGGTCGAGAACGAGTTCTACGACAGCAGTGCGGGCGCCCGGGCGTACATGAAGCACCTGGAGGACAAGGCCAGGGCGGACGGCATCAGCGTGCCGCTGGTCGGCAACAACGACGGCACGTTCAACTCCGGTCTGGGCGCCCTGGATGTGGACGCGGTCGACTCCTACCCGATGGGCTTCGACTGCTCCAACCCGTCGAAGTGGAACGGCGTCCCGGACATCAGCTACGACCACCCGGCCGGAAGGCCGCTGGTGACCGCCGAGTTCCAGGCCGGCGCGTTCGACTGGTGGGGCGGCCCCGGCTACGACAAGTGCGCGCAGCTGATCAACGACCAGTTCGCCGACGTCTCCTCCAAGCAGAACATCGCGGTCGGCGCGACCATGCAGAACCTCTACATGCTCTACGGCGGCACCAACTGGGGCTGGCTGGGCATGATGAGCCACTACACCTCGTACGACTACGGCGCGGCGATCCGCGAGACGCGCCAGCTCGACCCGAAGTACGACCAGGACAAGCTGATCGGCTACTTCACCCAGGCCGTCGCGCCGCTGACCAAGACCGACGCCATGCCCGCGGTGGCGACCGACAACGCGAAGATCACGGACACCGCGCGGGCCAACCCCGACACCGGCACGCAGTTCCATGTCCTGCGGCACACCGACTCCACGGCGACCAGCACCGACAGCGCGCACTTGAAGCTCGACGTCGCCGGGCAGTCCTACACCGTCCCGCAGGAGCCGGGCACGGAACTGACGCTGAACGGACGGCAGTCCTCGATCATCGTCGCGAACTACGACCTCGGTGCGAAGAACCTGCTGCGCTACTCCACCTCGCAGATCATGACGAACGCCACCATCGGCGGCCAGGACGTCGCGGTCCTCTACGGCGACCACGGCTCCGACGGTGAGACGGTCCTGCACTACGCCACCCGGCCTACCGTGACGGCCACCGGGGGAGACGTCACCTCCACCTGGGATCCGGCCACCGGCGACCTGCGCCTGAACTACCGCCACACCGGTCTGACCCGCGTGCAGATCAAGGGCGGCGGCCACCCGCTCCTGCTGCTGCTCGCCGACACCGACACCGCCAAGACCTTCTGGCGGCAGGACACCACCGCAGGCCCCGTCCTGGTCCGCGGCACCCACCTGCTGCGCGGCGCCTCCGCCCACGGCGCGTCGCTGGCACTGAGCGGTGACACCGGCAGCGACGGCTCGGTCGAGGTCTGGTCCACGGCCAACTCCCTGACCTGGAACGGCAAACCGGTGCACACCGGCTCGGCGGACGGCGGCGACCTGACCGGCACCCTCCCCACCGCCGCCCCGGTCACCCTGCCCGCGCTCACCAACTGGAAGCACATCCAGGAGTCCCCGGAGTCGCAGCCCGGCTTCAACGACTCGTCCTGGCAGGTGGCGGACAAGACCACATCGAAGATCACCACGCCCGCCACCCTCCCGGTCCTCTTCGCCGACGACTACGGCTTCCACACCGGCTCCACCTGGTACCGCGGCCGCTTCACCGGCAGCAGCAGGACGACCGGCATCACCTTGTCCACCACGAGCGGCGGTGTCGCGGGGGCGTCCTCGGTGTGGCTCAACGGCACCTTCCTGGGCAGTTCCACCGCCGACGGCCAGAAGACGTACACCTTCCCGGCAGGCGTCCTCAAGGACGGCGGCGACAACGTCGTCTCCGTCCTGACCGTGAACATGGGGCATGACGAGAACTGGGGGCAGTCCGACAGCAGCACCGTCCGCGGTCTGAGAAGCGCCGCCCTGGTCGGTGACCCGCTCGCCGGCATCACCTGGCGGCTGCAGGGCAACCGCGGCGGCGAGAGCCCGGTCGACCCGGTCCGCGGCCCGTTGGCCACCGGTGGCCTGTACGGCGAGCGCGCCGGCTGGATGCTGCCCGGCTACCCGACCGGGAACTGGACCCCGACCACCCTGCCCGCCACCGACACCACCCCCGGCGTCTCCTGGTACACCACCGACGTCAACCTGAACACGCCCCAGGGCCAGGACACCTCCCTCGGCCTCACCTTCACCGACAACCCGTCCCGCAAGTACCGCGCCGAGATCTACGTCAACGGCTGGGACATGGGCAACTACGTCAACTACCTCGGCCCGCAGCACAGCTTCCCCGTACCCAACGGCATCCTGAACCCCAACCGGAACAACCGGATCGCCATCGCCGTGTGGAACCTCGACGGCTCCACCGGCGGACTCGGAAAGGTCGAGCTCACCAACTACGGCAGCTACGCCTCCTCGCTGAAGGTCGCCCAGAACGACAGCCCCCGCTACGACAAGACGCGATACGCCATGCCGTCGCAGAGCCAGCCGACGGTCACCCTCCAGGCGCCCGGATCGGTCCAGGGCGGTGACTCCTTCACGGCCACCACGACGGTCAGCGTGCCCGCGGACACGCCTCCGGCCACCGACGTCACGGCCACGCTCACCGCACCCAGCGGCTGGACCGTCACTCCGCACGCCGCGACGGCCGATCCGGTCCGGATCAGCGGCGGAGGGTCGGCCACCTTCACCTGGGACGTCACCGCACCGGCCACCCCCGGCAAGGTGAACCCGCTGGTCACCAGCGTGCGGTTCACCCGCGGCGGCCGGTCGCAGACCCTCACCGACGAGCGCGTCGTCCCGTCGGTGCCCGCCCCGCCGCCGGCCGGCACCAGCCAGGTCAGCGACCTGCCCTTCCTGTCCGAAACGAACGGCTGGGGACCGGTCGAACGGGACCAGAGCGTCGGCGGCCAGGCCGCCGGCGACGGCACACCGCTCAAGCTTGGCGGTGTCGTCTACGCCAAGGGGCTCGGTACCAACTCGCCCAGCGACGTGCAGGTCTATCTCGGCGGGCGGTGCAGCCGGTTCACCGCCACGGTCGGAATCGACAACGGCGACCCGGGCTCGTCCACCTTCTCCGTCGTCCTGGACGGGAAGGTCCTCACCACCACGCCTGTGCTCACAGGGCAGTCGGCGCCCGTCACCATCGACGTCCCCGTCACCGGCGGCCAGGTCCTCGACCTGAACGTTGGCGACGGCGGCAACGGCAACGGCAACGACCACGGCGACTGGGTCAACCCCGTCCTCACCTGCAGCTAGACGACGCTCCTGAACCCGGTGGCGGGCGGGCTCCGAACGCCGCCCACCACCGGGTTCCCGAATCAAGGAGTCATCCGATGGCACGACGCACAGCCCGCAGACGGCGCGCCCTCCTGGCCGCTCTGGCCTCGCTCGCCTGCATGACCGGCCTCGCCGGCTTCAGCCGACCGGCGGCGGGGGCGGACACGGCGACCACCACACCCGTCTACCTGGACACCCGGTATTCCTTCGCGGAACGCGCGGCCGACCTGGTCTCGCGGATGACCTTCGACGAGAAGGCCGCGCAGCTCAACACCGACACCGCGCCGGCGATCCCCCGTCTGGGGGTGCAGGACTACACCTACTGGAGCGAGGGCGCGCACGGGGTCAGCTACATGGGCGCGGGAACCAACAACCCCGGGGGATCGGACCATCCTCCCGCGACGAGCTTCCCGGTGAACTTCGCGGCGACGATGAGCTGGGACAAGGACCTGATGTACCAGGAGACGACCGCGATCTCCGACGAGGTCCGAGGGTACCTGGACAAGAGCCTGTTCGGCGTCGCCCCCAACAACATAGGCGCGTCGAAGACCGACTACGGCTCGCTGACCTTCTGGGCGCCGACGGTCAACATGGACCGCGACCCCCGCTGGGGCCGCAACGACGAGGACTTCGGCGAGGACCCCTACCTGGTGGGCCGGATGGCCGGGGCCTTCGTCAACGGCTATCAGGGCAACACGCCGACCGGGCGGTCCGCGAACGGCTATCTGAAGGTCGCCGCCACCGCCAAGCACTTCGCGCTCAACAACGTCGAGGGCATGCGCAAGGCCTCCGACTCGGTCGTCACCGACGCCGACCTCCGCGACTACTACACGGCGCAGTTCAAGAGCCTGATCGAGGACTCCCACGTCTCGGGCCTGATGACGTCGTACAACGCGATCAACGGGACGCCCGCGGTGGTGAACACCTACACCGCCAACCAGATCGCGCAGCGCACCTACGGGTTCTCCGGTTACACCACGGGAGACTGCGGGGCCGTGGCCACCGTCTACGACCTGCCCACCGACCCCTGGTACGCGGCCGGGCACAACTGGGCCCCGCCAGGCTGGAAGACCGACGGCCTGGGTGACGACTCCACCTGGACCAACACCACCACCGGAGCCACGATCTCCGCCCAGGCCGGCGCGGAGGCGTACGCGCTGCGGGCCGGCACCTACCTCAACTGCTACGGCTTCGAGAACTCGGCGGCCAACCTGCGGGCGGCGATCAACGCCGGGCTCCTCAGCGAAGGCGTCATCGACACCGCGCTCACTCGCGTCTTCACCACGCGCATGGCAACGGGTGAGTTCGACCCGACGAGCAAGGTCCCCTACACATCGATCACCAAGGCGAACATCGAAAGCCCGGAACACCAGGCACTGGCCGAGAAGATGGCGGCCAACGACCTGGTGCTCCTGAAGAACGACAAGCCGGCCTCGGGCACGGCACCGCTGCTCCCGCTGGACCCCGCGAAGCTCGACAACGTCGTGATCCTGGGCGACATGGCCGGCACCGTCACCCTCGGCGGCTATGACGGAACCCCGACCCACCAGGTCAACGCGGTACAAGGGCTGACGAGCGCGATCAAGGCGGCGAACCCGAGCGCGAACATCCTGTTCGACGCCGCCGGCACCTCCAGCACCGCCACGTCGGCCGCCAAGCTGAGCGCGTCGACGCAGGCCGCGGTCAAGAAGGCCGACCTGGTGGTGGTGTTCGCCGGCACCAACATGGACAACGCCACCGAGAACACCGACCGCAAGTCCCTGGCCATGCCGGGCAACTACAGCTCGCTGATCGACCAGACGACGGCGCTGGGCAATCCCCGCACCGCACTCGTCCTCCAGGCCAACGGCCCGGTGAAGATCGACGACATCCAGGCCCGGTTCCCGTCGATCCTGTTCAGCGGCTACAACGGCCAGAGCCAGGGAACGGCGCTGGCCGATGTGATGTTCGGCAAGCAGAACCCCAGCGGGCACCTGGACTTCACCTGGTACAAGGACGAGTCCCAGCTCCCCCCGATGGAAAACTACGGGCTCGCCCCGGAGGCGACCGGCGGCCTCGGCCGCACGTACCAGTACTTCACCGGCACCCCGACCTACCCCTTCGGGCACGGCCTCAGCTACACCGACTTCGCCTACTCGCGGGCCACGGTCGACGAGCACTCGGTCAAGGCAGACGGCACCGTCGACGTGCACGTCACGGTCACGAACACGGGCTCGGTGCCCGGAGCCGCCGTGGCGCAGCTGTACGCGGCCACTCCGCATGTCACCGCTCCCGCCGGAACGAAGCCCGTGCCGCTGCCGATCAAGCGCCTTGCCGGATTCCAGAAGACCCGGACGCTGGCCCCCGGCGAGAAGCAGGCGATCACGCTGCCAGTCAAGATCGCCGACCTGGCGTTCTGGGACTCCTCGGCGATGAAGTCGGTCGTCTACGACGGGACTTACCAGTTCCAGGTCGGATCCAGCGCGTCGGACATCGCCTCCTCGGTGGACGTCTCCGTCGCCGGCGCCCTCACCCCGAAGGTCCAGTACGTCACGGTGCAGCCCGAGAACGTGGACTACACGGCCGGCGACACCATCGACCTGACGGGCAGGAACCGCTGGATCGAGGACGACACCTCTCCGGCCGCCGAGCCGGACCGGAACATGAGCGTACGTGCCGACCGCGTGGTGGAGGCGGTCAACGACGACGGTTCGTTCGTCGATCCCGCCACAGCCCATGTCCACTACTCCAGCAGCAATCCGGCCGTGGCCAGCGTCAACGACAAGGGCGTCGTCACCGCGGTCGACAACGGCGTCGCCACGATCAGCGCAACCGTCGGTGGCGTCACCGGTTCGACGGCCATCACCGTGCACCACGAACTCGCCGTCAGCCGGCCATCCCCGGTCAAGGCCGGTGCCACCGCGACGGTGACCGCGACCTACACCAACTCCGGCCCCCGCACGATGCGCAGCGCCTCGGTAGCCCTGACGGCTGCCGGCGGCGTCACGTTGCGGGCGACCTCGCCCACCGCCTTCTCCAGCATCGCACCGGGACAGTCCGTGACGGCCACCTGGCAGATCACCGCACCCCCCGACGTCGAACCCGGCAGCTACGCGCTCACCGCCGAGGCCACCTACAACGGCGCGCAGAGACACGACGAGGCGCAGAGCCAGATCGTGGTGGCCTACCCCTCGGCCAGTGCCGCGTACAACAACATCGGTATCAGCGACGACAGCGACACCAAGGGAGCCGACCTGGACGGCGTCGGGGCCAGCCTCTCCGCGCAGACGCTGACCGCCGCGGGCCTCACTCCCGGAGCCCGGGTCGAGCATGACGGGCTGACTTTCACCTGGCCCGACACCGCACCCGGAACGCCCGACAACATCACCGCCAAGGGCCAGACCTTCCCGGTCGCGGGAACAGGCACCAAGATCGGCTTCCTGGGCTTCTCCGCCGCCGGCGCGACCTCCGGCACCGGCACGATCACCTATACCGACGGCACGACCCAGACCTACCAGCTGGGCTTCGCCGACTTCTGGTGGCCGACAGCCTCCAGCGACATCCTCGCCACCCTCCCGTACGTCAACTCGACCAGCGGCCGGACGGATCACGAGGTGAACGTCTACGCCGCGACCGTGTCACTGGCGGCCGGCAAGACCGCGGCCTACGTCACGCTGCCCAGCATCTCCGGCGGGACCACCCTGCACATCTTCTCCACCGCAATCGGCTGATGCCCCTCGCGCGCGGCCGGCGCCACCCGGCGCCGTCCGCGCGCCCGCGCAAGGCCCACAGGATGCCGAACCGGCGCCGGAACGCTCCGCTCACTGGCGACGACGGCACTCGGAGGGTGCGCAGTGCTGGTAGCGACGGAAGACCGTGGCGAAGTACTGCGACGAGGAGAAGCCGAGCGCATAGGCGACCTCGGTCACGGTGGCCGAGGGGTCGCTCTCCAGCAGCGCCCGCGCCCGATCGGTCTTGCGACGCAGGAGGTAGTCCTTCGGGCTGGTGCCCGTCATCTCCCGGAACGCCTCGTAGAAGTGGCTCGTCGACAGACCGGACACGGCGGCGAGGTCGGCCGCGTCGACCGCCTCCGACAAGTGCGTGTCGATCCATGCCAGGCTCCGGGCGACGCCCCGGTGGGCGGGACTGGGAACGCGGGCGGCCGTCATCGACGCGGCCAGGTCGAGCACGACCCCGAAGACGAGGTACTGCAACCGCGCCTCGGTGAGCCAGCCCGCCGGGCCGGCCGCCAGCGCGAAGGCACGCCGGAGGTCGGCCGCCGCCTCCCTGGACACGTCCCACACCAATGACTCGGGCGGATCGGCCATCAAAGCCACCGCACGGCCCAGCACCGACGCGTCGTCAGCGGAGCGGCGGGCGATGAGCCAGGTCAGCTCCCCGCGGGCCTGCACGTCGGTCCCGGTCAGATACGCCCTGCCGGGCGGCACGCACAGCACGCGGCCGGGAACGACCTCCCGCGCGCGTCCGTCGACCTCGAAGGTGAACGAGCCTCTGCCGGGCATGGCCAGTACCAGCAGCGAGCAGTGGCGCTGTGCGGGCAACGGGCCGTGCGCACGCAGGTACCGGTACCTGCCCAACGCCACCAGCGGCTCCAGGCCCCGCCCGGCGAGGTCGACGATCGTCCGCTCGTCCGTCGCCGCCAGGTCGACCTCGTCGCTGCAACCGGGACGGCTGTGCGGCGAGGTCTCGGCGGGCATGGCCGAAATCTACGGCGGAGGAACCCGCACGCCCAAACCGCGACCGCGGCCCTAGCGTCGCCGTATGACCACTCAACCGCGGAACTCACGCCGCCTGGCCTTCCACACCGACGGGTACACGCCCACCGGCCTCCTGCTGTCCCCGGACGAGGTGAAGGTGTACCGCGCCATCTACGACCGGTTCCTCAACGGGGAGATCGATGCCGGGGACAAGCGTTCCGACCTGGGCTCCGCAGCAGGCGTCCCGAGCGGTGCCACGGAGAACATCACCCAGATCATGTGGCCGTCCGCGCTCCATCCGGAACTGCTCGACCTGCCGCTGCACCAGCGGGCGCTGGCGGTCGCCCGGGAACTGGCCGGTGACGACATGGTCCTGGACTTCGACATGCTCATCGACAAGGCCCCGCACAGCAATACGCCCACCCCCTGGCACCAGGACGCCGCCTACTGGGTCGACCTGCCCGACACCCGAGCGGTGTCCATCTGGGTCGCCCTCGATCCGTCCACCATCGACAACGGCTGCATGTGGTACGTCCGGGGCTCCCACGGCACACCCATCCGCCCGCACCGTCCCGCGGGCGGGGGAGGCGGAGCCATCGAGTGCGACTGCTCCGAGAACGAGCCGGGGGCCGCCCCTGTCCCGCTCAACCCCGGGGAGGCCGCCGCCCACGGCGGAGCCACCCTGCACTACTCCCGCGGCAACAGCACCGACGGCCACCGCCGTGCCTACATCCTCAACTACCGCTCGGCCGCCATGATCCAACTCGAGCGTGACCAGGGCATGGACCACGGGCTCAGCAGCAACGTACGCGCCGTCCGGAACGGCGGTGCCTCCGGCTGAGGCCGCGTTCTGCTCGGACGGTGCGGTGGCTCGCAGTGCCGTGCGGCCGGCGTTCGCGTGTTACGGCCGGTGCCCGTTGAGGAACAGCCGGGCCTCGACCTGGTCCAGCGCGATCCGGACGGCGCCCAGGGCGACCGAGTCGTCGCCCATCGGGGACACCTCGACGCGCGGCGGGAAGACGCATGCACTGGCGAGGTGGTTGCGGATCGGTTCGGCCACGACGTCGCCGGCCAGGGCCAGGCTGCCGCCGACCACGACGACCTCGGGGTCGATGGTGACGATGAGACCCTCGACGGCTTTGACGAACGCGTGGGCGAAGTCCTTCGCCGCGGACTTCGCGGCGGCTTCACCGCGGGCTGCCGCCGCGAAGAGCGACTCCACGTCCTCCGGCGAGCCTTCGGTCACCGCGGACTGTTCGGGATCGGCCATGGGCAAGTAGCCGAGCAGGCGGCGATACGCCTTGAGCGCTCCCTTCCCCCCTGCCTGCGTGAGTTCCCCGGCGGCGCCGTGGTAGCCCCGGGGGGCCCGGCCGTCGATCAGGAATCCGGTGCCCATGCGCAGGCCCGCGTGCAGGTACACGACGTTGTCCGCAGCGATGGCCGCCCCGATCCAGCGTTCGGCGATCGCGCCGGCGCGCATGTCGTTCTCCACGACGATCGGTGCGTCGACGATGTCGGTGAGTGCTTCCGTGATGTTCACTCCGGTCCACCCGGGCACCGTGGCCAGCACCACGCGGCCGGCTGTGTCGACGATGCCGGTGGTCGCGACCGCAGCACCCAGGATGGGCCGTTCCCCGGCCGGTGGCGCGGCAAGTGCCCGAGTGACGGCGCCCCGTAGCGCGGCCACGCGTTCGGGACCGTCGGCTTGCCGCGAGACCACGGCGCGATGGCTGGCCACGACCGTCCCGACCAGGTCGGCGACCAGGACGTGCACCCACTCGGGGGCGATGTCGACGCCGAGCACGTGGCCGGCGTCGGTACGAAAGCCGAACCGGCGGGCGGGCCGGCCCGCCGAGCGGTTCTCCGTGGGCTGCAGTTCGTTCAGCAGCCCCTGTTCCAGGAGTGCCTCGACGACGTCCTCGACGGTCGGCCGCGAGAAGGCCACGGCCTTCGTGATCTCGGTCAGAGTCATCGCGGCGGTCTGCGGTGCGGTGCTGGGCTGTGCCGTCCCGGGCAGCAGTGCTCGGTGCAGAACTTGCAGGACAGCCGCCGAGTTGAGCCTGCGCAGCACCGATGGATCGCCGCTCAGACCAGCCATTTCCCACCCCTTGACGCTCTCGATGTGAGCTGCCACACTACCAGCCATCCGAATAAAAAACAAAGTTTAATTAAAAATATGGGGTCGATGCCCCGGCCGCGAGGGAAGGCCCCGCGTCCGGCGCGTGCTCCGCCCGCCCACATTCCTCGAAGGAGAATCGGCATGCCTGTTCTGCGTGGATCCAGATCCCGAGTGGCCGCGGTGATGGCGCTGGCCGCCGCGACCGCACTGAGCGCCTGCACGGCCGGGAGTACGAAGAGCGTCAGCCAGAGTTCGGGCGACGGCAAGACCGTCACGCTCACCTTCCTCACGTTCGAGAACCCCAACCTGACCAGCCAGTACTGGGACGCCGCGATCGCCCGCGCGACCGCGAAGGTCCCCGGGGTGACCATCAAGAAGCTGGTCGGGCAGAACAGCACCGCCTACCTGCAGCAGCTCTACGCCTCCGGCCAGGCGCCGGACATCATGACGAGCATCGCGCCGGACGGCTTCGCGCAGAAGGGCGAGCTCGCGCCCTGGAGCGCGGACGACATGAAGGACTTCGTCGACCCGCACGCCGGCGAGATCGGCGGCAAGACGTACGCCCTGTCGTTCAACGTCCAGCCGATCCCCCTCGTCTACTACAACAAGCAGGACTTTGCCAAGGCGGGCATAGCCGGCCCGCCTGCCACCTACGCCGAGTTCCTCGCCGACTGCGCGAAGCTGAAGGCGGTGGGGATCACCCCCCTGGAGATCGGCGGCGGTGGCCAGGACACCTGGGCGGCGGCCTTCGGTCTCGGCGCCACCGTGTCGGCCGACGTCCTGACCAAGACCCCGGACTGGTTCACCCAGCGTGCCGACAACAAGGTGAAGTTCACCGACCCGGCCTTCGTGGGGGCGGCCCAGAAGGTCGCCGATCTGGCCGCCAAGGGATACATCGACAAGGCCGGGCTGAGCCGCTCCTACGCGGACGTCGAGCAGGCGTTCCGCGGCAACAAGGCAGCGATGTACCCGATGGGCTCGTGGTTCTCCGCCTCGGTGGACAAGACGAAGCCCTCCTTCGACGTCGGCCTTTTCGGCTGGCCCAGCGATGCGGGGAAGAACATCGTCCCGGTCGTCACCGGCGGCGGGCTGATGGTCAACTCCCACGCCAAGGACGTCGACCTGGCCAAGAAGTGGGCTCTGGCGTTCGCCGAGGACAAGACCAACCTCGACAGCAGCGTCAAGACCGACGGAACCATCATCGGCATCAAGGGCTACACGCCGCCGGCCGACGTCGGCCCCATGTACAAGCAGACCCTCGACACCTACCAGAAGGCGCAAGCTGCCGGCCAGACCGTGCCGGCCTGGATGAACACCTCCGGCGACGGCTCCCTTCCCCCCGGCTTCTCCGACAAGTTGAACGCGGCGATCGTCGACCTGATCACCGGTCGCAAGTCGCCGAAGGACTTCGCGGCCTACCTCGACCAGCAGTACACCGCGGCGACGCGGTAGCCCCTTCGGGCCCTGACCTTGGAGCGGCACATGCAAGGCGTGAGAGACGCAGGCCGGCCGAGCCCGGCCACCACACACAGACCGACGGAACCAGCGCGCAAGCGGCCCGGCGCGCTGCGGCCCGCCAGGGCGAGCCGCAAGCGGGGGAGCGGGATGTACCGCTTCCTGGTGTTCGCGATGCCGGGATTCGTCATCTACGCGGCGCTGGTGCTCGTGCCGATGGTGATGGCCATCAGGACGAGCACCACCGACCGCAACGGATTCCGTGCGGTCACCCACTTCGTGGGACTTCGGAACTACGAGGACCTGTTCCACGACCCCGCCTATCTGCAGACCCTGCGGAACACGCTGATCATCACCCTGATCGTCACGATCGTCCCCAACGTCCTCGGGCTGGCGGTCGCCGTGTTGCTGGACCGGCGGGGCTGGGTGTTCAACGCGATGCGGGCGGTGTTCTTCATCCCCGTGGTGTTGTCCTCCGTGGTGGTCAGCGTCATCTGGGAGACGATCCTGTCCGACGACGGGCTGGCCAACCGGATCCTGCACGGCCTGGGCGTCGCGCATCCGCCGGGGTGGTTGTCCGACCCGGGCATCGCCCTCTACACCGTCGCCTCGATCTGTTGCTGGCAGCTGCTCGGGATCTGCGTTGTCATCTACCTGGCGGCGCTGCAGGGCATTCCACAGGAGCTGACGGAGGCCGCGGCCATCGACGGCGCCGGCCCGGTGACCCGGTTCCGGACCGTCACCTGGCCGATGCTTGCCCCGGCGGTCACCATCTGCACGGTGCTGCTGATGATCGGCGGGTTCAAGGTGTACGACCCGGTCAAGGTCATGACGAACGGCGGTCCGGGCACCGGTACCACCAGCACCTTGGCGTTCGACGTCGTGGAGACCGGGGTCTCCGGCCCGCACGTCGGCTACGGCGCGGCGAAAGCCACGCTGATGCTCGTGCTGATCGCGGTCGTGTCCTTCGTCGTACTCCGTTTCCTGCGCCGCAGAGAGGTCGAACTGTGACCCTGACAGCCCGGACCGCCCGCACTGCGCCGCGACGCACGCGATCGGCGACCAGCCCGCTGCGGACGCTGACCGCCCTGGCCGTCACGGTCGTCTTCATCACGCCCGTCTACCTGGTGCTGGTGAACACGTTCAAGCCGGGTACGGACATCTTCGCCCACCCCGGTGCGCTCCCCTCGCACCCGACACTGGCCAACATCCGGAACGTCGCCGGCCGGCCCGACAACCTGTTCTGGTCGGGGCTGGTGAACAGCGTTCAGGTCACGGCCCTGTCCGTCATCGCCGCGACGCTGCTCTCCGCCCTGCTGGCCCACTACCTGGTGCGAACGACCACCCGTTCCGCGCGCGTCCTCACGCTGCTGGTCCTGGCCGGCCTGATGATCCCGAACACCGTCACGCTCGAACCGGTCACCGAGGTGCTCGGGCGGGCGAACCTGATGGGTTCGGTCCTGGGTCTGGTACTCGCCAACATCGCCGCGAACATGCCCTTCGGCGTCCTCCTGTTCATGGGCTTCGTCAGGAACATCCCGATGGAGCTCGAGGAGGCGGCCGCGCTGGACGGCTCCGGGCCGCTGCGGACGTTCTGGTCGATCGTCTTCCCACTCATGCGGCCGGCGGCGGCGAGCGTTCTGATCTTCACCGCGGTCGGCGTGTGGAACGACTTCGTCACCCCGCTGATCGTTCTGGGGCCGGCGAACGGCGGCACCGTGACGGTGGGCATGTACCGCGAGATCAGCGAGCACGTGTCCGACTACGGAGCGGTGTTCGCGTTCATGGTGCTGGCCACGATTCCGATCCTGATCCTGTTCCTCTTCTTCCAACGGTATTTCGTCAAGGGCCTGCTCGGCGGGGCCACGAAGGGATGACCATCACCATGTCCGGCTCGCTTTTTCCCGAGTCAAGCGGCACGTCCGGCCGACCTCTGACCGTGGCCGTGGCCGGCGGTGGGGCGCGGGGCTTCGCCTACGCCAACACCGCCGTCCGACTGCCCGAGCCGGTGCAGGTCGTGGCGGTGGCCGAACCCCGGCCGATCGCACGAGGGCGGTTCGTGGAGCAGTTCGACGTTCCCGCCGAGAACGTCTTCGAGGACTGGCGCGATCTGGCCGCGGCGCCTCGCCTGGCCGACGTCGTGGTCATCAGCCTGCTCGACCACCAGCATGTGGACGCCGTGATGGCCTTCGCCGAACGGGGTTACCACATCCTGCTGGAGAAGCCGATGGCGACCACCGAGGACGAATGCGTCAAGATCGTGGACGCCGTCGAGGCGGCCGGAGTGACCGCCGCGGTGTGCCACGTGCTCCGGTACACCCCCTACACCCTCGCACTTCAGGATCTGCTCAACTCCGGTGCGATCGGTGAGATCGCCTCGATCGAGCACCTCGAACCGATCGGGCATTCACACTTCGCTCACTCCTTCGTCCGGGGCAACTGGCGCCGCACGGACGAGAGCCCGCTGCTGCTGGCCAAGTCCTGCCACGACATCGACTGGCTCATGTCGTTGGTCGACCGCCCGGTGGAGAAGGTCGCCTCGTTCGGCAGCCTGAAGCACTTCAACGCCGCGAACCGGCCGGCTGGTGCGGCCGACCGGTGCGTCGACTGCTCGATCGAGGCGAGTTGCGCGTTCTCCGCCGCCCGGGTGTATCGCCGGGGCGTGGGCGCCCCGGATTCCGTCGACGGGTACAACGCCCTGGTGATGGCCGGCGGGCTCAGCTCAGAAGAGGTCGAACACGCCTTGGCGCACGGTCCGTACGGACGCTGCGTCTACGCCAGCGACAACGACGTCGTCGACCACCAGGTGGTCCAGATGGAGTTCGAGGGCGGCGCGACGGTGAGCTTCACGCTGACGGCGTTCTGCGAGGGCGCCAACCGGAAGACCAGGATATTCGGAACCCGCGGGCAGATCACCGGAGACGGACGCTACCTGCAGGTCTTCGACTTCCTGTCGGAGCAGACCAGGGTGATCGACACCGAGGCCGGCGCAGGCGCCGGCGGCCACGCCGCTGTCGACGGCCATGGCGGAGGCGACCGGGGGCTGTTCGAGTCCTTCATCCGCGCGCTGCGCAACGGCACACCCGAGGACGTCCCGTCCCGTCTACGGGACAGCCTGGCCGGCCACCGCGTCGTCTTCGCCGCTGAGCGGGCACGCCGCACTGCTTCGGTGGTCGCCCTCGAACCCGCCGGAAAGTGAAGGAGACCGACCGGAAAGCGACGCCACAAGGGCGGGTACGGAGCTGTCCTTTGGCCCGCTCCGTACCCGCTCGGCGGTGCCTCCGAAAGGTGCCGGCGACAGTCGCCGATGCCCGCGCCGCACAACGTCGGCCATCAGCATGAGGAGTCATCAACAGTGAGGACTGCACTCGCACGCCGCGGCGCGACAGGCCTGGTCGGCCTGTCCGTGCTCGTCGGCCTGGTCATGTATCCCAGCGTGGTCCATGCCGCTGCCCCGACGACCTACTGGGTCGCCTCGCCCAACGATCCACGCACCCCCGGCAACGACGCCAACGCCGGTGACAGCCGGCACCCGTTTGCCACGATCGATCACGCCCGGCAGGTCGTGAACCACACTCTGGCCTCGGGCGCGCAGACCGGCGACATCGTGGTCAACATCGAGCCGGGCACCTATTACACGCCCAAGCCGGTGACGTTCAACCAGTCCGACTCCGGGACCGGTGGCCACCAGGTCATCTACCAGAACGCCCCGGGCAGCCCCGTCGGCTCGGCGAGGTTCGTCGGCGGCAACCGGGTCACCTCGGCCTGGAACCTCGTCACGAGCAGCACCGGGAGCGACACCGATCTGCCGGCCGGCGCCGACGGACACGTGTACAAGACCCACGTCGGCACAGGAACCGACTTCAACACGCTGTATGTCGACGACACCCGCGCGACCATGGCGCGGACGCCGAACCTTGCCGTCGACCCGCGGTTCCCGTCCGTGCCCGGCCCGTACTCCAAGGCGACCGGCGGCGGCATGACGGGAATGACCTACAGCGACGCCGATCTCCCCGCGTCGTCGGCGGCGGTGAAGGGGCTGGTCGACGCCCAGGAGAACAACCAGCTGGACGCCCAGCTCTACGTGTGGGACTTCGGCAAGGATTGGATGACCGACACCATCCCGATCGGGAGCGTCGACACCTCCACCGACACGATCACCTTCAAGTCGGTGCCCGGCCATCCCGAGCTCAACCGGCCCAAGTACCCGGTCTACAGCGGGTCGCGGTACTTCCTGCAGGGCAACCTGGGCTTCCTGGACGCCCCGGGGGAGTACTACTACAACAAGACGACCGGTGATCTCTACTACTACCCGGTGAACGGGGCGAACCCGAACAACGAGTCGATCGTCGTCCCGACGACCGAGAACATCGTCAACGTCGCCGGGGCGTCCCGGACGAGCCCGGCCTCGAACATCACCTTCAGCGGGCTGGAGTTCGAGGACACCGACTTCCCCGACTACTACTCCTACGGCTGGAACTGGGGCGACGGCGGCGGAGGCATGGGTACCTACCCGCCGCAGGCCGCCGGCGCCACCCTGCCGTCCTACAGCGAGACCAGCGAGCGGGTCGAGTTCCAGACCGGCACCATCCGGATGACCAATGCCAGTCATGTCACGGTCACCGACGCCCACATCAAGAACGCCGGGATGTTCGGCATCGAGCTCTACCTCGGTGTCGACCACGTCACGATCTCGCACTCGCTCATCGAGGACACCGGCCACGGCGGGGTGAACATCGAGGGCGGCTATCCCGGCACCGGCGGCGACGCCTCCGGCAACAGCTACACCAACAACAACGTCGTGACCGACTGCCTGATCCACGACATCGGACAGCTCGTCGGCCAGACCTCCGGCGTGACGATCAACAACGCCACCGCCAACACCGTCTCCCACAGCGAGATCTACAACTCCCCGCGCCGCGCGCTGTTCGTCATGGGCGGCTGGCCGCGCAACACCGGCTCGGCCACGCCGAACGACAACGGCTACCACCGGATGACCGACCTGTACGCGCACGACAACGTCTTCAGCCACGACTACCTGCACGGCCTGCAGCAGGACGGCGGCGACGACGGCGCGTTCTTCGGCGCGGAGCTGTACCGCGGGACCGACGGCCCGAACGCGAACCGGCCCAACTACGTCGACCAGATGCTGATCGACAAGGTCGGGGCGAACCCCGGTATGACCGACTACGCGCCCAACGGCATGAACCTGGACATGGGCGACTCCGGCTTCCAGGTCAGCAATCTGAAGGCCGTCAACCCGCAGAACTTCAACGCGGAACTGAACACGATCCTGGAGTACAAGGACACGATCAGCCTCACCAACACCAACATCGACTACGGCACACTCGTCAACCAGCTGGCCACGTTCGACGACTCCAGGATGGACTACGCGAACATCGGCCTGACGGCGGCGTTCCCGGACCGATACCGGCCGCGGACGACCAAGCCCGCCTCTCCGAAGAACGTCTCCTTCCAGGACGCGTTCGAGACCGGGCTCGACCTCACGAAGTGGTCCTACCGCGGTGTGGCGCCGCAGACCTCCCCCGAGTTCATGTCCGAGGGCGTGCTCGGCGGCAAGGGAGCGCTGGAGATCGACAGCGACGACGCGCCGGCCGGGAGCAAACCGGTCCTGGTCCGTGACTTCGGCAAGCCACTTCACCAGCTGGTCTCCGTGCAGTTCTACGACCGGCAGAACGCCAATCTGGCGGCGTACGACTCCGGGGTCTCGCGGCCGACGACTGTGAAGTCGCTCGCACGGGCCGACGACGGGCAGCACGCGGTCGGGCTGGGGATCGACACCACGCTGAGCTCGACGGACTACGTCCTGCAGAACGGCTCCACCGAGACGGCGACGACGGTGCCCCGCTCGTACGGCTGGCACCAGGCCACCTGGGACTACACCAGCGGCAAGGGCGTCACCGTCTCCATCGACGGCACCGTGGTCGCCACGCTCAGCGGCATCACCGGCGTCAGCCACCTGGAGCTGGGCAGTGACGACGGCAAGGGCGTCTCCTACTACGACCAGGTCAGCGTCCACGGCGGCAAAGGTGGCGGCAAGGCTCCCGCGCTGCCCACACCCGTCCCACTCGGCGGGGGCCTCACCGCGACCGACTTCTACCGGTCCTCCGGCGTCCATGTCTCCACTGCTCAGGCCCCGGAGAGTGCCGAGTTCGCCGGCCCGCTCCACGCCGGCGACTACCTCGACTACCGGCTCATCGTTCCCAGGACCGGTGCCTACAGTCTCGGGTACCGCGTCGCCGTGGGGTCCGGCTCCACCGGAGAGGCCAACCTGCTGATCGATGGCACGTCAGCCCGGAAGACCGCCCTACCTTCCACCGGCGGCCTGCAGAACTGGACCACCGTCAACGACACGGTCTCCCTGACCAGCGGAATACACACCATCTGCCTCCAGGCCACGGCCGGCGGCTGGAACTTGGAGTCGGCGAAGCTGGCATACGTGGCACAGAGTGTTCCGGGCACCATCTCCGCCGTGAGTTACGACGCGGAGTCCGGTGCGATCCAGACCGTGTCGGGGTCGGAGGGGTCGGCCGTGGGGTATCTGGCTCCGAACGACTCCATGGACTACAAGGTCGACGTCGCTTCCAGTGGTGTCTACACGGTCGGCTACCGGGTGGCCGTCAACGCCGGCCACACCGGCGCGGTACAGCTGCTGGTCGACGGTGTGGCGCAGAAGACGACGTCGCTGCCGTCCAGCGGTGGGTGGGACAGCTGGGAGACGGTGAAGGACACCGTGTCCCTGACATCCGGCCTGCACACCCTCACCATCCTGGTGGTACAGAACAACTGGAACTTCGCATCCTTCCAGCTGTCGAATCCCTAGCAAGGACTCCCCGCACCGTCCTGGACTCCCGGAAGGAAGGCCCACGGCACGAACGGGATCCGCGGCCCGAGCCGGTATCGGCTCGGGCCGCAGGATCACGGTAGGTCGGTCGGAAGGGGGACACCGGCCGGGAGCAGGCCGGAGCAGAGCAGGTCGGCCCACAGCGCGGCGGGCAGCGGCCGGGCGGAGAGCGCCGCGGCGTCGCGTACCTCTTCGGCCGAGCGGGCGCCCACCAGCACGCTCGATACGGCCGGGTGGCCGAAGGGGAACTGCAGGGCCGCGGCCCGCAAGGGGACACCGTGGTTCTCGCACACGGTCTCCATGCGCAGTGCACGGTCCAGCAGGGCAGAGGGTGCGGGCGCGTAGTCGAAGGTGGCGCCGGACCTAGGGGCGGCCAGCAGGCCGGAGTTGAAGACCCCGCCGATGACGACGGAGACACCGCGCCGGAAGGCGTCCGGCAGCAACGAGTCCAGTGCGGTCTGGTCGAGCAGGGTGTAGCGGCCGGCGAGCAGGACCACGTCGACGTCGGTGTCACGGACGAAGCGGTCGAGCATCCGGGTCTGGTTCATGCCCGCGCCGATGGCGCCGATGACACCCTCATCGCGCAGCCGTTCCAACTCCGGGTAGCCCTCGGCGAAGACCTGGTGTTCGTGGTGGTCCGGATCGTGCAGGTAGACCACGTCGATACGGTCCAGGCCGAGGCGGGTGAGGCTCTCCTCGATGCTGGTACGCACGCCGGCGGCGCTGAAGTCCCAGATCCGTTCGTGCGTGGCGGGGACGGCGAAGCCGTTCGCGATGTCGCTGCCACTCGTGTCGGACCTGGGCCGCAGCAGCCGGCCCACCTTGGTCGAGACGACGAACTCGGCACGCGGCCGGTGTCGTAGGGCTTCACCCAGGCGTCGCTCGGACAGGCCCAGTCCGTAGTGGGGAGCGGTGTCGAAGTAGCGGATGCCGGCGTCCCAGGCGGCATCCAGCGTGGCACGTGCCTGTTCCTCACTGACCTCGGTGCCGAGATTGCCGAGCCCTGCGGCACCGAACGACACGCCGGTGACGCTGACGCCGCTACGGCCGAGACTGGTCTTGCGCATGAGTGCTGGTGCCTCTCGGGAGGTGGTCGGTCGGCTTTGCGGCTCCGGGAGTTGCGGGCCCGGGGGTGTGATTTCTGGTTCGCGGCAGCGTGAGCAGGACTCCGCAGCAGCACGCCAGAAGGAGGACGGCGACGAGCGGGCTCGGCGGACCGGCCTTGCCGAGCCCCCATGTGCACAGCCGTACGCAGAACGGGACCGCCAAGGACACGCTGGTGGTGAACAGCGGGCCCCGGCGCAGGAGAAGTTCGTGCTGGATCACGTACGCCGGCACGTACACCCCGCAGCCCAGCAGCACGATCTCGCCCCATTGCGCCGGCGTGAGAGAGCCGAAGGCGCCTCGCGCGAGCGCCGGGAGCAACAGCATCGTCGCCCCGGCCCCGAACACCGATGGCAGGGCGACCAACGACGAAGTATCGGGAGCGAGCCTGCCGTAGAGGTGCGAGTAGAACGCCATCGCCACGACGGCAGCGAGAGCGGCCAGCACGCCGAGCAGCGCGCGAGACGGTGTGACCTCACCGCGGATCCCGAGCCCTCGGCCGTGGTCGAGGAGTCCGTAGGCAGCCGCCGAGGCCACGGCCACGCAGGTACCCATGACGGCAGCGGCGCCAGGGGGCTCGTGGAAGAGCCACAGACCGAGCAGGAACGTCATGCAAGGAAGCAAGGTGAGAATGACGTTGGTGGTCGCCGCCCCGATCAGGCCGATGGCCCAGACGGACGCCGCCGAATAGCCGAAGACGCCCAGGGCACCCAGAACGACAGCCCCAACAGGACGGCGTGTTGCGGCCTTCAGCGCAGGGCGCCTGGTCGCGCTCCGCGCGGCGGCGACCAACGAGAGCCCGACGAAGCTGCTCGTCGCACGACCGGCCGCAACAGCGAAGGGCTCGGCGCGGGCCACCAGGGCACCGGACAGCAACCAGGTGAGGGACAGCAGGGCCACCAGGCCGCCCGCCATGAGCAGGCTCGGTGTCCAGCCGAGCCGCGGGGCGGTGCCGTCGGCCGCCAGGCGTGTCACTGACTTACCGCGCACGGGCAGCCAGGCCGGCTCGCGGCCGTGGGTCTCGGGGGACTTTTCATGCGCCGCGAAGGTTCACAGACATCCGGGGTTGGTGCCTGCAAGGTGGGGTACATAAACGCCCTCATTTTGCTGGAAGTTCACGATTCGGGCTTACGGGTTTCCGGTGGTCACGTCGAACGGGCCCACTCGTGCGACCCGCCTCCGCAGCCTACGAAGCGATCAGGTGACGGCAAAACCCCCTGGGTGATCGGTCGAGCGCGACGCCTTCATGTTTCCCATCCATGTGACGGGTGCTGGCCTATGAATCCTATCTAAGGTCTTGACGGGCTGGGCTCCCGCACCCAGACTCATGCCCACCCTGATGCGACTGGCGCTCCCGGCCAGGAGCAGCAGCCTCCAGGTGACCGATCCCCAGGGCCACTCCTTGCCCGCGCCGGTTCCGCGGTCGCCTGACGGAGAGGGACAGGGAGCGGCCGGGAATCCATGCAGCAGTCCGCGAACGGGATACGCGGCGCGATCCCACGGAACGACCTTCGCTCGCACAACTTCCCCATCACGACGGTTGATAGGAACGAACATGAGAAGGCGAACAAGCGGCGCTTTGAGACCAGGGCTGGTGGCTCTGGCCATCGGGGTGGTGGCAGCCATCGCTCCTGTGCCCTCCGCGTCTGCGGCCGATGCGCCGTACACGATCCGGGCGGGCTCGCTGCGGATCGGGCTGGACTCCACGGGGACGGTGACCGGGCTGGTGGACACGGTGAACGGCCGTGACTACGCCAGCGCGGACCACCATGCGCCACTGATCAAGCTGGTCGTGGACGGTGCGCAGCAGTTGCCGACGTCCTTGTCCTACGACGGGCGGTCCTCCACCTACGTCTTCGGCTTCGGTGGGAAGGGCGTCACCATCGGTGTGCAGGTGGCGTCCAAGGCGGGCTACGCGACGCTGGAGGTGACGAGCGTCAACGCTCCGGCGGGGGTGGACGTGCAGACCCTGCTCTGGGGTCCGATCACCACCAGCATCACCCAGACCGTGGGCGAGACGGTCGGCGTGGTGCGCGACAACGACTTCGCGATCGGCATCCACGGCCTCAACGACAAGAGCGTCGGCGGCTGGCCCGACGAGTACGACAACCTCACCTACACCGACGGTCCCGCGAAGAGCGACCCTTCCACACAGAGCTGGGCGTACGGCTGGTTCAGTGCCGACCAGACGTCCTGGGGCAGCATCCTGCAGGCCTACACCTACGACTACACCAAGACCCGTCATCGGTATGTCGGTTGGCAGGGCACGAATGAGCCGGACGTGGCGGTCCCGCCGCTGAGCGGTGACGACGCGCTGATCAAGGGCTCGAAGATCGCCCTGTTCGGCACCGACCCGGGGAACGTCCTGAACACCCTCTCCGACGTCGAGACGGGGGAGGGCCTGCTGCACCCCAAGATCGACGGTCAGTGGGAGAAGACCTCGCAGGGTGCCTCGCAGTCCTTCCTGGTGCTCAGCGACCTGAACACCAACGACGTCGGCCAGGCGAGCGCGTACGCCAAGCAGGGCGGGATGCGGTACGTCTACTCGCTGCCGAACTCGGAGGGGCCCTGGCAGTCGACCGGGCACTACCAGTTCGACTCCTCCTTCGGCAGTTCGGACGCGGCCGCGGCCAAGCTGGCCGCCACGGCGGCGACGAGCGGGGTGTCGGTGGGCGTGCACACGCTGTCCAACACGGTCGACACCTGGGACCGCTATGTGACGCCGGTGCCCGACCCTGGGCTGGCGACAGCGGGTTCGGTCACGCTGACCCGCCCCCTGGACGCCACCTCGAAGACCGTCTACGTCGACGGCAACTCCATCTTCACCGGCGGGTCCGGGAACATCCGGATCGGCAACGAGCTGCTGAGCTTCACCGCGGTGACGAAGGTGGCCGACACTGCGAACGAGTACCAGGTCACCCTCACCAACCGCGGCGGGTGGGGCACCACCGCGGCCGCCCACCCGGCGGGCGCCGACCTGGCCCGGATGCAGTGGTACGCGTACGGCCAGTTCGACGCCGGCATGACGATGCTTCCCGGGCTCGCCGACCGGCTGGCGCAGATCTGGAACACCACCGGAATCAAGGCCATGTCCTTCGACGGCCTGGAGACCGCCACCCTCGCCGGCTACGGGACGTTCGGAACGAACAAGCTCGTCAACGGGATGTACCGGAAGATCGGTTCCACTGACGACTTCATCTCCGAGGCAAGCAACCTCCTCCCCGGCACCTGGGACGCAACAGGCCGCATCTCGTGGGGAGAAGGCTCTCACGGGACGACGTACACCGGGTCACTCCTCGCCCATCAGGCCTACTACCAGCGCAACTACATGCCCAACATGATGGGCTGGGTCACCTATCACTCGAGCGACTCGGTACTCACCCAGGAATGGCAGCTCTCCAAGAACGCCGCCTGGAACGCGGGCGCCGGCCTGCAGGCCAGCGTCTCCGCCCTCAAGGCCAGCGGCGACACCGCCGAGGTTCTGGACGCGTGGAAGCAGTGGGAGGCGGCCCGCAACGCGCACGCCTTCACCACCCAGCAGATGGACGCGATGAAGGACGCCAAGTCCTACTGGCACCTGGAGACCGTGCACCCGGGCAAGGAGTGGAACCTCTACAACGTCGAGTACCCGGCGAGCACGCTGAACGCGCCCAACAACGGCAGCTCCAGCAGCTGGACGTACACGAACACGCATGACGCGCAGCCGCTGCAGTTCCAGCTGCAGGCTTCCGGCGGCAACGTCACCGACCCCTCGTTCACCCTGGGCGGGCAGACGGTGACCTTCCACACCACCGTGCCCTCGGGCGGCTACCTGGTGGCCGACGGCACCGCCACCGCCAAGGTCTACGACAGCACCTGGCACCAGCTCAGCACCGTGACCGCCCAGGGCGCCGCGTCCTACACCGCCGGCGATCAGACCATCGCGTACAACGCGACCGGGTCCACCGGGTCCACCGCGAAGATCCGCTTCCTCACCTACAGCGCCCCGCAAGCGGTGAAGGCCCCGGTCACCATCGACGCTCCCTCCACCGTGCAGCGCGGCGGCACGGGTACCGTGACCGCCACCTACACCAACCCGGGCACCACCACGCTGCGGCATGCCGCACTGTCCCTGACCGTGCCCAAGGGCTGGACCGCCGAAGCCACCACCGGCGCCGGCACCCGCGGCCTCGCCCCCGGCGAGACGATGACGATGACCTGGCACGTCACGCCGCCCGCCGACGCGAAGCCCGGCGGCACCTCCCTGGTGGCACAGGCCACCTACGACGGGGCCAGGACCAGCGCCGAGGCCATCGCCGACGTCTCGGTCCCCAACCCGCTGTCCATCGCGACCCCCGCGCTCGCCAAGCCCGGTGCCACCGCGACCGTGACCACCACGTACACCAACGGCGGCAGCCACGCCCTGCCCAACACCGCGGTCAAGCTCGCCGTACCCGACGGCTGGACCGCCACGGCCGCCACCCCGGCGACCTTCCCCACCCTGGACGCCGGACAGACCGCCACCACCACCTGGAACGTCACCGTCCCCGCCGACGCCAAGGCCGCCGCCTACCCGCTGACCGCGACCGCCACCTACCAGGGCGCCCCGGTCACCGACGAGGCCGACGGTCAGACCACCGTCCCCTACTCCTCGCTCCCGGCCACGTTCAACAACGCCGGCATCAGCGACGACAGCAACCCCGCAGGGGCCGACTTCGACGGCGGCGGCCGCAGCATCTCCGCCCAGACCCTCGCCGCGGCCGGCCTCACCCCCGGCGCCCAGGTCAGCCACGACGGCCTGACGTTCACCTGGCCCGACACCACACCCGGCGCACCGGACAACGTCACCGCCAAGGGCCAGGCCATCGCCATGACCGGGACGGGCGCGACGCTCGGATTCCTCGCCACCAGCGGCGGCGACGCCTCCGGCACCGGGACCATCACCTACACCGACGGCACCACCCAGGCCTACACCCTCGCCATCAGCGACTGGACCAGCACCACCCCAGCGCCCGGGAGCGACATCCTCGCCACCCTCCCGCACCGCAACGCCAGCCGCGGCGGCGTCACCAACCTCCAAGTCAACGTCTACGCCGCTACCGTGGCCCTCCGCCCCGGTAAGACCGTCGCTTACGTCGCCCTCCCCAACGCCTCGGGCATGCACATCTTCTCCACCGCAATCGGCTGACACCGGCAGCGGCCGGCGCCTGCGCGGCGCCGGCCGCTACCGCCGGTTCGTGCGCTCCCTCGGCCCGTGTCTGACGGGCCGGTCGCATCCAGGCCCTGGATATGGTTCACTGACCTCACGCTCGAATATAAACATGAAACATTTGCGAATCGGCGCGAAGTGAGTGGGCGCGCAGCGCCCGCGGCCGGACCGCGGACCTTGGAGGAGAGCACGTGACTGGCCCTGAGTCGCAGTCCGCCCCGCAGGAGGGTGGTGCCCGCGCGGCGTATCGCCCCGGCTATGAGATCGCGGCTGAGCGGATCCTTGAGTACATCGTGGCGCAGGGGCTCGGTCCGGGGAGCCGGCTGCCGACGGAGAAGGACCTGGCGGACGCCGTCGAGATGAGCCGGACGGTGGTCAGGGAGGCCGTGAAGATCCTCTCGGCGCTGGGCCGGGTGTCGGTGCAGAAGGGCCGCGGGATTTATGTCGCCGAGCCGGAGGGTTCGCGCTGGCAGGAATCGTTGGCGCAGTTCCTTCCCGCGGATCTGCGGCAGGTGGACGATCTGTTCGAGTTCCGTCGTGAAGTGGAGACCACGACCGCGCGGCTGGCCGCGCAGCGTGCCAAGCCTGCCCAGGTCAAGTCGATTCGTGAGGCGGCCGGGCTGACGTTGGACGCGGCGCGGGACGGTGAGGTGGAGGCGTTCAACCGGGCCGATGAGGTCTTCCACGGTGCGATCGGCGCGGCGGCGTCGAACATGTTCTTCAGCCAGACCGTCGACTTCGTGCGGCGACTTCAGCGGCAGGTCGGGGTGATAGGCATGGCGGGTACGGCGGGTGGGTCGCTCGTGGTGGCCGCCGAGCAGCACCAGGCCATCGCCGCGGCGATCGAGTCGGGGGACGAGGAGCGGGCCGAGTCGCTCATGGCCGAGCACATCGACATGACCACGAGCCAGTTCCACCGCGAGATCAGCAACCGTCTCCTACCCCACCGCGACACCTCCTCCTGAGATCCAGCCCGCTTCCAAGGGCATCAGAACGTTGTGGCCGGCTCGACACCCCCATGGACACCGACGTGGCCGCGGTCGTGACCGTGCCCTGGACTCTCGGACGGCCGAAAAGCTCCGCTGCTGCCGCAGCGACAGGCACGTCGGCACCGGTACCCCGGCCGCCTTCGCGTGTCTGATCGGGTGGCGTTGGCAGGGATCATCTACGTGCTGCGCAAGGGTGTGGCCTGGCCTGACGTTCCTGTCCAGGTGGTGGGCTGTTCCGGCATCACCAGCTGGCGCCGGCTGCGGGACTGGACCGAGGCCGGAGTCTGGCCGGCTCTGCACCATGCGGCCCGGATCCAAGCATCACGTGAACGTGGACCGCCAGGGGACACCGCTCGCGGTCTCGCTGACCGGCGGAAACCGTCACGACGTCACACAGTTGATTCCGCTGCTCGACGCGATCCCTCGCAAAGGCGGGCTACGGGGCCGCCCTCGGTGCGGGTGGTACTGATCGGCGGGACGTCGAATGTCGGAAAGTCGACCGTTACCCAAGTGGTGGCGGAGAAGCTCGGGTTCGAGTGCCTGAGCACTGACGGGCTGGCCCGGCACCCTGGGCGCCCCTGGAGAACCTCGGAGCGGGAGGTGCCGGCGCACGTCGCCGAGCACTACGGATCACTTACGGTTGACGAACTGATCACGTCTGTTCTCGACCTCTACGATCGCCTGTGGCCCCGCATCGAAGAGCTGATCACGGCCCATGCGGCCGAGGACCACGGCAGGACGGGCCTGGTTCTGGAGGGGTCGGCACTCTGGCCCGTCCGCGTCGCGGGGCTGCAGGTCCCGCGCACGGCTGCCGTGTGGCTCACCACCGAGGACTCCGTAGTGAGCGCCCGCGTTCACGCGGCGGGCCGCTATGAAGCAGCCACAGACGAGGAACAGCGCCTGATGGACAAGTTCCTGGCCCGCACTGAGCGCTACCAGACACTCATGATCGATGCCATCGACAGGCTGGGCCTGGATCGCATCGACGCGGGTGGCGGACGGTCTGCCGCAGAACTGGCTGACATCGTGCTCGCCGCAGCCGATGCGCAGACCGCGGTGGGACGGTCATGCAGCGGTCGGTGACCACTCGTGGCGGCTCACCCATGGGACATCCCGACGCTAAGCGCCCCACTCGCCCGCCAGCTCATATTGAAACGATCAGTTACGACTGCCGCCAACTCCTGGCCAGGAGGCGCTCGTTCGGGGGAGATACGCCGCGCAGGAGTCAAATGCTCAGACTCCTGCGCGGCGCATCAACGCGATACCTGCAGACCGGGAGTGTCGGTGGCAGACGTCAGCCAAGCCGACAAGCGCGGTGACCCGCACGTGCGGCGCCAACGGGTGAGGATGTGCGACAGCGACCTGGTGCCTCTTCACCAAGGGTCGTGCGGCGGTGGTCACTGATCGGTGGAATCGGGCTGAGGTGCCGGTGAGCCGAGATCCGGGGAGGCCCGCAGTTCGACCGTCCTCCCCGGCGTGTCCAGTTCGAGAAGGATGACCTCGTTGAGGCCCGGCTGCCACAGGGGGGCCGGGGCGTAGAGGGTGCGTTGCGGGCCGACGCGCCAGTAGCGGCCGAGCAGGAATCCGTTGAGCCAGCAGAATCCCTTCGTCCATCCCTCGAAGGCGAGGAAGCCGTCGGCGGGATCGTCGACGGTGATCCTTGCCCGGTGCAGCGATGGCCCCGGACCGTCCTGCCCGGTCGGTGCCGGTGGGGTGTCCAGCGGGATCGGCCGGTGCTGCCAGCCGAACACGTAGCGCTGCCCTATCAGCACACCACCCAGAATCCCCTTGGGGTCGGCCAGGTCCGGGCCGAAGTTGACGCGCCCCTGGTTCTCCACCAGCACATCCAGGGTGACGTCGGCTCCGTTGCCGCGGATCGCCAGGCGCTCCTGCGGCGCGTTGCGTTCGAGCACGCCCACCGGCTCGCCGTCGAGGAACACCTGGGCCCGGTCCCGCAGTTCGCGTATCCCCAGTGTGGTGTCCCCCGGCGGCACGGTCACCCGGGCCCGGTAGTGGACGAGCCCGGTGGACCGGCCCAGTTCCTCCATGGTCAGCGGCGTCGGCGACTCGACCGGGTCTCGCAGCGGCCCCGGACCCTCCAGCAGGGCACCGACAGCTCGTGTCGGAACCGACTGCGGGGCGAGCCGTTCCGGCATGACCGGCAATGGCGTGTCCGGGACGGGCACATGCCGCGCGATCACCTCGCGGTACCGGTGGAACTTCTCGGTCAGTTCCCCGGATTCGCCGATCGGCGCGTCGTAGTCGTAGCTGGTCACGGTCGGCTCGTACACGCCGTCCGTAAGGTTGGCGCCGTTCCACAGCCCGAAGTTCGTGCCTCCGTGCGCCATGTAGATGTTCACCGACGCCCCTGCGCTGAGAATCGCGTCGAGTTCGTCGGCCGCGCTCTCGGCCGAGCGGACATGATGCGGTTTGCCCCAGTGGTCGAACCATCCGTTCCAGAACTCCATGCACATCGCCGGGCCGGTCGGCTGGAAGCGTCGCAGCACGGCGAACGCCTCGTCGGTGCGCGATCCGAAGTTCACCGTGGCATGGGCTCCGTCTACCATCCCCGCGGCGAGCGAGAAGTCGGCCGGCCCGTCCGACGTCACGAACGGACCGGCTGCCCCGCGAGCCCGCAACCCGTCGGAGAGATGACGAAGGTACGCGGCGTCGTCGCCGAAGCTTCCGTACTCGTTCTCCACCTGCCAGGCCACGATCGGACCGCCGGAGACGGCCTGGAGCGGCACGAGTTGCGGCAGCAGCGCGCCGAACCACTCGTCCACCGCGTCCAGGTAGGCCGGATTACTGCACCGCAGGCGTACCGACGGGTCGCCGAGCAACCGGGCCGGCAGCCCGCCGAACTCCCATTCCGCGCAGATGAACGGGCCCGGGCGTACGATCACGTCCAGGCCGGTTTCACCGGCCAGTCGCACGAACCCGGCAACGTCCCGCCATCCCGTGAAATCGAAGTCGCCCGGCGCGCGCTCGTGGAAGTTCCACGCCACGTAGGTCTCAAGGGTGTTGAGGCCCATCGCGCGGAGCCGCAGCAGCCGATCGCGCCACTGCTCCGGGTGCACCCGGAAGTAGTGCATCGCCCCGGACACGATCCGGTGCGGCCTGCCGTCGCGGCGGAATCCGTCCGGCTCGATCGTCAGCGTCACTTCACACTCCCCGCGGTCAGGCCGGAACGCCAGTAGCGTTGCAGCGCAAGAAAGGCGATGACCAGCGGAATCACCGACAGGAAAGCGCCGGTGATGGTCACGCTGTAGGGCACGCCGTTGTCAAGTTCGGCCCGCCAGTTCGCCAGCCCGACGGTGACGGGCTGCAGCTTGTCGTTGTTGAGCATCAGCACCGGGAGAAGGTAGTTGTTCCAGATCCCGACGAACTGGAACAGGAAGATGGTGACCAGCGCTGGGGACATGATGGGCATCGCGATCTGCCAGAAGATGCGGGCTTCGCCGGCACCGTCGACCCGGGCGGCCTCCATCAATTCGTACGGCACTGCCTCCCCGGCGTAGATCCGGGCGAGGTAGACGCCGAACGGGCTGACGATGCAGGGCAGGAAGACCGCCCAGTAGGTGTTCACCAGGCCGAGCGAGCTGAACATCAGATACAGGGGCAGCGCGAACATCGATGCGGGGATCAGTACGGCGCCGAGCACGATGTTGAACGCCAGGTCGCGTCCTCGGAAGGAGTACTTGGCCAAGGCGTAGCCGGCCATCGCGGATACCAGCGTCGCGACGGCAGCGCCGCACGCGCTGTACAGGACACTGTTGACGATCCACCGGACGAAGATGCCGTCCTGCTCGTGGAGTACGTCGCGCACGTTCGCCCACAGATCGAAATGGGAGAACCACAGACCGTTGGTGGTGAACAGGTAGCCCTTGTTCTTGGTGGCGCTCACCAGCAGCCACCAGGCAGGGATCAGCGTGTAGAACGCGAAGAGCAGCAGGACCAGGAACACGCCGGAGCGGCCGGCCAGTGGCACTTTGCGTTCGGTGCCGGTTCCCATGACATTCCTCGTGGTCATGCGCCGAGTCCCCTGCGTTGAGTGAATTTCATGAATCCGAAGGAGGCGACGAAAGTGAACACCGCCAAGATCACGGACTCGGCTGCCGCCGAGTTGTAGTTGCCGGTGTTGGCGGCGTACTGGGCGGCCATGATCGGCGTGTAGGTGCTGGTGACCGCGGCCGCCTCGCGCTGGAGGATGGCCGGTTCCGTGTACAACTGCGCGGTGCCGATGATCGAGAAGATCGTCGTCAGGATCAGGGCCGGTCGCAGGAGCGGGATCTTCACATGCCAGGCCAGCCGCCAGCCGGAGCACCCGTCCATCACCGCAGCCTCTGCCAGCTCGCCCGGGATCGCCTGCAGCGCCGAGTACAGGATGAGCATGTTGTAACCGGTCCACGCCCAGGTCAGCATGTTGCCGATCGAGACCAGTGCCAGTCCTCCGGACAGGAAGTCCACGTTCATACCGAGGTGCTTGAACGCGGCCGTGAACGGGCTGACGCTGGGGGCGTAGAGGAACGACCACATGATCGCTGCGATCGCGCCGGGCATCGCGAAGGGCAGGAAGAAGATCACTTGAAAGACCCGCTTGAACCGGGCGGACGGCGAGTCGAGCAGCAACGCGAGCAGCAGTGCGATCCCGAGCATGACCGGCACCTGGACCACCCCGAGCAGAAGCACACGCAGGATGGACCTCAGGAAGTTGCCGTCCTGCAGTGCCGTCGTGTAGTTCGCCAGGCCGGCGAAGGTCTTTGTGGGTTGTGACAGCCCCAATCCGGAACGGTGCAGCTTGAAGAAGCTCTCGTACAGGGCATAGCCGATGGGCGCGAGCATCATCGCTGCGAACAGCAGCCCGAACGGCGACAGGAAGGAAATCGCCGAGAGGGTACGTCGTCGCCCTGCCGGTGATCGCCGGACCTTGGGCTTGCGCCTGGTTCTCGGGAGTTCCTGCTCGACCGTGTTGATCGTCAATGTTGATCCCTCGTCCGCGTCGGCCACGAGGGGGCTCCACCCCTCATGGCCGACTTCGCTCAACTGCGTCGGCTCTCGCCTAGCCGACGGACAGTCCCTGGTTCTTCATCGCCGCGACCGTCTTGCTCTGTACCGTCTTGGCGACGTCGGGGATCGAACTGTTGCCCTGAGCGGCACTCTTCAAGCCGTCGACGAAGTCGGACTCGACCTGGGTCATGCTCGGACCCCACACCCAGTTCGGGTTGGTGTTCTCTGCCGCGGTCTTGAACACCTGATAGATGTTCTGTCCACCGAAGTAGGCTGACGGGGTATTGACAGCTGGCAGGTCCAGACCGCTCTTGGCCGCCGGGTAGATGCCGGTGTTCTTGATCAGATTCGTCAGGCTGTCCGTGTTGGTGCTGAACCAGGTGGCGAATTCGGTGGCCTCCTTGGGATGCTTGCATCCCTTGAGCACCGCCGTGGTGGACCCGCCGTTGTCCCCTGCCGCCTGCTCTCCCGCGTTCCACTGCGGCATGGGCGCGACCGCCCACTTGCCGGCCAGCTTCGGGAGGTTCTGTTCGATCAGCGGTGCCGCCCACACCGCGGTGATCACTGAAGCGATATGTCCTTCCTGCGCTTCCTTGAACCACGTGGTGTCAAGCGGCCCGGCCCCGGTCTTGAGCAGCTTCTTGTCGAGCAGCCCCTGCCAGTACTGGGTGACCTTCTGCGTCTCGGCACCGTCGATCGTCACCTGCCACTGATCGTTCGCCGTGCCGAACCAGTGCCCACCTGCCTGCCAGGTGTACCCGGCCATGTCATAGGAGTCCACAGGCGCGTTGATCAGGTAGTTCTCCGGACCCGCGGCATGGAACTTCTCCGCGTCCGCGGCGAAGTCCTGCCACGTTCCCGGCACGGGCAGGTGGTACTTGCTGAACAGGTCCTTGCGGTAGAACAGTGCGGTCGGGCCGGTGTCCACCGGGATCCCGAAGACCTTGTCCCCGAGGCTGGACTGCTTCCAGGTCCACTCGACGAACTGGTCCTTGCTCTGATTCGCGTACGCGGAGACGTCCTCCAGCGCGCCGTTGACCACGAAGGTCGGCACGGACTCGTTGCCGATCTGCGCGAGACACGGTGCGTTGCCCGCCTTCACCGCGTTCTGCATCTTCGTGTAGCCACCGCCGGAACCGGACGGCACTTTGCTGAAGTTGACCTTGATGTTCGGGTGGGTCTTGTTCCACAGCGCCACCGACTTGTCGTAGCCCGGCGCCCAACCCCAGAAGTCGAGGCTCACCGAACTCGAGCCCTTCGGCGAACCGGAACCGCTGTCCTTGCCCGAACTGCACGCGTTCAACGTCACGAGCGACGCGACCGCGAGGACCATCGCGCCAGCGCGCACAATCCTCCGTGGAGCCATTGGATTCTCCTAGATTTCATCCGGCCCTGCGGGCCGGCCAGAACGACGGACCTGAGTTGCGTGGTGTTCGGCTCACCAGCGGCGGCAGGTCGAGTATGAAAGTCACGCCAGATACCCGTCAAGGGTTAGATCAGATCAATCTGCGTCATCGGGAGGACAAAAGCCCTCTTATATCCGTGACATGGAAGGGTGTGTCGAGCGCAAGAGGCTTCCGCAGGGGCGTGAGGGTCGAGGAAGTATCTGCCTGCGGCCAGCGAATTCTGACCCAGCCTTCCCTCCGTGGTCGCCTGCTACAAGCTCACCGCCCGCGCCCGGCACCCGCGCCACGCCAGTGAAGCTACCGACACATACGAGTCGGTAGCTTCACTTCCATGGGGTGCCCAGGCGTCGTCGTGGTCGACGCCTCACGCAAACGGCGACAAGACTACTGAGCCACAGGACCGGCTACTTGCCGGTCACCGTGACGACCGCTTGTGCCTTGACCGACGTGCTGGCGACCGTTCCAGCCACGCTGAACCATCCCGCGTCGGCCACCTTGTCGTCCGCGATGGGATCCCAGGTCACATCGACCGGCCCGGTCGTGCCGTCGCTGTAGACGGCCTCGGCCTGTGAAGGCAGCGTCGGCACGGCGCCGATCGTCGTGTCCACGGCAATGGGTTTGACGTCGACGACGGACGCCGGCTTCTGCGGCTGGTACACCCCGAACTCGGCCAGGCCACACTCCGCACCGGCTGGGTTCTGGTACGTGTTGTCGGGATCGATGGTGAACTTCAGCCAGCTGGTCTTGACGGGCGCATCAAGCGTCACGACGTTGTCCGGTTGACCATCCCACTGGATACCGGTGACCCGCTTGCTGCCGCCTTCCCATTCCAGGACTCCGTCCACGATCTGGTTGACGGACTGCCCGCGATCGACCAGATTGATGTGATCAACCTCCACGGGAGTGGGGAAGTCGAGTCTTATCCACGGAGTCAGGTCGGCCTGCTTCGCCGCCCAGGACGTGGCGTTGGAACCGTCGACCGCCATCGTGCCGAGATAGCGGGAGTCCTGGGTGTTGCCGTCCGGGACGCCGTTCCGGTCTCGGACCGAGGAGACCGTCACGGTCGCCTGACTGGCGATGTTGGCGCTGTGTGCGGTGATCGCTTCCAGGTTGGACCGCACCTTCACCCCGTCCAGCGTCACGACCGCGTCAGCAGTCGCCTGGAATGTGCTGGTGATCGGCTGCTTGAGCACGATGGTGTCACTGCCCGGGACGTTCTCCAGGCGGTCGTCGCTGAGCTCGTAGGCCACCGTCGCCTTGGAGAGGTTCGCCTTCTCGCCCGAGCTCAGGGTGCCCTCAACCGTTCCGACGATCGGCTCGTCCGTGTTGATGTCGCTCTTGTTGAGCGACAGCTTCACTTCTTTGAGGAACACCGGAAGGGACAGCCGGCCGGATGCATCCACGTCGACGAAGAAGTAGTCGCTTGCGCGGTACCCGTCCAACTCCGCGGTCACGTTGATTCTGGTGCGCCCCTTCCCGGCGGCCGTCACCACGCCGCCGGCCTCGACCGTGGCCACGGACGGATCCTCGCTGGTGAAGGTCAACTGTGCGTGTCCCAGGCCGATCCGCTGACCGAGGAAGGAGGATCCTGTGACATCGACCGCGGCGGTGCGGCCCTCCGCTCCCACCTTCGGATCCAGTGTGATACTGCCGAGTGCGGTGAGATCTCTCAACGAGAAGGCCTGGACTTCGAGTACGTCGATGGGGCTGCCGTTCTGGCCACCGCCGGGGAACGAGACCCTCACGTAACGCGCCTTCACGCTGGACTGGTTCGGGTCGACCGGGTAGTTGTAGTACAGGCCGTCCTGTTCCCAGCCGTACAGCGTCGTGTCGCTCGTCGGAACAGCCTGGGTGTTCCTCGACGTCGGCAGCCCCGGCCCGGACAGGACCGACGTCTCGTTACCCGTGGTCCAGGTGGCACCGTCCTGGCTGTACTCGATCTTCACCTTCTTCGGCACGTCGTAGTAGGTCACGTTGTCGGCGTTCGGCATGTGGTGGTTGAAGAAGACGTTGACGCGGGTGAGTTCCTGCATCTTCTTGAGGTCGTAGGTGATGCTGGGGGATGCGTCACCGGCCGGCGCGACCCACTTGTCGGAGTTGCCTCCCGAGGCGTCGTTGACAGTGCCGTCGGACAAGGCGCCGGCGTGCGCGCTGTCGGTGGACACCTGCGGCACGATCCCCTGTGCGGCGTTGAAGTCGGGGAGGAGCGTGATGTAGTTCCGGGTCGAGGTGTAGGTCTTCCCGTCCACCGTGATGTCGGCCCAGTAGCTGTACATCGTCGGGTCGGTGACCCTGCCGGTGAACTTCATGGTGGTGCCGTCGACGGTGAAGGGCACGTCGCCGGACGGTACCTCAGTGACCTCGATCTTGCCGCTGGCGTTGTTGCGGTTGCCGTTGACGGTTGCGTAGTGGTAAACGACCTTGGAGGGCTTGAGGATGTCGACCGAGCCGCCCTTGCGGGTGAAGGCCTTGAAGGTCACGGGGACGTCCTTGTTCGTCGAGAACTGGCCCCAGAACAACGCCCCCTTCGTCAGCATGTTCACGCCGACAAGCGGCAGTGCCGCCGAGATCGCGCCGTCGTGCACCGTGACCGGATACGTGTCGGTCTTGACCTGGGGCGCGTTCACACCGTCGTCGTAGGTTGCCGTCACGGTGATGGTCGCGGTTCCGTCGTCGCCGGCGTTGACCCGGCCGGAGCCGCCCACATGTGCGACCTTCTTGTTGTCGCTGGTGAACGTGAGCTTCGCCGGCGCGAAGACGTTGGTGTAGTCGTTCATGTAGCACTCGGCCCTGAGCTGCAGGGCCTTGGTCGAGGTCTGGCTGCTGAACAGCTTGACGCTCGTCATCTTGTAGTCCCGGACCGGGCTCTTCGTCCTGATCTTGATGATCGTGTCGATGGGATCCGATGTCACCGTGGACGTGTCGATGGTGATGTAGTACTTGTCGCCGTCCTGCTCCATGGTGAACGGCAGCGCGGTTCCCTTGTTCAGCCACTCCACGGCGTCGACCTTGTAGTCGAACGGACCGATCCGGCTCATCTGAGCCTGGCCGTCGAAACCCGACTTCGCCACGCCGGAGATCTGGTTCTTGATCATGTGCATGTAGACGTACTGGTCGCGAGCCATGGCGTAGCCCCAGTCGGGACCCTGACCGTGGGCGATGGCCTTCTGCGGATCGGTGTACCAGCCTGGTTTGGGCGTGTAGTCCATGGTGTACGGCGTGGTGCCGTACATGGACTCGCGCAGATCAGGACCTCGGTTGTTGTCCATCCACTTCACGATCGACGTGCGCATGTCCGACAGCTGCTGTGAGGAGATCGGCACCATCGAGAAGATGTTGGTGTTGTCCAGATTGCTGCTCAGGTTGTCCAGGCCGCGGGTCACGGCTATCGAGGAGTCATAGTTCATGACGTAGCCGTGGCCGTACTGGTCGATCATCTCCTTTGCCGCGTCGGCCCAGTCGTCCCGCTCATTGCCCTTGGCGTATTGGGTCCAGACGTCCAGGGCCGTGGTGTAGGGATCGTTCCATTCCTCGTGGGCGACCTTCCTGCCCTGCGGCAGGACTCCGCTGCTCCAGCCGCCGTCCGTGTACGGCTCGCTGTTCCAGAACGGCCGCTCGTGCAGGGTGATGTCCTGATCGCCGGTTTGCGGATTCGGGTTCGCGTCGATGAGTACCCGGTCGTTGTAGTTGCGGGCCGAACTCCAGGCGACGTCGACGTTGGCATAGGACTCCGGGCCGCCATCGGCGAACACGTACCAGGGGTTGTATCGCGCCACCAGGCCCTGGATGTCGCTTTCAGGAAGCGCCGCGCCCTTGTACAGGGCTGAGAAGTAGACACCGAACTTCAGACCGTAACGCTCGGCAGCTTCCTTGGCCTGCTCGACGCGGTCCTTCACGTGCCAGGTGCCGTCATCGGCCTGGTACAGCGAGTTGTACTTGTACTGAGTGTTGCTGTCACTCGGGGTCAGGTCCGCGTTCGGTGACGGCCAGTAGTAGACGGTGTTCTGGACGCTTTCTGTCGAAAGCATCGTCATACCCATCTCTTTGGCGGTCTGGGCCCATTCGTCGTAGTTGAAGTTCGGGTCGTACAGGTTCGGCATGGTCCCTGTGGTGTGGGACAGGGCCGACATCTTCCCGTCGATGAACCAGTCGACCGGGTTCCTCTTGACGGTGATGGTGTAGTGCTGCGTGGCGGAGGCGCCTTGAGCGTCGGTCACCTTCACGGTGAAGGCGTAGTCCTTCTGCGACGTGCCTTCCGCGCCCTTCGGGACCGTGCCGTCGATGTGACCGTCGGTCGCCAGCGTGAGCCCGGGCGGCAGCTGGCCGTCGGCGACGGTCCACGAGTACCCGGGAGTCCCACCGGCTGCCTGGAAGGAGAACGGGGACGCCTGCGGGGCGTTGCCCGACGTGTTTCGCTTGCCGTCGATCGTCGCGACCATTCCGACGTAAGGGTTCTCGTCGTAGGCGTAGGGCAGGCTGTTGGACGGATAGTCGTTCGCCGGCGTGTTCGCGTTGCGCTTCTCGAACGCGGCCCGATCAACGCTGAGCCCTGTCGTTGCAACGGAGAGGTGGTTGTCGGGCGTGTTCGGTCCTGCCACGGAGTACGTCAGGCCGGAGACGAGGTTGCCGCTGCCGTCGCAGAGTCTCGCGTAGAAGCCGAGGAAGTTCTTGTTCTTGCTGGGGTTCTTGTGCTGGATCTCGAGGAGGAGCTTGTTCCAGCCCTGCTTCAACTGAATGGGGTACTTCGTACCGTTCTTGCTGACGTCGCCTGGGACGCCGGCTTGCTGCCCGACCTGCGCGTCGTTTGCGAACAGCCGGTACACGCCCGAGCCGCCCACCTGCCACTGAACATCCTGTGTGGTCGGGCTGTAGACGTAACTGGCGGCCACAACCCACTTGTTGGTGGTGGCTTGGCCCTGCTTGACGTCGAAGTAGCCCATCAGATCGTTGTAGTCGTCGTAGTTCCGGTTGAAGATGCGATCGTCGAAGTACTGCCAGGTCGACGTCTCGCTGCTGCTCCGGTCGGCAAGAGACGTGCCGATGGAGGGGACAACCGGTACGGGAGACTGCTCGACCACCGGATCGGTGTAGGGTCCGGCAACCGCCCATTGGTTCACGTACGGCGCCGTGCCGCCGGTCTGATTCGCCTGGGCCTGCGGCCCCATGGCCATATTGCCCACCGCAAAGGCGAGCGCCATGACGGTGGTGACGACGCCGCACTGGAACGTGCGAAATCTCTTCATGCTACCTCCTTGCGCCTGTCGAAATTGTTCGAAATGGCTTGAAATAGCAGATTCCCCTGGCGTGCAGACTTTGGGTGCGTCAGCCACCACAGCTGTTCCTCAAGTCGCGCGATCGAGCCGGTCCCCTGTCTGTACCGCCGCGTCCAGGAACCTGGGTGAGGATGTTTCAGATGCTGCTCAGGCGGCGTGAAGTAGATCAGATCCATTCATGGTTGACAAGGGTTCGCGCAGGCGCAGGCGCAGGTGTGGTGCCAGGAGTTCTCGATTGCCCAGTGCCCGCGCACCTTTGCACCCAGGCCGGCGGGGCCCGGCCTGGTGAGTATCGAGGCTGGTGACGGCGTAGACCGTCTACCCGTTGCGCTCGGCTGGTTTGCCTTGACCACCGCGATGTAGTGGGTGTTCTTCTCCTGCGCCAGCCCGCGCACCTCGTCCTTGACGCTGTGGAGGGCGTCGAAGGTGACCACAATGCCGACCGGATCGAGTGGTTCCTTCAGCGGGCGGAAGGTGGCCGTCTCGTTGGTCTTGGCTCGGTCCGTCGACGCGGTGTGATGGGTTCCGATGCGTCCGGGGGCTCTGTCGGGCAAGGCGTTGCGAGGCCCAAATGCGCCTTGAGGTGAGTCACGGGTTTGCGCACTCGTCGGCTATGCCCCGGCCGCCGGCTCCGCGTGCGGTCCGCACTCGTGCCGTGCTCGGGCCGGGGTTCGGGCAGGCTGGCGCAGGAACGGCGGGTCCGGGACTCGTCCGCCCCGGCGCCGTGTCACCACCCAGGTTCGCCGAATCCGATACCGGGTGCCGTGGGGGCATGCACCATCCCGTCCTGGTGCACGGCGGCTTCACGCACGATGGGATTGGTGTAGACGAGCGACTCGTAGTAGGTGGTGTTCGGGATCGCCATGCACAAGTGGGCGTTGACGACTCCGGATCCGTGCACCTCTGCCCGCAACTGGAAGCTGTCGGCCAGGTGAGCGATCCGGAGCGCACCGGTGATGCCGCCCTTGTACTGCGCACTCGTCCTGACATAGCCGGCCGTGCCGGCCGCGATGTAATCCGCCATGTTCCAGTGCGCGCCGTCCGAGGTCTCCCCCACGAGCAGCGGGACGCTGACGCGTTCGCCCAGGCGCTGGTAGGCGGTGACGCTGAACTCGCGCATCGGTTCCTCGTACCAGGCGTAGCCCGCCTCGGCGAGGGCCTGGCCGACATAGACCGCGTCGGCCAGGTCGAAGCCCGCCGAGCCGTCGTACATCAACGGCACCGCGTCACCGACATGGGCCCGCAACTTCTGGCACAGCTCCGCGTCCGCGCGGGCATCACCCCAGGCATGCAGCTTGATCGCGCGGTATCCCGCTTCAAGACACTGGTCGGCGACGTCGAGGTACTCCTCGACGCTGGAGAAGGTGACGGTGCTGGCATAGGCGGGCAGTGCCTCGCGATACGAACCCAGCAGGCGGTATGCCGGCACGCCCGCCGCCTTCGCCGCGATGTCCCACAGCGCGACGTCGACCAGTCCCAGCGCATAGATCGGAAACTCTTCTATGCGGTCCAGCTCCCACAGGCGGTGCCACAGAAGTTCGCGCGCCAGCGCGTCCCGACCGATCAGGTCCTCGCGGATCCGCCGCTTCACGATGTCGGCCACGATGACGCCCCGGCGGGTGTGCGCCTCGCCGACCAGGCCGTCATCGGTGTGCACCCGCAGGATGCCGCCGGTCACCGGACCTTCCGAACCCGGCAGCCCCTTGCGCCAGTTGAACGACGGTTGCGCGGGCAGGTCGACGAGTTCGACGGTGACATCGGTGATACGCATGGTGTGTTCTCACGCCCTTGGAAACGTACGGATCTCAGGAAGAGGTGTCGCGGTGGGGTAGGAGGCGGTTGCTGAACTCGCGGTGGAACTGGCTAATGGTCATGTCGATGTGCTCGGCCATGCCATGAGCGACTCGGCCCGCTCCTCGTCGCCCGACTCGATCGCCGCTGCGATGGCCTGGTGCTGCTCGGCGGCCACCGCCAGCTCCAGGATCCGCTCACCCGCGATCTCATCACCAGGGCGATACGCGCCAGGGGCACCGCCGGGCTGGGCGGCGGAGCCCAGGTCAGGGCCAGTCACATCGTCCTCCTTCAAGGTCTGCGGTCCGCCCGCAGGCGCTGCGCGCCCGCCGCCGTCTCGCGCTGGACGGTGGAGATGTTTCATGTCTATACATGAGCGCCGAGGTTAGTGAATCACATCTAGGGTCTTGACGCGAGAGGCTGACCCCTCCCAGACTCGTCTCGCTCAAGGCGATCGACACCAGGACACCTACTGGGCATGCTCCTCACGGAGCTGCGCTCAGGGCAGTCCGGAACCATCGGACACCGTGGCCGTCGATCACAGCGGGTGGCACGCCATGCCCGGAAATTGATCGGATTCATCCTCGCTCGCTCCTCATGGCCGGCCCCTCACAGCCACTGCTCCGATGATCACCGTCTTCATCCATCTGCAACGACACCTCATCCAGGGAGTCGCCTCCACCGCAGCAGGGGCTGGACCGTCAGGGTGCGCAACAACGCTGTCGCGGGTGGGAACCCGGCCAGGACGAAAGGGCACCGCGGAACCGATAGCAGACGACTGAACCAGAGCGGGGCTCCAACGCCACCGGCCGCGCCAAAGGAGTTCTGCTCCAGGCGGCGGCTTCCTTTGCGCTGCCCGGGATTTCCCGTACTGACACACCTATGAGCAACTCGGAGGAAACATGGACAGGCGGAGTTTCTTGATCGCCAGTGGTGCCAGCTCGCTCGCCGCGATCGGGGTCCCTGCGCTGGCTGAGCCGGCATCCGCGGTGGACGAACCGAAGTCGTGGCGGATCAAGGCGGGGTTCCTGGCGATAGACCTCGACTCGGCGGGCCGTGTGGTCAGCCTTGTGGACCTGCGCAACGGTACCGACTACGTGTCGTCGGACCGCACGACGCCCCTGGTGTCGGTCGTGCTGGCGGACGGGCAGCAGGAAACCCCTTCCCGGGTGCGGGGTTCCCGTCGAGACCCGCGGACGCTCGTGTTCAGCAGCGACAGGGTGACGGTCCGGGTGAGGATCGCCACGTATGCGACGTACACGACGCTTGAGGTTGTCAGGCTGGACGCAGCACCGGGTGTCGAGGTGCAGACGCTGCTGTGGGGGCCGCTGGCGACGACTGCCGAGACGGTGGGCGAGGATGTCGGCGTGGTCGGTGACAGCCGCTTCGTGTTCGGCATGCACCCACTCAATGACAAGACGGTCGGCGCCTGGCCGTTGGAGTTCGGCGCGTTCGGGTTCGGCGCGGATATCGTCCCCCGGCCGATGACCGGACTCCAGACCGACTGGAGCGCCGCGGCGAAGACATCCTGGGGCAGCATGCTGCGGGCCTACACCTACGACTACAGCACCGTGCGCATCAGGGACGGCCAGATCCCCACCGGCCCGCTGCCGGGACCCGAAGGGAAGATCGTCGGGTCGAAGCTGGCCGTGTTCGGCAGCGCACCGGACCTCGTGTTCACCGTTCTCAGCCAGGTCGCACAGGAGCAGCATCTGCTGTATCCGACCATCGACGGGCAGTGGCAGAAGGTGGCCGAGGCGACCCGGCAGCCGTTCCTGACGCTGTCCGACCTGAGCTCCGGGAACCTGGCACAGGCTGTCGAGTTCGCCCGGCAGGCGGGGATCAAGAACGTCTACGCCCTCAATGCGGACGGGCCCTGGAAGTCGCACGGGCACTACCAGTTCAACAGCGCGTTCGGTGGGTCGGACGCCGCGGCGGCCCAGATGGTGGCGACCGCTGCGGCGAGTGGAGTGCGGGTCGGCGTGCACACGCTGCCCCCCTTCATCGACTCCAACGACCCGTACATCGTTCCGGCTCCGGCCGACAAGCGGCTCACGCACGGCCGCACGGTGAAGCTGACCCGCCCCCTCGCCGCGACCGACACGACCCTGTACGCCGACGGCGACTCGGGCGGAGGCGGCTACATCATCGGCCACCGGCTGCGCCTGGGCGACGAGTTTCTCACCTTCAAGGCGGTGAGCCAGGTGAGCGCGGGGGAGTGGCAGTTCACCGGCGTCAGCCGTGCGCAATGGAAGTCCGCCGCGGCGGCGTATCCCGTGGGGACCGACGCCACCCGTATCACCGAGAACCAGTACGGCGGGGCACGAGCCGACCTGCCGATCCTCGACGAGATCGCCACCCGTCTGGCCACGGCGTGCAACACCACCGGCATCAAGAACATCTCGTTCGACGGGCTGGAGGAGGCAGGCTGGAGCGGCTGGAGCGGCCAGGGCTTCGCCCACCTCGTCAACGGCTTCCGCCGGCAACTGACGTCCCAGGAAGGCCTCATCAACGAGGCATCCAACCCGTCGTCCAACAGCTGGTGCGCCCAGTCGCGCATCAGCTGGGGCGGCATCGGCTGGTCGGACTCCAACTACGAGACGGTCACCAGCCACTGCGCATTCTATCGGGACAACTACCTTCCGCTCATGGGCGGTTCGCTCCCGATCGGTGGGAACACGCGGACGCTCGACATCGAGAAGAACATGGCGCTGGCCGCATCCCTGGACGCGAGGTTCGGCTGGTTCCAGACGAGCGCGAGCAGCCTGTCCTCAGGATCCAACACCGCGGCAGTCCTCGGCGCGATCAAGATCTGGGACTCGGCCCTCGCATCCGGTGCCTTCACGCCCGCACAGCGGCAGCTCATGACCGACCAGAGCAAGTACTGGCACCTGGCCGAAGTGACCGCGGGCAAGCAATGGACGCTGCAGGAACTGGACGCGAAGGGCAGTCCGGTCGGCGCGGCACAGGCGGTGAACGCGCCGGAGCCCGGCATCACCACACCCGAGCCGACCGATGGCGTCGTGGGTGAGCTGTACGCGTTCAAGGTGACGTCAAGCACACCGCAGACCATTCGGTACGAGATCACGTCCGGCGGGTTGCCGGCCGGACTCACCCTCAACAAGGACACCGGCGGCATCACGGGCGTGCCCACGAGGAAGGGCACTGCCACGTTCACTGTCACCGCCCGCAACACCGACGGTGTCCCGGACGCGGCGGCCTCCTACCACATGAACATCGCACCGTCGCAGGCAAGTTGACCGCAGGCACTGCTCATGTGCGTGAAGCGGAAGTCGGTGGAGCCGAGTCGCTTGCGCGTGAGGATCGGCGTCGGTGGGGGCAGGCGGCCAAGCACGGAAGCGCAAGGGCTCGCTGGGCAGTGGCTGGTCGTCGCCTGTCTGTCTGCCCCACCTTTGCGTACCGTAGTGTCCGGAAAGGTCCACTCTCGGTGGGAAGGAAGTAGGCATGCCGGCGCAGGAGTTCGCGACATGCGCGGTGCACGGTGGGGACGACGGCGACGGTCATCCTGGGACGCCGTGGACGCCCCCGCAAGAGCCGCCCTCCCCGGATGGTGACACGCCGCCTGGAGACGGTACCCACCGAAGGTGAACCTGGCCGGTCGCGAGGAGGCGGTGCGGCCAGGCTGGGCGCAACTGGTGCGATCGCTGGCGGCTTCCGGCGTGCTGGTGCCGCCGTGGACGCAGGTGTTCGAGGGCCTCGACCGCGCGCGGTTCCTGCCGCAGGTGATGTGGCCGTACGACATGAATTCCAGGAACACCACGGCCAGCGACCGGGCAAACGACCCTGACGCCTGGTTCGGCTACGCCGACGCCAACATTCCGGTCACCACGCAATGGGACGACGGTCGCCACGACGGCACGGCACCTGGCAGGGTGCCCACCTCGTCGGCATCCGCGCCCTCGGTCGTCGCAGCGATGCTGCACGCCCTGGACGTGCGTGACGGGATGCGGGTACTGGAGATCGGCACGGGGTCCGGGTGGAGCGCCGGCCTGCTCACACGCCGCCTGGGCGGGCAACAGGTCACCAGCATCGAAGTGGACCCTGCCGTTGCGGCCGCCGCGGCGGCCGCGCTCCACCAGGCCGGCCTGTTCCCGGAACTGGTGGTGGGCGACGGCCTGCTCGGGCATCCGCAGGGGGTGCCGTTCGACAGGGTGGTGGCGACCATGGCGGTGCGTTCCATCCCCTACGCGTGGGTGCGGCAGGCTGCGGCGCGGGGAGTCGTGGTGACGCCGTGGGGGACGCATTTCTCCAACGCCGACGCCGTTGTACGGCTCACCGTTGCCGACGACCACAACCAAGCAGAGGGCCGCTTCATCAGGCCGGTGGAGTTCATGAAGGCCCGCTCCCACCGGTTGGCCAGAGCCGCGCACGCCGAGTACGTGCCTGGCGGCGACGTCGTCGCGGGGGCCGACCACATCGCCACCACCAGCCTTCCCGCGGCCGACCTCACGGATCCTGCGTTCTCCTTCGTCGCCGGCCTGCTCGTGGGCCGCGACTGCGTCAGCGTGAGCGACCGGCGCGGCCCAGATGTCGCTTACTGGCTGTACGGGATCTCGGACCGCTCCTGGGCTGCCGCAGTTCTGCACGACGACCGGCAGACATCCACCGTCTACCAGGGCGGCCCACGCCGCTTGTGGGACGAGGTCGAGGCCGTCCACGACTGGTGGGCCACCGCTGGGCAGCCCGGCATCACCCGGTTCGGTTTGACGGTCACTCCCCACGCTGAGACAGCATGGCTCGACACCCCCCAACAGCCCGTTCCGGCTGCCTGAGCAGTGCGTCACTGGTGGCTTGGTCCGCGTGGGAGGTTCCATGCGTCGCCTGCAGGTCCGCCCGCGCCGGCACCGTGGCGCGGGCGGACCTGCCGGGTTCAGCTGTCGTGCTGGTCTGTGGCGATGGCGAAGACGTGGACGGCCGGAGTCTTCGCCCCCATGTAGCGGGGCCCCGCCGGCAGGGTGATCGAGGCGAGCCGTTTGCCCGGGTCGACGTCGACGCCGACCACGTAGAGCTTCGCGGAGCGGGTGCTCTGCGCCCGGCCGGATCCGTTGACCTCGCCCCCGTCGGCCGCGACCAGCGTGCCCTGCGGGATGGTGCCGCTCGCCCAGTCGGGGACGGTGACCGGGGCGACGGTCGTCGTTCCGTCGTCGTAGGTGACGGTGACGGTGCCGTTCAGCCCGGCGGCCGGCGCGTACGTCGCGGTGGCCAGTAGCCCCACACGGGTTGCGTGACCGGACAGGGGGATGACCTGGCCGTGGGCGAGGGCGTTGTCCTCGGTGCCGGCGAGGGGGGCGGGCAGGGTGAACGTCAGTCCTCCGGCGTTCAGCGTGCCGTCCGATGTGACACCGGCTGCGGCGAGGCCTTCGGCGGAGAAGCTGGACTTCGCGCCGTCGATGTCACCCGGCTGGGGGTTGCTGTCGTTGGTCACGGCGATGTTGTCGAAGGCCTCGGCGAGGTCGTGGAGTGCCACGGCAGTGCGGGAGGTGGCGCTGATCCGGCGGCTCGTCGCCTGCGTGGTGCCTGCGGAGCGGAAGTCGGCCGTGGCCATGAGCCGGTAGTTGCCGGGCGAGGTGTCGTGACGAGGCCGGAGTGTGAATTCCACTGTACGGCTCTGGTGCGGCGGCACCGTGGTGGACTGCGGGGCGGGGGCCTCACCCGGAGCCGTGTTGTCCAGGAGGTGATGCGCCGTGAGGCCGATGTGCAGCTGCGCCAGGGCGTGCGGGGTCGGGTTGGTGACCAATACCCGCACGGTGTTGCTACGGCCCGTGGCGAGCGTGGCCGGGGCCTGGACGGTGAGCGTGACGTCCGCCGATGTGCTCAGGAACTGCACTTCCGCGACCGCAGGTTTCGCAGACGGGGCACCGACGAAGCGGACCCAGCGGTAGCTGCCGGAGTCGTCGACCGGCAGGGTCAGCCAGTCGTGGGTCGGTGTCCACTGGACGGTCGCCAGGGTGCGGCAGCCGGTGTCCGGCCCGTCCGTGCAGCCCTGCACGGTTCCCCCGACCACAGAGGCCAAATCCGCGCTGGAGTTGCTGCGTGGAAGCAGCCGGACACCGGCCAGCCGCCTCGCCCCGCCCGCACCGAGGTCGAGACCGACGGCGGCGCCCGCAACAGTCGCGGTGGGTGCCGTCGACGCGTCACCGTCGAACGCGCTCGCGGCGTCTGCCGACCCGTACGGCACGCCCTCGACCGGCCGTGCGGCCGGGTCCACGACGTCGGGGACACCGGGCGCGTTGCCGACGTCGTCGGCGAGCACCTCGTAGTCGAGGTAGCTGTCCATCCGGGGGCTGCCCCACGCGGTGGAGGCGAGGACCTGAAGGGGACGGCGCAGATAGGAGAGCGGATAAGCCTCGGGCATGGTGAAGGCGTTGTCGCCCCATTCGGCCATCTCCAGGCCGAGGACGTGGTCCGACGCGGGCACCTGGTAGGTGCTGTAGAGGGCGTTGTCGTCGGGGATGTAGTTGCCGTTGGCCGTGCCCGGGGCGTACTTGGGGACGACGTACAGGCGGGAGTGCTCGTTGCTGACCACCACGTCGTAACCCTGGGCGAGGAAGGTGGCCTCGTCCCCGAGCCAGGCTTGGACGCGGATGTCCTTGTTGACCGTCACGGACCCACTGCCGCCCGCCTGCGGCCACCAGCCCCAGATCTGCATGCGCTTGCCGTGCCGGGCGAGCAGGTCGTCAAGGTGGTTCTCGTAGGCGAGGAAGACGTCCTCGGTCTTGCTGTACCCGTGCGCGGCGGCGTAGTCGACCAGCTGCGGACATTGCTGCTGCAAGTCGGCGTTCGGTGTCTCGTCGCCCCCGAGGTGGATGACCGGTGAGTCGAACAGCGCCGTAACCTGCTCAACCAGGCCGTCGAGCCAGGCGACGTTCGCGGGCTTGGTGATGTCGACGGTGAACCCGGGGTCGATCCGCCCGGGGCTGATGATCGAGTTCATCGACGCGCAGTCCCAGCGCAGGCCCGGCCGATAGGCCGTCAACGCCGTGGCATGGCCGGGAATATCGAACTCCGGCACCACCGTGACGTGGTAGCGGGCAGCGAAGTCCTGGACCGCGCGTACGTCGGCCGGCGAGTACGACTTGTCCGCGGCGAGCCCCGGGTAGCCGGGCAGATCGAGCCGGAAGAACTCCGAGTCGGTGATGTGCCAGTGCAGCGTGTTGAGGCGCATCCACCCGAGCTGCCGGATCAACTGCTTGATGGAGGCGACGGACCAGTAGGAGCGCGCCGTGTCGATCATCAGCCCCCGCTCCCGCTGGGCCGGTGCGTCCTCGGTGCTGCCAGCCGGGACCGAGGCGTGGTCGGGGGCTGCCTTCAGGATCTGCTCGAGGGCCTGCTCGCCGTAGAACGTCCCGGCCGGTCCGGTTCCGGCGATGATGATCGACTGCGTGGTGGCCTCGAGCCGGAAGCCTTCACCCGTGCCGTCACCGTCCGCCGTGAGGAAGACGTCGCCCGGGCCAGGGGCCCCACCGGTGACGATCCGGAGGGGCGCGGCTCCGGCGGATTCCAGGTCGTCGGCGAACGTACGGGCGTCGGCCAGCAGGGCCGGCGACTGGCGACTGTCCACGACGATGCGAGAGTTCTTGGCGAGGACGAAACTGCCGTCTCCGGCAGACCAGTGCTGCAGTGGTGGGACCACGGCCGGTGCGGCATCCGGCCCTTCCTGCGGGGCGGCGGTAGCGTCGGCCGGGGCCGCAATTCCGATGACCAGACAGGCGGCGGCAGCAAGTACCGACACCAGATGCCGTACACGTCTTGCGCGCATGGGATGACTCCGACAGGTGGTTTAGACCAGTTGTGAGCGTCAGAACCTTATCCGCGCATCACTGGAGACACCAGAGTTCGGACACGCAAAGATCCGATCAATGCCGTAGGAGTGCTTGGCGGGTTGGTCGTGGTGGTGCGCGTCCCTAGGGGGTTCGGTGTCGCGTTGAGGGAGTGTGACCCTGGAGGAACTCACGTCAGTGCGGGATGAGTTGGAGGGGTTCGAGTCGTTCGCCGCACTGACCAGCGCCGGCGGGGGCAGGATCTACCTCCGAGGGCTGCTGACGGACAATCCATCCGATGGCATTGATCTCCGACGACACCGGATTCCTCAAGGACGGCCGGGCGTCCGCGTGCGTGTCGCGGCAGCACACCGGCACTGATGACCGCACAGCCCGGCCAGGCCGTGCCGGTGACACCGGCGTACGGCGGACCGGGCGCAGACGGATGTACTCCCGCTTCGTGGCCTCGCGGATCCGCCGCGCCTGCGGCGGCATTCCTCGACGGTCGGACAGAGATCGTCGCCCGCCTGGCCGGGCAACTGCTTGCCCGCTGCCAGGAGCTCACCAGCGCCAACCCGAACGCCGGAGCAAAACCCCCGGGAACAGGTCCTACCCGCTGGACCACTTCCACGGACACAACCTGACACCTCGCCAGTCGCCATCAACCCTGACCAGGCATCGTCCAGCGGGCCGCCACGAACCGGCGCAGCCCGCCACGACGACGAACGGCAACTTCACACCAGCGGCGGCACCTCGCACCGGCTTTTGACGTCGAGCGTCGTCCGCTGGGCTGCCGACTCCAGCAGTGTGTACGCGCAGTCGAGAACGTGGTACGCCAGGTCCGCGGACGCTCGATGCGGTCGTCCTTCGGCGATGGCCTGGGCCATCTCCGCCAGACCGCTCCCTCGCCCTGCCTCGGCGAAGCCGGCGGATGGCGGCACAGCCGACCAGTCAGCCTCCCCGGGACGCCGCAGGGTGCACTCGCCGTCGAACTTGTTGGGGTCCGGGACGATCAGCGATCCCGCGGTGCCATGGACCTCGATGTTCGACGACCGCGTGGCCGCCATGTCGAAGCTCATGATCAAGCTGGTGAGTGCGCCGTTCTCGTGTTCGAGGAGGCCGGTGATGTGTGTGTCGACGTCGGTCTGGAACGTGGTGCCGGCGCGCGGGCCGTTCGCTATGGTCCGGGTCGGCCGGGGGCGGCTTCCGACGCCCGTGACCGACTTCACCGGTCCCAGCAAGTGAACGAGCGCCGACAGATAGTACGGCCCCATATCAAGCAGGGGTCCGCCGCCGGGCCGGTAGTAGAACTCGGGGTCCGGGTGCCACCGCTCGTGGCCGAAGCACGCCATCACCGCGGTCGCCGACGTCGGCGCGCCGATCATCCCGTCCTCGACGATCTTGCGGGCGGTCTGGATGCCGGTGCCGAGTACCGTGTCCGGCGCGCACCCCACGCGCAACCCGGCCTTCTCCGCAGCCTCGACCACCGCCGCCCCCTCGGCTGGGCGTGCGGCGAGCGGCTTCTCCCCGTAGACGTGTTTACCCGAAGCGAGCGCCGCCAGGGCGACGTCCGCATGCGCTTCGGGTGTCGTCAGGTTCAGCACGAGGTCGATGTCGTCGGCGGCCAGCAGTTCGTCCAGCGGAATCGCTCTCGCGCCCGGCACCGTTTCCACCGCGGCCACGGCGCGTGACAGGTCGCGGTCGCTCACCGCGACGACTTCCGTCGAGGACAGGGTGCTCAGGGTGCGGAAGTACTGGTGACTGATGTTCCCGGCACCGACCACCCCCACTCTCATCGGCTCGCCCACAGCAGTCCCCTTTCGATGACGGTGCGGATCTCGGGTACTTCCAGCGTGGGCAGGTGGTGGCCGGGAGTGCAGACGAAGACGCGGCCCAGGCCCCACGTCCGGGTCCACATCGCAGGGACGGTGATCGGTGTCGTCCACGGGTCGCCGTCGCGGACCGGCAGGGTCGTCGTGGCCAGCACGTCGTTGTACGGGTCGGACAGTACCCAGTACTGCTCGTCCTCGACGACCATCGTCGTCGGCAGATCCTTGACGATGTCGTGCTCGGTGCGGTCGGGCGCCACCTCGATGGTGTGCTTGTGGATCCCGCTTGGATGAGCCACGAACTGCCCGCCGACCAGTTGGAGATACTCCGGCGTGGCGCGGAAGGAGTCCACGATGCCCCCGTGCCATCCGGCCAGGCCGACGCCGGATTCGACCGCGTCTCGCAGGCCCTTCACCTGCTCGCCGCTGAGTGAGCCCATCGTCCAGCACTGGAGAATCAGATCGGTGTCCGCCAGGAGTGTCGCGTCCGTATAGGCGTCGAGGCTGTCGGAGATGACGACCTCATACCCTTGCTCCTTGAGGAACGGGATGAACAACTCGGTGGCCTCAACCGGCGCGTGACCGGCCCAGCCGCCGCGGACGACAAGCGCCTGCCCGGGGGTGTGCGTCATGGTCCGTTCCTTTCAACGTTCCGTGTGCTGGCTGAAGGCGGCGTCGAATGACGCCTTGGGCGGCTCGATCATGGTGAGCCGCCGGATGAAGGCCAGCGCTTCCGGAGCGCCGGTCAGGCGGTCCATCCCGGCGTCCTCCCATTCGACGCTGATCGGGCCGTCGTATCCGATCGAGTTGAGCATCCGGAAGATCGGCTCCCACGGCACGTCGCCGTGTCCTGTCGACACGAAGTCCCAGCCCCGCCGCGGGTCGCCCCACGGCAGGTGCGAGCCCAGGCGGCCGTTGCGGCCGTCGAGGCGCTTGACCGACTCCTTGCAGTCCACGTGATAGACGCGGTCCTGAAAGTCGTACAGGAAGGCGACGGGATCAAGGTCCTGCCACATGAAGTGGCTGGGATCGAAGTTCAGCCCGAAGGCCGGGCGACGGTCGACCGCCTCCAGTGCGCGCTCGGTCGACCAGTAGTCGTACGCGATCTCACCGGGATGGACCTCGTGGGCGAAGCGCACGCCGACGGAGTCGAACACGTCGAGAATCGGGGTGAACCGCTCGGCGAACTCGACGTATCCGCGGTCGATGACGTCCGCCGACACCGGCGGGAACATCGCCAGGTAGTGCCAGATCGGCGATCCGGTGAAACCGATGACGGTCCGGACGCCGAGTTCCGCCGCCGCTCGCGCGGTGTCGGCGAGTTCTGCGGCGGCGCGCGTCCTGACCTCCTCGGCGTCCCCGTCGCCCCAGATTCGCGTCGGCAGGATGCCCCGGTGGCGGTCGTCGATGATGGCGTCGCACACCGCCTGGCCGACCAGATGGGTCGAGATGGCGTAGACGTCGAGACCGTACCTCGCGAGGAGGTCTTTGCGGCCCTGGACGTAGTCCGGCTCGGCCAGGGCGCGGTCCACTTCGAAGTGATCGCCCCAGCAGGCGATCTCCAAGCCGTCGTAGCCCCAGCCGGAGGCGAGCCGGCACACCTCCTCGAACGGCAGGTCGGCCCACTGGCCGGTGAACAGGGTGACCGGACGAGCCATCAGATTCCTTCTTCCCAAGTCAGGGGCTTCCAGACGGACCCTTCGCCGGCGCTGGCCTCGACACCGTCCAGCACCGCCTGCACATACAGGCCGTCGGCGAACGACGGCTTCGGCGGCACGCCGAGCGCCACGGCCTCGACGAAGTCACATGCCTGGTTGACGAACGTGTGGTCATAGCCGAGGCCGTGGCCGGGCGGCCACCACGCCCGCAGATACGGGTGCTGCGGTTCGGTCGCCAGGATGCGCTGGAAGCCCGAGCGCGCCCCGTCGGCCGTCGCGTCGTAGACATGCACCTCGTTGAGCGCCTCGAAGTCGAAGAACAGGCTTCCTTTCGAGCCGTTCAGCTCGATGCGCATGGCGTTCTTACGACCGGGCGCGAAGCGAGTGGCCTCGAAGGTCGCGACCGCTCCGCCCTCGCACCGGGCGATGAATATCGCGGCGTCGTCCACGGTCACCGCGCCGCGTTCGGTTCCGCCTACGCCGCTCAGCCCGACGGCGGCCTGTGGCAGTGGCCGTTCTTTGACGAACGTCTCCGTCAGCGCGCTCAATCCGCTGATGCGCTGCCCGGTCAGGAAGTAGGCGAGGTCCACCAGGTGGGCGCCGAGATCGCCGAGCGCTCCGGAACCGGCTTCCTCTTTGCGGAGCCGCCAGACCAGTGGGAACTCCGGATCGTTGATCCAGTCCTGCAAGTAGGTCGCCCGCACATGCCGGATCTCACCGAGCCGGCCCGCCGCCACCAGATCACGGGCCAGAGCCAGCGCCGGGGTGCGCCGGTAGTTGAACCCGACCATGGACAGGATGCCCCGGGCCGAGGCGTCCTTCGCGGCCGACGCCATCGCCCGTGCTTCGGCCAGGGTGTTCGCCAGCGGCTTCTCGCACAGGACGTGCTTGCCCGCGGCCAGCGCGACCAGCGCGATCTCGGCGTGCAGGGCTCCTGGAGCGGTGATGTCGACGACGTCGATGTCATCGCGTTCGATGAGGCGGCGCCAGTCCGCTTCGTGCGACGCCCAGCCCCAAGTGCGTGCGGCGTGTGCGACCGCATCCTGGTTCCGGCCCGCGATAGCAGTCAGTTCTGGGGTGAGGGGGAGGTCGAAGACCCGGGAGACGGTCTGCCAGGCCAGCGAATGCGCCCGGCCCATGAATCCGTGGCCGACCAGACCGATCCGAAGGCTGTCCGGCATCTTCCTCCTCAAAGTTGCGCAACTTTTCGCCTCAAAAAGCCAGCCAAGATGACCATATAAGCGGTGGGGACGGAGAACCAGAGGCAATACTTGCGCAACTTCTGCTCGTTGGGTCATGCTCGGCGCATGACCCAACGGGCGTGGCGCAGACCGCCGGGATCGCCGACCCTGACCCAGATCGCCCGCGCCGCCGGGGTATCAGTCACCGTCGTGTCGAAAGTGCTGAACGGACGGAGCGACGTCTCACCGCCGGTCCGCGAGTCCATCACCGCTCACCTCCGGGAAGCCGGTTACACCGTGGCGGACCCGGGAGCCGCACCCGCTTCGAGCGGTCTGGTCGACCTGGTGGTGCCCGGTGTCGAGGGCACCTGGGCGAACGTCGTGCTCACCGGAGTCCAGGACGCGTTGTCGCGCACGGGGCATGACGTCGTCGTCGTGGTCGCGCGAGAGAATGAATCCGACGATCGGGACTGGGTGCAGCGCCTGATTCAGCGGGGAAGCAAGGACGCGATACTCGCCCTGGTCACTCCGACCCCCGCACAACATCGCCGACTGAACGAAGCCGACATCCAGCGTGTAGCCCTCGACCCGCACCAGCAGCTGTCCAACGACACCCCGACGGTCGGCGCGACGAACTGGACCGGGGGCCGACAGGCCGCAGAGCACCTCATAGCGTTGGGACACACCCGAATAGCCCTCATCGGGGGCGTCCCGCACCACCGGTACAGCCAGGCGCGCATCGACGGATTCCGATCAGCTCTCGTCGCACACTGCCTGCCGGACAACGCCGACCTGGTACGTCACGGGAACTGGACCAGAGAGGGAGCAGCCCAGACGGCGGCGGCGCTGTTGGACCTCCCCCAGCCCCCGACGGCCGTCTTCGCATGTTCGGACCACATGGCGCTGGGCGTCTTCGACGCGGCCGCCGAACGTGGGCTTCGCATTCCCCACGATCTGAGTGTCACCGGCTTCGACGACCTTCCAGAAGCCCGCTGGCTCAGTCCGGCGCTCACCACTGTCCGCCAACCGGTACGCGAGATGGCCCAGCTGGCCACCGACACGCTCCTGCGCCTCCGAGCCGGCGAACCCCTCCAGTCAGCACGCATCGAGCTCGAGACCCGGTTGGTCGAGCGGGGAAGCACGAGCCGCAGGGTCGTGAACGCCGGCTGCGCAGAGCCTTGGAAGAGGTGATCGCCGAGGAATGCGCACGCGGACTCGATGCCGGAGCGATCAGGGCCAAACACGAGCAACTCCTCGAGCGCACCCGGCACGGGACAACACGGTCGGTACCCGCGCCGTTAAGGCTGCCTGGACGGCCGCTGGCGAGTGCTGTCATCGGCGCGAGGAGCGCCCGCGTCGCTCGGGACGCGGGCGCTCCTGCCGCCGCTGTGAGCGTCGCCCCGGGCCGGCATGCTCGGAGTGACGGGGTGTGCAGGCGGCTACCGGACCGTCACCACGGCCGGTTCACTCTCGGTCCCGTCAGGGGCGACCGCCACGAGGGCGACGCGGGTGCCCGGGACTATGGCGTCGAGGACATACGCGTCACCGGAGATCCGGCCCAGCCACTGCGGCGACGCACCGACGGTCCGCAGGTCGTAGTACCAGACTCCCTCGGAAGCCGACCGCCAGCGCAGCCCCACGGTCAACCCGCTGCCACCGGCGCTGGGGGCGCTCGCGTCGACCCGGAGACCGGTGGGCACCGACGGCCGCTGCGCCGCTCCGGGCGCCGCGATCCGCAGCTCGCCGACGTAGACGCTGCAATCGCCCAGCGGCGCACCGGAATCGGAGGGTGCCACCACGCCCACGGAGACCGCGGTGATCAGCCCGCCATGGCGAGGAGCGGCTTCGAACTCGAGCCGCCGCCACCCGCCTTCGTCCGCTCGCCGGCCCCTGGCCGTCAGCCACACCGTGCGGTCCGGGGCGTCGGCGTAGCTGACACCGACGCGCAGCAGGCCGGTGGAGCCGGGTGACCCGTCGCGGACGAGCAGGGACACCACCACCGGCCGGTCCGCGTCGATGGCGGTCTTGAACAACCGGACCTCGGTACCGCCGCCTTGGCTCAGCGGACCGCTGAGGCGGAGCGAGCTGCCCCCGTCGTAGGCCACCGACTGGTCGTAGTCGACGTGGAGCAGTCCCTCCGCGCCGGTCTTCCCGTCCAGGTCGCGGGTCCACCACTGCCAGGTCGGCAGCACGTCCTGGATGCTCAGGCTGTACCAGACACGCTTTCCGGCCTGGGCCCCGCGCAGGAAGAACCGGTCGCCTTGGCCGGTGTTGAAGCGGGTGGTGAACGGCAGCGTCCCGACGACCGACCGCTCCGTGATGAAGTTGGCGATGCCGTACTGCGGAACCCAGTCCGGGCTCAGCACCTGCTCGACGGTGGGATGGACCGGGGTGGCGGGGACGGCCGGATTCTCCGCTTTGCCCGACCAGAACCTGCGGTCCGCGATGTGGACCGCCTCCTGCAGCGCCGCCAGGTCGGACGCCTGCGAGCCGAGTTCGGCCCGCGTACGCTGGATGGTCCGGTCCGTCTGGACGAACAAGGCCAGGCTCGCCACCGGTGGCCGTTCTCCGTTGAGCGGGATGACCTGCTCGGCGTAGTAGTCGACGGCGTTGGCATGAACCCCGTCGTTCTCCTCCCCGATGTCCAGGCCGAAGAACAGCGTCTGGAAGGGGTCCAGGCCGCGCTGCTCGGCGAGGGCCACCGACGGCGCGACGTAGTCCTCCTCGGGATGGGTCCAGCCCTGCTGCGGGAAGTTCTGCGGCCAGGCGTAGTTGATGAACATGCTGTCGACCTCGCGCCCGGGGACGATCCAGCCCGCGTTGTGCTCGTCGAACCGGTTCTCGTACTCGCCCGAACCGTCCGTCCACAGCGCGTCGTAGACCTGCAGGTAGAAGTCGGGCATGCCCTTCGCGTGCGCGCGGGCGTGCATCGACTCGAACATCGCGGCGAGGTCATCGGCCTGGCCGCGGGTGATCGTCATGCCCTCGATGTTGAGGAAGTACCCGTCGTATCCGAAGTAGGCGGCGAGGTCGACGAGTTTGTCGCCGACCAGGTAGTTGCCCTTGGAGTCCTTGGCGATGAAGTCCGTGTCCGCGCCCGGTGCCGGCGAGAAGTAGGGCTGGAAGACGATCCCCAGAGCCAGCGCGCCGTTGCGGTGGGCGGCGTCGACGTACGCCGTGTTGGGGACGTTCTGCGCGCCGTTCCAGCCGCACACGTAGTCCTGGTACTGGGCGAACCTGGTGATGTACGGGTACCGGTCGAAGCCGTAGCGGGTGTCCTGGATGGCGTGCATGTCCTCCTGGAGCTGGTCGTAGAAGGGGTTGAGGACGAGGACTTGGGGCCGCGGGCTCAGCCGTGGGTTGGCCTGAGTCGATGCCGGGAGGTCGATTCTGCGGGCCCGCTGCACGTGGCTGCGCATGTAGGGCGCGTTGGGGTCGGCGTCGGCGTCGTAGGCCAGGAGCGCCTGCACGCCGGCGGGGCTGCCCGGCTGCAGTTCCGTCTGGGTGGGGGGGAAGCTCGGGGCGGCGCCGGCGGGCGCGGCGCCGCGCGGTTGCGGCTCCGCGGCGGCGGCCGTCCGGCCGCCCCAGGTGCCCGCCGCGGTCGCCATCAGTGTCGCCCCCGCAGCCGTGAGGAAACCGCGCCGGTGCATGGTGAAGGGCAACCGCGGTTCTGGCGACTTCCTGTCGGACATGTCAGTTCCTTTCACCGAACGGATGGGTGCTGTCACAACGGGGACCGGGCCGGGTCACTCCCGTCCGGCTCCCCGGTAGATGCCGATCGGCTCGTCGTAGTCGAGCCGGAACACGGTGGTCTGCGGGTCCAGGCAGTCCTCGGGGACATCGATGTAGAGCAGCCCCGGGACCTCGTCCAGGCTCGGTGTGGCGCGGAAGGTCAGTTCCCGGTGGGAGCCGACGACCGAGACCCGCTGCGGGGTACCGCGCACTCCGCGCAGTTCGATCGTGTCCACCGGCCGGTCGAAGGCGAAGAGGTAGAGCGTGCGGCGGTCGGGGGAGAGGGTGGACGCGCCGTAGAAGTGGCCCTCGGGCAGGCCCCGCCCGGTCGGGTAGATCGCCTCCTCGTGGCGGCGGATCCACTCGCCGAGGCCGCGCAGCCGCTCGGCCTGCTCGGGGCTGACGGTGCCGTCCTCGCGTGGCCCGACACCGAGGAGGAGGTTGCCGCCCTTGCCGATGACCTGGGCGAACACCCGGACGAGTTGCCGCACCGACTTGTGGTTGTCGTCCTGGGGCTGCCAGCCCCAGGAGTCGTTGAGGGTGAGGCACAGCTCCCACGGCCCGTCTGGGGCGTCCATCGGCAGGCCCTGCTCGGGGGTGGAGTAGTCGCCGTGGCCGCGCAGTCGCCCGTTGAGGACCGCCGTCGGCTGCAGCCGGTCCAGTTCGGCGCGGACGGCTGCGGCCTGCCACTGCTCCGTGTCGCGTTCCCACTCGCCGTCGAACCAGAGCAGGTCCAGTGGGCCGTAGTGGGTGCACACCTCGTTGAGCTGGGCCCGGTTGAACGCGAGGTAGCGCTGCCACGCCTCGGGGTTCTGATCACCCGGTGCCGGGTAGGCGAACCGGTTGTTCGCGTACTGCTGGTGCGCCAGCACCTGCGGCAGCACGGTGGGGTAGTCCGGGTGGGACCAGTCGGAGAGCGAGAAGTAGAGCCCTGCCCGCAGCCCCTGCGCCCGCATCGCGTCGACGTAGGGCCCGACGAGGTCGCGTCCGGCCGGCGTCTGCTTGACCACCGACAGGTCGCTCGCCGCCGTGTCGAACAAGGCGACCCCGTCGTGGTGCCGGGCGGTCAGCACGGCATAGCGCGCGCCCGCGGAGGCGAACAGCTCCGCCCAGCTTTCGGGGTCGTACCGCGAGGCGGTGAACCCGGAGGTCTGCGCCATGTACCGGTCGTAGGGAATGTCACCGAGGAAGAACGACCAGGACTCGCTCACTCCTTCCACGGAGTAGATGCCCCAGTGGACGAAGATTCCGAGCTTCGCTTCCTGGAACCATGGCTGTAGTGCCACCGGTTGTGTCCTTTCCTGACTCTCAGCGTCCGCCGAAACCGGAGGACGCGATTCCCTTGATGAGATGGCGTTGCAGAAGCACGAGCATCACCAGGCTCGGGACGATCGAAATGACGCACCCGGCCATCAGCAGTGACCACTGGGTGCCGTACTGGCTGGTGAACATGGACAGCCCCAGGGGGACCGTGGCCTTGCCCTGGTCATTGACGATGATCAGTGGCCACAGGTACGAGCCCCAGTACGAGACGAAGGTGAACACCGCCAGCACCGCGACCGTGGGCCGGATCAGCGGAAGGATGACGGACACCAGCACCCGCAGCCGTCCGGCGCCGTCGATACGGGCCGCGTCCTCGAGTTCGGAGGGCATGCTGAGCATGAACTGCCGCAACAGGAACGCGCCGAACGGTGCGAAGGCCGCGGGGAGCACCAGGGCGGCATAGCTGTTCACCAATCCGAGCTTCTGGACCAGGATGAACAGCGGAACCACCAGCGCCTCGCTGGGCAGCAGCATCGTTGCCAGGAAGAGCAGGAAGAGCCTGTCGCGGGAACGGAACCGGAACCGTGAGAAGGCGTACGCGGACAGCACGGAGACGATCACGTTCACCAGCGTGCCGAGGCCGGCCACGAGCACGCTGTTCACGACGAATCGTCCGAACGGGATGCTCTGCCAGGCATCGGAGAAGTTCGACCACATGATGCGGGAGCCGAACAGCCGCAGCCGGCCGTTGAAGATCTCGTCCTCCGGCTTGAGTGCGGTGAGCACGGTCCAGATGAACGGGGCGGTGAAGATCAGCGCGACGACGGCCAGCGCGGCGGTGTTGAGCGCCTTGCGGGCGGTGGCCCTGCGGTGTCTGGCCGAGGAGGGGAGCAGCTCAGACATAGTGCACCCACCTGCGCTGGCCGGCGAACTGCACCCCGGTCACGATCATGATCATCGCGAAGAGCACCCAGCCGATGGCGGAGGCGTATCCGAGCCGGTCGAAGGAGAAGCCGTTCTGGTACAGGTACAGCACCAGGGTGTTGGTGCTCTCTCCCGGCCCTCCGCCGGTGAGCAGCTGCGGTTGGGTGAACACCTGGAAGGCACTGATGAGTGTCATCGTCGAGGTGAAGAACAGGGCCGGGCTCAGCATCGGCAGCGTCACGGAGAAGAACCGCCGCAGCGGACCCGCGCCGTCGATGCGCGCGGCCTCGTACAGGTTGTCCTCGATCGCGTCGAGGCCGGCGCCCAGCACGATGAGGTTGTAGCCGAAGCTCTGCCAGATCGACAGCACGATCACCCAGACCATCGCCGTGGTGGGGCCCTGCAACCAGTCGGACCCGTGCCCGCCGAAGACTCTGATGACCTGGTTGACCAGGCCGTCCTGCTGCAGCATGAACCGCCACACCAGCGCATTGGCGACGCTGGGGGTGATCACCGGCAGGAAGAACAGCACCCGGAACAGGCCCTTGGCGTACACGCGGGTGTTGAGCCAGGTCGCCATGCCCAGGGCGCAGAGCAGGTTCAGTGGCGTGTAGATCACCACGAATATCAGGGTGTTGCGCAGCACCACCGGGAAGTTCACGTCCTTGGTGAACAGCTTCCGGTAGTTCGCCAGGCCCGTGAAGTGCACCCCGGTCGTCAGGCCCCAGTCGTAGAAGCTGACCACGAACGCCCCGACCAGCGGCAGGACCACGAAGACGAGCAGGCCGAGCACCCCCGGTGCGAGGTAGATCAGGGCTATCCGGCCGTCGCGGCTGCGGCGGCTTGTCCGTTGCGGCCGCGAGCCGGCGGACCTGGCCACCTTCTCGATGACTGCCATAGAACCTCTCTTCTTTCCGGTGGGGCGATAGCGCGGCGGCGCACCCTACGGCTCGCGCGTGGACCTGCTACTGCGCCGCTGCGGAGACGTGCTGGAGAACCTGCGCGGCGCTCTGCCGCCCGGTGAAGCCGAGCGGGGAGTACTGGCCGAACAGGGTCTGCACGATGTTCCAGTTCGGTGTGGTGCGCTGCGGCTCGGTGCTGCGGAGCACGTTCTGGATCATCGTGACGTCCGCCGGCTGCTTGCCGGTCGCCCAGGCCGACTGGGCGGACTTCTGCGCCGGCATGATGCCCAGTTGGGCAGCGACCGTCTGCTCGGTCTTCGCACTGGTCAGGGCCAGCAGAACGTCCAGGGCCTTGCTCTTGTCCTTGCATCCCTTGGAGATGCCCCACCCGGAGCCCTCGGTCATGGTCGGTCCGTTGCCGGTGGCGCTCGGTGCCGGGGCTATCCCGAAGTGGACGTTCTTGTAGGCGGCGATCGAGCTGTACTGCCAGGTGCCGTCGACGATCATCCCGATCTTGCCGGTGCTGAAGCGGTCCTCCACGGTCGTCTTGTCCCCGGTGACGACCTCGGAGGTGGCATGGCTGGCGGCGCCCAGGTCGAAGTACTGCTGGAGCACCTGCGCGAGCTGGGGGTTGTTGTCGAGCTTGAGGTTGCCGGCGTCGTCGCGCCAGGTGGCGCCGTTTCCGACGGCGAAGGAGGTGAAGTAGTCGAACCCGGACGACGGCGCGAAGCCGAAGTTGCCGTCCTTGGTGAGCGCCTTGGCGTCGGCCGCGAACTCGGCGGTGGTGAAGTTCGGCCCGGGCGCCGGGAGATGGTACTTGGCGAACAGGTCCTTGTTGTAGTACACGACGAACGGCTCGGAGTCGTACGGCAGCGCGTAGAGCTTCCCATCGATCGTCATGCCCTTGATCATGGAGGCGTCGTAGCGCGACACGTCGACGTTCTTGCTCTTGAGCAGATCGTCCAGGGGGGTCAGCAGCGGCTGGAGCTCCTGGGTGCGAGCCGACTGAGTGGTGACCAGGCAGGGACCGCCGCCACCGCTGTACTGGGTCTTGACCTTGGTCCAGTAGTCGCTGAAGCTCGGCCCCTGATAGGTGATCTTGGTGTGGGGGACCTGCGGCTGCGCGGCCTTCACGAACGCGTCCCACTGCGCCTGGCTGCCCGCGGCCCAGGTGAAGATCTGGCCGCTCCTGTCGGCCGAGGTGCCCGAGCCTGAGCCGCAGGCGCTCACCACCGTGCTGCCGATCACCGCTGCGCAGGCGACCGCCAGTCTGGTCCACGCACGTCGTCGAGCCACTGGCTTCTCCTCATCCTGGGTGTTCATGTCCGACCTGAGGCCGAGCGCCCCGACACGGGGCGCGACTTGATTAAATTCGGAGGCGAATTTAATCTGGTGCGGACAAAGTAGGGGGGAACTGCTGTGGGGTCAACCACGAGGGGGAATGGATTGAACAACCCGTCCAGGCGTTCGAACCGACAGGACCTGCTCGGCAGCGAGATCCTCGTCCTCCTCGGTCACGGACCCCTCAACCGCTCCGAGATCGCCGCCCAACTCGGGCTCGGCGCCGCCACCGTCAGCGAACACACCCGTCGCCTGCTCGCCCTGGGCTACGTGCGGGAACTCCCGGCGCAGGTCGTGGGACGCGGCCGGCCGCGGGTTCCGCTCGCGGTCGTACCCGACGCCGCCTACACCCTGGGGCTGCGGATCCACCCCACCCACGTGGTCGGGGTGGTGCTGCGGCTCGACGGCAGCGAGGTGCGCCGGTTGTACCTGCCGTTCGACCCCAACGACGACCCCGTGGAGCAGATCGTCACCGCATGCACGGACGTCCTCGGCGAGCCCGCCGTCGGCGACCGCATCCGGGGGATCGGGATCGCGCTACCCGGCATCATCGACCCGTGGACCGGCACCGCGCGGCTCTCCCCCCGCCTCGGCTGGACCAACCTGCCGCTCGGCCCGATGCTCTCCGCCCGGCTTCCCGTGCCCGTGCTCGTGGACAACGACACCCGGGCCAGCACCACCGCCGAGCTGCTCTACGGCATCGGCCGTGACCACGACGACTTCCTGACGCTGGCCATCGGCGACGGCGTCGGTATGGGCATCGTCCTCGACCGACGGGTGCACCGAGGCCCGGACGGCCTGGCCAGCGAGTTCGGCCACGTCACCCTCGACCTCGACGGACCCGCCTGCCCATGCGGCAAACGAGGCTGCGTCGAGGCGTATGTCGCCGACCACGCGCTCGCCGCCCAGGCCGTCGCCCAGGGCCTTGCCACCAGTCCCCCCACCGTTGCCGAGCTGCACGCTCTGGCCGAAGCCGGCAATTCGGGCGTCCGAACCCTGCTCCACGCCAGCGGTGCGATCCTCGGCCGCGCCGTCGCCGGAGTGGTCAACGTCCTGGCCGTGCGAGCGATGACGGTCATCGGTGAGAGCAACATCCTGTGGCCCTACCTCGCCGCCGGGTTCACCGAGGCCATCGACGCCTGCGTGGTTCTGCCGCTGGCCGAGTTGGAGGTGACGGTCCGGCCGTGGGACGACAGCGCACACGCCCGAGGTGCGGCGAGCCTGGTGCTCGCGGCTGCCATCGGCGCCCGCCGTTAGGGCCGGTGGACCCGCCGCGCGAGGGCCGCGCGCTCGCGCAGCGGGGAAAACCACCGCCTGGTGCCGCCCGTGGCGGCGTCTCGTCGCATCCGTCCGTGTTCCTGGACAGGGCTCGGGGCGGCCGCCACGGGGCGCATCACGCCGACCGCCGCGGCGGACCTCGCGTTCCCGTCGGGCCACCATGTCCTTGCGCGGCCGGCGGCCGTGTCCTTGAGGGAGCGCTTGGGACGACGTTCAGTACACGGCCACCCGCACCGGAGAGGTACCTCTGTTCGTCAAGGCCGGTGCGATCCTGCCCAGGTACCCCTACGCGCAGAGCACGAAGTACACGAACAAGCGGCAGCTGGAAATGGACGTCTACTGCGGCGCCGACGGTGCGTTCTCCCTCGTCGAGGATGACGGAGTCACCAGAGGGGCAACCGGAGCACCACCGAACTGACCTACGTCGACAAGGCGAGGAAAGTCGTCATCCGCCGCCCTCGGGGAACCTACTCCGACGCGCCCACCGCGCGCCGCCATGTGGTCCGCCTCCACGGTCTGTCCGCGCCCGTCGGTATGCGAGTCAACGGCGGCGCCACGCTTCCCGCCTTTACCAGCGAGGCCGCAGCGATCGTCAACGGAAGCGGAACAGCGTGGGATTCCATCAGTAACGCGGCGCGCCCAGCAGGCCCGCGGCCGGGCCTGAGGGATCGCGCTTCCGAGACGGTTGTGCGGGTGTTGACGCCTTCGGCGCGACCGTTGTGGTGGTGCAGAGGTTTGGCGCCGGTACCTTGCCGGTCGGGACCCCGCACAGCGGGCAGGGACAGGGAAGATCGGCGGTCCGAGCGGCGACCCGGATCACATCGCCCTCGTCCGCCACATCATCGATGACCAGCGCTGAGAGCCCTGGAAGCACCGTCGCCACAAGCGCGCGTACCTCCGCGCACCAGGCCACCGGGTGCCTGGCCCGGTGCGCGGATACGACGACGCGCCGTTGGGCGACGGGTCGTATCCGCGCAGCCTTCTGCGCCTGTACTTCGTTGGCAACCGGGCAGCGTCGTCACCGATGAAGACCACGACGCTGACCGGTCACCGTGTCAGCTACCTTCCGTTGATGGCGACTTCGAGCAGGTCGGTCGTTGCCCCGTTCGAGTCGCTGTCGAAGACCAACCTCACGTACTGGGCGTGTGCGCTGAGGGGGTACTGGTTGGAGAACCCGAAATAGGCGGTGCCCGTTGGGCCGTTGACGGTGCTGGCATCGTTCCAGGTCACGCCGTCGACACTCGTCTGGATCTTGATGGTCTTGGGCGTGTTGATGTACTTCTGATCCAGGGTGTTGAAGTTGATGTCGATGTTCGAGATATCGGACACCGTGGGAAGCTTGAACTGAATCGAAGCCTGATCGCTGCCCGGCACCGACCACTTCGACTGATCGAAGTGTTCCGCATCGATGAGCCTGCCGTCGGTGAGGTTCGGTACCGAGTCCTGTCCCTGAGTGGCCGTGATGTCGGCGCCCTTCGCGAGGTTCCGGTACGGCAGCAGGTCCATGAAGACCCTGTTCGTCGTGAACGTCTTGCCGTCCAGTGTCACGTCTGCCCAGACGACTCCTCGCGTGGGTGCCTCGACCTGCGGGGTGAAGATCTTGTTCCCCTTGAACGCGAACGTGTCGACTTCGGTGATGGCGACCGGCTTGTACTTGGTACCGCCGGCCAGATCGACGATTCCGCCATGCCACTTGATCTGAGCCGCGTCCAAGCCGACGGGACCGCCCTCGTTCGACCTGCCCTCTATCTGGTAATTGAGCCCATCGTTCAGGCCGAACTCACCGTATGTCTCTTTCCCCTGCACTGACAGCGATGCAGTGATCATGTCGCTGGCGTAGACGAGTCCGTCCTTGACCGTCACCTTCAACGTGCCCTGCTTGGTCACGCCTTCGTAAGTGCCTTGTACGGTGATGCTCGTCGTGCCGTCCGACACGGGGTGAACGATTCCGCTGGGGACGACTCTCGCCACCTCGGGATTCGCGCTGCTGTAGGTCACGTGCGAAAGCTTGGCCTTCAGAGCGGGATACGTCATGTAGCCCTCGGCGTTGACCCTCAGTACCTTCGGTGCCAGCTGCTCGCCGGTCACGTCGACGTTGGTCAGCTTGTACTCGCGCTCAGGATTGTCGGTCACGATCTTGATGATCGTGTCGATCGGGTCTTCCTGTACGTCGGCCAGGTTGATGGTCAGGCTGTCGCCCTGCTGGCTGAACGACGTGACCGGGAGGTCACTGTTCAACCACCTCACCGACGTCACTCGATCCTTGACGGGGCTGATGGTCAAGGACTTGCCGGTGATCGCGTCGAAGCCCTTCTTGCCGTCCGGCCCCTTCATGATGTGGAGATAGATGTCGTTGTCCCTGGAGGTCGCATATCCCCATTGCGGACCAGTCGTGCTGTTGGGGAAAGCAAAATTCTCGTAGTTTCCTCGACCATCGTCGGTGTAGCCGTAGCCCGCCAGGAAGTACGGCGTCGTGCCCGTCGTGGCCTCGTGCCTGTCCGGCCCGTTCTCTGGCGCGAACCAGCGGGCGAGGTTCTCTCTTACGTCGATGAACTCCTGGACGGCCTTCGGGTACCTGGTGGCGATGTCTTGGGGGGAGTCCCAGTTCGGACCCCGACTGTCGATAACCGACTGGTCGTTGTTGTCGACATAGCCCCGGCCGGCGTTCATCACCATCTCTTTGGTGACCTGCCTGAAGTCGTCGCGCTTACCGTAGTACGGCGAGAGCATGTCCTTGGTGTGGATCATCTTCCACGGTTCCATGGGCGTCCGCTTCAGAAGATGGTTGTGCGCCCCGTTGGCGTAGATTCCCGACGCCTCTGCGGTTCTCAAATCCGGATCGCCGTACTCCGTGCCCCCGGCGTTCGAGTCCACGACGATCTCATCGCTGTAGTCGCGAACCACACTGTACATCGCGTCGAAGTTGGCGTTGGGCATTGCCTGTGGACCGTCGAAGTAGAAATAGTCCGGAGCGTAACGTCGAATGAGATCCTCCACATTCTGCACGAACACATCGGTGGAGTAATGCTGAAGGCCGCCGCCTTCGGTTGCGTAATACAGGCCGAATTTCATCCCGTAGCGTTTTACCGCCTCTTCGTAGGGCTTCAATCCGTCTACCACTTTACCGTCGGCGTCTTTAGGTAGATACTCCGCCCTGATGTTCTTCGGGTCTGCGAACTTCGACGGCCAGAAGTAGTTCTGCTGCAGCGCTTCGATCGACACCATCGAGTGTCCTTCGCGCTTCGCCCTCTCCGCCCACTGATCAACGGAGTAGTTCGGATCGACGAAGTAGTTGTACGTTGCGGTGGAATGGGTCAGCGCGCTGACCCTGCCCTCCTCGAACCACTTGTTCGGACGTTCCTTCACTGTGATGGTGAAGTTTTTGGAACCAGTGTTCCCATCACTGTCGGTCACCTGAACGGTGAAGTGATAGTCGCCTGGTTTGGCGGTGGCGCTGATGATGCCCTTGGTGCTGTTCAGATCGACTTTCCCGTCGACCATTCCGTCCGCGATGGTGCCGTCAGGGTTCAGCTCCAGGCCGTCAGGCAACTTTCCTTCGACGATCTTCCATGTATAGCCGGGCGCGCCACCGGCAGCCATGAACTGGAAATCCGAAGCAGCGAGGCCGTACTTGTTGTTGGCCGTCGACTTGTTCCAGACGTACGGCCACTCCTTGTAGCCGATCGGCATGTTGTTCTTCGGAAGCGGAGAGTGGATCGCGTCGTCGGTCGAGAGTCCTTGCGACACGATCTGCAGACTTCCGGACGGCCCTGTCACAGAATTGACCAGACCATCGATCTTGTTGCCGTTCTGATCCGCCACCCGTCCGTAGAACCCGAGATAGGCTACGTTCTGGTCCTTGGCAATCGGCACACCGTTTGAATTCACGTCCTCCGTGTAGGTGTGCTTGATCTGAATCATCAGCTTGTTCCAGCCGGCGTGCAGTTGGACAGCTTGCTTCGTCAGATCCTTTTGCACCTCCTTCGGAGTGCTTGGGCTCGTCAGACAAGTGTCGTTCGCGTACAGCCGGTACGAACCGCTCGCCCCGACGTCGAAATATGCCTGCTGATCGACCGGGCTGTAGACGTACGTGTGCGCGTACACGTACTTGTTCCGCGTATCGACACCCTTCTTGACGCCGTAGTATCCGTAAAGATCCTGGTAGTCGTCGTAGTTCCGGTTGTAGAGGCGGTCGTCGAAGTACTGCCACTTTGCGCTTTCGTTGCCGGAGCTCAACGATTCGCCGATCTTCGGGGTGATCTTCGTCTTCCCCTCGATCGGCTGGTACGTGCCGGAAGGCATTCCGTCGGAGCCGTACAGGCTCACCTCGGCGGCCGATGCGTAGCCTTGCCCGTTCTGCGAACTCAGGGCCCAGAGCCGCACGTGCGTCGCAGTGACCGGCGGGAAGGTGACCGTCTTCAAACCGGCCCCGGCGCTGAACGTGCCAGTGGCGATCGGTGTGCCCCACGAGACGCCGTCGTTACTGACCGACACCTGGTAGTTCGCGATGATCCCGTTGGTGTTGCCGTCCTGCCGTGGCAGGTAGGTCAGCTTGTCGATCACGTGTGGGCTGGTCAGTGAGATGTCGAGCCAGTGTGGCATGGGTGCGACACCGCCGCTGTACGCGGTGTGCCACAAGGTCGACGGGTCGCCGTCGACCGCGTTGGCCGCGGCACCGTTCTCCGACGCGCTTTCGGCACTGTCGGCGGCGGCCGACCAGCCGGGCTGCGAGTTGTCGACTTCGCATCCGTATTGCTGGTCGACCACTGGCGAGGTGAACGGTCCCGACAGCAGCCACGAGTTGATGAACGGAGCGTTCCCTGCGGCCTGCTGAGCGAAAGCCTGCTTCGTTGCGGATGCACCAAACAGGAGTGATGCCACGATCATCACTCCTAGGAGACCTGCGATAGGTCTGTAACTTTTGCTCACCGTCGAGTGATCCTCTCTTCGTCAGGACTATTCCGTGCTCCGGTATCACGGGAGGGGCAGGTGCTCGATCCGTCCGGAGCGGCTCCCACCTTGCGAAGTGATGTGGACAGCCAAAGCCGCTCGCTCGGAACGTCGGTGGCAGCGCCAGTGGTTGTCGTCCGGCAGCCGCCGACTACGCCTGGTGCGAGGAACTGTTGCCCGCGTCGACGCCGGTATCCCCGGGAAGGGGGGCGGCGGCGCCTCGTTGCCGTGCTGAAACGAGACGCCAGTTGATCGACTCAATCGACTTTGCGGTCCCACATAGTTCCGAGTCTTGTGGAGCAAACCTCCCGTGCCGAAATGCTTCAGACCGGCCAAATCGGCGCTCTTGGCTCAGAGTAGTATGAAGTTCCACAGCAAAGTGAGTCAAGAACTTGCGCAGAACTGACCCCTCAAGGTCCAATATAGATCAGATACATCGAGCCTGAAAGCGGAGAACTTGATGCGGAGCGTGCCGACTGTGGCCGACGCCGCCGCGCGTGCCACAGACGGCATAGCGTCCCGAACTGGCCTGGGGGCCCAGTCTGCTGACGCCGGAGCGCTGGCGGGTCTCCTGACGATGGCGTGCTTGCTGTCCGCGGACCTGGTCACCTACGCCGACCCGTTCGCCGTCGAGGCCGGCCGCGCGGCCATCAGCTTCGTCGGGTTGTCGTTGGTCGCCGCTGCCACCCGAACCAGCAGGCGCCTCGCATCGGAGGCGGTGCGATGCCCTCCACGTGCCGTGGCCGTCCTGGGAGCTCTGGGGGTCTTCGGCTACTCGATGGCTTCGGCCTGAGCCATCGAGCAGATCGGCGCCGCGACCACCGTCGTCTCGCTCCTGTCCTGCGTGACGCTCGTGCTCGGCCTGCGGCTGCTCCGTGAACGCCACGGCGGAACCGCATCCGCCGGCTGGACGGCTCTCCGGGCTCGCCGACCACCCTCCGTTGCTCCCGGTTCCGGCTGTCGGGCCTGGGAGTGGGACCGGGCGTCCACCGGGCAGCTCCCAAGGAGGGGCTGCGGACGATCACAGGCGGGGGAGTGCCGTGGGGGACTCCACACCTGGGGAAGAGCGGCCACGGCCTGAGGCCGTACATCGTGGACCACGGCTCGTACCGCTCCGGCAGTTCACGCCAGCCACTACCGGTGCGAAACCGCCACAACACCCCGTTGAACTGGTCCCGCACCCGCCGCGGCAACGGCCCGGTGGCCGCCACCGGCAACAGCGGCTCGATCAAAGCCCACTCGGCATGAGGTGTGAGCCGCGGCAGGCGACGTCTCGGCCGTCGCCGCCCGCCGCGTTCACGGATGTCGTCTAGCTGCAGGTGAGGACGGGGTTGACCCAGTCGCCGTGGTCGTTGCCGTTGCCGTTGCCGCCGTCACCCACGTTCAGGTCCAGGACCTGGCCGCCGGTGACGGGAACGTCGATCGTGACGGGCGCCGACTGCCCGGTGAGCACGGCCGTGGTGGTAAGGACTTTCCCGTCGACGATGACGGAGAAGGTGGACGAGCCCGGGTCGCCGTTGTCGATCCCGACCGTGGCCGTGAACCGGCTGCACTGACCACCGAGGTAGATCTGCACGTCGCTGGGCGAGTTGGTGCCGAGTCCCTTGGCGTAGACGACACCGCCGAGCTTGAGCGGGGTGCCGTCGCCGGCCGCTTGTCCGCCGACGCTCTGGTCCCGTTCGACCGGTCCCCAGCCATTGCTTTCGGACAGGAAAGGCAGGTCGCTGACCTGGCTTGTGCCGGCTGGCGGCGGGCCGGCGTGCGACCCGGTGATCCGTTCGTCGGTGAGGGTCTGCGTCTGGTTGCGCTGATCGAACTGCACGGTGGTGGTGAGCGGGTTCACCTTGCCGGGAGTGGCGGGGGCGGTGACGTCCCAACTGTAGGTGACGGAGCTGCCGGGGGTGACCTTCTGGGCGGTGTCGGGCACGGGCTTCGGGGTGACGGTCCAGCCGTCGGGTGCGGCGAGTTTCGCTGTCACCTGGAAGGCTGCGGGGGCGTCTTCGGGCACCTGGAACGTCGTGGTGGCGGTGAAGGTCCCGCCGCCCTGAACCGATCCGGGGACCTGGAGGGCGAGTGTCGCGCCCGGTGCGGCGGGCATGGCGTACTGCGTCTTGTTGTAGCGGGGGCTGTTGTTCTGGGCGACCTTCAGCGAGGAGGCGTAGCTGCCGTAGTTGGTGAGTTCCACCGTGCCGAGCCCACCGGTGGAGCCGTCGAGGTTCCATACGGCGATAGCGATCCTGTTGTTCCCGTTGGGGTTGAGGATGCCGTTGGGGACGGGGAAGCTGTGCTGGGGGCCGAGGTAGTTGACGTAGTTGCCCATGTCCCAGCCGTTGACGTAGATCTCGGCGCGGTACTTGCGGGCGGGGTCGTCGGTGATGGTCAGGCCGAGGGAGGTGTCCTGGCCCTTGGGCAGGTCGAGGGCGGTGTCGGTGGTGTACCAGGAGACGCCGGGGGTGGTGTCGGTGGCGGGCAGGGTGGTCGGGGTCCAGGTGTCGGTGGGGTAGCCGGGCAGCATGTAGCCGGCGCGCTCGCCGTAGAGGCCGCCGGTGGCCAGCGGGCCGCGCACGGTGTCGACGGGGGTCTCACCACCGCGCACGCCCTGCAGCCGCCAGGTGACGGTGCTCAGAGGGCTGCCCACCAGGGCGGCGCTTATCAGGCCGCGGACGGTGCTGCTGTCGGACCGGCCCCAGTTCTCGTCATGTCCCATGTTGACGGTGAGGACAGAGATCACGTTCTCGCCGTCGGTCTTCAGGACGTCTGCCGGGAAGGTGTAGGTCTTCTGCCCGTCGGTGGTGGAGCTGCCGAGGAACGTGCCGTTGAGCCACACCGAGGACGCCGCTGCGCCGGCGCCGCTCCTGGTGTTCAAGGTGATGCCGGATGTCGTGCTGCTGCCCGTGAAGCGGCCGCGGTACCAGGTGGAGCCGGTGTGGAAGCCGTAGTCGTCGGCGGACAGCACCGGAAGGGTGGTGGGAGTGGTGATCTTCGACGTGGTCTTGTCGGCCACCTGCCACGACGAGTCGTTGAAGCCGGGCTGCGACTCCGGGGACTCCTGGATGTGCTTCCAGCCGGTGAGCGCGGGCAGGGTGACCGGGGCGGCGGTGGGCAGTGTGCCGGTCAGAGCGCCGTCATCCGTCTGGCTGGTGTTCACCTGCCTGCCGTTCCAGGTCAGGGAGTTCGCCGTGGACCAGACCTCGACCGAGCCGTCGCTGCCGGTGTCGCCGTTGAGTGCCAGGGTCGTGTCCTGGGACGAGGCGCCGCGCAGCAGGTGGGTGCCGCGGACCAGGACCGGTCCTGCCGCGGTGTCCTGTCGCCAGAAGGTCTTGGCCGTGGCGGTGTCGGCGAGCAGTAGCAGGAGCGGGTGGCCTCCGCCGTTGATCTGCACGCGGGTCAGGCCGGTGTGCTGGTAGTTCAGCCGAAGGTCGCCGGTGGCCGGATCCCAGGCGGAGGTGACGTCTCCGCCGGTGGAGGTGACGGTGGGCTCGGTGTCGTAGTGCAGAACAGTCTCGCCGTCGGAGCCATGGTCGCCGTAGAGGACCGCGACATCCCTCCCGCCGATCGTGGCGTTCGTCATGATCTGCGAGGTGGAGTAGCGCAGCAGGTTCTTGCTGCCCAGGTCGTAGTTCGCGACGATGATCGAGGACTCGCGGCCGCTCAGTGTCAGGGACGTGCCCGCCTGCTGCGGAACGGTGTAGGTCTGCCCCCCGAGGCTGATCTTCAGGTGGGCGCTGTCGGTGCTGGTCGACTTCGAGTCCGCGTGCCGCAGCACGTGGAACTGCGTACCGGTGTCGGGATTGACCCGTGCGGTGTCCACGATCTTGGTGTTGTCGGTCGGGACCGCGGGCATGGCGTCGGTCTTGGTGAGCGGCGCGACAGCCTGGGTGAAGTAGCCGATCAGCTTTTCCTGGTCGTACTTCGGGGTGAGCTGGCGCGTCTCACGGATCGCGGCGCCGTAGTCGTAGGACGTGTAGTGGCTCATCATGCTCAGCCAGCCCCAGTTGGTGCCGCCGTAGGTCATGTAAAAGTTCTGCATGGTCGCGCCGACCGCGATGTTCTGCTTGTAGTACACGTCCGCGAACTGGTCGTTGTACTGCTTCGCGTACGCGTCGTAGCCGGGGCCGCCCCAGTTGTCGAACCAACCGCCCTGGAACTCCATGGTGGTAACGGGCCTTCCGGCCGGGTGGTCGTAGCTGATGTTCGGGAGGCCGCCGGTGAATCCCCCGGGGTAGGAATCCACCCCGTCCACGTCCAAGGCGCCGTTGCCGGAGTTGAACGTCCCGTTGTTGTTGCCGACCAGCGGCACGCTGATGCCGTCCGCCCTGGCCTTGTCCTCCAGGTGCTTCATGTACGCCCGGGCGCCCGCGCTGCCGTCGTAGAACTCGTTCTCGACCTGGTACTGGATCACCGTGCCGGTGCCGTTGGTGAGCTGGTGGCGGGAGAGGATGCGGTCGATCTGCGTCTGCCACTCGTCGGAGTACTTCAGCCACGTCGGGTCGGTGTTACGGGTGGACGTGACCTTGTTGTGCAGCCAGGCGGGGAATCCCCCGCCGTCCACCTCGGCGTTGATGTAGGGGCCGGGGCGGGCGATCACGTAGATGCCGAGCTGGTTCGCCATGTCCAGCAGCTTGTCCACGTCCCGTACGCCGGTGAAGTCGTAGACCCCGGGCGCGGGCGAGTGGTAGCCCCAGTCGAAGTACACCTGCACCGCGTTGAACCCGGCTGCCTTCATCTTCTGCAAGGTGTCCAGCCACAGGTCCTGACTGGGCAGCCGGAAGTAGTGGAACTCACCGGACCACAGGTACACGCGCTTGCCGTCGATCATGTACGAGTAGCCGTCGAACGTCACCGAATGCGCCGTGCCCGCCTGGTCCACGGTCTGCCCAGTCTGCGCCGCCGGCGGACTTGACGCCGCCGTCGCATTTCCGGCCAGCCCCACTCCGCCGAGCAGGGCAGCGGCGGTACACGATGCCAGACACCCGTACAGGAACCGGCGTCTCGCGCCTGTCAATCTCATGGGAAACTCCCTTAGTTGGATCACTGCACTGAGCACTCCCGATTCCGTCGCGGCGCGGCAGAACCAGGAGCGTTCAGAGTCCGTCGGTGCATCACGCCCGGGGACGGGCGCAAGGCCCCCCGAACGGCGAAGTCACGGGCTGGCCGGGCGAGCCTTGGAGGTGGTATTTGGCTCCGGGACCGGCTACGGGACGATCACCGTGTAGTTCCACTGCTGGCTGCGCTTGGTGCTGTCGCAGGCCGACGGGACTCGGGAAACACGGTCTCCACAAGGGAGTTGAGAGTCATCACAAGATCGTGATAGCGGACGACTGCTCGGCGTCACCACCGACTACGGGCCAGGCCCAGTGACGGTACCGTCCCGGCGCTCTTCGCCGGGCCCGGTGCGAGGACGGCATCGGGCCCGGCGTCACGGGAGACAGGTCAGGGCAGGGCCCTTATGCCGGTGTTCCGTAGAGGGTCACTTCGGCGATGCCGACGATGGTCTGAGCGCCTCCGCCGCTGACCTGGGTGACGACCACACGGATCTGGCTTACGTCCTTCGCGGTGAAGACCTCGGGAAGGGTGTACTGGCCGCTTCGGGTCAAGCCGGCGAACACCGTGTTCCAGGTGGTCCCGTCAGTGGAGGTCTGCAGGTCGTAGGTGTACCAACTGCTGTCCTTCCCCCAGTTGATGAGCACACCGTTGAGATTGTGGGCGGTGGTCAGCTCCACGGTCAGTGTCTGGGGTAGTGACGGGGAGGCGGCGCTCCACCCGGTTCCGAAGGTGATGTCCCCGTCAAAGGCCTTGTCGGGTTCGAAGCCGACGGCGTTACTGGACGCAGTGACAGTCTTGATCTGCTCGCGGGCGATCTTCGGGCCGGGATCGACCGGCGGGGCGCTGGCGCCCGGCGGTATCGCACGGAACTCACGGATGGAGGGCCACAAGTTGCCGGCGGAGAGGATGTTGACGCGTATGTAACGCGCGGCGGTCTTCACCACGTGGCTGGAGGTGCCGACCTTGGCGGTGTTGTCTTCCGCGTTGACGGTCGTTGTCCATGTGCTGCCGTCGTCGGAGGTCAGGATCTGGTACTTGTAGACGTTATCGGCGCTTTCCCAGACGATCTGGAACTGCTCGATGTCGGCTGACGTGCCGAGATCGACCTGCCACCAGGCCGGGGTGGCGGAGCCGTTCGAGACCCACTTGGTGTCCGTCGAGAGGTCCACCGCGTTCTCCGGCCAGTTGCCCGTCTGTGAGGAGGAGGCGGTCGCCGTCTTGAACTGGGCGAGGTTCTGGGCGCCCTGGTCCTCCAGGGTGGAGATGTTCTTCCATTCGGGGTGGGTTCCGTCGGTGACGTGAGAACGGCTGTACCGCGCGGTCTGCACGGTGTACTCGCCGCTCTGCAGTCCGGCTGCGGTCGCGGTGAGGGTGACGGGTCCGCTGGAGGTCCTGGTGGCGATCAGGGCGTAGCCGATGCCGGCCTGGACCTTCTGGGTCTGCACCCTGATCCGCGGGATGTTGTCGCCCACCAGGGTGCCGGCTCCAGTCACCTCCAGGGTGAGGGAAGCGGAGGAGCCGGCGACCACCGTGCCCTCGGCATCGACGACCTTGATGAACACCGGGATCAGGTCCGAACCGTCGGCGACGGGTTGGATTCGCTTGAGCAGCCGGGCATACCTGCGCAGCACCTCGGCCTTCTCGGGGGACAGCGCGTGACCGTCCGCCTCGCCGGCCCGCTCGATGAGCGATTCCACCCCGCCGGACTCCATCTGGTCCAGCAGCTTCGCCGCAGCCTCGTTCCCTTGTGCCGAGTTGTCGCCCAGTGCGGAGGCCAGCAGGTCGGTCAGCACGGCCTGTACGCCCGCGTCGTCGGCGACGATCTCCAGATGGTGGGCCTCGCCCGGAGTCTTGACCCTGTGGGTCGCGGCGAGAGTGCCACCCAGGTAGCCCTCGGCTCTGAGCTCACCGGCGGCGAATGATGGCAGGGTGAACATGTAGTAGGGGCTGCCGCCCTTTGCTGCCACCGCCGGCGCGGTCGTGGCGTTCTGCTCTCGGGTCATTTCCCCGATGAGGCTGTCGTTCTGGTACAGCCGGACGCTGTCGGTGTTGCTGAAGACCATCACCTGCAGGCTGGAGGAAGCCGCGTAGGAGCTGGCGATATAGACCATCGGGCCGCCGTGGTTCGCATTGGTGGACGGCTGCATGGACTTGAGCCAGTGGTAGCAGTACTTGGGGTACCGGTCGATGTCGACCGCGCCGGACTTCTGGTAGGTGTTGTTGGTGGCGTAGTCCTCGAAGACCCACAGGAAGTAGCCTCCGATCCGCTTGTTGGCGTCCAGCCCGCCCCAGTCCCAGTAGCCAGGGCCGCTGAGGTAGCGCTGACGGGTGACGACCTGGCTGATCATCGCGTTCTCGCCGTCGTCCCGGTCCTTCCGGCACGGGTCCTGCCAGTCGCCCCACTCGCGGGTGAGGAACGGCTTGGACGGCGCGGGATCCGAGCCGTCGGTGTTGACGACCTTGTAGTTGACGTCGAACTCACTGCCCCAGATGCCGTAGTCCGCCGAGGTGAACATCTGGTCGCCCGGCATCTCCGCATGAGCGACAGTGTCGGCCTCCTTCGCCCACCACTGCGGGTACTGGGTTTCGTTCAGCGAGGTCTCCCACAAGATCACCGAAGGCCGGTTGCGGTCCCGCCGGATCATCGTGGCGATGTCACGGTAGGTGCGGCTGACGAAGGTCTGGTCGCCGTTGAAGTTCTGCCAGCCGGGCTCGCAGGCCGCGACGAGGAGGCCCAGTTCGTCGCAGGCGTCGAGGAAGGCCGGGTCATGCGGGTAGTGCGCCGCCCGTACGGCGTTGAACCCGCCGAGCTTCAGCCGCAGCGCCTCGCGGTACTGCATCGACGCCGGCGCGGCATCGCCCACGTGGGCGTAGTTCTGGTGGCAGTTGGCGCCGCGGATGTAGATCCGCTCGCCGTTGAGGTAGAACCCGTCCGGCTTGTACTCGATCCGCCGTATTCCGGTTGGTGTGGTCACCGTGTCGACCAGGCGGTTGCCGATGAAGACGTGGCTGACCAGCTTGTAGAGGTTGGGGGAGTCGGGATGCCACAGCTTCGGCCGCTTCACGCTGAGCGTCTGTGTGAACGTGTGGCCGCCATCGCCCGGGATCGACGCGGTGTCAGTGCCGTGCGCGACCGCTGTGCCCAGCGCGTTGTACAGGACCGTGGTCACTCTGATCTGGGCGTCGGCCGCATTCTCGTTCACCACGTGCGTCTTGACCTGGGCCGTTGCCCTGGTCGCAGTCGCCTGCGGATAGGAGACGAACACGCCGCCCCCGGCGACCAGGTCCGTTTGCAGCGGGTCGGAGATGTGGACCGGGTCCGTCACCCGGAGCGCGACGTTGCGGTAGATACCGCCGTAAGTGAGGAATCCCAGCTGGTTCCGCGGCTTGCCGGGAGGGGTGAGTGGGTCGTCGAGGTTCGACACGCGGACAGCGAGGACGTTGTCGCCGTCAAGGCGGACCTTGTCGGTGATGTCCACGACGAAGCCCATGTAGCCACCGTTGTGTTCGGCGAGCTTCTCCCCGTTCAGATAGACGACGCAGTCGGTCTGGACACCGTCGAACACCACGGTCAGCCGCCGCCCCTTGTCCTGCGGATCGACCTGGAAGTACCGCCGGTACCAGCCGATTCCCGCGAACACGTCATACACCGAGGGCCGTTTGGCCTCCAGCCGCATCGTGTGCGGCACTGAGACCGCGGCCCACGCGGAGTCGTCGAATTCAGACTGCTGGGCCCCTGGAACGTCGTCACGCCAGAACGCCCAGTTGGTGTTGAAGTTGAGCACTCGGCGCCCGCCAACGGCGTATTCGTCGGGACCCTGCGACTCCGCCCGGGCCGGCTCGGCTCCGGCCCGTACGGCAGGCACCAGCGCAAGGCCTGCACCTGCCAGTCCCGCTCCGATCAAACCCCGACGTCTCATGCCACGTACTTCTTCGGTCACCGCAGATTCCTCCTCTGATTCGTTGTCCGACGACCGGTGGAACGAGCCGTCGTCAAATGTCAGGCCGGTCCAGTTGGCTGGGCAGTTGTGTCCGAACGCCGACCGAGTCGCCCATGCGGGTCTGGCCGCCCCTGTGAGGCCGAATCTGGTGCTGCCCGCACGGGACTAGGGCTCACAGGGGTCGGCCTTGAGGAACCGGGCCAGGCAGATCGACCGGCTTCACGACCGCCACCCGCTACGACAAGTCGCCCGACAGCGACGCGGCCGGACTCCACCTCCGCGACCTCCAGGATCTGAGGGTTGGCCGCGTAATTCGGCGGGAAGAGGTTGCCCAGGATCTGGCTGCGCTGCGGCTCCGGGTAGTCGATCAGCGCACGGGAGTTGGCGCCGCCGCCGCTGACCGTGCCTATGCCGTCGAAGACTCGGCCGGGTGACGTCCCGTCAGCGGTGATCGACATTGTCCTGGCCGCACCCGCCCGGCCGGCCAGTAGCAGCACCGTCACTGCGGCCAGGATCACGAACAGAACGGCGGACAGGGACGCAACGCGATCCCCGCCGCGTGTCCATCGCCTCTCCCCTTGCGCGTACATGGCCGGCCTCCTCAAGGGCAGACGCCCTCGCCGCTTGGATGATGGGCGGTGAGTGGAGCAACATGAGCTCGGATAGACGAAACTTCACTCAACTGAACGCAATCCATCATGTTCACTCAGCGGGCAGAGCGTAGGCACACGCCTCCACTGCGTCAAGACTTTGCACCGAGGACGTGCCCAGCACGGGGACTTATTGGACATAAGAGTCCTCAGTGCGGCATTCGACGATGACTCACTCCCCGATCCGGGCGCAGCTCGCTGAATCATCACTGTTCGGATCTGATCGATCAAGCAAACAGAACAACGCAATCACGCGCGGACGGCACACAAACTCACTCACTCGCCCAGCCAGAGGCCGAGAAGAGGTCCCACTCGCCCGCGCCTGGTAGGGCCTGGCCAGGTGTACGCGCTGGTGGCGCGTCTGGACGGCGTTGTGCGCGTTGGTGGCGTGATGCCTGGGAAGTTGGACCAGGTCCGGGAGGGACCTGGTGGCGTTCACGGCGGAGGTGTTCAAGGCGTTTGCGCGCACCGATCAGCGCCAAAGGCGCAGGCGTATGTGCGTGGACTCTTTTTGGAGGGGCGGCGCACGTCGGTGGAGCCGATGGCCGCCGAATCCAACGGTGCTCAGGGGTGCCGGGGGCGGGATCGGTCCCGCCCCCGGCACTTGGTCAGGTGGTCAGCCGACGGCCAGGCCGTCGTAGGCCAGCCAGGAGCCGGTCACGGTGGTCAGGGACACGGTGTTGTGCCCGGCGACCAGCTGGGACGCAGGCAGGGTGAAGTCCACCTTCTGTGGTGCGATCTTGTAGGTGCCGTCGGTGTCGTTGCCGTCTCCCCAGCGGTAGCCGTCGCCGCCTCCGGCGGACAGTTGCCGCTGTTGTGCGGTCTTGTGATTGAGCGACACGTCGAGCGTTGGCGGGTCGGTGTTGCTCGTGTCGAGCAGCCACACTGTGAGGGTCTGGTCCTTGTCAGGGGCCTTTGGCAGGTCGAAGTTGAGTGTGAACGTGTGCTGCTTCGACCCTCCCCAGGTGTCGTTCGGCCCTGGCTGGATGTAGCTCCACTGCGGTGCGGCGATGCCGGTACCGGTGTACGACACATACGGCGTGCTGGACGCAGGGTAAGTGGCGTCCGGAGTGCCGGAGGCTGTCTGCTTGGCCGTGTAGTTGACGTCGTTGGGGAACGCGGTCTGGTAGTTGTTGTAGCCGGCGGGCGCCAGGCTGAACTCGGACATGCACACGATCGGTGCGCTGCGCTTGTATGCGGCGGGCTGGATGCCGACCGACACGATCTGGTGACCGGTGTACGGCACGGTGATCTGCGAGCCGGTCCCCCAATCGGTCACCGTCAGTGCCGGATGGGAGTCCGGCTTGTCGTTCAGGTCGAGTAGCTTCGCCGAGCCGACCTTGAACGGGACGTTCAGGTGAACCGTGCCGGACTTGCCGGCGACCTCGAGAAGCCGCATGGTCATCGGGAAATCCGCGGAGTCGTCGGTCGGCGAGGCCTGGCGGATCGTCTGGAGCACGACGTTGGGGTCGTCCAGTGAGGCCAGCGACTGGCTGGGCTCCTTGTAGGTGCCGGACAACTGCTTGGCCGGCAGCGGCTGGGAGGTCAGCGGTGACTGGAGGTCCCAGCCGTACTGGGTGGCGTTGACGGCGTTGAAGTCTCCGGTGTGGTCGGTGATCGCGTAGTGGAACGACATCGGGCCGGGGTAGGCCAGGTTGAAGTTCGTCGTCCACAGGTTGTTGAACGCATAGGAGAACATCGAGCCGTTGGTCGCCAGTACGCTGCTCAGGTCGGTGTCAGTGACGGGCGGGCCGTCGATCATGCCGGGACGCTGGGTGAGACGCATCGTCTTGATGTCACCGAACTCGACCAGGGGCGCGTCGGTGGAGTTCAGCGTCACGCCGCCGGTGGAGTTCGAGGCATCGGCGTAGCTGTGCATGGACTGCCAGTCCATGGACGAGCCGGGGAACTGGCCCTTGCCCAGCTGCACGGGAGTGCCGGTGCCCTCGTAGGTGACGGTGGGATTGTCCACCTTGAACGGGAAGGCGAAGTAGCCCTCCTCCGGTGAGGTCACCTTCGTCTTGTCGAGGCTGTCGGCGATGTCCACGCGCGGCGTGTTCGCGAGCAGGGTGATCGTGGCACCGGCCGACTCCACACCCGTCGCCTTCCCGGCGGTGTCCTTCCCGCCCGGGGTGTTCGGGTAGGTCACGGCGATGGTGATGCCGAGCTTCCCCGAAGACTTCACCGACAGGGTGGCACTGGCCGGCGACCATTGCTTGGCCGCGCTCGTCGGAGACCCTCCCTGGATCTGCCCGCCGATGCGTCCGTTATTGGGCCGGTAGACGTACTGGTTCAGCTTGAACGAGGACGTGGAATCGACGAGTTCGCGGCCGGTCACACGGTTCACCACCGAGGTGATGGTCCCGCTGGGCGAGATCGTCACGGTGTAGTACTTGTTCTGCAGCACGCCCGTTGTGGGGTCCCAGCTCAGCGAAGGATCCGGTGCCCCGGCATCGTCGTTACCGGGAAGCAGCCGGTAGACCGCATAGCCGACCGCCGGCACGTTCGCGGCGAGGAACTGGATGTGCGTGCTGTCGACCGCCTGATAGGGCACGTCCGAATCGGTGGTGGCGTCGAGCAGTTGGCCGGCCCAGCCGCTGGGAACGGTCGCCGTGACCATAGCCGTACGCGCCCACGACAGGGAGTTGAACACGCTGATCGCCGGGTGGGCACTGGGGTTGGCGATCTGCTGCGCCAGCTCCGTCGTTGCCGAGGTCATTGCGTTCGTACTGTCCTGAACGGCCCGGTCGGAGTAGAGCTTCTTCTGCGGCCATTGCACCACCGACGGATAGGGCTCGTTTGATGCGTTCCAGGTGTGCTCGGTGAACATGTTCTCCTGTTGATACGCCGCGTCGACCATGCAGGAGTTGGTCGGGTCCAGGGTGTTCAGGGCGGCCAGTGATCCGAGGGTCTCGGCGTCGGTGGTTCGAGCCTGGGCCACTGCGTTGTTGCCGGTCTCCACCGGGGACGAGCCCGCGCCGTCCGCCCACCAACCGGTGTAGTCACCGGTGACGATCGGCAGCTGGTTCACCGACTTCGAGGTTGGGTCCGGCGTGTAGCCGGAGACCGACGTTCCGCCCTGCGGCGTGGTTGCGTCGGCGTAGAACCGCGACGTGGTCGACATCACCAGCTTGGGGTAGTCGTACCCTTGGCTGTCGAACTGCCGCAGCACGTCGGAGATCCCGTTCATCGGCCCAAGCGAGTCCCAGAAAGCCGCCATCGGATACACCGACTGCGGGTACTGGCCGACCTGCAGCCCCGGCAGAAGTGAGCCGAGGACGGAGGTCATGCTGTTGACGATCGGGGTGAGGTCGGCCGGCTGCGAGGCGGGCGTAAAGGGCAGCGGCGGCGAATTCCGGCCGCACATCTCCATCAGGGCAGCCGTGCAGAGCAGGCCGTTGACGGCGTGGTATGCGTGGTAATAGCCGAATTGGCCGTAGAAATACAGCACCTTGCTGCCGTCCGGGGCCTGCCAGTTGACCAGCGCCGGTGCGTCCTGGCCCTCGTTGGAGGCCACGTTGACGGCCGCTCCGGTGTGAGCGGGGTTGGTCCCGTTCATGAGGAGCTTGACGCCGGACCGCGCCAGAATCTGGATGTCCTGCGCCGACACCCCCTTGACGTCGTCCTGCATGGCGGTCGTGATCGGAACCCCGAACTGCCCCGCCATGTCCCGCGTGCCCTTCTCGACACTGCGGATCAACTGCTCGGTACTGGCGAGGTCCTGGTAGTTGTTGTTGTAGGCCCCGGCCACATCGATCTGACCGCTGCGAATACACGCCTCCAGCGCCGCGACCTGCCCCGCGGAACGGTCCTGGAGATAGTTGTTGACCAGCCACGACCCCTCGCTGACCCACCGGTACTTCTCACCGTCGGTGTAGCCGTTGGCCGGATCGGCAGTCTTCTTGCACTGGTCCACCGCCTGGTCGAGGTGGTCGTCCTCAACCTGCCGGGTGACCGACTGGTCGTAATGGTATCCGTTGTCCAGGTGCGTACCGTTGAGCAGGTCGACCTGCCACCGGCGCTGGTAGGGCAGGTTCAGCGCATACGTACCCGACTGGCCGTTCAGCGAAGCCGTGATGTCCACCTCGGAAGGAGCACCCGGCGGTGCTGGCGGCACCATGATCCGCTGCGTGGAACGGCCCGCCGGAACAGACAGGCTGGTCGTCTCGGTGCTCGACCCCAGAGTCCCGGTGAAGGTCACCTGCCCGGCGGCACCGGAGGTGTTGTTCACCCCGACGTCGACGAGATGACCCTCCGCACCCTGGGCGTCCTTCTTCAGGAACACCGTGGGATTGAGCGACAGCACCTGGACCGGACCGAGGGTGGCGGGCGCGGGTAGCATTGTCACCGCGTCGTAGACCACCCACGCCCCCGCGGTGGTCGTGATCTGCAGCGTGTTGTCACCCGCCGTCAGAGCCGACGCCGGGATCAGGAAACCGGTCTGGCTGGGCATGTTCAGGGCCGTGTCCGCGCTGTTCAGTTCTCCGCGGCCGACGGCTCCGCCACCGCCACCGGCGGGCAGGGTCACCGTGTCCACGACGGTGCCGTTGGACGTGATCCGCAGCGTCGGCCGCGTGGTGTAGGTGTCGGTGGCGGCGAGTTGCAGCAGCTTGCCCCCGGCGGCCTGGTCCGCGGTCAGGGTGTAGTCGATGGTGAAGGTGTGCGGCTTGCTACCCGCCCAATTGTCCGTCGGGCCAGGCTGAATGAAGGACCAGTCTGCAGCCGGGGTGCTTTTGCCGACCGTGTACGTGACGTCGTTCGGGAACTTCGCCGCGTAGGTCGACCAGCCACGGGGGGACCCCGCGAACTCGGTCGCCGACTGGTTCGGGGTCCCGATCTGGAAGACCGGAGTAACGGCCGGCGACGCGGCTCCCGCTTCGGCGGTGTGACCCTGCGTCGCGCTGAAGAGCCCGCCGATCAGGGCGAGCGCAACACCCAGTGCACTGCTCCCTAGGAATCTTCCTCTTCGACGGGGAACAGATGATTTTGCTCCTATGCTCACCGAACCTCCATGTGTCTGCTGGGATACCGATCTCTGATGTGGTGCTCATGCGCGGCCTGCGGCCGATATGGGTGCTCGTGCATCGGCTGGCGGCGGTGAGGGGCAAGCTCCGGTGCTCACAGTGCACGGCGATGCCGCGGAACGTGCCGCCGAACGCTGGCGGGGTCGCCGCCGGCCGCGCTGGCCGCACGACTTCCCACACCGAGGCCGGACAACAGGGGCGCCGCGAGGATCGGTGGTCCGCTCACCATGCGCTTGCCGGGGAAATCTGGCGTGCCGATCCATCCACCGGGGGCCGCGGGATTGCAGGTCCACATCCTGTCGATCCGTCCTCCGCGGTCTCGGGCAGGTCGACGTCTTTGGTGATCTGGCCGACGGAGTTGTCGACCCCGTCGGCCAGATCGACCAACTCGGCTTCGAACTCGGCCTGAACCTCAGTTCATGGACAGGCCCTTGCGGCCGCTGGTGATCTTGTGGTGCTTGCCGTTGAGGAGCACCCCGGAGAGTGTGGCGGTGAGCCCTCGGGGGATCTTGGCGTCCTTCAGATGGGCTGTGACGCCGTCGGGGGTGTAGCCGAACAGGTCGCTGATGATCACGTCGGAGAAGCCTCCGGCCAACGCGTTGAAGCACTGGGCACTGCCGGGTGAGGCGATGACGGTCGCCTTGTAGCCGGGTATGCCGGAGAAGGTGAGCGCCGTGCCGAAACCGGTCCTGCTCGCACTCCAGGTTGCCGCGTAGATCCGTGCGGTCTCGTGGGTGATCGACTCGGTGGTGGTGGTGCCGTTGCCTTCGTCGAAGGGCAGGCGGAGCACGAGGGAGTCGTCGGTGGTGGCGGGGGTGGTGTCGGTGTACTGGGCCTTGATCTCGTCGGCGGAGAGCGCGCGGGCGTAGACGCGGGCCTCGTCGATGCCGCCGCGGAAGAGACGGCTGGGGTCCTTGGGGCAGTCGCCCACCACCACTGGAGTGCCGGTGGATGCCGTCAGCGTCCCGCTGGCCGACTGGGTTGCCTGCAGGGTGCCGTCGATGAAGACCTGGATCTGGTGGCCGTCGTAGACACCGGCGACATGGTGCCATTCCGAGGTCGGCACCGTGCTGGCGGTCGTCGCCCCGACGAAGTGACCGCCGAGCGCGAGGGTGAAGTCGATCCGGCCGCCGGCGCCGCCCCGGAGGACATAGCCGGAATCCTGGGAGCCCCAGGAGTCCTTGGCGATGATGCTGCCTTGCCAGTACTGTGTGGGCCAGCTCTGAGGATTGATCCACGCCGATACCGTGATGGCGTTCGCGGGGTTCAACGCCGCCCGGTCGGTGAACGACACGCCCGCGGCCGGTACGAGCTGGTGGGACTGGCCGTACGGGCCCTGGCGTGTCACTCCCGAGAACCTTCTCAGCAGCGACAAGCAGCCCGGATAGTCGCCGAATCGGGCGAAGGTCTGGGCAGTGAGTGAGGGCCAGGTGTCGTAGCAGCCCGCGCTTCCGTGGTCGGTGCGTGAGACCGGCGCCTGGGAGTCGGACAGGGACAAGGCGCGCATCCAGTCGTCGCCCGCCAGCAACTCGGTGGTGACGAAGTTCTTCATGGCGGTCTTCTGCTCGCTGGTCAGCGCCGGGGCGAGCATGTTCCCCGCGGTCACGAAATCGACGACGGTGCGTACCGCGACGGTGGTGCCGTCATTGTGGCGGCAGTTCCATACGCCGTTGTTGGCGCTGTCGTACAGCTTGAGGACTTCACCGAGCAGGGCGTCGGCTCTCGTGGTGAGGTCGGTGGCGGTTGCGGAGTCACCCGCGCGTGCGAACAGTAGTGCTGCCTGCTGCATCATCCACACGTTGGCCGCGTTGAAGGACGCCACCTGGTGAACGTATTTCGGCAGGACTTCCAGGAGGTTGCCGTTTTCGCCGTAGTCGGCCAGTGACTGCCCCTGTGGCACCAGGCTCTGCCAGTACGTGGCCAGGCCCTTCATGTGCTCACGGACAGTCTTTCCGGTGCCGGGGACCGTGGTGTCGAGGAAGGCGACGTCGCCACTGTAGTGGACGTAGTTGAGGATCGTGAGGAAGACGGAGAAGTCGTTCGCGCTGTACCACGGGCCGACGAGATTGCCGGACACGCAGTCGACGGCGTATCCCTTATGGACGTCCTTCGCGAGCCAGTGGGTGGTCCAGGCCTTGACCATCGCCGGATCGAGCAGAGACAGAATGACTGAGATGTAGCAAGTGTCCCAGAAGTAGGTGACGTTGTTTGCCCATTCGGGCGCGCCGGTCACGTAGACGCGGTCGAATCCGTTGAAGGCGCCGGATCCGGTAGGCCTACCCAGAACGCCGGAGAAGGCGGAAGACAGATTTGTCCGCTGGCAGGCGAGCACCGAGAGAATGCTCATGTAGTACAGGCGGGCGATCGCTTCGTCGTCGGTGCGGAGAATCGGCAGGCAGCCCGAATACTGCCGGTTCTTGGGGGTGAAGGCGTCCTGCCACCGCTGCTCCCAGCTCGCGGCGGCGTCGTTGAAGACCGCTCGGAAAGCCCTGGCGGTGGCGTTGCAGGCGTCCGCGACGCCGTTGCCGTCCTGGATGTCCTTCAGCGGCGCCGCCGTCGAGGTCTGGCCCACGCTCATGACGATGTCGATCGTCGCCGATCCTTCCGCTGCGACCGGCCACTGAGCCGTTCCGCCGGCCGAGGCCGTACTCAGCACGGGTGTTGGAGCAAATGCGAACGCCGTCACGGCCGAGGAGCCGCTGTCGGAGATCAACAGGCTGGAGTCGGAGGTCTGGTAAGCGGTGAAGGTGTGGTTGCCACCCGGTCGCGGGGACCCCCATGACCAGACGGCGCCGGCCGGCGCCTTGGCGATACGGGGATTGGCGTTGACCGAGACCGTGATCTGTGCCGTCGTGGGGTTGGACACGGTGACGCGCAGCAGCAGTTCGTTGCGCTCGAAGGCAAGGCGGGTCGACGATTCGATCGTCACCCCGGAACCGGTCGTCGCCTTACGCGTGACCTCGTACGCCGACCATCGCGATTCGCTGGTCGTGACGGGCACGCCGTCCACGCTCAACGCACAGGAGTCACCGCCCCCGTCCAGATAGGGCGCAAGCGTGAAATTGCGAATCGCCAGTACGTTGCCGGCGACTCCCACGGCTCCCCAGAAATTGCTAGTGGCGGGCAAATGCTGCAATTCCTGCTGCGGCAGCCAATCGCTGGCAAGCGAGTCCAGCGCCGGCGCCCTACCAGGCGCGGCAGCGGCCATCCCCGCTCCGAACAGAGGAGTGGCGAACGCGGCAGTGCCCACCACCGCGGACCACGAGAGGAATGTACGACGGTCGATGTTCGTCAAGACTTTTCTCCCAGACGTTGGGTGCCGGTCGAGGTTCGAGCCAGCCGTGCAGGAATTCGCTGATCCAGAAGAGTTGGTGCTGACCTGACCCTGGATCAGATCTGGGCAGCCCGGGAAGCCTGGTCGGCGTCGTTGCTCGACGGCGTGATCGCACTGCCGCCGGCACCGCGGTGTTGGTGCGGGCGTTGATCGTCGACGTGCCGTTCCCGTGAGCGAGGTTCAGGCCAACCGCAAGCCCTGCGGCCGCTGTTCAAGCCGACCCCCTACAGCTAGCATCCGCTAGGCTGCCTGTACGATAAGCAGCCAGGTGGATGCTAGGAGGCGGCATGTGGAGTGTCAATGCCCCTGTCATGGGATCCAGCGGACTCGCCGCCGGCCGTCTAGTTCACGCCACGTGCGTATGAAGCCGCAGGTGCGCGGTAGGTCCAGGCGTTGCCGGAGATGACCTGCTTGACGCGACGGATGCCGTGGGCTGCGAAGACTGGCGCAGCGCGGGTGAGGGAGACAGCGCAGACGTGGCCCCGGTCATCGGCCTGACGGTGCACCAGGTGAACTGCTCACCCGGCGGAGGGCGTTCGCCGGCGCCGGGCGATCGAGAATCGTGAACGCCATGTCAGAGACGTGGCGTTCGGGGAGGTTGCCTCGTGCGTGTGGACCGGGAGTGCAACCCCGGGACAGGCGGTCGTAGCCGGCTACGGGCGACCCTCGGACTGATGTGAACGTTCAAAGGCGAGCGCGAGAACGGCGAAACCCTGGTGCGACGCCGCTCCGGCTACGGCGACACCGTCCGCACCGATACTCACGCCCCGCGTCCAGCGGGTGGATCACTCAGCCGAACGGCCCTCCCGCCGTCCCCGGCCGTGGGCCAGACCTTCGCCGGCCTGGAGCAGGTGGTCCTGCATCGCCTGTGCTGCTGCATCAGGATCACGTTCGATGATCCGGTCGAGAATCACGGCGTGGGCCTCGATGATCGGCTCGATTCCCATCCCTGACTCCTTCCAGCCGCGCCACGCCTCGACGCGCAGTTGGTGCAGGAGGGGGGTGATGGCATCTATGGTGAGCAGCACCAGCTGGTTGCCTGCCGCGCGCGCCACTTCCCGGTGGAATGCCTGGTCGGCCTCGTGCAAGTCCTCCTCGCTCTCGACCGAGCGAAGAACCTCCAGCCGCCTGCGGATGGCTTCGATGTCCGACTCCGTGGCTCTGATGGCCGCGAGCTTCGCGGAGCCGACCTCCGCGACCTGGCGGTAGTCCTGTATGTCTTCCAGCTGTGTTCCGGTGATCGCGAAACGCAGCCGCAGGAGCCGTTCCAGCTGGCGGGGCCCAGGCATGGTGATCACGGTCTCTCGCCCCTGGCGCCGCTCCAGCAGGCCTTGGCCGGCAAGCTCGGCGATCGCCTCGCGGATCACCGGCCGGGAGACGGAGAGTTCCGCCGCGAGGTCGGCCGTCGCGGGCAGGGCGTCACCCGCGGACAGGTTTCGCTCCTCGATCAGGCCGATGAGGGCGTCAACGGCCATGTCGGTCAGGGACTGCCGTTGGATCGGCTTGGGCACGCGGCCTCCCCCACTCAGGCGGGGGACTCGGCCCCTGCAATCAATCAGGCAGCTAGCATACATGTAGATATCAGCTTAGTTGTAGCTTCCCACCGCCCGGGCGGCTCCAGCCTCCTGCCGCCTCGTGCGTGGTCAGCGGCCGTCCCTCGCGCTCGTGCACGCCGCAGGAAACCTCGCAGTCACGTTGCGGTAACACACTATTGACAGCCCCGACGCGCCGCTCCTACCTTCCCACTTATCTGCTAAGCGGGTAAACCGACAGGGAGTGGCTATGAGACATGGAGCAGTGATTGCGCTGGTTGGCGCGGTTGGCCTCGCAGCAACCGTGACAGCATGCAACGGCACGACTTCGAGTAGTGGTGACGGTGCCGCCGGTGGGTCGAAGCACGCCACGATCGGGCTCGTGCTGCCGCAGGGCGACAAGTACTTCCAGGGCATCCAGCAGGGGATCGAAGCCGCTGCCAAGAAGGACGGTAACACCGTCGTCGTGGTGAACACGAACAACGATGCGGGTGCGGAGGCCACCCAGGTTCAGAACCTGATCCAGCGTCGCGTCGACGCCATCATCATGCAGCCGGCGACCTCGTCGGCCGGTTCGATCGCGACCATGAGGTCTGTCGGCGCTGCCAAGATCCCGCTGATCTGCTTCGGCAACTGCACGGGGGACGCTGCGAACCCGAGCGTGGTGAAGGGCGTCGTGCAGTCGGACAACACCGCGCTGGGCACCGCGACCGGTCAGGAAGCCGCCAAGTACATCAAGGAGAAGCTGGGCGGCAAGGCCGTGATCGGGATGCTCAACTGCGACTCCTTCGAAGTCTGCAAACTGCGCAAGGCGGGATTCAAGCAGGCCTTGGCGTCGGCGGGCGTGCAGGCGACCTATGCGGCCGACCAGGAGGGGTACCTCGCCGACAAGGCGACACCGATCGCCACGAACATGCTCTCGGCGAACCCCTCGATCAACCTTCTGTGGTCCGCGAACGAGGGCGGCACCCTGGGCGAGATCGCCGCAGTGAAGAGCCGGGGGCACCAGGTCCCCGTCTTCGGCACGGACATCAGCGACCAACTCGCCCAGGCCCTGCTCAACAACGACGAGGTCCTGAACGTCACCACGGGCCAGGACGCGAGCGCTACGGCCGCGAAGGCCTACGCCTATGCGATCCGGTCCATCGCGGGCCAGCCCAACGCCCCCTTCACGGCGAACATTCCTGGCGTGACCTACTCGCGGGCCAACCCCAGCGAGGTTCACGCATACCTGGGCCAGTGACGGTGGCGACGATCCCTCGTGATGCCGTCCGCCGTTCGTCCGCGGCCGGTTCGCGAAGTCGAGCTGAGGAGCAAGCCGATGCCTGACGGGGACACCGCACCTCCGGCACTCGATGTGGCGGGGCTGGTCAAGCAGTACGGGCCGGTGCGTGCGCTGAACGACGTGAGCCTGCAGCTCAGACGCGGCGAGATCCGCGCGCTGCTCGGCAAGAACGGCGCCGGCAAGTCGACGCTGGTCAAGGTCATCTCGGGTGCGGAGCAGCCGGACTCCGGCACCATCCGCACCGGAGGCGAGCAGGTCCGGTGGAGCAGCCCCGCGGCCGCGCAGGCGGGCGGCATCAGCGTGGTGCACCAGGAGCTGTCGCTTGTGCCAGGACTGTCCGTGGCGGAGAACATCTGCCTGGGCAGATGGCCGAGGCGGGGTACGTCCGGCGCGTTCATCGACACCAAAGCCGTGGAGCGGATGGCTCGGCGGGCGCTCGAGCTGGTGGGTGAACCGATCCCGCTCTGGCGGGAGGCCGGCCGGCTCAGCCTTGCGGAGCAGCAACTCGTCGAGATCGCCAAGGCGGTCGTGCACGAGCCGCGCATCCTGATCCTTGACGAGCCGACCAGTTCACTGAACGCGCGTGAGGCGGACACATTGCTCGCCCTGGTCCGGCGGCTCGCCGCCAGCGGCGTGTCGATCATCTATGTCTCGCATCGGATGCGGGAGATCCCCCTGATCGCGGATTCGGTCACCGTGCTGCGCGACGGTGCCGAGGTGGCGACCCTGCCGATCGGGGAGGCGTCACCGTCCCGGGTGGCCGAGCTGATCATGGGCGACGTCGACATGGCCCGGGAACCGCGCGCCACCGTGCCCCAGTCCCGCTCGACGCGACCGCTGCTGAGTGTCCGGGGACTCGCCAAACCCCATCTGCTGGACGACGTGTCATTCGACGTCTACCCCGGCGAGGTCGTCGGGATCGCCGGGCTGCTCGGCTCCGGGCGCAGCGAGATCCTCGAAGCCGTCTTCGGGGCCCGCCACGACGTGTCGGGGCAGGTGAGCGTCGCCGGCCGGGAGGTCAAGCGGCGCAGTCCCAGCCGCATGCTCTCCCTCGGGGTCGGGATGACCTCCGAGGACCGCCGCAGCGCCGGCATCGTCCCCATGCTCAGCGTGTTCGAGAACATGCTGCTGTCAGCCCGCGGCCGTGTCCTGCCGAAGGTCTGGCTGAGTGCGGCACGGGAGCGGCGCATCGTCGCGGAGCTATGCGAGTCACTGGCGGTGGCCACCTCCTCTCCGTGGAAGGCGATCGCCGATCTGTCGGGCGGGAACCAGCAGAAGGTGGTCATCGGCCGGTTGCTGGCCGCGAACTTGAAGGTCCTGCTGCTGGACGAACCGACGCGCGGTGTGGACCTTCACGCGAAGCAGCAGCTGTACCGGTTGATCCGGGAACTCGCCGGAACCGATGTCTCGGTCGTGTTCGTCTCCTCGGAACTGGAGGAGCTCATCGAGGTGTGCGATCGGGTCCTCGTCCTGCGTGACGGGCGAATCGTCGATGAAGTGCCGGGGGAGAACGCGACTCCGGACCACCTCCTCACCCTCGCAATATCTGGAGAAAACAGTGAGCTCTGAAGTCGCCCATACGGCGGCGGACACCCGCCGCGGTCCGCATGCCCTGTCCTGGATCCGGATCGGCAGCTGGGACAATCTCGGTCTCCTGGTGGCGGCTGCCATCATGTTCCTCTGCTTCAGCTTCACCGCCCCGCACTTCCTGGAAGTCTCGAACCTGCTGAACGTTCTCCAGCAGGCCGCCTTCTTCGGAATCATCGCCTACGCCATGACCCTCGTGATCGTGGCGGGCGAGATAGACATCTCGGTCGGCTCCCAGGCCGCGCTGTCCTCCGCCCTGCTCGGCGTGCTGGTCGCCCACCACGGATGGCCGATGTGGCTCGCCTGCCTCGTGATCATCCTGCAAGCCGTGCTGGTGGGCGGAATCGCCGGCTGGATCAGGGCGCGGTTTCAAGTGCCCAGTTTCATCGTCACTCTGGCGCTCTACATGGCACTGCGCGGCCTGGCCATGAGTTTGACCAACGCGTACGCCATCCCGGTCGACTCCGGGAAGTTCTTCTACTGGGGCTCCGGGAAGATATTCGGACAGTTCCCCGTCGCCGCGCTCTACATGCTGCTGGCGTTCGCCGTGTTCGCTCTGATCGCACGGTTCACCGTCTTCGGCCGGTCCGTATACGCGGCCGGTGGGAACCCGAAGGCCGCGCAGTTGTCCGGAATCAAGGTGCATCGCGTTCGGATCATCGTACTGGCGCTGACCGGCTTGACCGCCGCGGTGACAGGTCTGCTCCAGTCGGCGCAGCTCTCGTCCGGAACTCCCACGATCGCGGTCGGGCTCGAGTTCGACGCCATCTCGGCCGCCATCATCGGTGGAACCAGCCTCTCCGGAGGACGCGGCACCGTTGTCGGGACCTTCATCGGAGTGCTCTTCGTGGCCATGCTCTCGAACGGCATGGTGCTGCTCGGCGTGGATCCGTACGCGCAGAACGTCGTGCGGGGAGCCGTGGTGCTGGGTGCCGTCCTCATCAACGTCGTGCGTGGCGAGCGCTCGGCCAAGAAGAAGTGAGCGACACGGCAGGCCGTCTGGGTAGGACCGTGACCGGGCGCTCCTGCCGGGCAGACCGCATGATCAGGAACCGGGCCGTTGCAGAACGGATCGTGAGCCCGTACGGGGCGAAGGAAGGGAAGTTGCCGTGATTCACCTCAGCGAACTGTTGGACCCCGGGCTGCCGAGTGACCTGTGGAAGCTCGTCAAGCAGTGCGGAGTCGACGATGTCGTCGCGCTTCTCGACGGCGGCGAACAACAGCGGAGCTGGCCGCAGCGTGCGGCGTCCACCGGGCCCGAGCCGTGGAGCTCAGCGGGCTTGCAGAGGGTGATCGCGCAGTTCGCAGAGCACGAGCTGCGTGTCATCGCCTTCGAGGACACCCCGCCGATGGACGGGGTCCGGCTCGGCCTTCCCCAGGGCAAGGAGCAGTTGCGACGGATCCACGAGCAGATCCGCGCGATGGGCGAACTCGGCGTGGGAGTGCTCTGCTACAACTGGATGGCTCTCAGCGGCTGGGCTCGTACCGATGTCCGTGTTCCCGACAGGGGAGGGGCTCTCGTCACCGGCTTCCGGCTGGCCGATGCCGAGCAGGAGCCGCCGCTCGTCGCACCGGGCGAGGTCACGGCCGAGCAGTTGTGGGACGGTCTGCACGCCTTCCTGGAAGCGACGCTGCCCGTGGCGGAAGAGGCGGGTGTCAAGCTCTCGCTGCACCCCGACGACCCGCCGCTGCCCTCCGTGCGCGGGATCCCCCGCATCGTCTCGTCGCTCGACAGCTATCGCAGGATCCTGGCCGACCACCCGTCGCCTTCGAACTGCATCACCTTCTGCCAGGGCAACTTCCGGCTGATGACCCCGGATCTGCCGCAGACCATCAGGGAGTTCCTGCCGCACATCGCGTTCGTTCACCTGCGCGACGTGCGGGGCTCGGCAGAGGACTTCGTCGAGACGTTCCACGACGCCGGACCCACCGACCTTGCCGAGTGCATGCGCATCTACGTTGAGGGCGGTTTCGACGGCCCCATGCGGCCGGACCATGTCCCGACGATGTACGGAGAGTCCGACGAGCGACCCGGCTACACCACGCTCGGCCGGTTGTTCGCCCTCGGGTACATCCGCGGCCTCCAGCATGGCAGTGGAGGGAAGCCATGACCGTCGAGGCAGCGCACGCCCCGCGGCACGTGCTGGAGGACGAACTGCTTCGCGTGGAGATCGCCCCGGCCCTCGGGGCGACGATCACTTCGATCAGGCATCGTCCCAGCGGGGCCGAGCTGTTGTGGCGCAACCCTCGCTTCAACCTGCCTGCGAGCCAGGCGGAGAGCGGCGTCGACCTGTGGCTGCGGGCGGGTGCGGGCGGCTGGCAGCTGGTGCTTCCCAACGGAGGTACCGAATGTACGTACCAGGGCGTCAGCCACGGCTTCCACGGCGAGGCCGGCCTGCAGTCCTGGAGGGCGCGGGCCGGGGTCCGCCGGCTCGCACTCTCCACGGAACTGTCGACCCTTCCCCTGTCGCTGACCCGCACCGTGACACTGGCGGCCCCTGGCGTGCTTCGGACGGACACCACCGTGCTCAACACCGGCGCGGATCCGGTCGAGTTCATGTGGGGCGAACACATCGGGTTCGGGGGCGACCTGCTCGACGATCCGCATCTGGAGCTGAGTTGCTCCAGCGCCGACATCACTGCGGATGACGAGTACCACGCGGCTTCCAACCCGCTCACCGCGGGTGCGCGGTCGAGGTGGCCCCACGCCGACGGCCCGGACGGTCCGGTCGACCTACGCCGGCCCCGCCCGGGTTCCAGCTCGCTGGCGTACCTCTCGAACGTCGAGCAGCCCATCACCGTGACCGCCCCGGGTCTGGGAGTGGCCGTCGCCATGCGCTGGTCGTCCACCTTCCCCTATGTGTGGCTCTGGACGGAACTCGGCGGCGAGCAGGGCCCACCCTGGTTCGGGAAGGCGCGTGCGATCGGCGTCGAGCCCTTCACCTCCTGGCCCAGCCAGGGACTCACGAAGGTCGCCGAGAAGTCGGGTACACAACTGCGCGTTCCAGCCGGAGAAGGGATCACCGGCTGGGTGAAGACCACTGTCAGTGAGACTGAGAGGACCGTTCCATGAGCCAGCCCCGATCGATCGACGAAGATGCGCGCCTTTCCGCCGGCACGTCGGCCGATGGCGCCGACGACTGGTTGCTGCAGACCGTCCGGACCCGCCTGAGCACGCCGGTCGTCGGGGACATCCTGGACCAGATGGGACGCTGCCACCAGTTCCTTCCCCCGGAAATCCGAGGCCTCACCGCAGATACCGTGGTGGTCGGCCGAGCGATGCCGGTCCTCATCGCCGACTGCTTCGGCCCGCAGAACAAACCGTTCGGACTCCTCACCCAGGCCCTGGACGACCTGCGCCCGGGTGAGGTCTATGTCGCTCGCGGATCGAGCCTGCCCACTTCCGCGTGGGGGGAGATCCTCACCGCGACGGCAAGGATGCGCGGCAGTGTGGGAGCGGTGGTCGACGGTTTCCACCGGGATACTCCCAAGGTGCTTTCCCAGAACTGGCCGGTGTTCAGCCGCGGGGCCTACGCCCAGGATGCGGCGGTGCGGACACAGGTCACCGCCTATCGTGTGCCCGTCGAGATCGGCGGCGTTGCGGTGCGTCCGGGTGATCTGGTCTTCGGGGACGTCGACGGCGTGGTCGTCATCCCGCGCGAACTCGAGGCGGAAGTCATCGAGCGGGCACTGCAGAAGGCGTCCACGGAGAACCTTGTCCGCCGTGCCATCGAGAACGGCATGAGCGCGACCACGGCCTTCGCCGAGTACGGAGTGCTGTGACCGAGGAGGTCGCGGGGCCCGAGGGAGCCTCAAACTATTTTCTATGGGAGATGACGCATGCCCCGATCACTGAACGAGCAAGGCACGCCCACGCCCGACACACCATCAGTCGGGCGGCTTCGAGGCAAGGTCGCTCTCGTCTACGGTGGAACCCGAGGAATCGGAGAAGCCACCGTGCGGCGCCTGTGCCGCGACGGTGCCAAGGTCGCATTCGCGGGGCTGGGATCCGAAGAAGCCCACGCCCTGGAACGGGAACTGGGCGAGCAGGGCTTCGAGGCGTGGGGCGCTGCCGTTGACGTCCGGAGCCCGACTGAGATCGCCGACTTCACCGCCCAAGCGGCGCTGAGATTCGGCCACCCGGGCATCATGGTCTACTCCGCGGGAATCCAGCGGTACGGAACGGCGCTGACGACCAGCGAACAAGTCTGGGATGAAGTATTCGACGTCAATCTCAAGGGCGCCTACCTGGCCGTGCACTCGGTCATCCAGCACATGCTGGACGGCGGGTCCGGATCGATCGTCCTGGTGTCGTCGGTCCAGGCGAGCGCCACCCAGAAGAACGTGACCGCGTACACGGCGAGCAAGGCGGGGATGCTCGGCCTCATGCGAAGCCTGGCCATCGACTACGCCGCTGACCGGATCAGGGCCAACGCGATCCTGCCGGCTTCGGTGGACACGCCCATGCTCCGGGCGTCCGCAGCCCAGGTCGCCGGCACACCGGCCGAGGCGGAGCAGGTGGTCCGTGCATGGGGAGAAATGCACCCGCCGGGCAGGGTCGCCCAACCGGAGGAGATCGCCGAGGTCATCGCCTTCCTCGCCAGTGACCAGGCCAGCTACGTCAACGGCGTCGAGTTGCGCGTCGACGGCGGACTCCTCGCCGGGGTGCCCCTCGTGGCACCTGCCAAGGACGATGTGTGACCGTTTGACGGCCGCCCCGGTAGTGTGCCCGGCTTCATTGCCGGTGCCGGGGCGTCCACCCGCCCGATGTCTCGGCGGAACCCTTTCAATGTGGCCACCGATCGGGTGACGGCAGGCAGGATGAGGACGGCGGGCCCTCACCCTGGTGGACATAGGGCATCGGGCTGCGTTGCCCGAGGCAGGGTTGACGGTGACGGGTGTTGCAGTGGTGCAGCCAACCGAACGCTTCGAGGCGGTCGGGCTTGCGCGCTCCCCGCCGGTATCACGCGCGTACGTCCTCGGCCGCTGCTCGTCGGCCCGTCCGGCGCGCCAGCCAGGAACCCGCCTGGGCGCGCAGCGGCACCTGCGGGATCGCGCTGGTTGGAACGTGCCCCGCTCGCCCCGCTCACTGGTAGCAGGCGACCACCCGGCGACCTCACGATTCCAGGTCGATCCGGCCACCCGCGGCCCGTCGTCGTCCCGGCGCCGCCAAGCCAGGTAGGCGAGGTGATCATCCTCAACCGCGTCCCGCCAGCCCTTCTGACACCGAACCACCCACAGCAATGTCGCGAACGCCGCCACGTCGCGGGCATAACCGAACTGTGCAGTCCCGTGGGGGCCCTTCTGCCGGTGGCGGGGGTGTCGGCAGAAAGGCCCGCACGCGTGCGTGGCCCCTCCGCGGCCGTCAGGACGATGTGATGGGTTCGGCATCGCTGATGGCCGGCGCCTCCTCGGAGGTGGGCTGCGCGGTCCTGCGGCGCGTGCTGAGCGTGACCAGCAGGGAGGCGGCCGTCAGCGCCACGCCGAGCCAGACGGCGCTCTTCAAGCCGAAGCCGTCGACGAAGAGTCCGCCGAGCAACGCCCCGAGCGCGATCGAGGTGTTGTACCCCAGCGTGTTGATCGACATGGCGGCCTCGAAGGTGTCGGGAGCGGCGGACAGCATGAGGTTGATCTGGCACAGGTTCGCCGCCCCGAACGAGAGTCCCCACAGGACCACCGTGATCAGCAGACCGGCCTTCGTATTGCCGATGGTGAGGAGCAGCAGCAACGAGGCCAGGATGCCGGTGCAGGCGGCGATGAAGGTGGCCCTCAGGTTCCTGTTGACGGCGTATCCAGCGGCGAAGTTGCCGACCATCCCTCCCATGCCGTAGACCACCAGCACGACGGTGATGAAGCCGGCCGAGGCGGACGAGTGGTGCTCCGCGTAGGGCCGGATGAAGGTGTACGCCCCGAAGTGGCCGAGGACGTAAAGGACCACCGCGTAGGTCACCAACCGTAGCCGGGGGTTCTTCAGCGGGAGGTTGAAGACCTCGCGGACCGAGACCGCGTTCTCCGACGGCAGCGAGGGCACCACCATGGCGACAGCGGCGAAGACCACCGCGCTCAGGCAGCTCCAGATGAGGAACGTGGTCCGCCAACTGGTAAGGCTGACGAGGTACGTTCCGAGTGGAATGCCCAGGACCGTGGCGATCGAGATGCCGGACAGTGCGACAGCGGCCGCCTTGTTCGCCTGGCGCTCGGGGACCAGGCGCATGGCCATGCTGATGCCGATGGCCCAGAACACGCCGTTGGCGAAGCCCATGATGAGCCGTGTGCCCAGGATCAGGGGGAAGTTCGGCGCGAGGCCGGTGATCAGGTTTCCCACAGCCAGGATCGCCAGGAGCGTCGACAGCAGTACGCGCCGGTTGACGCGCCGGGTCCATGCCACGATGAACGGCACACCCAACCCGGCGGAGACGCCGTACAGCGTGACCATCAGGCCGGCGACGCCCTCCGCGATGTTCAGGCTCTTGCTCACTGGTGTGAGCAGACCGACAGGCATCAACTCGGTGGTGACGAAGGTGAACAGACTTGCCGTGATGACACAAACACCCAACCACGAGCGGAAGGCCGAGGGCTGGGGCTCATCGAGTGTGGACATTTCAACTCTCTTGTTCCTCTGCGCCTCACGGCGGCAGAGTCGGATGTCACTTGAAGCGCTCGGTGGTCGCGTCGGTCACTCCGGGCGCGATACCGGCGATGCCGGCTCGGCAGCCGCGAGGTCGTCGCCGTCAGCGGGATCGGTGCGGTGTTCCTCGGGGTGGGCCCCTCGCGTCCTGGCCTGCCTGGGCTGCGCGAGTATCACGGCGGCGATGATCACCAGGATTCCGACCAGTTGCAGAAGTGACAGCCTCTGGCCTTTGAACACGTATCCGAGGAGGGTTGCGACGATCGGACTGCCCAGGGCGAGAAAGGAGACCGCCAGTGCCGGCAGTCGCTCGATGCCGCGGAACCAGACGACATAGCTCAGAACAGCGCCCACGAGCATCAGATAGGTGAAGCCGAGGGTATTGGTCCAGGTGATCCTTTCCGGCAGCCCCTCGACGAACAGCGCGAACGGCACGGACACCAGCCCGCCCGCGGTCAACTGCCAGCCGGTGAAGGGCAGCAGGCCCACGCCCTCAGGGCGTCCCCAGAACTTGGTGAAGGTGATGCCGGTGGCCATGCAGGTCGCCGCGGCCAGTGCCGCCGCCACACCGACGAGGTTGATGGTGGCAGATCCCTTGAACACGAGCAGGGCGACACCACCCGCGCCGAACAGGCAGGCCACGACGTTCGGGCGCCGGATCCGGTCGCCCATGAGCAAAGCCGCCAGGACCAGGACGATCATCGGCTGCACGGCCATGATCATCGCCGCGACACCGCCCGGAAGGCGGTAGGCGGCAACGAACAGCAGGTAATTGAACGCGCCGATGTTGAGCGTTCCGAGCACCAGGACACGCCACAGCCATGTCCTGGTCGGCAGTGTGCGGGCGAAGGTCAGCAGGATCAGGCCCGCCGGAAGTGCCCGCAGGGTGGTGTCCAGCAGCGGGCGGCTCGGCGGCAGCCACTCGGTGGTCACCAGGTACGTGCTTCCCCAGACCGCCGGCGCCAGCGCTGTCACACCTGAGGTGAGGAGTTGCCGGTCGCTCTTCATGCCGCACCACCGTCCGCACTGACGTGCCGGTCGTCGGTGTCGCCGACACCGAGCAACTCAGGTGCATTCACGTTCGACAGACCCGGACGCGACAGGCCGCTCACGTGTGCTGACCGAAGATGGGCTCGCGGGTGCGGGCTCGTTTGACCTCGAAGAAGCCGTCGGTGCCCGCCACCGCGAGGACGCCGTCCCACAGGCGGCCGGCGGCTTCGCCGCGGGGGCTGGGGGAGATGACCGGGCCGAAGAACGCGACGGTCCCACCACCGGGGCCGGGAACGTGGATAACCGGAGTGCCGACCTCGGTGCCCACCGGCTCCATACCGGCCTGGTGGCTGGCACGGAGCGCATTGTCGTAGTCGGCCGTGTCCGCCGCCTCGATGAGTTCCGCCGGCAGATCGGCGTCGGCGAGGGCGGCGAGCATCATCTCCCGGCCCAGCCCGGCCTTGTCGTGGTGAATCCGAGTACCCATGGCGTTGTAGAGCGGTAGCAGCACATCGGTGCCGAACCGCTGCTCGGCCGCGATGCAGACGCGCACCGGTCCCCACCCCTCGACCATGGCCTCCTGGTACTTCTCCGGCACCTCCCGCCCCTCGTTGAGCACCGACAGGCTCATCACGTGGAACCGCGCTCGAACGGGCCGTACCCGTTCGACCTCCAGCAGCCAGCGGGACGTGATCCACGCCCAGGGACAGCGCGGATCGACCCACATGTCGGCGACGGTCGTCGACTGCTGCCCGGGTGGACTGGTGCTCATGGTTGGACGCCCTCTCGGCTGGGATCCGGTGGATCCGATGAGGTCCGGCCGTTACCCGATTACTCGGGTCCGGACTTTCCGTGCCGCTGATGCCAGCAGGCACATCGCTCAGTCTCGGCTCATGTCCATCAATGAGTCCAACACATGGTTGTCACACCATCGATCTCGGTTCACGATGGATGGATGGAGCTTCAGCAGATGCGCTACGTGGTCGCCGTCGCCGAGACGAGCAACTTCACCCGGGCCGCCGAACGGTGCCTGGTGGTCCAGTCGGCACTCAGCCACCAGATCGCGCGCCTGGAACGGGAGCTCGGCGCCCGGCTGTTCGACCGGACCAGCAGGCGGGTCCGGCTGACGCCGGCCGGCGAGGCGTTCGTCCCGGTGGCCCGTCAGTGCCTGGAGGCCGCCGAGCGCGCGGCCAGCGAGGTCGCCGCGGCTGTCGGCGAGATCCGCGGACGGCTTGCCGTGGGCCTCATCCCCACCGTCGCTGCAGTCGACATCCCCGCCGTCCTGCGTGACTTCCGCCAGCAGTACCCGCACGTGCGCATCAACCTGCGGGTGGGCGCGAGCGACGAACTGGTCGAGCAGGTCAAGGAAGGGATCATCGAGGTGGCCTTCCTCGGACTGCCGACCACCGCGCGGCTGCACGGCGTCAACGCCCGTGAATTGGCGCGGGACCGGCTCGTCGCCGTGATCCCGCCGGACCATCCCCTCGCCGAGGAGCCGGCAGTCGACCTGCGCAGGCTCTCCTCCGAGGTGTTCGTGGACCTGCCGGCCAAGACGGCCGGGCGCGTCCAGTCCGACCTGGCCTTCTCGGCCGCCGGCCTCAGCCGTGACGTCGCCTTCGAGGTGACCACTTCGGACTTCATGGCCCGCTTGATCGCGCAGGGCCTGTGCATCGCCATGCTCCCCTCCACCTACGTCCCCCAGCTCACCGGCCTCACCACCATCGAGGTCACCGACGCACCGACCCGCATCGAATACATCATCTGGAGCCGCGACAGCACCTCGCCTGCTGCGGCCGCATTCCTCGACATCCTGAAGATTCCGGCGACCGGCACGCAATGACGGCTCACACGACGGTGACCTGCCGGGCTCGGGGTGCAATCACCGGGGCGGGTGGGGTTGTTGGGGGAGTGGGCCTGTTGACTGCCGGCGTTGTGGCTGGGGGCCATCCGGGAAGCCGCGGGGCGAGCGGCGGGCGGCTGCCCTGCGGGCCGCGGCCGGGGCCGGGGCGCGGACTCGGGCGGGGCGTGGGCCGGGGGCCAGGCTCGATCGACGGCCGCGTCGCGGATCCCCGTGGGGTCGGTGATCTTGTTGATGATCGGTCCGATGCCGGGCGGCGCGGCGGGGCTGTCGTAGTCCTGGATCAGGTGAATGACCGAGTCGGTCTTCCGGTCGTACGCGAGCTGGGAGATCTTCGCCTGTGCGTACTCCTTGGCGCAGGCCGGACACCGCGGCAAGTGAAACGAGCAGGTTAGCCTGCTTACGCGCCGGCCGTCTCGGTGTACTCGCGCCGGAACCTGGCCGGAGGTACGCCGCACGCAGAGGTGAAGGCGGTGTAGAAGCGACTACCGGAGCCGAAGCCGGCCGCCGACGCCACACGGGCGATCGGCAGGTCGGTCGTGATCAGCAGGCGGCGAGCCTCGGCCAAGCGGCAGCGGGTCAGGTAGTCACCGACCGTGGTGCGCAGTACTTTGCGGAACTGGCCCATGGCGTAGTTGGGGTGCAGTTGCGCCGCGGCAGCAATGTCGGCGACGCTGAGCGGCTCGCGGAAGCGCTCGGCGATATGGCGCGCCATGACGACGACCTGGCGGAGCGCGAGGTCGCCCCCGGCGTAGTGGTGTATCGGTTCGCCGGTGGCGGTCAGGGCCAGCCGACGCACCCGCGCCTCGACTTCGAGGATGGCGATGCGGTGGCGCTCGGCCGTACCGCTGGCCAGATCCTCGGCCCACTGGGCGAAGTTCGCGGCGTCGGTCGCCAGGGCAGTGGACGGCGTGGAGAGCAGGGGCACGCCCGACAGCACCCGGCCCGTCACCGCATCGGGCAGCCGCCAGCGCAGGAACTCCGAGAAGGGTACGTGGACCCAGTGGACGCGGGTCGCCGAGCTCGCCACGAGCTGGTGCGGCACGGCGGCCCAGAAGGCAGCCACGCTTCCCTGGCCGACCGCTACCGGCATCCCACCGAACTGGTAGAGCATCGTCCCGCCCTCGACGACGAGGTTGAGTTCCAGGTCGTCGTGCTGATGCGCGGCTCGCATCAAGGTCGGCCGGCCCGTCCAGCCGAGGAGGCTTGACGACATCGCCTCAGGATGTTTCTGAGAATTCAGGAAGTTCTCGCTAGTCATCGATGAAGACCTCGTGATCCTGGACTCATATCGTCGCAGGTAGCGGCGCGTCGGCTGCCCGCAGTCCGCGACCCACATCGACGAGCGTGACTATGAACCTGAAAAATGGAGTCTTACATGTTTTCTCTGGGAATTGTCGGGGCGGGGCAGTTCGCCGGCTCCTTCGCCAAGCTCTGGCAGCTGCACCCGGGTGTGGGTGACATCCTGGTCACCGACCTGGTGCCTGAGCGCTCCGAGAGGCTCGTCGCAGAGTACGACCTCGCAGGGACGCTGCCGTCGTTCGAGGCGATGCTCGACTCCGACCTCGACGCCGTAGCGATCTTCACCCAACGCTGGACGCACGGCCCGCTCGTCGTCCAGGCACTCCGTGCGCAGAAGCACGTCTATTCGGCGGTGCCGATGGGGGTGACCGAGGAGGAGATCGCGGCCATCATCGAGGCGGTACGGCAGACGGGGCTGACGTACATGATGGGCGAGACCAGCCAGTATCACCCGGCCACCGTCTACGCCCGTCAGAGGATCGCAGAGGGCTCCTTCGGCCGGCTCTTCTACGCCGAGGGTGACTACGTCCACGACATGGACCACGGTTTCTACGACGCCTACAAGTTCAGCGGCGGCGAGAACTGGAAGGCCACAGCCAGCTACCCTCCGCTCCTCTACCCGACTCATGCCATCGGCGGGGTCCTCGGCGCCTGGCAGACGCACGCCACGAGTGTCAGCGCGATCGGTGTCCGCGACGACCGCGGTGACGGCGTCTTCGACCGCGAGGTCAGCCAGTTCGATAACGACGTCTCCAACGCCACCGCGCTGTTCGAGGTGGCCGGCGGCGGCTCGTTCCGCACCAACGAGTTCCGCAGGGTCGGATACGTCAGCGGTCGGGAGACGCGGCTCCGGTTCTTCGGGACCGAGGGGTGCATGGAACAGCTGGCAACGGTCAGCTTCTGGCAGGACAGGGAGGGGATCGAAGAGATCACGGACCTGCTGCTGCCGAGGCCGACGCTCTCCTCGGAAGACCCCGCGCTCGCCCACGTCGCTCCGGCCCTTCGAGGAGCCTTCACCTCGGGCACGGCGCCGGTGCATGACACGTCCCGGCTCCCGCGCGAGTTCGCCCATGCCCACAACGGTCACGAAGGCAGCCACCACTTCCTGGCCGACGACTTCGTGACAGCCGTCAACAATCGGACGCTTCCCCCGGTCAACGCCTGGACCGCGGCCCGCTACACCCTCCCCGGGATCGTCGCCCACAAGTCCACCCTGCAAGGCGGGGCCCGGCTGGAGATCCCGGACTTCGGTGAGGCCCCGGGCAGTTCATGATCCGAGCCCGGTGCGCTGCGAGGGCATCCCGCTCCAAGGACACACCCGGGTAACCGGACACGGCCGCTCAGAGATCCGCGGCAAAGGGCTCGCCGGGTGGGCCAGCCGGCGAGCCCCTTGCCACGGGTCTCGGAGCGGCAAGGGGCTCTACCGTCACCGAGGTCATCGCCGAACTTTGGCACCGGGTTCGGGTCGGTATCCCTTGAATACGGGCCCTGGAGCCGAGCGTCATGTGGGGGAGCGGGGGTGAACAGGCCTCGCGAACCCCTGAGCAACCAGGGTGGGGAAAATCAAGGCTGTGGCGGAAATTCGTGACGGTCACCGGCTGCTGCGTGCCGCCAGCCGTAGCTCCCCCGAGGGCATGAGGTCGAGCACAACGGCGTCCAGGACGCTCCCGAGTGCTGGGAAGTCCTTGGGGAGCGGGTGCTCTGAGCTGCCTGTGAGGTTCACGAAGTCGATGAAAGCAGGGACTTCGGGGTCGGGAGCGACTAAAGAGACTTCGACGCCGAAGCGTCCTCGGTGGCCGGTCACCCGGCATCGGACTGCTTGCTTCGGACGGAAGCCGCTGCGGCTCCACAGGTTGTCATTGCCCCTCACAACCGGTCAGCCCAGGCAGTTATCGAGATGGAAGGCAGCCGTCACGGTGACTGGGCAAGAACGAGGGTCCGCAAGAGGGCGATAGACGCTCGGGGCAGGCGCACCGATGCGACCTACGACGGCCTCGTCAGGCTGCCGTACCCCTGGTCAGCGGCGACGACACCACGGGTCCCACCATCACCCAAAACGTGGGGGGACCGCCTTCCTCACGATGCGCGGCTACCCGCCGGTGACACCGCTGAAGTCCAGCCCACCGCCCTCCGGCCGGCTCAGTTGTAGTGGTGCTCAGGCGGCGGGGTGCTCGTGCAGGTCAGCGGTCCGTGCGCCGGTACGATCCGTTCCACGGAGCCGGGGTTCATATGGACCGAGGCCAGCTGCGCGGCGTTGAGGTAGCCGATGAACAGCTGCTTCCCGGCCGGCATAGCGGCCGGGGTGAAGATGAACGTCACCTTGCCGTCGCTGTCCCTCCTGCTCTTCACGACGTTCGTGACGCCGGGGCCGGACCCGCTGGGACTGAGCGTCCCGTCGTCGTGCGGGCCCTTGCAGAACACGCCCTCCTTGATCAGGACCGGGAATCCCGCCCTGCGCAGCGCCTGCTCCAGGCCCGCGTGGTCGCTGAAGTAGGCGGCCTTGTCCCAGGTGACGACCAGGGTGCCGTCCGTCTTGGTGTCGATGGTGTAGGCGGCGGTCTGGACGTGCACCGCGCCCGCGCCCGTGCTGTCGCCGCTCGACGGCGGTGCCGTCGAGGGGTTGCTCAGCGTGGGCACCGCGATCGCGAGGGCCACGGCGGACGCTGCGGTGGCCGTGCCCACCAGGCGGCGCCGGTGGCGACGGGCCCTGCCCGCCGCTTCGATCCGCTCCACCGGCGTGGACATGGTGATGTCGTCGAGGGAATCCCTCAGTGCGTCGAGCACCTCGTGCTCGCTCATGGTCGGACCTCCTGGTCGTGGGTGGCACCGTCGTGAGGGGTGCCGTCGTGGGTGGTGCCGTCATCGACGGTGACGAGCTGCGCGCGCAACGCCGACACGGCTCGCGACAGATGAGCGGTCACGGTGCCCTCCGCGATCCCCAGCACCTTGGCCGTGGCCCTGGTGTCCAGATCGAGGAAGACCCGTAGCGCGATCACTTCCCGCTGCCGCTGCGGCAGTTGACGCAACACGGCGAGCAGAGCGGGGTCCAGGCCGGGCTCGGCTTCCCGCGGATCAGGCACATCGGGCGGGCCGTCCTCCAGCCCGACCTCCTTGCGTCTGCGTCTCCACCACGACACCCGGGTGTTCAGCGCCGTACGCACGATCCACGCACGCGGCGCCGGATGCCGGCTGACCTTCGGCCAGGATGCCCAGGCCCGGGTGAACGCCTCGGCCACCAGATCCTCGGCGAGCTGCCGATCCCCGACACTCACCAGCACAGCCCGCAGGCAGACGTCCCGCCCGGCCCGGTAGAACTCCTTGAACTCCATCTGCTCCACACCCCCTACACGCCGCAGGCCCCCCGCACACTTACCTCCCCCGCGCCGCGTCCTCGGGTGCGGCAGCCGACCAGGGCCCGCCTGATCGACCGCATCGGAAAGCGGCCGGCCCCACTCGCCGCTTGACCGCAGTCCGCGCCCACCACGCCCCAGAAGCAGCACGCGCGCGTTGACAACTGCCGCCGCGGCGCCGTCTGGCGTGAAGACGACCAGGATTCGACAATCGTCGGGCTCGCGCTGGGATCGTACCGACATTCATCCGATGACCAAGCCGTGCCACCGGCCGTAGAGTCCCCGTCGTTGACCCCGTCTGGTCGATGCCCCGGGATGCGATTCGTGAGGACGTGCGGTTCCATCAACCAGCCCTGAAAGGGACCAAGTAGGGCCTCAAGCTCCTGTGATCTCTGTCGGTCGGTACTGCAGCAGGCTGGGCCGCGGAAACGAGTAGCGGCTGAAGAAGTACGGCTGAGCCGAGATCTGCCTGATGAAGAGTTCACGGTCTGGTTTTGCATGCACCCCGTAGGAGAGGTGTACATGTCTCATTCCCCCTCTGCGCGGCTGTCACGCCGCAGGTCCCATCCGGTGGCGTCGGCCACGGCGGTCGGACGCGTCTGGGCGCTGATCGTGTCGCTCGCCGTCGCAGCGCTCACGGTGATCGCTGCGCCGACAGCGGCCACCGCCTCCACCCGTCCCGCCACCTCCGCCACCTCCGCCACGAGTCCTGTTCCGACGACGAAGGCGACCAGCCCCGCTTCGCCTGGCCGGCACCCCACCCATCAGGTGTGCGGCGCGCCGTCGAGAGCCGGTGAGATGTCTTGCTTTGCCATGGTCCGCACGGATGTTGTCGCGGCGAAGGGTCTCCAGGCTGATGCCGTTCCTTCCGGTTTCGGTCCGGCCGACCTTCAGAGCGCGTACAACCTGCCCGCTGCCGGCCCCACGGAGACGGTCGCCATCGTCGACGGGTACGACAACCCGAACGCCGAGGCCGACCTGGCCGTCTACCGCCAGCAGTACGGGCTTCCGGCGTGCACCACGGCCAATGGCTGCTTCAAGAAGATCGACCAGCGCGGTGGCACGAGCTATCCGCCGGCCAACTCCGGGTGGGCCTCGGAGATCGCGCTGGACATCGACATGGTCAGCGCGACATGCCCGAGCTGCAAGATCCTGCTGGTCGAGGCCGACGACCCCACCCTCAACAACCTCGGTGCGGCCGTCAACCAGGCGGTCGCCCAGGGCGCCAGGTACGTCTCCAACAGCTGGGGCAGTATCGAGTCTTCCAGCGAGATGCAGAACGAAGCGTTCTTCAACCACCCCGGTGTCGCGATCACCGCTGCCACCGGTGACAGCGGTTACCGCGTCGCATACCCGGCTGCGTCGCGGTACGTGACGGCGGTCGGGGGTACGTCACTGGTCAAGGACACCTCCACCGCCCGTGGTTGGACCGAGAGCGCATGGAAGTTGGCGGGCAGCGGCTGCTCGAGGTACGTGCCCAAGCCGTCGTTCCAGCAGGACACCGGCTGTGCGAACCGTACGACCGCCGATGTGTCCGCGATCGCGGACCCGAACACCGGTGTCGCGGTCTACAACGGCGGCTGGCAGGTCTACGGCGGCACCAGCGCGTCCGCCCCGATCATCGCCTCGGTCTACGCGCTGGCCGGGACGCCGACGGCCGGTACGGCGCCCAACTCCTATCCATATGCCCAGCCGTCCGCGCTGAATGACGTGACGTCGGGAAGCAACGGCGGCTGCACCCCTGGGTACCTGTGCAACGCAGGGCCGGGCTATGACGGGCCGACCGGGCTCGGCACCCCGCACGGGCTCGCCGCGTTCCGCCCCGTGCCCTCCGGGCCGCACGGCACTGTTGCGGGTACGGTGACCGACGCCACGGCTCCGCTGGCGGGGGCCGAGGTCACCGTGGGCGACGTCACCGCTTTGACGGACGGGCAGGGGCGCTACACCCTGACCGTGCCACCGGGAACCCACGACATCAGCGCGAGCAAGTTCGGGTTCGGCGCCAGGACCGTTTCGGGTGTCGCGATCGCCGATGGGCAGACGGTGACCGAGGACTTCGTGCTGACCGCGAAGTCGCGCGTCGACATCACCGGTGCAGTGCATGACGGTTCGGGTCACGGCTGGCCGCTGTACGCCACCGTGCGGGTCAAGGACGAGCCGACGGCGGTCGCCTACACCGACCCCAAGACGGGGAAGTACACGCTCAGCGTGCCCGTCTCCGGCACCTACACCCTGCAGGTCGACCCGATGTATCCGGGCTACCAGCGGGACTCCCGGGATGTGCAGGTGGGTTCGGCGGACGTGAAGCATGACGTCGACGTGCAGGTCGACCCGATGAGTTGCACTGCCGCCGGGTACGGCTTCCACTACCACGGCGCCACCGAGTCCTTCGACGGCACCACCGCGCCGGCGGGCTGGACCGTCGACGACAAGATCGGCAACGGCCAGACCTGGGCGTTCGACAACCCCCACCATCGCCCCAACAGGACCGGCGGGTCCGGCGGCTTCGCCATCCTCGACAGCGACTACTACGGTAGTGCCAGTTCTCAGGACAGCTCGCTGATCAGCCCGCTCATGGACTTCAGCCGGCAAGCCCAGCCGGTCCTGACCTCCCACTCCGACTACTACGGCATCGTGTCCCAGACCGGGGACGTCGATCTCAGCGTTGACGGCGGTCAGACGTGGAAGACCCTCTGGCACCACGGCGGCGACAGAGCCTGGGGGCCGCGGACCGAGGTCGTGGACCTGTCCCAGGCCGCCGGCAAGGCCGGCGTCCAGGTGAGGTTCCACTTCACCGCCAACTGGGGGATGTGGTGGCAGGTCGACGACGTCCTTCTCGGTAACCGGACGTGCGACGCGGTACCGGGCGGCCTGATCGTCGGCCGGGTGACCGACAAGAACACCGGGGCCGGGATCAACGGCGCCTCGGTGACGTCGGCCGACGACCCCACCGAGAAGACGACCTCTGCGGCGACACCGAACGACCCGAACCTGGCCGACGGCTTCTACTGGATGTTCTCCTCGCGCGCCGGGGAGCACACGTTGTCCGCCGCGGTGGGGCACTACTACAGCCCGCAGGACATCACGGTCAGCGTGGCCCCGGACCAGGCAGCGGACGGCACGTTCGCCCTGCCCGCGCCCCGGATCGCGGTCAGCCCGGCCCAGCTCGGCAAGACCGTCGACTGGCAGGGCCAGGCCGGCTCCGCCCTGACCCTGAAGAACACCGGAACCGCACCGCTGACCGCCAAGATCGGTGAGTGGCCGGGCGCCAACCAGCCTGCAGCGGCGCAGCAGGGCGCTCCGCTGCAGGAAGTGAAGGGACATTACAGTCCCCTGCCGTTCCAGCCCGGCAGGACCACGCAGACACCGACCGCCAAGCCGTCGGCGACGCCGTACTCGGCGCCATGGACGACGGTGGCCGACTACCCCATAGAGATCATGGACAACGCTGTGGCGACCCTCGGCGGCAAGGTCTACTCGGTCGGCGGATTCGACGGCACCAACTACGTCGACAAGGCGTACGTTTACGACCCGGAAGGCCAGGCGTGGAGTGCCTTGCCGAAACTGAGCGTCGCCCGGGAGGCGCCCGAGGCGGCCGCCTACGGCGGGAAGCTCTATGTCTTCGGCGGCTGGGCCCCGGATGGGACCGCGGTGGCCAAGACCGAGATCTACGACCCGCGGACGGGCGCCTGGTCCACCGGCGCCGACAACCCGAAACCGTACGACGGCGCCGGCGTGGCCGTGCTGGGCGGCAAGATCTACATCGTCGGTGGCTGCCTGGGCGGCGACTGCGCCAAGACGGATGTGCAGGTCTACGATCCGGCGGCGAACTCCTGGAGTTCGGGCCCGGCGTATCCGGAGCGGATCGCGTGGCTCGGCTGCGGTGCCATCGAGGACAAGCTGTACTGCGCGGGCGGGTGGAATGGCCTCGGCAGCACGCACGCCTACAGCTACGATCCGGCGTCCGCCGCATGGACTCCGGTCGCTGACCTGCCGATCGACCTGTGGGGGATGGGCTATTCGGTGTCAGCAGGCAAGCTCCTCGTCTCCGGTGGCGTGACCGACCACAACAGCGTGCTCACCAACCAGGGCTTCGCCTACGATCCGGAAGCCGATGTCTGGGCCGCGCTGCCCAATTCCAACAACACTCTCTTCCGCAGCGGCTCCGCCTGCGGCTTCTACAAGATCGGCGGTACCGCCGGAAACAACTACGGTTCCAAGAAGGCGGAGCTGTTGCCCGGTTATGACCAGTGCGCCGCCACGGGCGATGTCCCCTGGCTCTCACTGGACAAGACCGAGGTGACGATCCAGCCGGGCGAGAGCGTCGACGTCAACGCGAGTTTCAACGCGAGCATCGCCGATATCACCCAGCCGGGCACGTTCGCCGCGCAACTCACGATCGGCGCGAGGACCCCGTACGGGGCGGTCCCCTCGGTGCCGGTGGCGCTCACGGTGAACCCCCCGAAGACCTGGGGAAAGATCACCGGCACGGTCACCGGGGTCGGCTGCACCGGTACGTCGGCGCCACTGCCCGCAGCCACCGTGGAGATCACCTCGAATACGGCGAGCTACCCGCTGAAGACTGACCGGAACGGTCAGTACGCGTACTGGCTCGACGTCAGGAACAACCCGCTCACGGTGACCGCGTCCAAGGACGGCTGGGCGCCGCAGACCCGACCGGTCGAGATCAAACCGGGCAAGGCGGCCACGGCCGATTTCCCGCTCAACCTGATCTGCAGCTGATCTGCAATTGATCTGACGCTCTGTGCGGGCCGGGCACGGCCCCGGCCCGCACAGCGGTCGAAGAAGTACGGCTGAGCCGAGATCTGCCTGATGAAGAATTCACGGTCTGGTTTTGCATGCACCCCGTAGGAGAGGTGTACATGTCTCATTCCCCCTCTGCGCGGCCGGCACGCCGCAGGTCCCATCCGGTCCCGTTTGCCACGGCGGTCGGACGGGCCTGGGCGCTGATCGTGTCGCTCGCCGTCGCAGCGCTCACGGTGATCGCTGCGCCGACCGCGGCCACCGCCTCCACCGGTCCCGCCACCTCCGCCACCTCAGCCACGAGTCCTGTTCCGGCGACGAGGGCGACCAGCCCCGTCTCGCCTGGCCGGCACCCCACCCATCAGGTGTGCGGCACGCCGTCGAGAGCCGGCGAGATGTCCTGCCTGTCCATGGTCCGCACGGATGTTGTCGCAGCGAAGGGTCTCCAGGCTGATGCCGTTCCTTCCGGTTTCGGTCCGGCCGACCTTCAGAGCGCGTACAACCTGCCCGCTGCCGGCCCTACGGAGACGGTCGCCATCGTCGACGGGTACGACAACCCGAACGCCGAAGCCGACCTGGCCGTCTACCGCCAGCAGTACGGGCTTCCGGCGTGCACCACGGCCAATGGCTGCTTCAAGAAGATCGACCAGCGCGGCGGCACGAGCTATCCGCCGGCCAACTCCGGGTGGGCTGGGGAGATCGCGCTGGACATCGACATGGTCAGCGCGATATGCCCGACCTGCAAGATCCTGCTGGTCGAGGCCGACGACAGCTACCTGCCCAACCTCGGCGCGGCCGTGAACCAGGCGGTTGCCCAGGGCGCCAGGTACGTCTCCAACAGTTACGGCAGCAGCGAGGGTTCTGGCCAGACCCAGTTCGACGACGCCTACTTCAACCACCCCGGTGTCGCGATCACCGTCAGCAGCGGCGACTCCGGTTATGGGGTGGAGTATCCAGCCGCGTCGCAGTACGTGACGGCGGTCGGTGGCACCTCACTGGTCAAGGACACCTCCACCACCCGCGGCTGGGCCGAGAGCGCATGGAGTGGTGCGGGCAGTGGCTGCTCCGCCTTCTCACCCAAGCCGTCGTTCCAGCAGGACACCGGCTGCGCGCTTCGTACGGTCGCCGATGTGTCCGCGGTCGCGGACCCGAACACCGGTGTCGCGGTCTACAACGGCGGCTGGAAGGTCTTCGGCGGCACCAGCGTGTCCGCCCCGATCATCGCCTCGGTCTACGCATTGGCCGGGACGCCGGCGGCCGGTACGGCGCCGAACTCCTACCCGTATGCCCAGCCGTCCGCGCTGAATGACGTGACGTCCGGAAGCAACGGCGGCTGCACCCCTGGGTACCTGTGCAACGCAGGGCCGGGGTATGACGGGCCGACCGGGCTCGGCACCCCGAACGGGCTCGCCGCGTTCCGCTCCCAGCCGCACGGCACTGTCAGCGGAACTGTCACCGACGGCACCGCTCCACTGGCGGAGGCCGAGGTCACCGTGGGCGACGTCACGGCCATGACGGACGGGCAGGGGCACTACACCCTGACCGCGCCACCGGGAACCCACGACATCAGCGCGAGCAAGTTCGGGTACGACACCAGGACCGTTTCGGGTGTCGCGATCGCCGACGGGCAGACGGTGACCGAGGACTTCGTGCTGACCGCGAAGTCGCGCGTCGACATCACCGGTGCAGTGCATGACGGTTCGGGTCACGGCTGGCCGCTGTACGCCACCGTGCGGGTCAAGGACGAGCCGACGGCGGTCGCCTACACCGACCCCAAGACGGGGAAGTACACGCTCAGCGTGCCCGTCTCCGGCACCTACACCCTGCAGGTCGACCCGATGTACCCGGGCTACCAGCAGGAATCTCAGGATGTGCAGGTGGGTTCGGCGGACGTGACACATGACGTCAACCCGCCGGTCGACGAGACGACCTGCAGCGCGGCCGGGTACGGCCCCCACTCCGACGGCACCACCGTGTCGTTCGACGGCGGCACCAGGCCGGCGGGCTGGACCACGGACGACAGGCTGGGCAACGGCCAGACCTGGGTGTTCGACGATCCTGGCAAGCGTGGCAACACCACCGGTGGGTCCGGTGGTTTCGCCATTATCGACAGTGCGGCATACGGCACCGGAAAGGCGCAGGACAGCTCGCTGATCAGCCCGGTCATGGACTTCAGCCGGCGGACCCACCCGGCCCTGACCTTCCGCACCGACTACAACGGCTACTCGGGCCAGACCGGGGACGTCGATCTCAGCCTCGACGGCGGCCAGACGTGGACCAACGCTTGGCACCACGCCGGCGACAGCGCCCGGGGGCAGCGGACCGAGATCGTGAACCTCTCCCGGGCCGCCGGCCAGGCCAACGTCCGGGTGAGGTTCCACTTCACCGCCCACTACGGCCTCTGGTGGCAGGTCGACGACGTCTTTCTCGGCGACCGCACATGTGAGCCGACGCCGGGTGGCCTGGTCGTCGGCCGGGTGACCGACAAGAACACCGGTGCCGGGATCAACGGCGCCACGGTGACGTCGGCCGACAATCCCGCGGAAACGACCACCTCGGTGGCGACACCGAACGACCCGAACCTGGACGACGGCTTCTACGAGGTGTTCTCTTCACTCACCGGCGAGCACACGTTCTCCGCCACGGCGGGGAACGCTTACAGCGCACAGGACGCCACCGTCGACGTGGCCTCGGACCAGGCAACGGACGGCGGCACGTTCTCGCTCCCGGCACCCCGGCTCGCGGTCGGCCAGGCCCAGCTCAGCACGACGGTCGGCTGGCAAGGCCAGGGCACCTCCACCCTGACCGTGAAGAACACCGGAACCGCCCCGGTGACCGCCGAGATCGGCAAGCAGCCGGGCGGCTATCAGCCCGCCGCGGCGCAGCAGGGTGCCAGGCCGCAGGGTGCTCCGCTGCAGGAGGTGAAGGGGAACTACAGTCCCCTGCGCTTCCGGCCCGGAAAGACCCCGCGGGCGGTCGCCAAGCCGTCGGTGACGCCGTACGCGGCGCCGTGGACGACGGTGGCCGACTACCCCGTGCCGATCATGGACAACAGCGTGGCGACCATCGGCGGCACGGTCTACTCGGTCGGCGGAACGAACGGCCAGTCAACTGTCAACAAGGCCTATGCCTACGACCCGGGCACCCAGGCGTGGAGCGCCTTGCCGAACCTGGGCGTCGCCCGGTCGGCCGCCCAGGCAGCCGCCTACGGGGGCAAGCTCTACGTCTTCGGCGGCTGGGACATCTCCGGGACCCCGACGGCCAAGACCGAGATCTACGATCCGGCGAGCCGTACCTGGTCCGCAGGCGCCGACATGCCGAAACCCTACGCCGGCGCCGCCGTGACCGTGCTGGGCGGCAAGATCTACGTCGTCGGCGGCTGCACGGACAGCGACTGCGGCAGGACGGACGTGCAGGCGTACGACCCGGCCTCGGACACCTGGAGTTCGGGCACGGCGTATCCGGAACCGATCTCCTGGCTCGGCTGCGGTGCCATCGCGGGCAAGCTGTACTGCGCGGGCGGGGCGACGGCGACCGGTGGCACCACCAAGCACGCCTACAGCTACGACCCGTCGTCCCATCGGTGGACCGCCGTTGCCGACCTGCCGATCGACCTGTGGGGGATGGGTTACTCGGCGGCAGACGGCACGTTCCTCATGTCCGGCGGCGTGACCAACGGCACCAGCACGCTCACCAACCAGGGCTTCGGCTACGACCCGGGTTCCGACACCTGGACCGCGCTGCCCAACTCCAACAACACCGTTTACCGCGGCGGCTCCGCCTGCGGCTTCTACAGGATCGGAGGTTCCAGCGGAGGGTTGGCCGCGGGCAGGAGTGCGGAGTTGCTGCCCGGCTATGAGCAGTGCACCGCGATCCCCTGGCTCTCGGTGGACAAGACCGAGGTGACGATCCAGCCGGGCAAGAGCGTCGACGTCAACGCGAGTTTCAACGCGAATGTCGCCGATATCACCCAACCGGGCACGTTCACTGCGGAGTTCACGGTCAGCGCGCAGACCCCGTACGGGGCGGTCCCCCCGGTGCCGGTGGCGCTCACGGTGAACCCGCCCAAGACCTGGGGAAAGATCACCGGCACGGTCACCGGGGTCGGCTGCACCGGCATCTCGGCGCCACTGCCCGGAGCCGCCGTGCAGATCACCTCGAAGACGGCGAGCTACACCCTGCGGACCGACCGGAACGGTCAGTACGTGCTCTGGCTCGACGTCAGCAACAACCCGCTCAGGGTGATCGCGGCCAAGGACGGCTGGGCGTCGCAGACCCAATCAGTGAAGATCAAGCAGAGCATGGCGAACACCGTCGACTTCTCTCTCCGACCCGACCACGCTTGCACCTGATGTGACGCTTCGTGCGGGGCCGACCCCGGCCCCGCACACACAGGTCGCGGCCCCGCCACCGATCGGATGGCGGGGCCGTCGCCCTCCTCCGCCGCCCGTCCCGCGGGGCGGGGCAGCGGGGGGTCACCGTACGGGAGTTCAGCAGACCGGCCGATAGCGGCCGGTGAATCGCGCGAGTTTCAGTCCGAGGTGCAGGCAGAGCCGTTCGTTGCCGTCCTTGAGGTTGGCGCCCGCCAGGTGCTCAAAGCGCTGGATGCGGTAGTACAGCGAGGTGCGATGCAGCTTCAGACGCTCGGATGTCGCCAGTGCGTTGCCGGAGAGATCAAGATAGGTCTCCAGCGTCTGAAGCAGAGGCAGCGCCTCCGGATCGGTGAAAAGCCGCTCGAGCCCGGGATGAAGCACGAACTCGCCGAGGTCTTGACTGAACAGCTGCGCGAGTACCCGGTAGATGCCGAACTGGGACCAGCGGGCAATCCGGCTGACGTCGGGCATCGAAGCAGCGATACGAGCGGCTTGGCCGGCCTCGAGGTAGGAGTCCCGTGCCTGCGCCAGCTCCGACCGTGGCTGTCCGACGCCGATCACGAACGACGACACCTGCTCGAGCCCGGACATTGCGCTCTGCAGGGCGTTGTCGAGGTGGGACACGCAGCGGTCAACCGCCAGCTCGTCGGCCTCTCCCTCCGTGCCGAGGAGAAGCACCCCGTCGCTGTGAGAGACAAGGTGGACGGCCTGCCGTGCGGGCAGCCGGTGGCGAGTGTTGACGAGTGCCTGTTCGAGGGCGAGCCGCACCTGGTCGTCCGGCTCGGCATCGGGGGTGAGCATCGGCCGGGCCACCAGCACGACGGCAGCGCGGGACGGGTCGAAGTGTCCGCCGTCGATGAGGGTGCGCGCCGCACAGGACTGGATATCGCTGCCGCAAAGCAGCAGGTTCCTGATCGCCTCGGTTTCCCGGTTCGACGCGAGCTCGCCGGCCAGCACCTCGCGATACAGCGAAAGAGCGAAGTCCTGGGCGGCGGTTTCGGCGAGCGCGATCTGCTCCGAGTTCATCGACCCGTCGACATCCATGAGCCACAGATACCCCAGGAGGAGGGCGCGGCGCCGGATCGGTACGCACACCCGGGGCAGCATGCCGAGCGAGACGTTGCGGGGAATGCGGACCGGGTGTCGTGCCTTGGCCAGCTCGATCTGTCGCAGCCATGCCAGCACCTCGGCAGACACGCAGCGCTGCAGAATCGACGCATGGCGCACGGGGTCGGGCGGTTCGCTGTGCCGGCTGTAGACCACCAGCCGCTGCCTGCGGTCCTCGACCGTCGCGGGGCATGACAGCTTGGTCGCCAGCGAGTCAACGAGATACTGGAGCTCCGGGTACATCGAACACCTCCGGGCAGTGCAGCCGAACTGGTCGTCGAGCGCGCTCGATGCCACGGGTGTGGCAACGCTTCCTACGCGTGTCCAAGCCTCCGGAGCGGTCGTGATCCTCCTCGCGTGCATGACAGATGCTGACGACCAAAGAGAAATCGGGCAACTGATTGACGGTGCCGTATTTCCTCCATGACGCAAAACCGCCGCAATGATCGGCCGGATCATCCACGGCGAGCGCCGCACCGCGTTGGGGAGCGAGCGGTTCGCCAGGACAGGGGCGCAGCGTGGACACCGTCGACGGGGACGCGGCGTACGGCGTCCGGGCCGAGCGCACCAACTGCCATGCGCCCTCCACCTCATCAGAGGGAGGGAGTTGAAACGTTCAATAATGACGGACGTGGCCGTGCCGGGTCATATGCCGATGGAAAGCCCAGATGATGTGCCTCCGGTGCATTGCCAAGTCGAAACAACGGGTCTAGCTTGTCGCTCAAAGTTGAACCGAATCAACAGTGTTGGGTCATCCCGTGCGCTGTCCAACGTTCGAAGTCGGAGGAGGACGACGGGCACCAGTCAGTCAGCCGCGTTGGCCGGCCAGTGCTTTCACCGGGCGCGCGATGCATGGACCGGGGTACTCCGCCCGTCCGTGGTTGCGCGTCGGTCCCGTCACGGGTGGGGAAACCGCCGGCACGTCGCTCACAGTGCCGAGACCGGGCGGCCATTCCATTTCTCAATCAGGAGGCACAGGGTGGTCACTCGTAGAACGTTCCTGTCCGGTTCGGCGGCCGCGGCGGTGGTCGGCGTCGCCGCGGCGCCCGCGGCCGAGGCCCGGACGCCGGCCGAAGCCGCGTCGGTGCGTCCGATCGACCGTCAGGCCCTCGTGGCCCGCCACCGCGTGGTGCGAGGGAAACTCGATACGCAGAGCCCGCTACAGGTGGGCAACGGCGGGTTCGCATTCGGTGTCGACGTCACCGGGCTACAGACGTTCGTGCCCTTCAACACCATGTCCGACTGGGGATGGCACAACTTCCCGCTGCCGCCTGGCCAGCAGCCGTCGGACTTCCGCGGCCAGGTCTGGGACACGCACGGCCGCCCCGTCGACTACCCCATCCCGAATCCGGACCAGCCCGAGTTGTCGTCGTGGCTCTACGCCAACCCGGCTCGCATCAACCTCGGACGTATCGGTCTGGAATTGGCCATGCCCGACGGTCGTGCCGCCGTCGCCGGCGACATCAAGGGAATCCGCCAGGAACTCGACCTGTGGACCGGTGTCATCGACAGCCGGTTCGAGATCGCCGGTGAACCCGTGCATGTCCGCACCTGCTGTCACCCCGATCACGACGCGGTCGCCGTCCAGATCGACTCGCCGCTCGTCGCCGCCGAGCGGTTGACGGTATTTCTCGACTTCCCCTACGCCGACGGGCAGGAGTTCGCCGCATATGTCGGGAACTACGGTGCCCCGGACGCCCACGAGACGACGGCGACGACGCGGGGCAGCAGCCGCGTCGACATCACGCACCGCCTGGACTCCACTGAGTACCACGTCGCGCTCGCCTGGGAAGGCCACGGTGTGTTCACCGGCCTGGCCTCCGCGACGGGAGAACTCGTGATCCGCACCGCGCAGTACGGAACCGACGGCCACTGGGCCGACGTCACCGGCATGCTCGCCCATCTGGTCGCGGACAACTCGCTCGTCCTCCCCGTCGATTACCTGCACCTCGGCGACCCGGCGCCCGGCATGTCCAAGCGTCTGGTGCTCGGCTACACGTACGCCGGCCAGGAGCACGACATAGTGGTCCCCGACAACCAGACCCTGTCGATCGGAGCGGTGGCCAACCGGCACCGCTACCGCCTCGCTGCCGGCGGCCACACCAATCAACTGCGGTTCACCTGCGCGTTCGCGCCCACGCCCGCAGGTTCGGCGCCGACGTCGAGCGCGACCCTGGCGGCGAGCGCCCGGGCCTGGCGGCAGTACTGGCTCTCCGGCGGAGCGATCGACCTGTCCGCGAGCACCGACCCGCGCTGGGAGGAACTGGAGCGCCGCGTCGTGCTCTCTCAGTACCTGATGCGCGCCAACGAGGCGGGCTCGCTGCCGCCGCAGGAGTCCGGGCTCGTCAACAACGGCTGGAACGGCAAGTTCCACATGGAGATGTACTGGTGGCACAGCGCGCACTGGGCGCTGTGGAACCGCTGGCCGATGCTCGACCGCAGCCTGGACGTCTACGAGAGCTTCCACCGGTCGGCCCGCGAACGCGCGGAGTTCCAGGGCTTCCGGGGAGCGCGGTGGCCGAAGTGCACGACGGCAGACGGGCGCGAGTCGCCGCACGCCATCCACGCCCTGCTGGTGTGGCAGCAGCCGCACCCGATCTTCCTCGCCGAGATGGACTACCGGGCGCATCCCGACGACAGCACCTTGCAGAAGTGGCGCGACATCGTCTTCGACACCGCCGACTTCCTCTCCTCCTGGGCCTTCTGGGACGAAGGCACGAGCCGCTACATCCTCGGCCCGCCCATGTACATCGTCTCGGAGAACACCGACCCGAGGACCACCCAGAACCCGACGTTCGAACTCGCCTACTGGCGCTTCGGGTTGCGCGTCGCGCAGCAGTGGCGCGAACGCCTCGGCCTGCACCCCGACCCCGGGTGGCAGCGCGTCCACGACGGGCTCGCGGCGCTGCCGGTGCAGGACGGCACCTACGTCCTGCACGAGGGCGTCCAGAACATGTGGACGCAGTGGAACTACGAGCACCCGGCCCTGATCGGCCCCTACGGCTGGCTGCCGGGCGACGGCGTTGACGTCCCCACGATGGCCCGCACCGCCGAGAAGGTCTTCACCGGCTGGCAGTTCGACCAGACCTGGGGATGGGACTTCCCCATGCTCGCCATGTGCGCCGCACGGCTCGGACGTCCCGACGACGCCGTGGATTTCCTGCTTCACCCGGCCGCCGGCTTCCAGTTCGACGATGCGGGCCTGGCAACCGGCGGACCGTTCCCGTACTTCCCGAGCAACGCCGCGCTGCTGTACGCCATCGCGTTCATGGCCGCCGGCTGGGACGGCGCACCCGGCCGGCACGCGCCGGGCTTCCCAGCGGGCCAGCGCTGGACGGTACGCTTCGAAGGGCTGGAGCCGGCCCTGTGAGTTCGCCCTCGCGCTCACCAACTGGACCCCGAGCACCCCGCTGCCGGGCAACGACCCGGTGACGACCGCGCCCACCTGGAACCGGCCGGCAGGCAGCGGCTATCCGGCCGGCATCGCGGTCAGCGTCTACGCGACGCAGGTGCCACTGGCCGCGGGCAGGACCCTCGCCTACGTCACCCTTCCGCCCACCGTCAGCGGGGACGAGGCAGCCGCGTGAAGTGCGCCGGAGCGGCGCCCGGTCCGGGCCTGCGATCGCGGCAACGCCGTCAACGCGGGGCACCCCAGGCCGGGGAGTGGATGTCGTCGATCGCGGCCGGTCGGGCTGCCAGCCGCTCGGTCAACAGGCCGGCCATGGCGCTTATGCCGTGGCCGATCGCCCGCTCGTCGGCGGCGAAGTCGGGGGTGTGCGGCGCGCCGTTCATCCCCGCCTCGGCGTCCGCGACGCCGAGGTAGAACTGCGCGCCCGGCGCCTGGCCGAGGAACAGCGCGAAATCCTCGCAGTTGAAGGGCCAGGAGCCCTGGGCCCATACGACGGACTGCGGGCCCAGCGCCGCGCTCAGGTACCGCCCGGCCGCCGTGCTGAGCTCCGCCGAGTTCACCATGGCCGGGAACGGATCGCCGGGGAACTCGACGTGCCCGCCCGCAGCCGCCGCCAACTGCTCCACCTGCGCGCGCAGTTCAGCGTGCCGCTGCTGCGGCCACACCCGCAGCAGCCCGTTGGGCACGGGCCGCGCGTCGGGTGTCTGCTCGGTCCACTGGGCGACGCACACGAACTCCCGGTACGGCGCGGCGGTTTCGGGGTCCAGCGCCGCATGGAAGCCCGCGCGGTACTCGGCGATGCTCCGCGGGAAGTCGACGGTGCCGAGCTTCGCCACCTCGACGGCCAGGGCGGCGGCGGCCGCGTCGTCGCCGCCGGGCAGCACGATCCGGAAGTGGTCGAGCCCGGGCAGGCCGTACCCCGGAGACACCCCGATAGTGCCGGAGGGGAACGGGCCGCAGTGCAGCGCGTAGAACTCGCGCGGCGCGAGCCGTTGCACCAGACCGGTATCCAGCATCGCCCGCGCGCCTTGCAGGTTCTCCTCGGCCGGCTGGAAGACGAACAGCAGCCGTCCGCGCACCGGTTCGGAACCCTGGGCCAGCGCCCTGGCGACGCCGACGCCGATCGCGGTGTGCAGGTCGTGCCCGCACAGATGCGCGGCGCCGGCGACGCGCGAGGCGAAGCCCTCGTCGAAAACCCTGTCCGACCGCGGGAAAGGCAGCACGTTCGTCTGCGCGTCCACGGCATCCATGTCAGCCCGGTACGCCACCGTCGGGCCCTCCGCGGAGCCGTCGAGCACCGCGAGGACCCCGTGCCCGCCGACACCGGTCGTCACCTCGAGCCCGGCCGCGCGCAGTTGCTCCGCGACCAGCCCGGCCGTCTCCCGTTCCTCGCCGGCGAGTTCGGGGTGGCGGTGGATCTCCCGGCGCAGCTCGATCATTTCCTCGTCAAGAAGCGTCACCGGTCCATCGTGCGCACAGACTTCGGCTCCGCGCACCCCCAAGAACAGCCCGCGGTCCCGGCGCACACCGCGTCCCCGCCGCGGGGGTGCGCGGCCCGCAGCATCGACCACGCGCCTTCGCCGTCAGCGGCCGACGGAGCTCAGTTGACCTCTCGTACCCGCGCGGCGGTCCGTTCGGCGAGTTCGCGGACGAAGTTCGCGGCGTTCTCCGCGAGTTCGCCGAGCACGGCATCGGCGGCCGCGAGGAGAGCACGGGTCTCCTCGGTGCGGCCCGCGTCGGCCAGGGCGAGGGTGAGCCGGTAGTGCTCCTCGGCGATGAAGCGGCCGAGGTTCACCTGCTGCCAGTGGCGCAGCGAGTCGTCGCCCGGGGTGGCCAGGAGGTCCCGCACGGCGGCCAGGGTGTCCGCCGCCTGCGGCAGCTGCCCCGCCTCCCGCTCCAGGCGGGCCAGGGTGTGCCGGGCCGAGGCACGGTCCCATGCCGTCTCCTGGAGGGCGGTGTACAGGCGCTGGGCACGCAGCGCCTGGGGAAGGTCGCCGAGTTCCTCGAAGTCCCGGGCGAGCCCGCTCAGCGGAGCCGTGGCCAGGGTGCGGGGCGCCTCGGGGCGGCGGAGCCTGCTCTGGTCCATGACGATGCTGTCGAGTTCGCGGATCAGCGTCACCCGCGCAAGGTTCGTCATCCCCAGGTCTCGCGCCAGGTCGGTCCACGTGGAGACCGGCTCGTCCGAGGGGTCCGTTCCGAACATCGACTCGTCGAGGGTCCGCGCCCAGTGCTGCAACTCGCCGGCGCTTGCGCCCGGTTCCGGGATGCCGCCCAGGCCGCACGCCGTGTCGAAGTCCGTGTCCCGGACCTCACGCAGCAGGGGCAGATCCCCGGTGTCCCCGTACAGCCCCACCAGCACGGCCGCGAGCCGCAGTTCGTCCGTCATCGAGGACCGTGTCTCGTGTCGCAGCAGATGCCGCAGCAGTTCCAGGTCGCCCTCGGCGCGGTCGAACTGCGCGGCCCGCAGGGTGAGCCGGCGCCGCACCGGGTCCTCGGCGACCTCGCACCATGCGGTGCGGTCGCCCTCCCTCAACCGGGCGAGATCGGCGCGGCCCGCCGCGAGCACCGACTCCCACAGCGGGGGACCGGCCGGGCCTATCCGGTCGTACGCGCACCCCTCGTCCGCGTTGAGCAGGACGAAGTCCGGCTCGGTGCGCAGCAGCGCGGCACGCAGCCGGCCCACCAGCTCGACCGGGGAGCGATTGCGGAAGCCCAGCGCGGCACGGAGCTCGGCCCGCTCCTCGTCGATTCCGTAGTACTCACGGATCTCGTCCTCGGTCTCCGCGACGCACGCCAGGATCTTCTGCTCGCCGTCGTCCGGCGACAGACGCGTGTAGTCGCGCCAGCCGGGCAGGCCGATCACGAGCTCCAGGGCCTCGTCGACGCTGGAGCCGATGATCCCCGCGGCGCCCTCCGAGTCGGCGTAGAGCACCGAGCCGTCCGCGCAGACGAAGTACGTACCCCCGGCGTCGTCCCCGGCCACCGTGTCCAACGGCCCGCCCGAGGCGAGGCGGACCTCCTCGACATGGCCGTGGACGGCGCGGCCGAGGTCGAAGTCGAAGGGGAAGGCCGCCAGTTCGGCCAGATGGCGGTCCTGCCGCAGCAACCGCAGCGCGTGATCGGTCATGCCACGGAACGTAACACCGTCCACAGACAACGGACGTGCGGCCTCTGCGACAGCCCTCGGACCCGCAGCGGCATCCGCCGGGGCGCGAGCCGCCGAGTCCCTCATCCCCCGGTGCGGCCGGGGCATCCAGACGCCGACGGGATAGCCCCGCCAGGTGCCGCCGGGTTGCCCGGGTCGGCCATCCGGAACGCGTCCAGACGGGCCTCTGGCGGCGGCCCACATCCAGATCTCACGTTCCGCGGGCGGCGACCGTCTACCGGGTAGGAGAGGGGAGGCGCAGATGAGCATCCGACACGTCGTGATCGAGACGTACCTTGGGCCGATCACGATCGTTGCCAAGGACGAGACGATCACCGGCCTGTACTTCAGGCACCAGGTCCGCCGGCCCTCGCAGGAGACGTTCGGACCCGAGATCAGCGACTCGACGGACTCGCTGCTGAACGAAGCGGTCCGCCAGCTGTGCGACTACCTGGCGGGGCGGCGCAGGCGGTTCGATCTTCCGCTCGAAGCCGAGGGTGACGCGTTCCAGCGCACCGTCTGGGACATCGTGAAGGGCATCCAGTGCGGGGACACGACCACCTACGGCCAGGTCGCCGAACAGGTCGGCGGCCGCGATCTCGCACAGAAGGTCGGGCAGGCCGTGGGCGCGAACCCGCTGTGCATCTTCGTCCCCTGCCACCGTGTTGTCGGCTCCACTGGCGCCTTGACCGGGTACGCCGGCGGGCGGAAGCGCAAGCAGGCGCTGCTGGAGCTCGAGGAGCCGTCCGCGGGCGAAGCCGGGTGGTTGTGCTGACCGGGAATCTCACGTTTGCCACCGCACGTACGTCTTCCATGGGATGGACATGAAACAACCGTTCGAGAGCGTGGTCGCGCAGCACGGACCGACGGTGCTGCGCGTCTGCCGGGTCGTTCTCGGCCCGCACGATGCCGACGACGCATGGTCGGAGACGTTCCTGGCCGCCATGCGCGCCTATCCCGATCTGCCGGAGACGGCGAACGTGGAAGCGTGGCTGGTGACGATCGCGCACCGCAAGGCGATCGACGTGCTGCGTGCCGCGAAGAGAAATCCCCTGCCGGTCGACGAGGTACCGGAAACCCCGGCAGGGCAGGGCGTCCCGGACGCCGACGCCGCCGGCCTGTGGGCCACAGTGAAGGAACTCCCCAGCAAGCAGCGCCAGGCCGTCGCCTACCGGTATGTGGCGGGGCTGACGTACGCCGAGATCGCGGAGATCGTCGGCGGCACCGTCGAGGCGGCCCGAAGAGCCACCGCGGACGGACTCAAGAATCTCAGGAAGCACTATCCGGGCGCGATCACGAAAGGAGCATCGCCGTGAGCGAGATGCACAACGATGACGACATGGCCGTCCTGCTGGCGACGCCTGTGGACACCGAAACTCTCGGTCGCCTCCACCGCCGTCTGGAGCAGGCCGCGGAGCAAGCCGACCTGATCGATGTCGCCTACACGACCATCGACTCGCCCGTCGGCAAGCTGCTGCTCGCCGCCACCCCCAAGGGACTGGTCCGAGTTGCGTACCCCGGCGAGGACCACGACCGGGTACTGGAAGCCCTCGGCCACCGTCTCAGCCCGCGGATCCTGCGCGCCCCGAAGCGGCTGGAGGAGGCCGCCCGCGAGATCGACGAGTACTTCGCCAGGCGCCGCCGGGTCTTCGACGTGACGCTGGACCTGTCCCTGTCGCACGGATTCCGACGCCTGGTGCAGGCCCGTCTGCCCGAGATCGAGTACGGACAGACCCGCAGCTACCGCGACATGGCCGAGCTCGTCGGCAACCCCAAAGCCGTCCGGGCCGTGGGCACCGCCTGCGCGACCAACCCGCTGCCGATCGTCGTCCCGTGCCACCGCGTGCTGCGCACCGACGGCACCCTCGGCGGCTACATCGGCGGTCTCGAGGCCAAGACCGCGCTGCTGCACCTGGAGGCCGCGGCATGAGCACCACGAAAGTGACCGAGCAGGAGAGGGACCGGTGGCACCGGCGTGTCGAGTCCGGCGACTGGAAGGCGATCACCGCGGAGGTCGACGAGTACGGCGGCGCGCTGCTGCCGCAGCTGCTGACCTCCGAGGAGACCGCGCAGATCAGGGAACTCTACGAGCAGGACGGCCTGTTCCGCAGCACCGTCGACATGGGCCGCCACCGCTTCGGCGAGGGCCAGTACCGGTACTTCGACACGCCCTACCCGGAACCGGTCGAACGGCTCAAGCAGGCGCTGTACCCGCGGCTGCTGCCCATCGCCCGCGACTGGTGGACCAGGCTGGGCAGGCCCGCGCCGTGGCCGGACTCGTTCGACGAATGGCTGCAGATGTGCCACGACGCCGGCCAGACGAAGTCCACGGCGATCCTGCTCCGCTACCGGGAGAAGGACTGGAACGCCCTGCACCGCGACCTGTACGGCGACCTCGTGTTCCCGCTGCAGGTCGTGATCAACCTCAACGAGCCCGGCGTGGATCACACGGGCGGCGAGTTCCTGCTCCTGGAACAGCGCCCGCGCGCCCAGTCCCGGGGCACATCCACGCTGCTCCCGCACGGACACGGATACCTCTTCACCACACGCGACCGGCCCGTCAGGTCCGCCCGCGGATGGTCCGCCGCGCCGGTTCGCCACGGCGTGTCCGCCATCCGATCCGGCGCACGCCACACCCTTGCCCTCGTCTTCCACGACGCCGCATGAACAACGCGACGAACACCTACACCCTTCTCGGGGCAGACGGCCGTCCCTACCGGTCGCCGGTCAAGGGAGAGTGGGGCGGCCACCTCGGCTCGAAGATCTACGGACGACTCGACTGCCCCACCGCGCTGTGCGCCATCGCCCGCGGCGGCTATGTGAGACACCGGGTCTTCTTCGCCGACGAGGCCACGGCGGTCGCCGCCGGGTTCCGCCCCTGCGGCGCCTGCTGCAACGACCGCTATCAGCGATGGAAGACCGCCGAAGAGAACGGCCGACCATGGACCCCCTGACCAGCCCCCTGCTGAAGAGGCCGGCAAGCCAAAGCCACGACGCAGACCTGACGGCTACAGACGCCGAGGTCGCGGCCATCGTCCAACTCGCTCAAGACCGCCGCGCCCACACCATCGTGATCGGCTCCGGCCGCACACCGCACGCTGTCGAGACCTCACGCCTGATCGAATCGGCGTGGGGCCGCGCGGGAGGCACAACCCTCGCCACGATCACCTGGCCCGAGACCGGGGCCTCCTGGCTGCGCCACGCGTCACGGTTCGCCGACGCCAACCCCGATCTGTGGGTGATGGCCGGCCCGGCGACCGGCTGGGCGCAGATGACCCGGCGGCTGCTGTGGTCGACCCCGTGGCGCCCCGAACGCACCCTGGCCACCGCCGCGATCGGTGATCCACGCACGCTCGCGCTCGCCGGCCTGATCAATCTGAACGGCCTGGCCGGCGCAACCGCCCACGGCGCCACCTGGCTCGTCGCGGACGACTCCCTCCAGTACCCCACCCGCACACAGGACCAGCCATGACAGCGCTGTTCACTCCACAACCCCCCGAGCGCGACGCGGGAGAGATCACCCCGGGCGCCACCCACGTCCCGGACTGGCTGCCCCTGGAACAGCAGGAGTGGATCGCACACCGGTTCCACGAGTGGGCGCGAGGCCCCGTTCCCCTCCGGGCCGCAACGGTCCGCGGACACCGGATGTCCGTGCGCACCGTGTGCCTGGGCTGGCATTGGCAGCCGTACCGGTACACGAGAGCAGCCACGGACGTGAACGGCGCCCGTGTCCTTCCGTTCCCCGACTGGGTGGTCCGGCTGGGACGCCGGGCCCTTCAGGCCACCGGGCACGACACGGCCACGATCGGCTCGTACACGCCCGACACCGCGCTGGTGAACTACTACGACACGAACGCCCGTCTGGGAATGCACCAGGACAAGGACGAGGATTCCCGCGCCCCGGTCGTGTCGCTGTCCATCGGCGACACCTGCACGTTCCGTTTCGGCACCGCCGAAAGCCGCGGAAAACCCTCTACGGACCTGCTGCTGGCCTCCGGTGACCTCTTCGTCTTCGGCGGACCCGCCCGCCTCGCCTACCACGGTGTCACCAAGGTGCACCAGGACACAGCGCCCGAGGGGTGCGGCATCAGCAGCGGCCGGATCAACATCACGATGCGCATGACAGGTCTCGACGGGTGATCGCATGACACACGAAGCAAGCAGCACCATCGCCGACCCGGGCGTCGTCGTCGGAGAGGACGGACTCGCCCGGCCCGCATGGGCGGCCGCCGACCCCCTGCTGCGCGACTACTACGACGGCGAATGGGGCATGCCGGTCACCGACGAGCGCGGCGTCTACGAGCGCGTCAGTCTCGAGGGCTTCCAGGCGGGTCTGTCCTGGGCGACGATCCTGCGCAAACGACCCGCGTTCCGCGAGGCGTTCCACGACTTCGACCCGGACGTGATCGCCGCGTACACCGAGACCGACATCGAACGGCTGATGACCGACGCCGGCATCGTGCGCAACCGGCAGAAGATCCAAGCGGCCGTCACCAACGCCCATGCCACCATCAGACCGCGCCAGGACATGGGCCTGGCCCGCCTGGTGTGGTCCTTCCAGCCCGAGACCACCCCCCGCCCCCGGACCTTCGCGGAGATCCCCACGAAGTCCGCCGAGTCCATCGCGCTGTCGAAGGACCTGCGACGGCGCGGCTTCGCCTTCGTCGGCCCGACCACCATGTACGCGCTTATGGAGGCGATCGGCATCGTCGACACCCACCTGCTGGGCTCGCACCGGCGCGGCAGCTCCGGAATCTGGACATCGTGAATCTCACGCTTCCGTGCGAGCCAGCGTCTTCACTGTGCCGGGAGGCAATCGCCCGGCGCCGCTGACCTCGGTCAGCTCAGCGTGCCCGTGGCCGTCACGCGCCCGACGGCCACGGGCACCGCTGTTACACGAGGCGTGCAGGAGGAAACACATGGCCGATCGATCGAGCAAGAAGTACGACCTGACCGACTTCGATGCCGACAACTATTGGAGGGAGACGCAGCGCGCGATTGCCGCCACATACTCCTTCCCGAACCTCGCGCAGAAAAGCGCCCGGCCGGACCGACTCGGCGAGACGGTCGGAGATCTGCTCCAGTCCGCCATGTACTTCGGTGGAATCGACACGATGCCCTTCACCATCCGCGACGACAGCCTCGTCGTCGTGGCGTGCCGGGCCTACGACACGGTCGGGATCACGGTCATCGACCCGACCGGCGACCTCGCCCGCGATGTCGTGACGTGGTTGGAACCCACCCAGGAGACGTGGGTGGCGCACGCGCTCAAGATCGAACTCCTGCGCAACGCCCGCGCGGCGGGCATCGACCATGTGATCGTCCAAAGCGGCACGACGGCACAGTCCATCTACGAGGCCCTCGGCCTGCGCCCCATCGGAGCAGCCCTCTGACCGGGGCACCATGCCCCCGCAGCGCAGCCTTCGCGTCGCACCACCGGCGGCCTTCGCCCCCGCCGTACCACCGGCCAACTCGCCGGCCCTGCGGCGACCGCCACGAAGACCCATCCCGGCACGACCCGCAGCAGTACCTCGGATTCTCCCGGGAAGAAAATTCGCACACCCAAATCGCTGGTCCCTCCGTTTCGATCCCCTCAATCTCGACCTCCGATCTCACGTATCGGACCCGGTGAACGTCTTCGGAATGTCACCACGCCGACGGCGAACCGGTGACAACAACAGAAAGGACAAAGCCATGTCGCTCGAAGAGAACAAGGCCATCGTCGGCCGGTGGTTCACCGAGTTCTGGGGCAACCCGTTCAACCCCGACATCATCGACGAACTCGCCGCCCCAGAAATCCGGTTCGAGTACTCGCTGCACAAGCCCATGCGCGGCCGGGACGAGGTGCGCGCGTTCGCGACCAACTTCCGTACCGCGTTCCCGGACCTCAACTTCTGGGGTACCTCGGACCTCATCGCCGAGGGTGACTACGTCGTCGGGCAGTGGGAGGGCGGCGGCACGCACACCGGGCCGATCGTCTTCGACGACCTTCCCATCGGTGCCGTGCCCGCGGCGTCCGGCAAGACACTCCGTTTCACGGGCAAGACGGTGCTCAAGGTCCAGGACGGCCTCATCGTCGAGGAGCTCGGGCTCGACGACGGCGTGAAGGTCCTCCAGCAGCTCGGCATCATCCCGACCGCCTGAGCCAGAGCGCCGGCATCCAGCAGCGCGCCGGAGGGGCCTACCTGCATGCGGGTCCCTCCCGCAATCTCAAGATGCCAGCCGCGCACGTGAAGAACGTGATGCGGCACGCCCTCGATGATCACCTGGGGCTCAGTGCGTGGGTCGGCCCCGGCGCCCACCAAGGGTGCGGGGGCCGGGGCCGACAAGCTGCCAGGAGCCGCCGAACCTCCGCCACTGTGAGCCCGATTGCCTCACCAGATGGGTCGCCTTGGCCTTGCGCAGCTCGGGGACGACGACCTGCACCGAACGCGCCGTCAGCAGCGCCGGGATGGTGCGTAGGTGCTCAGGGGAGGGAGGGCGCGGCTTCTCCTGCCGCCTCCCCTGGCCACAGCTGCCGCGTCATACGTCGATCTGCTCGAAGATGTGCGGGTACGACACGATGTCGTCGGGGAACTCTGCCGCCATGCGCTGGAACTCCGGGCTGCCGAACGCTGTGGCGAGCGCCTCGGTCGACTCCCAGACCGCGACGTTCATCAGGAGTTGGCTGTCCGCCGTCCCCTTGTGCATCTGCAGGGAGACGAATCCCGGCTGAGCCTTCATGAACTCGGCCTGCCGCCGGAAGAGAGGCAGGAACGACGCGTACGTCTCCTTCGGTACGACGAAGGTGTTGGCGAGGACGATGGGCCCGGTCTTCTCCTGAAACTGGGCGAACATCGGCGTGCGCGGGTCGAGACTCTGGAGCTTGGCCATCTTCGGTACGTCCCCTCGTGAGCGGCTATCCGTCCAACGCGTGTTGGCAACACGCGTTGGCAACGCGTGTTGGTAAACGTAGAGGTGCGGCCCTGGACTGTCAACAGCCGTTGACCTACATTCGTAGGCATGACCGGCACCACGGAGAACCAGCAGGCCGTACGGCGTTCCGATGCCACCCGCGCCGCGATCCTTACCGCGGCCCGCCAGCGGTTCGCGGAGGACGGCTACGAGAAGGCGACCATCCGGGCCATCGCGGGCGACGCGAAGATCGACCCGTCGATGGTGATGCGCTACTACGACAGCAAGGCGGGTCTGTTCGCAGCTGCCGTCGCGATCGACCCCGGACTGCCCGACCTGCCCGTCGAACCGCGCGAGGCGATCGGCCGTACGCTGGTGAGCCATTTCCTCACCCTGTGGGAGGAGAACGGTGAGCTCACGGCACTGATGCGGGTCGGAGCCACTGATGCGGCCGCCGCCGATCGCATGCAGAGTGTGCTGCGCGAGCAGTTGATCCCGCTGGCCCGCCAGGTGGGCCCCGATCCGGAGCAGGCGTCGACGCGGGCGGCGCTGTGCGCCTCGACCGTGCTGGGGCTCGCGCTGACGCGCTACGTGCTGCGGTTCCCGGCAAGCGTGGCCCTCGACCGGGACGAGATCGTGGACTGGCTCGGACCCACGATCCAGCGATATCTCACCGCACCCACGCCCTGATGAACCCGTAGAGGGCACCCACCGCTCCCTCGGTCACGGCGGATGCCCTCAAAGGGAGAGCTGAAAGATCAGCCCTCCTGCTGCGGCTTGCGGGACTTGTCGCCGAGCATCACGAAGCCGGCGGGCACGCGGCCGGGAGTAGCCGCCGCCGTCGCTGATAGCGCCGACCCCGTCGAAGTCCAGCCCGGAGTCGTGGCCGCCGGCGTTGATGGCGGTCGAAGTGGCTGCCACCGCGGTGGCGGTGGCGGGCGGCGAGGCCCGTCACCGCCGACTCGTTGGGGACCGGCGAAGGTGCCAGGTGCTTTCGGGCTCCCCGGCGGACCGCCGGTTCTGGCCCCTTATCCGTTGTCGCTGCCGACCGCGGTGATGGTCAGGGTCTGGTCTCGCGCGGTGCGTGATCCGCCGACCGGGTCACCGGTGGTGTTGGTCCAGTAGCGGCTGGCGGTGGTCTCGGCGAGCCGGCCGGCATGGGACGACATGGCGATCACCAGGCCGCTGTAGCGGTTGACCAGGCGGTACGTGCCGTTCGGGGTGCCTTCGGCCGATGTTCCGGGGATGACGAACCACTGCTGTCCGACGGTGGGGCCGCCTGATCCGGGTGTGGTGACGGTAGGAGCCGTTCCCCAGGCCCGGGTGGAGGTGGAGCGGGTGCCGACACCGAGGAGCCGTCCCGTGGCGGCGTTGGCGATGCGGTACGAGCCGTCACCGTTGGCGGTGAAGGTCCACGCGTCCAGCCCCGATCCGGTGGGCGCGGCCACCGATGTGGTGGCGGAGCCTCCGCGGACCTGGGCGAGCACCCGGCCGTCCCCGCTGCCGATCCGATACGACCTGCCCGGGGCGAACGGCGCTGCCGCCGGCGTCGAGGAACCGATCGTGACGTTGACGTATTCGGAGTCGGAGCCGTCCGAGCAGCCATAGGAGCAGTAGGAGCGGAAGTCCTTGCCGACGACGGTGGAGCTGGTCTTGTTGGCGCTGTCGAGGAACCAGCGGTACCAGGACGCGGTGTGGTAGCTGCCCGTGTCGCCGAGCAGCGTCCACTTCTGGGTGGCCAGGTTGTCGGTGGCGTAGAGTTGCTGCGGCGCGTTGCCGGACTGGTCGACGGCCTGCGGTTCGCCGATGTACAGGCCCAGGTAGGCGTTGTACGTGATGTCCATGACGAACAGGGGCGAGGTCGGCGGCGTCTTGCCCGCCGCGACCTGCTGGTCCACGGTGCCGGTGCTGGCCGGGCTGTACTCCTTGGACGGCGGTGTGTACCCGGTGTCGCCCGGCGACGTCACCGGCACCATGTTGCTCTCCTTGCCCCCCACTCCGGGCTGCGCCCAGGCGCCGTCGTACCACTTCTGCCAGGAGCCGGCCGCCATCTTCCCGGAGATCGGGGCGCGGGCCACATGCTCGTAGAACGCCTTCCAGCCGCCGTTCTTGTCCACCAGCCGGGAACCGTAGAAGACGTAGAAGTAACCCGAAGCGGTGTCCACGTACAGCCGCTGGTCGCCGTCACCGTAGTAGTACGTCTGGCTCGGGAACGCAGCGTTGTCCCCGCGCTTGGTGCTGTACGGGGAGGTGATCGCGTGGTCCTTGATGGTCCAGGTACGGCCCTGGTCGGTGGAGACCGCGTAGTCGATCGCGTCGTAGTGCAGGCCGTCGCCGAAGGGCTGCGGGGTGAACTCGTTGTGCACCAGGCCGTACCAGTCACCGGTGTCCGGATCGACCCATACCCCTGACAGGTCGCAGAAGTTGCGCTGGGAGTAGCCGGAGCCGGCGGGCGCGTAGCTGGCTCCGACGCCCGTGGGGCTGTTGTTGCACCGCCAGGTGGTGTCGTTGTTCCGGTCCTCGTGATGGGCCGGGTTCCTCGCATCGCTGATGCGGGAGCGGGTTGCGGTGTCGAAGTTGCTGCCTGAGAAGAAGGTCCAGGTGCGGGGGTCGTTCGCGCCGTAGAGGGAGTCCGACTCCTGGAAGTAGAAGGTGCCGTCCTTGTCGGTGTAAGGGGCGGCGGGCGTGTCGTCCGGCTGGGTCCAGGCGCCCTTCGCGCCGACGGTGACGGTGTAGGAGCCGGAGTCCGCCGCCGAAGCGGGTGGCATGGCCGTCAGAGCGCCGGCGACGACAGCGAGCGCACCGACGACGACACCAAGGCTTCTGTTTCGGGAGGTTGGCAAGATATGTCCGCCTTACGTATGGGGGTGGGTGTCACGGCTTGCTGCATGCCTGTGCTGCCTCGAGCTGGCGGAGCTGGTCGGGACGGTCGTCTCAGTCGGTGCAGGAGATGACGGGGGATGCGTGTGGTGTGCATCGCCGTGCCCGGACCTTCCTGCACACACGGACTCGTGGTGCACGAAACTGCGCGAAACCTGCCTCTATTGCGCACGTTGGCTCACTACATTGGACAGATAGTGCGCGCTTCTGTGGGTGCTGTCAACACTTCGAGCAGTGGCCATGTGCGGTTCTGGTGAATTGAGGGCGATCCATGAGTGACATGTAGTCACCTGCGCCAAATGGGCCGATCTCCGCCGGGGAGCGGCTCACCCTCTCCGTCGTGCGTGTCTTCCGGTTCGGGTGGGAGGCTGGGGGCGGCTGGTTCACACCAGAGGCGAAGCTCGTTCGTGCGGGCCGAGGCGTAGGGGGATGGGCATGGGGCTTGGTCGTCGGCGGGCTTTCGCAACGTCAATATCGGTACAAATATTGGTACTTGCCAGCCTGGCTGCCTGTTCCGGCAGTCCAAGCGGTCCGGATGGCACTGCGCCATCCGGCGGTAGAAGCGTGGTCGCAAGCCGCCCGGCTCGTGTGCCGCCTGCCGATCCGAATGGCCGGCATCTGGTGTTGGGGGAGTGCTTCACTGCGGACCGCGGCACCCTGCGCGGGGGGATCCAAGACCGCCCGATCGTACGGGTCGTGGCGTGCACCGGGCCGCACGACGCCGAGGTGTTCGGCCGGTTCACCGTTCCCGGCCCCGACTATCTGACGAAGGACGACTGGAACTCCTCGGCGGACTTCTACTGCGCCAATCTCGTCCCCCGGTACGACATGGACAGCTGGACCCTCGGTCCCTCGGTCGCCCGCGTCCGCTATTTCCTGCCGCCCCGGGCACAGTGGACGGCCGGCGACCACGATGGTGTCTGCTACTGGGTGCCGGTCTCCGGTCCGGCCACCGACCGTCTTCGCCGCGATTCCACCACCCTGACCGCCGACCAGTACGCCTACCTGGACGCCGCGCAGCGGCCCGAGTCGCCTCTCGCGGAACCGCCACAGCAGACGGACTCCAACCTGAGCGACTACCAGAACTGGGCAGGGGGAGTCGCCGACTCCTACACCACCGAAGTGCAGCTGCTGAAGAACCATCACTGGCCGGTCGCCGCCCAAGGTCCCGTGAACGCGCTCCTGCAGCGGGTCGAGGCCCTCATCCCCGTCTGGCGGAAGGTCTCCCAAACCCCCTTCCTGACAGCCATCGAGGGTGCGGTACGAAGCGCCCGGACACAGACCACTACGGCCCAGGAGCGAGCCGTGCGCGCAGCGCTTGGTCTGACGACGACCCAAGCGGGATGATCTGGCCCGGCGACGCCGCGGGGCCCTTCCGTACGGATCAGCACACTGAGGCCGCCGCGACACCTGATGATCGTGCCCGGTATTCCGTCGCTACACCTGCTGGACACCTGGCACGGGTGTCCTGTGATCAGCAAAGTTGTATAGCCAACTTCCCTGATCGCTAGGAGTGCAGCTCGTGCCATCCTCCCGCGTCCGTGCCGCAGTAGTGGCTGGATCCTGTGCCGTCGTTCTCGCCGTGGTGGGCACACCGGTCTCGTCCGCCGCGCCGGCCGGCAGCCCCCAGGCGGCCGTGAGCGCGTCCACGCTCACCCTGGTCAGCCAGCAGCCCGAGGTCGGCCAGAAACTCAGTTTCAGCTACACCACGAACGCTCCCAGTGCCACGAACTGGATCGGCATCTACCCGGCCGGCCGTCAGCCCGGCGACGGGGCCTCGCTCACCTGGGTCTACGTCCCCAACGCCGGAGGCACGGTGACCCTGGACACCTCCGGCCTGGGCGCCGGCTCGTACTCCGCGTGGCTGCTGGCCAATGACGGATACCAGGCACTCGCCGCGCCGGTGAACTTCGACCTCGCGCCCCGTCCGCCGCGCCATGCCACCGTCCAGGGCACGGTGTTCGAGGACAGGAACGGCAACGGCGTCCAGGACAAGGGTGAGCGGGGGCTCGCCGGTGTGTCCGTCTCGGACGGCGCGACCATTTCCCGTACCGACCGGACCGGCCACTACACGCTCTCCGCGGACCTCAACCAGTGGAACCGCACCATCGTCGACATCACCATGCCGCGCGGCTACTCGGCCCCCCTCGGCAGCAACCGCGTGCCGCGCTTCTACCGCGACCTCGGCTCGCCCGAGGCCGGCAGCACCCTCACCGAGAACTTCGACCTGCGGCGCGACCAGGGCAGCGAGCGGCCCGACTTCACCTTCACCCAGATCACCGACACCCACGTCACCAGCCCCGACGGTCCGGAGGCGCCCGCCGACGGTGACGGCGTCACCCCGGGCAAGCTCGCCAAGCAGCTGGACGACATGGCCGCACTGCCCACCCGGCCGGCCTTCGTCCTGGCCACCGGAGACCTCAGCGGCGACGGTCAGCCCTCCCACTGGCAGGCATGGCTCAAGGGCACCGCGAACTCCAAGCTCCCGATCTGGCCGGTGACGGGCAACCACGACCACGGCGGCGGGGACACCGACGGCGTCGGCACCTACCGGTCGCTGCTCGGGCCTTCCTGGTACTCCTTCGACTACGGCGACACCCACTTCGTCCAGCTCGAGGACAACGGCGGCCTCGGCGATCCGGTGCAGCTCGCCTGGCTGAAGCAGGACCTGCAACTGAACGGCAGGGACGCCGACGGCCGCAGCAAGCAGATCGTGGTCAGCATGCACGAGCCGCTGGACACGCCCGACCCCGGTGGCTCCGGCGGGCAGATCGACTCCCTGCTCGGACTGCTCAAGGGCTATGACGTCAAGGCCTTCTTCAACGGCCACATGCACACCAACTTCACCGACCCGCATCTGATGGACGGCGCGGTGGAGTACAACACGGCCTCGGCGACCTACAACGACGACCACTCGCCCATCGGCTTCCGCGAGGTCACCCTGCACGACGGCAAGCTGAAGGCCGAGTTCCGGATGTTCAACCAGGAGCACACCGTCGCGGTCACCTCGCCCGCGCCCGGCTCCCAGATCGGCCAGGACCGCACCGAGTTCCAGGTGGACGCCTACAACACCTCCAGCCACGTGGTGCGGGTCGAGGTCCGCGTCGACGGCCGCGCGAAGCAAGAGCTGCGCCGCACCGGCAAGTTCTCCTGGTCCGCCCCGTGGAACGCCCGCGACCTGAAGCTCGGCGACCACACCGCCAAGGTCACGGCGTTCGACGACGCGGGCAACAGCTGGTCCACGACGAGCCGGTTCACCGTCGCACCCAAGGCCGACCAGGTGCGTCCGGGCGCGGACGTGCCCGAGTTCCACGGCGACGCCCTGCACACAGGAGTGCAGCCGGGCAGCCTCGGCACCGGCAGCCTGACCAGCGCCTGGACCCACCGCAGCGGCGCCACCATCGGCATGTCCTCCCCGGTGGTCGCGAACGGAACCGCCTACATCGGCACCTGGGACACCGACGGGGCCAAGGGCAACGGCGTGGACGCCGTCGACGTCGCCACCGGCCGGACCACGTGGCACTTCGCCACCGACAGCCTCGTCCAGTCCACGCCCGTGGTGCACGACGGGACCGTCTACGTCACCGAGATGCGCGGCACCCTCAGCGCACTGGACGCGGCGACCGGCGCGAAGAAGTGGACCCACACCCTCCCCGGCTCCACGCAGACCGGCCCGTACAGCGGCTACGCCTACGGCGGCGCGACCGTCTCCGGCTCCGCCGTCTACTACTTCGGCTACACCACCACGGGCAGCCACCTCGTCGCCGTGGACACCGCCACCGGCAAGGAACTGTGGAACTCCCCGGTGGACAGCGGATGGTGGGACAGCAGTACGCCCACCGTGGCCGACGGCAAGGTCTACGTCCACGACAGCCGCGGCGGTCTGCGCATCTACGACGCCGCCACCGGCAGGCAGCTCGTCTCCGCCGGCGGCGTCGGTGGCGTCCACCACTCCACTCCCGTGGTGGCCGCCGGGCGGGTGTTCACCACCGACATGAGCAACGTCCTGCTGGCCCGGGACGCGACCACCGGCAAGGAGCTGTGGCGCTACGAGAGCACCGGGGTCTCCAAGGACGACGCGGCCCAGCCCGGAGGGTCCGCCGCCGTCGACGGCAGCACCGTCTACGCCGGCTTCACCAACGGCCGCGTCAGCGCCTTCGACGCCGCGACCGGCACCAAGCTGTGGGACTTCCAGAGCGGCCGGGCCTTCGTCGGCTCGCCGACCATCAGCGGTGGCACCGTGTGGATCGGCGGCACCGACGGCCACCTGTACGGCCTGGACAAGACCACCGGCGCCAAGATCCAGGACCTGGACCTCGGCGCTCCCCTCCTCTCCACCCCGACGATCACCGGCAACACGCTGCTGATCGGCGCCTGGGACGGCAACCTCTACTCCTTCACCGCCCGGGACTGACGCTCCCACCGCACCCGACCCGAACCGACGGTTGACGCGTAGCCGGGCCTGGGACGCTGTCGGCTGTCCGGCGTGGCAACTGGCTGGCGGGACGGTGCTGCCCCGGCCGGGGATCGGCCGGGGCAGCGTGTCTGTTGATGCCGGGTGTCAGTCAGTCGGCACCAGGCGCGCGTCGGCCCAGTCGGCGTGGTCGGAGGAGTTTCCGTTGCCGCCGTCGGTGACCCGAAGGGTCAGCTCCTGCACCGAGGTGACATCGACGTCGATGGTGCGCGCCGGGTCGTTCCCATGCACGACCGGGGTGCTCGCGATCACTTTGCCGTCGGCGACCACCTCGAAGGTGACCGAGCCGTTGCCGCCCACCTCGTCGTCCACGCCCACCTGGGTGGTGAAGCGCTTGTACTGGCCGCCGAGTCGGACGGAGACCGAGCTGAAGGCGTGCACTCCGAGGCCCTTGTCGAATCGGGTGCCGTCGATCTGGAGGGCGCTGCCGTCTCCGCTGCCGGCTTCGCCGTTGGAGAGGTCACGCTCCACGGGGCCCCAGCCGTTGGACTCCGCCGCGAAAGGCAGGTCGCTGACAAAGGCGGTCTTGTCGCATTGGGGTGAAGCCGGATCGCCGCCGACGGTCATCGTCACGGCGCGGGAGACGAGCTTGCCGGTCTCCGTCTTGACAGTCGCTGTCACCTCCGCGCTGCCCGCGGCGATCGCCCTCGCCGTTCCGTCCGGTCCGACCCTCAGCACCTGAGGCTTGCTCGACCGGAACGTCGGGTCCGGAACGATCGGAAGGACGTTGTCCTGTCCGAACCGGATGTCGTCCCCGACGACCGTGATCTGGTCGGCTTGCGTGGCGTCGAGGTCGGCCCGCAGGTTCAGCCCGTTGTCGTACTTGTTGTCCGCGATGGTGACGTCAGTCGCGCCGTGGAAGCTGAACAGGGACGAGGTGTCAGGTCCCTTGATCGTGAAGGCGCTGACCGGCGTCGTGGTGCCCACAGCGGGACACGGGTTCGCGGCATGCACGGCGATGAGCTGGTCGCGGTCCAACCGTTTGACGACGTTGCCGGTGAACGTGAGGTCGCGGACGCTTCTGGCGTTCACCAGTTGGACGTTGCCGACACTGAACTGGTTGTCCTCGACGTGGATCCCCTGGTGCACCGGGTTCGCGGGGTCGAGCACCTGGTTCGTCGGATCAACGAAGATCACCGGGCTGGCGGGTCGGAGGAAGGTGTTGTGCCGGATGAGCACGTTGCGCACCGGCCCCGACTCGTACCACTGGTAGGCATCGGAGGAGATGTACACACTTGCCATGGACATGCTGTCGAAGACGTTGTTCTCGATGACGACGGGGCGGCGCGTCGTGACGAGGATGCCCCGGGTCGGCACGTTCCGGAAGGTGTTGCCGGCGATCCGGGCCGAGGGCGTGTAGGTCGTGTTCTCTGCGACGAAACCGCCCGGGGTGACGATGTCGGGGATCGCCCGGTCGAACGTCACGGTCATGTCCGTCAGGGATTTGCTGTGGTCCTGACCCGAAGGTCCGTCGACGCTGCGGACCGTGGCGGTGGCGCCGGGTACGGCCACCATGGTGCGCTTGTCGACGATCTCGACCTGGTCGCCTGGATGGTACTGGGGGAAGCCCGCGGTCTCGTTGTGCATGTAGGACAGCACCAGCGTGTCCGGCGCGAGGCGCTGGGTCACCTGGAGGTACGTACCGTGGATGTTGATGGGGTCGTCCTGCGGACCGTCGAAGATGTTGTTCGTGATGGTCACGGCACCCTTGACCCCGGACATCTGGATCATGTCGGCGAAGGCCGCGGTCGTGCGCCCGGTGGCGGGGTCGGTGCGGAACTGGTCGTGGTCGATGGTGATGTTCTCGCTCAACTGCCCGACGATGCCGAAGCCGTGCAGATATCGGGCCGCGATCCCGCGGAGGGTGACGTTGCCGGACTCCCAGATGAGCCCGGCCGCGGTGTCCCGATCCGTCTCCCGCATCGTGTAGACCAGCCCCCGGTCGGACGGTGCGGTGGACGAGGTGTAGTCGATGCGGATGCGGTCGCCGCCGAGGTCGGTGATCGCCGCCACGTTCCCGAAGAGCGGGTTTCCGCCGCGCCAGGTGCGCTGTGCCACGGGGTCGTGGATCTGGGTGTACTGCATCCCGTCGACGCCGCTCCAGTAGGGCTGGCCGGTCGTCGGGCTCGTCTCACCGAGCCAGGTCACGTGGTTGTCCGCGACGCGGTACAGCGTCCCCGGCGGGACACTGAGGATCCGGTAGGCCCTGCCGTCGGCGGTGCCCGTATCGGCCACCGTGGTGTCGATGGTCTTGGGGGTCGTGTAGTCGAAGCTGAAGTCCATCGCGGTGACGTGCTGCGACCGGATGACGGCGAATGCGCTCATCAGGCCGTGGAACTGCAGGTGCGATCCGTCCCCGTCGATCACGACGTTCTTCATGTCCTCGACGAGGATGCCGATCCGCTTGGTGCTGTAGGCCAGGTTGGCGCCGGTGGTGTTGGAGATGTAGAGCTCGCGCGATTCGGCCCGCTCAGGGTAGAGCTGGTAGGTGCCGTGGGGGAAGAGCACGTGGACCGGGCCGTGGATCGACTTGGCGTGCCTCATGGCAGCGGCCACAGCGCCCGCACTGTCCGATCGCCCGGTGGGGTCCGCGCCGAAGTCGGTCACGCGTACGACCGTCGGTGACGCCGCCTGCGCGGTAGCGACAGGCGCCGGCAGGAAGCCGAGGAGGACCCCGACGGCGATTGTGCCCGCGGCGCGGCGGACGGCTCTTGTGAAGGGCATGCGCATTGAGGGTGGTCGGCGCAAGTGGATGCCTTTCCTGGGGCTTCCGTCAGCAGCGGAAGAGAGTTCGCGTTGATGGATTCACCCCCGCGGTCGCCGGACGGCGGCCGCGGTCCCGGGGTGGGAGTGGCGCGCGCCGGGCTCAGCTACCGGTGTGCCGCTTCTCCGGTTCGACCCGCACGTCCTTGCCGTTGACGCGGACGGTGACCTTGTCATGGTGGGGCGCCCGGTCGGCCACCACCGTGTAGTGCGTGACGCGCCCGCCGCGCCAGGTGCAGCTGACCTCGTAGCCGCCGCGGGCCCGCAGACCCGTGAACGAGCCGTCGGCCCAGTCCTGCGGCAGCGCCGGCAGGAGATGGATGACCTTCTCGTGGCTCTGCAGCAGCATCTCGGAGATCGCACCGGTGATGCCGAAGTTGCCGTCCATCTGGAACGGCGGGTGGACGCAGAAGAGGTTCGGCAGCGTGTTGAACCGCAACAGACCCCGGACCATGTACCGCGCCCGCTCGGCGTCGCCGAGTCGCGCGAACAGAGCGGCCCGCCAGGGCCAGGTCCAGGACCTGCGGCTGTCACCGGTGACCGTGGCCTCGTCGAACGGGACCCCCGCCTTCTCACCGCACCGCGCCTTGAGCGACACGAGGGCCGCCGCCGCGAACTCCGGCGACGCGGCGGGGGTGATCTGGCGGCCCGGGAACACCGCGAACAGGTGGGAGGTGTGGCGGTGGATGTCGTTGGGGTCGTCGATGTCCTCCTGCCACTCCTGGAGTTGGCCCCACCGGCCGATCTTGTTGGGTGCGAGCCGCGCCTGCATCTCGGCGACGGTTGCCCGGTAGTCGGGGTCGACGTCGAGGGCGGCAGCGGAGTCGAGGTAGTTCTGGAAGAGGTCCCAGATGATCTGCTGGTCGTACATCACGCCGTCTTCGCGCGGGCCGTGCTCGGGCGACCACCCGTCGGGGGAAACGAGTTGGCCGGCGGCGTTCTGGATGAGCCGGTCCTCCCAGAACTGGCAGATCTCCTTGATCATCGGATAGGCGACGGTGCGCAGGTAGGTCAGGTCCTGGGTGAAGGCATAGTGCTCGTAAAGGTGCTGGGCGTACCAGGCGCTGGCGACGGTGTTCCACTCCCAGGAGTTGCCGCCGAAGATGCTCTGGCTCGTGCGTGCCGTCCAGCCTCGGGTTTCGGCACCGAAGGCGTTGCGGGTCGCGACGCGGCTGGGCACTGCCACCTGGCGCACGAACTCGACCAGTGCCTCGTGGCTGTCGCTGAGGTTGGCCGTCTCCGCGCCCCAGTAGTTCATCTGGATGTTGATGTTCGTGTGGTAGTCCGACCCCCACGCGGGCTGGTTGCTGTCGTTCCACAGCCCCTGGAGGTTGGCGGGCAGGCCGCCCGGTCGGGAAGAGCTGTGGAGCAGGTAGCGGCCGAGGACGAACATGCTCTGTTCGAGCCCGGGGTCGGAATTCCCGGCGCCGTAACGGGCGAGCCGTGCGTCGGTCGGGAGCGCGGCGACGGTGCCGTCGGTGTTCCCCCAATTCACGGACACGCGCTGGGCGACGGCCCTGGCCTCGGTGACGTGCGCCTTGCGCAGCGCCTTGTAGGACTGCCCGGCCGCCCGGGCGAGGGCTGCCGCGACGGCGGGCTGGGGGTCCGGTCCGCGCCACCCTGCGGCGGCGTCGAGTGTGTAGTTCGTGCGCGCGTCCAGGAGCAGTGTCATGCGCGTCGCCGATCGGACCCGCAGTCCGGAATCCGCGGCGGTCACCGAGCCGTCGGTGTCGCTCACCCGCAGGACGGCGGCATGCTTCAGGCCGTTGCCCATGGTGCCACCGAACCCGACGGTCCTCGCCGCAGCGTCGGCCGACGCGGGCGCATCCTGCGCGGAGGTGAGGGTGATGTCGCAGTCGAGCGCGCCGGCGTGCTCGGCCTCGTAGCGCAGCACGATCAGATCGGCGGACCGGCTGGCGAACGCCTCTCTGAGGACCTTCTGTCCGGGGGCGCCGAACCACGTGGTGTGGACTGCGGACTCCGGATCCAGCGCCCGGCCGTACTCGATCACCGGACTCAGCTCCGCCGGATCGAGTCTCGTGCCGGTCAGGCCGATCTCGGCGACACGCACGGCTGAGGATCCGGATCTCGGCTTCAGCGTCAAGCGGTAGCTGGTGAAAGATCCAGGCGTGCCAACAGCGAACTGCCGCCGCTCACCACGGCCGAGGGCGGGTTGGACGTCGCGCTGGTCGAGCAGCGTCCACGCCTGACCGTCGGTGGAGCCCTCGAAGGTCAAGGAACCGGGATCCTCCTCGGGCGCGTCCGGCGCGGCCGTCACGCTGTAGCCGGAGGCCGTCGCAGCCGACTGCAGGTCGGCCTGCCACAGCACTCCGCCGGTCGCGTCGCCCGCCCGCCACACCGTGGAGGGATTCCCGTCCACGCTCCGCGATATGTCCCGCCCGTTGCCGGCGCCGTCGGCGTGACCTGAGGGCGAGGAGACGTAAGAGAGGTTGCGTCCGCCGAGGTCGACCCCGGCGAGCGCGATCTCGGCCACCTGGAAGTGGCTCACCCCTGGGCGGGGTGTGAAGACGAAGCGGTAGAAGTCGAAGGCGGCGCTGTTGGAGCAGGTGAACTCCTTGGTCTGCTTCCGGCTCTCGAACGGGCCGGGCAGCGACCGGGTGTCGAGCGTGGTCCACGCGGACCCGTCCGCCGACCCCTGGAAGGTCCAGGTCTGGGGGTCCCGCTCCGGCACGTCATTGGCGCTCGTGAGCCGGTAGGCCGACACCTCGACGGGCGCGGTCAGGGCCACCTGCCAGACCACCTCCGCCGGGGGTCCGACGATGCACCACTTCGTTCCCGAGTCGCCGTCGACGCTCTTGTCCAGGCCCTCGGTCGACGAGGTCGTGTACGGACCACCGGGAGCGGTGACTTCGGGTCGGGCGCCGAAGGAGAGCACGACGTCACCGAAGGCCCGGTAGGAACCGAAGCCGGTCATGCTCGTGTCGTAGGCGTCGTCCCCTTGGCCGGCGAGAGCGTTGTCGTAGTTGTTGACCCCGCCCCACAGGCTCTGCTCGTTGAACTGGATCCGCTCCCGGTCGGGCTGCCCGAACAACATGGCCCCAAGCCGTCCGTTGCCGATCGGCAACGCCTGGGACTGCCAGTCCGCGGCGGGAACCCGGTACCACAATGAATGGCGGGCGAGCGAGCGTGGACGCACCGACGCCGCGGCCGGTCCGAACGTCGTCCCCGCGGGCACCGCCGCCGAAGCAGCTGACGCCGGCGCCGAAGCGAGGCTCGTGACGAGGGGGGTCAGCGCCAATGCGCCACCGAGATGCAGGATTTGACGCCGGTTGGGTTGGTACTGGGCCATCGACGAACTCCTAGGCTTCAGCGGTCGGGTCTCTTCGTCGGCGCAATCCCGAAGAAGGCGACACATCTCCTGTTCGGTTCAACGTGACGGGAGAATGGCAGCTAAAAGATGGGATGTCTACTCCCTGCGTTCGCTGGCACGGAGCCGGGTGCAGGGGCCTCTTGAAAGCCGTCTCATTTGGTGAGCTCCGGTAGCAGACGAGGTGCAGGCGATGCCGGTGAAGGCGATGAAGCGGTCGGGCAGGCCGGACCTCTCGGTGATCACGTGGATCTTCGGGCCGTACTTGCCCCGATCGACAGGACTCCGACCTGTCAGATCCCCCTCTTCACGGCCCTCATGTTCACCGAATCGATCGCGCAACGGCTCCAGTCCAGCCCACCGCGCGCGCCGAGTTCGTCCAGGACCAGGCGGTGGAGCTTCGCCCACACCCGGCCCTTGCTCCACTCGGTGAACCGGCGGTGGGCCGTGGGTCCCGAAGGGCCGAAGGAAGGCGGCAACTGCCGCCAAGTACAGCCGGAGGTGGCGACGAACACGATGGCCGCCAGCACCTCGCGGTCGCCATACCGACGCCGACCGCCACCCTGCGGCCGTGACGGCGCAGGCGGCACGACCCTCTGGAACAACTCCCACAGTTCATCCGGCACAAGGCGCTCAACGATCCCCACCACCGCAGACTACCGAACTCGCCAAATGAGACGACATCTGCCAACGGTGTGGGCGCCTATGCGTACGGAGACGCCAGTCCCTACTGAGTCCTCCACCCGTCCGGGGGCTTCTCTCCGCGGGCGGCGCCAACGGCTCGGGAAGGGGTATCGCCGAGATACGGGTCAAAGGGGCAATGAGTTGATCTTGAAGCTCTGAGCGCCCCGACCCGTCACCCGTTCGGCTCAGTGTCGTTGGTCGTGATGTTGTTGTCGTCTGGGCCCGGGGCGGGTTTGTGACCTCGATCGAGCGGACCGCGTACCCGCGGTTCAAGCGGCTGATCACCGCGCACGAACTGCATCTGTTCTTCTCGCCGACCCGCGATGAGCTTCAGTGGGCGGCCGATGCCACGGATAATGACGAGCATCTGCTGGCTCTGCCGCTGATGCTGAAGTCGTACCAGCGCATGGGCTGCTTCCCCGCGCTGGCGGACGTGCCGGAGCAGGTGGTGGAGTTCGTACGGCGCCAGGTGGAGCTGCCGGAGGGCACGCTGCCGCTGTACCGGGCGGAGCGGACCGCCAAGCACCACCGGGGTCTGGTGGTCCGCAAGAAGGTCGGCGTGAAGTACGACCAGGGCGAGGCCCGCAGGATCGCCGAGCGGTCGATCCGCAAGGAGGCCGCCGCGAAGAACCGGCCCGCGGACCTCATCAACATCGCGCTGGAGAAGGTCGTGGAGGCCGGCCTGGAACTGCCCGGGTTCTCCACCTTCGACAAGATGGCCTCGAAGATCCGCACCGAAGTGAACTCCTCGATCCGCGAGGGTATCCACGACCGCATGAGCCCCGTCCAGCGAGCCGGGCTGCTGCGGCTGCTGGAGGAACGCGACAGCGACGGCACGACGCTGTTCAACCGATTGAAGAAGCCCGCCAAGGGGCCGACCTGGTCGCACTTCAAGAACCTGGCCAAGCGCCTGGACTGGCTGGACGAGCTCGGCGACACGTCGGTGTGGATGGAGTCGGTCGCCACGGGGAAGATCACCGACTTCGCCGGGGAAGCGGACGCGGCGGACGCCTCGGAGCTGCGGGACTATGCCCCCATCAAGCAGATCGCGCTGATCGCGTGCCTGACGCACAAAGCGAGGATGCGGGTCCGCGACGACCTGGCGACGATGTTCACCAAGCGCGTCGCGACGAAGATCAAGAGGGCCAAGGAGGAGCTGGAGGCGATCCGGCTCGCCGAGCGGGAGATCGTCGAGGCCCTGATCGGGAACTACCGCACCGTGCTCAAGAACATCGACGACGGTGGCCCCGCCCATCAGGCCGTGTCGAAGGCCGCGGCCATGACCGCCGAAGTTCGTGAGGCTCTGGAGGGCCTGGACGAGACGGCGCCGGTGGACGAGGTCGCCCAGCGCCTGGGCGGCAAGGTCTCCCCGGCGGTCCTGGCGATGGCCAAGGCCCTGCTGGTGCAGGCCGGCGGGCTCGGCGCCGTCACCAAGGCGGTCGAGGAACTCGGCGGGTTCGACCAGCAGTACGAGCAGATCGAGAAGGTCTCCGCCCATCACGGCAACTTCTGGGAGGTGCTGCTGTACGGGCAGATCGGCCGGGACCGCGCGGTGATGTTCGACCTGGCCGAGAAGCTGGAGTTCACCGAGACCTCCGAGGACCGGCGGGTCTTGGACGCGCTCGGGCACGCGATGCGGCACCAGGGCGCCCGTGGCGAGTACATCACCGCCTTCGACGAGGAGGGCAAGGAGGTGGATATCTCCTTCGCCACGCAGAACTGGCGCAAGGCCGTGGTCGACAAGACCCGTACGGGACAGTTCGTGCGCAAGCCCTTCGAGGCGATGGTCTTCACCGCGCTCGCCGAGGAACTGCGCACCGGCGATGTCGCGGTGGTCGGCTCGGAGGAGTACGCGGACTGGTCCAAGCAGCTGCTGGAATGGGAGGTTGGAAGGAGAAGCTGGGCACCTATCTGGTCGAGGTCGGCCTGTGCGAGGAGGGCGAGACCGACGGATTCGACGCGGCCTGTTTCCGCCGGCAGCTTCAGGACAAGCTCACCGCGGCCGCCGCGGCGGCGGATGCCGGCTACCCGGACAACGAGGGCCTGGTCATCGACCCCGAGACCGGCGTCCCGTCGCTGAAGCCGCATCGCTCGAAGGGGCAGCGGCCCTCGGCGAGGCGCCTGGAGCAGGAGATCAAGGCCAGGATGCCGGAGCGCTCGCGCATGGGGATCGTGGCGAGGACCGCGTACTGGGTGGACTGGTGGCAGCGCTTCGGCCCGGCGTCCGGCAACGAGGCGAAGCTGGACGATCCCTTCGGTCGCTACGTGCTCACCACCTTCGTCAAGGGCACCAACATGGGGCCGCACGAGGCGGCCCGCCATATCCCCGGCGTGAGCGGACACGAGCTGGCATACACGGCGAACCGGCACTTCTCCATCGTGCTGCTGAACGAGGCGATCGCCGATCTGGTCAACGCGCACGCCCGCCTGGACATCTCCCAGGCGTGGGGCGACGGCACCACCGTGGCGGCCGACGGCACCCACATGGACACCTACCTCGACAACCTGCTCGCCGAGACCTCCGTCCGGTACGGCAAGCCCGGCGGCATCGCCTACCACCACATCTCCGACACCTATGTCGCGCTGTTCACGCACTTCATCCCGTGCGGGGTGTGGGAGGCCGTCTACATCATCGAGGGCTTGTTGAAGAACTCCTCCGAGGTCAAGCCGACCACCGTGCACGCGGACACGCAGGGCCAGTCCCAGCCGGTGTTCGCGCTCGCGCACCTGCTGGGCTTCGATCTCATGCCCAGGATCAGGAACTGGAAGGGCCTCACCTTCTACCGGCCCAGCAAGACCACCGAGTACGTGCACATCGACGCGCAGTTCGGCGAGGTGGGGAACAACGTCATCGACTGGGACCTGATCGAGTCCCAGTTCCGGCACCTGATGAAGGTCGCGGTCTCCGTACGGGAGGGGGCGATCTCCTCGTCCACGCTGCTCAAGCGGCTGCGCTCGGGCTCCAAGAAGAACGCCACCTACGCCGCTTTCCGCGAAGTTGGCCGCGTGATCCGCACCGTCCAGCTGCTGCGCTACCTCTGTGATCCGGCGCTTCGCCGGCGGGTGACCGCGGCGACGAACAAGACCGAAGCGTTCAACGGCTTCTCGCAGTGGATCGGCTTCGGCAACCGCGGCGTCATCGCGGACAACGACCCGGTCGAGCAGGAGAAGGTCATGAAGTTCAACGCGCTGCTCACGAACGCGGTGATCTTCCACAATGCCCTGGACATCGCGGAGATCGTGCGGCAGCTGCTGGAAGAGGGGTGGACGATCGAGCCGGAGGATCTGGTCCATATCTCGCCGTACCTGACCGAGCACATCAACCGCTTCGGCGAGTACTCCACGCACGATCTCGGCATCCAGCCCGAGGCGTACGAGACGAAGCTGGACGTGGACTTCACCCCGCTCCGCGACGGGGACCAGACGGCTACCACCTTCGGGCAAGCGGCCTGAATTGGCCGTCTGCCCGTCTCAACAGCGCGTCAGGTAACCGACGGAAGGGCATGTCACGGTTGTCCGGCCGGAGCCGCGTGCCGGTCGGCCAAGCGCGGACCCTGTTCCATCACCGGGGTCCTCCAGTGTCGTCCCTGTTCATCACGCGCATCCGGAAGCGCAAGCTGTCAGGGGTGCCGTGGTTTTGGGAGTCGAGGAACACCACCGGCCCGCCTGGCGAGTCGAAAGTCTGGCGGTCGCGCGGGGTGAGCGGAATGTCGGGATATCCGTCGGCGCGGGCGAGCAGGCCGTCGCCGGCTGTGGTGACCTCGATGGTGACGGCGTGCGAGACGTACCGGCCGGCGTAGCGGGACAGGTCGGCCGGCGCGGGGTGGTGCTCGGGGCCAGGCGCTGGCCCTGGCGCGTCAAGCAGTGCGTTGACGGCGTTGATCCCCTGATCGGAGTTGGTGAGCACGACAACGGCGGTCTGGGTGGTGGGGTCCGCGGCGATCAGGCCGGACTGGCCGGGGTTGGCGCCGCCGACGCGCACGCTGGACTGGGCGGCGTTGGCCCAGATCATCCAGCCGAGCCCGGCCCCGCGCATGGTGGCCACGCCTCCCGGGGCCGGCGCATGCAACGTTCGCATGACGTCCGTGCCGGGCGTGCGCAGGTGCGCCAGGGTGAAACGGCCGAGGTCGGCCGCGGTGGACACCAGGGTGCCGCCGGCCGGGTCGAGGCCGCGCGTGCACATCGGGTTGTCGATCCGCCGGGGCAGCGCGGCCAGTTCGCCGCCGTGGACCGCATGACCGCGGGCAGTGCTCAGATCATGTCCGGCGTCCACACCGGTGACGAAACGCGTCTCGCGCATGCCCACCCTGTCGAGCACCTTCTCGCGCAGCGCCTCCCGCCACGTCCTGCCCAGCACAACCTCGACGAGTCGGCCGGCGAGGATGACGCCACCGTTGCAGTAGGAGAACGTCGCGCCAGGCGAGAACAGTGTGCCCACGTCCCGCAGCATCTGTGTGTAGCGCGCGATGGCATCGTCGTCGTTCCCGGTGTCGACGAAGATGTCGCCGGCGTCCAACCCGGTGGAGTGCGACAGCAGGTGACGCACGAGGACGCCGTCCCAGGGGCCGGGGACGAACCGGGTCAGGGGGTCGTCCAGGCTGAGGCGGCCATCCAGGACGCAGCGCATCACCAGGTGGGCCGTGAGCAGTTTGGTGATCGAGCCGATCCGGAACCCGGTCCCGGCGGTCACCGGCTCGCCGGTCTCCGCGTCGGCCACGCCCGCCGCGCCGACGTCCAGCGAGCCGTCGACGACGCCGGCGACCTGCACGCCCGCCACCGACGGCAACGCCGCCAACCGTTCCGCCGCCGCCTGCGGATCGGCGGCCAGGGCAGCAATGGGGTTCGAGACGCCGTTGTTGAGAGCGTTCAATGCAGGGTTCACCACAGAAATCCCAACACGAGGAGGATGAAGACGGCCGGCAGGAGCCGCTGCCAGACCGCAAGGAGACGGGGGCGGGAGCGCCACGATTGGCCGGGCGACCTGCGTTGGCGGTCGACCATGGCGGTCAGTCTTCGAGGGTCAGGCCGAGGTGCTCCTCCAGTCGTGCGATACGCCGAGTCAGCGGTTCGAGTTCAGCGCGGAGGACACCGGCAAGCTCCGGCGGCGCGCTGGCGGACGCCGCAGTCGGCCGCCCCTGCCCGCTTTCGGCTCGCAGGTGGACGTAGCCCGCCAGCGCGGCGGTGATGGTGCGACGCACGGGCTTGGGATCGGCTCCTAGCGCTCGCAGTACCTGTCCGGCGACTCCGTCGGGTTCGACGGCCAGACCGAGCAGCAGGTGCTCGCACCCGATGTAGTTGTGACCGAGGGCAGTCGCCTCGGTGACCGCCAGCTCCAGAGCGTTGGCCGCGGGCCCGTCGAGCTGGCGAGGATCACTGTCCGGTGGGGCCGTTGCCTGTACTTCGGCCTGGCGGCGGGATAGGTCGCGTGCGACTTGCTCCGGCTCAACCTCCATGGCGCGAAGCACGTGGAGGGCCAGGTTGGTGCCCTCCTTCAGCATGGCCCCCAGCAAATGCTCGGTACCCGTCCGCGGGGCGCCTGCGTCCCGCGCACTGGCCCCTGCCAGTTTGAGCACGGCCCGCGTCCTCGGGGCGAAGTGCGCCAGGGCCCCGGTGGGTCGGTCATCGAGATCGGCCAGGGCTGCCTCCCGGATGGCGGTCACCCGGCGTACGGCTTGCTCCAGGGCCCGTTGGCACACCGCCGACACCGGTACACCGGACTGCTTGACGGCCTCGGCGAGATCGTCGGGTAGGTAGACGTTGATCTTTGGCATACCCCCAATGTAACCCCCTAGGGGTTAGGTATTCCAGGGGTGCGCCACTCCGGCGCCAGATGACGCTCCGCATTCGCAGAAATGAGTAGTTCTGAGAGACCGGAGACCCCCACCGAGCCGTGTCCGGTTTGCCCCTGATCTTCGTTCTCACAACCTCTCGCAAAACAGCTTTCGCACAAGGCCCCTCACGATAGGTTCTGCGACATGCCCCAGCTCGCCGAACCGGCCGCCGCCGTCGAACAGTTCGACTGCCCCACCTGTGAAGTGCCCGCCGGAAGCACCTGCCGCACCCGCGGCGGCAAGGTCGCCCCGAAGTACCACACCCCGCGCTTCATGCTCGTCCCCCAACTCCGCGCCGAGCTCGAAGTCCGCACCCCCGCCGACCGCGGCCCCGGCCGCGCGTGGGAGATGGGCCCGGCCATCGACGCCGCCGTGCCCGAGGCCACCACCAAGCCCACGAGAGTGGGGTACGCCCGTTGCAGCACCGCCCAGCAAGAACTCCAGAGCCAGCTCGACGCCCTGGCGGAATCCGGATGCGACCCGGTCTTCTCCGAGAAGATCAGCACCCGGATCAAGGTCCGGCCCGAGTTCGTCAAGGCGATGGACTTCGCCCGCACCATCAAGAAGGCCGTCCCTCACCAGCGGGTGATCTTCACGGTGCACGAGATGAAGCGTTTGGGGCGCGGCGCCGCCGAGCTCCTGGCCATCGCCGAGGAGTTGCGCCACCACGACATCCAGCTCGAACTCCTCACCGGCCCCCTCCAAGGGGTCTACGACCCCTCCGGGCACGGCGCCGCCCTGTTCGCGTTCTTCGCCGGCATGGCCGAGTCCGAGCGCGAGTACATCCGGGAGAAGTCCCTGGAGGGCCAGGCATCCGCCCGCGAGCGCGGCCGACACGGCGGACGCCCCAAGGTCGTCGACGACGACATGGCCGACTACGCCCGCAGCCTGCGGGCAGGCGGCGTACCCGTCCCCGAGATCGCCGGCAAGCTCGTCATCACCTCGGGCAAGAACAAGGGTCAACGCCCCTCGGTCGCCACGGTCTACCGTATCCTCGCCGAGGACGCCGACGGCGCAGAGTGAGCCCGGACGCCCGTCAGGGGCTTCAAGATCAACTCATTGCCCCTTTGACCCGTATCTCGGCGACACCCCGGGAAGCAACTCCGATCCGGCGGACACCGGACACCCCGAACCCGACCCGGTACACCGTCAGTAGCGCCCCGGATACTCCGACAAGGGCCAGACCCGTCCGCCTGGGATCCATGGTGAGCGAGTCGCACACGCCGGCCCGCCACGGCTGGGCCCGGCTCCCCGGCAGGGAGTCCGGACCCAGCGTTCGCACCGGAGGCGTTGCTTCAACGCGTCCTGCACTCGAAGGAGGCCACGCCACGCTCCGCGTCCGGCGAGCGGCGGGCTTTCAGGAGCCGAGGTGGGCGAGGACCTCCGCGGTGGTCCCGGTCTCGCCGAGCCTGGGGAAGATGTGCTCGACCGAGTTCTCGTGCGCGGCGGCGTCCAGTTCGGTCATGGCGTCGACGGGCAGCGCCACGTGGAATCCGTGCTCGTGGGCCTGCCGGGCGGTGGACTCGACACCGATGGCGGTGGACAGTCCGCAGACGACGACCTGGGTGACGCCGAGTCCGTCCAGGTGTCCCGCCAGATCGGTGTTGTGGAAGGCGCCCCAGGTGTACTTGGTGACGGTCTTGTCGCCGGGCTGCTGCTTGAGTTCCGGGAGGAGCTCCGTCCAGTCGGCCGGGAGCGCGCTCGCCCCGAAGCCCCGCTCGGTGCGGCCCGGCGCGCCGCCGGCGACGTTGACCAGCACGACGGGGAGCTTCTTGGCGCGGAAGGCGTCGGCGAGCCGGGCCGCGTTGGCCAGGACGCCGTCGAACGGATGCACCGTCGACATGTGACGGGCGGCGGCCTGGAGGTCGACGACGATGAGAGCCGTGTTGGGGTCGATGGTGGTGATGGGCATGGCTGTCTCTGTCTCCTTGGTCAGTCGGTGAGGGGGATCATTCGGCGGAAGGGGTGAGCGGGTGTCGACCCGGCCGCAGGGTGCGGTCGGCGAGGGTGAGGGCCACCAGGAGGACGCCGGCGGCCGTCATGATCCAGCCGATCTGGTGGACTCCGTGGTCGGTGACGTTGTGGTGGAAGACCAGGCCGGTGACGGCGCTGGCGCCGATCGAGCCGACGTACCCGAAGGTGCGCAGCAGCCCGGACGCGGTGCCCATCTGCTCGGCCGGCGCATGCTGGGTCAGCGATGTCTGGTTGCCCGCGGTCGAGAACCCGATGGCGAGCCCGAAGACCAGGGTCAGGATGATCACGACGCCGATCCAGACCGTGGAGCTGAGCAGCAGCACGCCCACCGATCCGATCAGGACGGCGGCCGAGGCCGTGATGACCGGGCCCCGGACGAGCCGGCGCCGGGACAGCGGCACGATGATCACTCCCGAGACCACGGTCATGGGCAGCAGCAGCAGCCCGGAAGCGGACTCGCTGAAGCCGCGGACGCTTTCGACCCACTGGGTGATGCCGTACAGGACGACGTACACGCACAACTGGGTCAGTCCGAACCGCGCGTAGGTGTAGGCCAGCCCGGAGTTGGACGCCAGCAGCCGCACGTCCAGGAACGGGGTGCCGGCGCGCAGCTCCCACCCCACCAGCCCGGCCCAGAAGACCGCGGACAGTGCGATGACCCACCAGTGCGCGGTAGGAAGTCCGAACAGGAAGATCAGCAGCGTCAGCATCGCCCCGACGAAGCCGAGGATGCCGGGTACGTCGAGCTTCGACGCGATCTCCCGCGCGCTCATCGGCTCGGTGCGCTTCGGGTCGGGCTCGATCCAGGCGGCCGCGGCGATGAACGCGACGACGGCGACGGGCACGTTGACGAAGAAGATGGATCGCCAGCTCAGGGCGTTCACCAGGACGCCGCCGAGGGGAAGGCCGAGTGAGGCGGTGGCGATCCCGGCGATCATGAGCCCGCCGAGGACGCCGCCCGGCGGCTTGTCCATGCCGGCTTCCCTCGCCCTGCGTTGGATGATCAGCATCGCGGTCGGGTACGCGCACGCGGTGCCCAGGCCGATCACGATCCGGCTGGCGAGCAGCATCCACAGGCTCTGCGCGAAGCCGCCGAAGGCGGCGCCGACGACGACGAGGGTGATGCCGGTCATGAAGACCCGCCGGGGCCCGAACACCTCGGCGGCCTTGCCCGCGGTGGGCAGGGCTATCGCGCTGGCCAGGTACAAGGCGGACACCAGCGCCGCGGTCTGGCCGATCTGGATGCCCATGTCGCGGGCGATCGGCAGCAGCGCCGTCGCGATCAGCGAGCTGTTGACGGGATTGAGGGCCGAGCCCAGGAACAAAGGCGTGGTGAAGCGCCAGGAGAACGGGTTGCCGCCGGGCGCGGGAACGGCCGTTGACTGCTCTTCGGTGAGTGACATGCGCACTCCTTCATTCGCGGTCGAGGCCGCACGCCATCGGCCCCGCACGCTCGGCGTGTGGGCTGGTTCGGATGTGGATACGGAGTCGGAAACGCCGGGCGGGAGGCTCCGGCAGCGTGGCCTCGGCGGCCAGGACGACGGCTTCGCCATCGCTGAACGACTCGCCGAGAGTGACGGCCGGGCGATCGGAGACCGCCGCGCGGCCGGAGTGCGGCACGTCGCTGCCCGCCTCGTTGATGGTGAGCAGCGAGCGCCGCCGGTCGGCGGGGTCCCGGAGCCCGGCTCACGGATCCGTACGTCTTCAGGGAGGCGATGGCCGAACCATCGCCTGCGGGGTGAGCCGCTGTGAGCGGGCCGGGCCGGCGGGGGTGATCGGTCTCTCGCGGTCGATCTGCGCCAGGACGGTCAGCTCCGGAGCCGTCAGGAGCGCGATGGCGGCAGTCTCGTGGGAGCGCCGCTTGGGCATTCCCAGCGCCCCACGGATCGGCGTCACCGTGGAGCGGGTCAAGGCATCGCGGACTCCCATGAATAGAAGGTTAACCTTCGAAACTCATGTTTGCAAGCTTGAGCTTCCTAGTTTCGCTCGAGGGCGCGGGCCCGGTGGTCGAGGATCCCGCCCTCGTCCCGCTGAGGAAGGTCAACGTTGCAAGGCCCACCTTCTGAGATTACGGTTCTCTCCATGGACTCGCGTGACGCCCTGAATCTCTCCACCGCCACCGCGATTCAGGTGGCGCTCGGGATGCTCAAGCGGCGTACCCGCGAGGCCCACATGGACGGTGATGTGACGACTCCCGAGCTGACCGTGCTGGCGCAGATCGACCGCAGCGGTCCGATCACGATCGCCGATCTCGCCCGCCTGCAGCAGATCACCCCGCAGGCGATGGGCTCGACCGTCGCGTCACTGGAGAAGCACGGACTCGTGAGCCGGGCCCCGGACCCCCATGACCGTCGCCGATCGTTGCTGACGGTGAGCGGCACGGGCAGCGACATGCTGCACTCCAGCCGGGACGCGGTCTCCGGCCTCATGGCAGCCGCGCTCGGCGAGTCGTTCACGGACGACGAGGTCGCCACCCTCGCCGCCGCCGCCCCGCTCCTCGAACGCCTCGCACAGTCTTTCTGACAGGTGCACCACGGCTGACCGACTCAGCCCTCGCGGTGCGTCGCCGGCAACCGGTCCCTCTCACGTTCCAGGCGGCGGGTCGAAGGCGGTCGCGAGTGAACCCGGGGTGACCGGGGTGCGCTGGCCGGCGCCGGAGACGGGCAGGCGGGCGCCGTCGAGGGCGGGGTCGACGTAGCGGGCGAACCATTCGTCGAGGCGGGCGGCCAGGTCGGCGCGGGTGCGGGAGTGCTCGGGGGAGTCGGCCAGGTTGCGGTCCTCGCCGGGGTCCGCGGCGAGGTTGTACAGCTCGTGCGGGCCGTGGGGGTAGCGGTGGACGTACTTCCAGTCGCGGGTGCGGATCATGCGGACGGGGCCGTACTCGTCGTAGACGACGACGCGGTCGTGGCCGGAGGCGTGGTCGGCGTCCGCGAGCAGGGGGGCGAAGGAGCGGCCCGGCAGTTCGGGGTCGGGGACGTGGTCCAGGCCGAGGTGGTCGACCAGGGTGGGCAGCACGTCGTACTGCGACAGCAGGGCGTCGCAGACGCGCCCGCCGGGGATGCGGCCCGGCTGCGCGGCGATGAACGGCACCAGTACCGAGCTGTCGTACATGTTCTGCGGGAAGGTGCCGTTGCCCTTGCCCCAGATGCCGTGGTGGCCGGCGTTGAAGCCGTTGTCGCTGGTGAAGACGACCAGGGTCGATTCGGTCAGGCCGAGCGCGTCGAGCCGGTCCAGGACGCGGCCGATGGCGGCGTCCATCGCGGTGGTCGCCGCGAAGTAGCCGATGAGGGCCTGCCGGGTGTCGAGTTCGCCACCGACCGGGGAGCCGTCGTCGGCGAAGGGCTGCCAGGGGTGCGGCGGGCCCTGCGGGCAGGTCTCGAAGGCGCAGTCCTCGTACAACTCGGTGTAGCGGCTGGGGTGCTGGCCCTTCCAGGGCTTGTGGGGCGCGGTGAAGTGCAGGGAGAGGTGGAAGGGTTCGGGGCGCTCGGCCTCGGCGGCGAGGAACCGCTCGGCGTCCGCGGCGAGGGCGTCGGTGAGGTAGTCGGGTTCCTCGGTACGCTCCCCGTCGCGGTACATCGGCGCGCCGCGGTACGGGCCGCCGCCGCTCTCGTGGGCGTACCAGTGGACGAAGCCGGGGCGGGGCCGGTCGTTGGCCCCCAGGTGCCACTTGCCGCTGAGGCCGAGGCGGTAGCCGGCGGTGGCGAGCAGGTCGGTGAAGAGGGTCCGGCCGGCGAGGAAGTCGACGCCGGTGCGGCCCGCGTGGTGGTAGGAGAGCCAGTCGTGGACGCCGTGCTGGGAGGGCAGTTGGCCGGTGAACAGCGAGGCGCGGGCCGGTGAGCAGACCGGCGAGGTGCAGAAGAAGCGGCTGAGGAGTACGCCGCCGGCCGCCAGCGCGTCCAGCCGGGGGGTGCGGATCTCGTGGTTGCCCGCGCAGCCCATGGCCCACGGGCCCTGGTCGTCGGAGAGGATCAGCAGGACGTTGGGGCGGTCCGGATCGTGGCTGGCCATGGCTCTCCCTGTGGCGTGGGCGTGACGCGTCGGACACAGGGGCGCCGGACGCCGGGCGGGCGCCGGATCGACGGCCGCCGGGCCCTGGACGTTCGGCCCCCTGGACGCCTCACATGCTCAGTGCCGACGGCGGGAGCAGTCAATCGCTGCGAGCGTATGAATCGCTAATGAATCATGGTGCGGCTCACTCTGGCGCCGGAAACATTCCTGCAACGATCCATGCAACGCGCGAGTCATCTGCAATTCATACCCTCGGACACCGCTTGTTCTCGTCAATGTCCTGAGGCAATCATATGGCCACGCCTTCCCCGACCCAGGGTCACCGTCACCCGAGGAGTGCAGGTATGTCCGCTGCCAGACAGTCCACGGACGCCGCGAAGACCGGCCGTCCCTTCTCCCGCCGTGCCGTCCTCGGCGCGGTCCTCGCCACGGCCGCCGGGCTCACCGCCGCCTGCGGCTCCGGCTCGGCCTCGGGCGGGGGCGGCGCCGACTCGTTCACCTACTGGTCGATGTGGAAGCAGGACGAACCCCAGGCCAAGGTGCTCCAGGCGGCGATCGCGCAGTTCACCAAGGACACCGGCATCAAGGTCAGCGTCCAGTGGAAGGGCCGCCAGGTCATCCAGCAACTGGCACCCACCCTCAACACCGGGAACGTCCCCGCCGACCTGGTCGACTCCGCCGACCGCTTCGCCTACGCCCAGCTCCAGGCCACCGGTCAGGCCCTCGACCTCACCCCGGTACTGAAACTGCCGATCCCGGGGGAGAGCGGCAGCACCGTCGGCAGCGTCGTCCCCGCCAAGTACCACTCCCTCAGCACCACCGCCGGCACCCTGTGGCAGATCCCCTACGAGATCATCACCACCCAGATCTGGTACGACGGCCACGCCCTCCCCGACGTCGCCGCCCAACCCCCCGCCACCTGGGCGGAGTTCAGTGACCTGCTGGCCTCGCGCAAGGCGTCCCGCGGCGACGGCCCGCTCGCGCTGGACGCCGACGTCCCCGACTACGCCGCTTACTGGACGTACTACGCGGTGCTGCGCGACCTCGGCCCCGGCGCCTTCGGCAAGGCCGCCACCGACAAGAGCGGCGCACTGCTGAAGGCGGACGGCTTCGTCGACGCGCTGCGCCACGTCGAGGCACTCGTCAAGGCCGACGACTTCACCAAGGGGTACGACGGCTCCAAGTGGCCCGCAGTCCAGCAGAAGTGGGCCAAGGGCAAGTCCGACTTCCTGCTCCTGGGCACCTTCGCGCCCAGCGAGACCTCGACGTTCGCCTCCTCCGCCTTCGCCTACCGCTCCTTCCCGTTCCCGGCCTTCACCTCCGGCGGCGACACCTCCCAGGACATCTCCCTCATCGGGTTCTCCATCCCGAAGAAGGCCCGGCACGCCGCGGCCGCACAGAAGTTCATCGCCTACTTCCTCGCCAAGGAACGCCTCCAGGGCATCGCCACCCAGGCCAAGAACATCACCCCCCGCGCGGACATCGCCGCCCCCGTCGAACTCGCCGACGCGCAGAAGGCGCTCACCGCCGGGAACGTCGTCAAGACCCTGGACGGTGTGAAGGAGACCGCCGCCGAGTGGTACACCAAGGTGTTCCTCCCGCTGAACACCAGCTTCCTCACCGGCCACCTCACCGCTCAGTCCTTCGCGGACAAGCTCGCCGCCAACTCCGCCTCCTACTGGAAGACGGCCTCGTGACGGCCACCGACACGCTGCGCCCGGGCCGGGCCGCACCCGCCGCAGCCCGGCGGCGCTCCACCGCCGGGCCGGGCGGCATCCGGCACAGCCCGCTCACCGCCCGCCGCCGGAAGCTGTTCTGGCCGCTGGTGCTGCCCGCCGCCGCCGTGTACGTCGTCTTCTTCGCCGGCCCGTCGCTGTTCACCCTCTGGCTGAGCCTCAACAAGTGGGCCGGGGCCGGCCCCATGACCTTCACGGGCCTGGACAACTACCGAAGGCTCTTCCAGGACCCGACGTTCCGGCACTCCTTCACCAACACCCTCTGGATCATCTTCGGCGCGGGCGGGCTGACCTTCCTGGTCTCCTTCGGGCTGACCATGGTCCTGCGCGACATGAAGGGCCGCAAGGCCGCCCGCTCCATCCTCTTCTTCCCCAACATCGTGCCCAGCGTCGTCATCGCGATCCTGTGGGGATTCCTCTTCCAGCAGGGCGGCCCGGTCGACTCCGTCACGAAGGCCACCGGCCTGCCCGCCGTCAACTGGCTCGGCCAGGAGAACCTCTTCAAGGTCATCATGATCGGCCTGGTGTGGACCTCCACCGGCTTCTACACCACCATCCTGATGGCCGCCGTCGACCAGATCCCGCCGGAGCTCTACGAGGACTGCGACCTGGCCGGCGCCAACGCCCTGCAGAAGTTCCGGCACGTCACCCTGCCGCTGATGTGGGACGTGGTCGGCGTGTGCGCGGTGCTGTGGACCATCTCCGCGGTGAAGGTCTTCGAGTTCATCTACGCCTTCGCCGGCGCCGCGGGCCAGATGCCCGACACCGGCGTGTGGAACACCGCGCTGTACACCTACGGCGAGGCGTTCGCGTCCGGCGGCGTCCCCCGCTACGGCTCCGCCGCCGCCAGCGCCGTCGTCATGCTCGCCCTCGTCGGCGTGCTCGTCGTCCTGATCCGCCGGCTCATGCGCCGCGACTCCGTGCAGTACTGAGCCGCCCCCAGCAGTCCCGGGCGGCCCCGACCCGACCCCGACCGTTCCGCACCCCCTCGTCACGGAGGCATTCCCGATGGCTGTCGCCAGTCCCGGCCGCTCACCCGGCCCGCTCGCCCGCCGGCTGCGCCGGCTCACCGCCGGCCGGCTGTTCGGCGTCCCCCTGGTCTGGCTGTTCGCCGCCTTCAACGTCTTCGTCGCCCTGTGGCTGCTGCTGTCGTCCGTGAAGACCTCCGACGCGATCTTCAGCTCGCCCTGGCGGCTCCCGCACACCCTCAGCTGGGGGAACTACGCACGGGCCTGGACCGGCGGGCAGTTCGGGCACGCCGCGCTCAACACCGTCGTGGTCGTGGGCGGCACCGCCGCGATCACCGTCCTGCTGGCCGCACCCGCCGCCTACGCCCTCAGCCGCATCACCACCCGGATCAACTCCGTGCTCACCCTGTCCTTCGCCCTGGGCCTGGGCATCCCCGCCCAGATGGCGATGCTGCCGCTGTTCGTGTTCATGAACCGGCTCCAACTGGTCAACAGCCTGTTCGGCCTGGTCGTCGTGTACGTGGCGACCTCCCTGCCGTTCGCCGTGTTCTTCCTCACCGGCTTCTTCGCCACCCTCCCGGTCGAACTGGAGGAGGCCGCCGCGCTGGACGGCGCCACACCGCTGCGGACCTTCTGGCAGATCATGCTGCCGATGGCGCGCGGCGGACTGGTCACCGTACTGATCCTCAACATCATCCAGCACTGGGGTGAGACGGTCTTCGCCCTCGTCTTCATCCAGACCACCGACCACCAGACCCTGTCGCTGGCGCTGCTCGGCTTCCTCCAGCAGATGCAGTACAACGGCGCCGACTGGGGAGGTCTGTTCGCCGGCGTGGCTCTCGTCGTCCTTCCCGTGCTCGCCTGCTACGTATGGCTGGGCCGTCGGATCATCGAGGGAATGACCGTCGGCTCCGTCAAGTGAGCCGAGCCACAGGGGGATTGAGGACACCATGACCGCAGCCCACGAGCTGAAATTCCGTCAACTGGCCGCCGAGCTGCGGCAGCAGATGCGCCAAGGCGTCTGGCCGGCCGACGGACGGCTGCCCACCGAGAAGGAACTCGCCGCGAGCAGCGGTACCTCGGTGAGCACGGTGCGCCGCGCCGTCGACGAACTCGTCGCCGAGGGCCTGGTGGTCCGGCGGCAGGGCTCGGGCACCTTCGTCGTCCCGCCCAGCGCCCCCGGCCCCGGCCGCGCCCTGGTCGGCGTGAGCGTCCCCGACACCGCCTTCTACTACCCGAAGGTCCTGCGCGGCATCGAGGAGACCCTGTCCGCCGCGGGCGCCCGGCTGCTGTTCGCCTGCTCCGACTACGACCAGAAGCGCGAGGACAAGGACGTACGCGACATGCTGGAGGCCGGGGTCGACGGCCTGCTCCTCGTCCCCACCCTCAACGGGCCAGAGCCGGCCAGGGACTACCTCGCGCGGCTCGCGGCACTGCCCGTGCCGACCGTGCTGGTCGAGCGGCGCGACGCCTCCCTGGAAAGCACCAACGAATACGTCTGCACCCACCACGAAGCCGGTGCCTACGACGCGGTCCGCCACCTCGCCGGCCTCGGCCACCAGGCGATCGGCCTGGTCCTGCGCGACCCCAGCCCCACCTCAGGCCCGGTCGCCGAGGGCTTCCACCAGGCGGCGGGCGAACGGGGCCTGGCCACCGTGGAGTTCCGCGCCGCCCGCCAGGAGTGGAGCCCCGCGGCAGCCGACCGATGCCTGGCGGCACTGCGCGAAGCCGAGGTGACCGCCGCCGTCTGCTTCGGCGACCGGCAGGCCGCACTGCTGCTCGGCGCCGCCCGCCGCGCCGGCCTCACCGTGCCCGGCGACCTCGCCCTGGTCGCCTACGACGACGAGATCGCCGAAGTCGCCGACATCCCGCTGACCGCCGTCGCACCCCCCAAACGGCAGCTCGGCCAGGCCGCGGCACGCACCCTGCTGCGCCGCCTCGACGACCCGCAACTCGCCCTCAGCCGGGTCCTGCTGCGCCCGGCCATCATCGTCCGGCAGTCCTGCGGAGCCACGCAGCACACCGGGACCACGACCTCCGAGGAGAGCACCACGTGACCGACATGAGGCTCGGCCTGATCGGCGCCGGCGCCGTGGGCGTGCTGCACGCCGAAGCCGCCGCCGCCACCCCCGGCGTGCGGGTGACGGCGGTCTGCGACATCGTCGCCGACACCGCGCGCCGCGTCGCCGGGCCGCTGGACGCCGCGGTCTTCACCGACCACCGCGAACTCGTCGCCTCCGGCGCGGTGGACGCCGTCGTCGTCAACACCCCGCACGCCCTGCACACCGGCATCGTCACCGCCGCCGCGGCCGCGGGCCTGCACGTGCTGGTCGAGAAGCCCATGGCCACGCGCGCCGCGGACTGCGCCCTCATGGCGAGCGCCTGCGCGGACGCCGGGGTGGTCCTGTTCGTCGGCCACATCCAGCACTTCCTGCCCCCGGTCGCCGCCGCCAAGGCCGCGATCGACGCGGGCGCCGTCGGTGCCGTGCGCGCCGTCCACGACTGGCGCAGCACCGACTACGGGCCCGGCACGCGTCCTGCGTGGTTCTTCGACCCCGCCGTCTCCGGCGGCGGCGTGTTCATCAACATCGGCACCCACTGCGTGGACCGGCTTCTGTGGCTGACCGGCCGGCGCCCCGTCGCGGTGGCGGCCACCGCGGTCCACCGCGGGGACCTGGCCGTGGAGACCGACGTCCTGGCCCGCATCGAACTGGAGGGCGGGATCGCCGGGCACATCACGGTCACCAGCACCCGACTGCCCGCCCGCGACGAACTCACCGTGATCGGCGAACGCGGCACCATCCGCGTGTCCCGCGGTAGCGGCGCGGTGCTCCACCCGGACGACGGCACCGGACCTGTCGTCCTGGCCGAGGAGACCGCCGCCGACGTCCCCACCGCGTTCCTCGACCAACTCGCCGCGTTCGCCGCGGCGGTCCGCGGCGAGCAGCCCCCCGCCGTACCCGCCTCCTACGGCCTCCAGGTCATCGAGACCGTCGAGTCCGTCTACGCCTCCTGCGCCGCGGGCGGCCGGGTCGTCCCGCTGCCCACGGTAGAGGCGTCCGTTGCCTGAGCGGCATGAAGTGCCGTGCGGACGGCGGGCGTTCAGCACACTCGGCTGCCCGGACGCGGACGTGGGCGAAGTGGCCCGGCTGGCCGCCGCGTACGGCTGCACCGGCGTGGAACTGCGCTGCGCGCCGCCCGAGGGGCTGCTCACCCCCGCATCGCCGCCGGCCGAACGGGTCCGGGTGGCCGCCCGGTTGCGTGCGGCCGGGGTGCGCGCCCTGTGGCTGTCCACGTACGTGCGGGTCGCGGAGGAGGCGAGCCGGGACGAGGAGTGCGCGGAGCGGCTGGACGCACTGCTGAACCTGGCCGCCGACGTGGGAGCGGCGGGCGTGCGCGTGTTCGCCGGTGCGGCGCGCCCCGGGCCGGAGGCGGACGCCCGCGCGGTACGGCGGTTGCGTGCGGCAGCGGGGCGGGCAGCCGACGCCGGCACGCGGCTGCTGCTGGAGACCCACGACTCGCACCCCGCAGCCGCGGACGTGGCGCGGGTCCTCGAAGCCGTGGACCACCACGCCGTGGGCGCGGTCTGGGACGTGCTGCACACCTGGCGTGCGGGGGAGAGCCCGGCCGAGTCGGTCACCGTACTGGCGCCCTGGCTGCACCACGTACAGATCAAGGACGCGGCCACCAGCGACGACCCCCGCCCCGTACTGCCCGGCACCGGGGCGGTCCCGCTGACCGAGGTGCACGCCGCGCTCGCGGCCGAGGACTACCGCGGCTGGCTCTGCCTGGAGTGGGAGAAGCGGTGGTTCCCGCAGGCACCCGCGCTCTCCGAAGCCCTCCGCCACGCCTTCGGCGAACCGGCTCCCGGCGAACCGGCGAACGAGGCCGCGCCCCAGCCGTACGCCACCCCTTCGTAGGGCGCACCACGCCGCACCACACCACGCCACGCCACGCCGCACAGCACCACGCCGCACCCTGCGGACCCTCCTGCACGAGCCCCTGGAAACCCCCTTTCACCGTGGAGGCACACCATGCACGACACCCCTGCAGGACACCTCGGCCGGCGCGGATTCCTGGCGGCGGCCGCCCTCGCCCTCGGCGGTCTGGCGGGTGCGGTCCAGCTCGGCCCGGGCGCCGCACCCGCCCGGGCGGACGACGCGTACGCCGCCCTGCGCGCCCTGTGGGCCGAGATCGTCACCGGCGGTGCCATCGACCCCACCGACGACGCCTACACCACCGCCCTGAAGGACCTGTCCACCAGCGCCACCGGCCAGTGGAACTCCCTGTCCGCCGACGCCGCCGCGAACAGCCTGTGGCCGGGCCTCACCCTCACCACCCCGGCCAACATGACCAGCAGCTACAAGCAGTTGGCGACCATGGCGACCGCGTACGCCACCCCCGGCACCACCGCCACCGACGGCACCGCGCGCGCCCTGTACGGCAACCCCGCGCTCGGCGCGGCCGTCGTCACCGGCCTCGACTTCCTCCACGCCCAGGTGTACAACACCGACACCGCCGAATCCGGCAACTGGTGGGAGTGGGAGATCGGTTCGCCCGCAGCGCTGACCAGCGCGGCCGTCCTCGTCCACCCGCTGCTCTCGTCGGACCAGCTGGACGGCTACCTCGCCGCGGTCGACCACTTCGTCCCCGACCCGGCCTTCAACAAGTACGGCTCGGCCCGGTCGACGTCCACCGGCGCCAACCGCGTGGACCTGTGCCAGGTCGTCGCCGTGCGGGGCATCCTCGGCGGCAGCAGCGAGCGCATCGCCACGGCCGTCACCGCACTGTCCGACGCCTTCCCGTACGTCACCTCCGGCGACGGGCTGTACGCCGACGGGTCGTTCGTCCAGCACACCACCATCCCCTACACCGGCACCTACGGCATGGTCCTGCTACGCGACCTCGCCGCGCTCTTCCAACTCCTGGCCGGCTCCGACTGGGCCATCACCGACCCGCTGTCCGCCCACGTGTACACCTCGGTCGACACCGCGTTCCGGCCGTGGATATGGAACGGGCTGTGCATGGACGCGGTACGTGGCAGGGCTGTCAGCCGCCCGGGCGAAACCGACTTCGAGGACGGCAACTTCGTCATCCAGGCCGTGCTGCGGGCCGCCGCGTCCGCCCCGACCACCGCGCAGGCCGACCACTTCAGGAGCCTGGCGAAGGGCTGGATCACCCGGGGCGAGGCATACGCACCGTACGCCGACACCGCGTCCGTCCCGGCGATCGCCCTGGCGCGGCCGGTCCTCGACGACGCCTCGGTGACGGCCGCCGCGGAAGCCGCCGGGCACGTCCAGTTCCCCGCCATGGACCGCGTCGTGCACCGCGGTGACGGCTGGGCCTACGCCCTTGCGATGTCCTCGGCCCGCATCGCCCGCTACGAGTCGATGAACGGCGAGAACCTGCACGGCTGGCACACCGGCGACGGCATGGGCTACCTCTACCTCGCCGCCGACCCGGCGCACTTCACCGACGCCTACTGGCCGACCGCCGACCCGCACCGCCTGCCCGGCACCACCGTGGAGACCCGCACCCTCGCCGACGCCGCCGGCGCCGGCACCCTCCCCACCGCGACCTGGGTCGGCGGGGCGAGCCTGTCGGGCACGTACGGCTGCGCGGGCATGGACTTCCAGCAGTACGGCTCCACCCTGACCGCGCGGAAGTCCTGGTTCTTCCTGGACGACTCGATCGCCTGCCTCGGCGCGGGCATCAGCGGGGGCAGCGGCGGCGAGGTCGTCACCACCCTGGAGAACCGCAACCTGCACGCGGACGGCGGCAACACCCTCACCGTGGACGGCACCGCCCAACCGGGCACGCTCGGCTGGACAGACACCCTCACCGGGGCGTCCTGGGCCCACCTGGCGGAAGTCGGCGGCTACCTCTTCCCCGGCGGCGCAACTGTGCAGGCCGCCCGCACCGCCCGCACCGGCGCCTGGAGGGACATCAACACGGTATCCGGCACCACCGACACGCTCGCCCGGCACTACGTCTCCCTGTGCCTGTCCCACGGCACCGCGCCCGCCGCGGCCTCGTACGCCTACGTGCTGCTGCCCGGCTTCACCAAGGAACGCACCGCAACCCGCGCCGCCGCGCCCACCGTCACCGTGCTGTCCAACACCGCCTCCGTCCAGGCGGTCCGCGACAGCGCGAGCGGTGTCATCGCGGCGAACTTCTTCACGGCGGGCTCCGCGGGCGGCATCACGGTCTCCGCGCCCTGCTCCGTCATCACCCGGCAGAGCGGCGGCCACCTGGTGGTCGGCGTCTGCGACCCGTCCCGCGCGGCCACCTCCGTCACGGTCCAACTCGTCCTCGGCGGAACGCTGATCAGCGCCGACGACGCCGTCACCGTCACGCAGTCGACGCCGACCCTCACCCTCGCCTTCGACCTCGCCGGCGCGGCCGGTGCCACACGCGAGGCCACCTTCGCCCTCACCTCCGCGACCCTGCCCGCGGTCGCTGACGGCTACGTCCGGGACGGCTCCTACGCCGCGACCGGTTACGGAACCGCCACCACCCTGGTCGTCAAGAACGCCACCGGCAGCGGCTACACCCGCCAGTCCTACCTGGCCTTCGACACCTCCGCCGTCCTCGGCCCGATCAGCGCCGCCACCCTCTCGGCCTACGGCCGCGTCTCCGACGGCGGCGGCGACACCACCCAGCTCACCGCCTACGCCGTCGCCGACACCGCCTGGACGGAGTCCGCGTTGACCTGGGACACCAAGCCCGCCCTCGGCGCCGCCCTGTCCACCGCCACAGCCACCACGACCCGGGCCACCCTCGACTTCGACGTGACCGCCCACGTCCCCGCCACCCCGAGCGGTCCCCTCTCCTTCGCCCTCGCCGAGGACGCCCCGGGCCTCGCTGTCATCCTCACCTCCCGCGAGGACCCCACCACCCCACCCACCCTCCACCTCGACCTGACCGCCCCCGCGTCCAGTTCGCACCGGCCACACCCCATCCCGCGCCGGCGTCGTCCCCGTCCACGCGGAGGACGTGCGTGAACTCGGCGTAGACGCCCAGCGCGAGGACGGCCGCCTGCCGGACGCGGCCGTCCTCGAACGCCGCGGACTGCACGAACCTGCCCACCGCCTCCTCCCTGGGTAAGGGATGGTTCATGGGTTCGTCAGGCAGGTCATAGCGACACAAAGGGCTGATCGGGCGCCGGCCGCCGTGCCGCTGCAGATCACCGGGTTGAGCAAGCCAAGTCCGCCGACCGGTACGCGGTGCGCGACCTGTCGTTCCGCGTCGAACCCGGCCAGGTCCTCGGCCTGCTGGGGCCGAACGGGGCGGGAGTGCGGCCGCCGCCTGATCGGGGCGGCCGCACGGCATCGGCGGAGGTCAGCCCTGGACGATCGGGAGCTGGACGTCCCAGCGGACGGCCTCGGCGCCGGTCACGTCGGTGACGGTGAGCGGTACCTGGAGCGGGCCGGCGGTGATCGGCCGCACGATGACCTGGGCGGTGACGGTGGCATGCGGCGGGACGGTCACCCGGCCCGGCTCCAGGACTCCGCTTCCGACGTAGTCAGGCGAGGCGTTCCGCCACTCCACCACGACTGGTCTGGACCAATGATTGGTGAGCTGCATCGCGGTGCTCACCGGCTGCCCGGCGCCGCCCGGGGCCAGCCGCACCGGGCCTGGTACGGCGTCCACCGATGGGCCGTCGACCTGGGTCGTGGCGGTCGCGCGTGCGCCGGGCGAGCCCGGTACGGCGGCGTCGACCTGTACCCGGTACCCGCCCACTGTCGCGGCCAGTGGCAGCGAGACCCGCCAGCGCACGGTCGCCTGCCGTCCTGGGGCCAGATTGACAGGCCCGGACAGGAGGTGGGAGCTCAGCGCCGTGGCGTCGTTCACCGACGCCACGCTCAACTGCGGTCGCACGCCGCTGATCCGCTCGCTGCCGCCGTTGGTGATGACGGCGGTCACGGTGTTGCCGCCGTTGAAGTCCATGCTCGCGGGCGCGCGCACCGATACCTGCAGCGCACTCGCCGGGGCGGTCAGGAACTGCACCTCCCCGGTCTGCGCCCGGCCGCCGGAGGGGCCGACATACCGCAGCCACCGGTAGGCCGTCATGTCCGTGACCTGCAGCACGTTCCAGTCCGCGGTCGGCCGCCATCGCACCGTCGCCAGCACGTGGCAGCCGCTGTCCGGGCCGTCCGTGCAGCCCTGGAAGGTGCCGCCGATCATCGCGTCCTCGGCCGCGCTGGCCGGGTCCTTCGCGGGGTCGGGGTTGCCGCTCCCGTTGCCGGCCGTCATCGACGCCATGGCGGGTACGAAGCGCACCGCCGAGACCGGCGCCGCCCCTGCGGCCCCCAGATCGAGACCGGCATACCCCGGCGCGCCCCCGGTGTCGCCGCCGACCGACACGGCGCTCAGCACATTCCCGTCGAAGGCCGCCCCGGCCGGGCTGCCGTCGCTGCTGTAGGGGCTGCCGGTCAGCGTCCGGGCGCCGGACGGGATCGGCTCCGGCAGGCCCGGGGGTGCGCCGATCGCGTCCACCCGGTCCTGGAAGGCGAAGAGGTCCGAGGCCCGCGGTCCGCCCCATGTCACCGCGGCGAGCATCTCCAGGGGCCGGGGGATGAACGACCGCATGTAGCTGACCGGGTCCGCTGGGGTGAGCCGGTCGCCCCACTCCGGGGCCTCGTACCCGAGCAGGTGCGCGCTCGGCTGGGGGTGCCAATTGGCGTAGTAGTCACCGTCGTTGGCGATGATCCAGCTGTGAGTGGTGTTCCCCGGGTACGTCCCCGGGACGATGTAGAGACCGCTGGCGTCGGTGCCCACGGTGTCGTAGCCGAGGTTGGTGTAGTCGCTCTCCGGGGCCAGCCAGCCGTCGATGATCACGTTCTTGTCCGGGCCGTAGGTGCCGCCGCCGGCGTAGTCCCACCAGTCCCACATCTCAGGGCGCTTGCCGAGACCGCTGACCACGGCCGCGACCTTGTTCTGCCATGTGGTGAAGACGTCCTGGGTGCTGGCGTACCCGTTGGCCTTGGCGTAGTCGACCAGTTCCGGGCATTCCGACTGGTGCGAGTGGACCGGGTACTCGTCGCCGCCGAGGTGGAAGACCGAGGAGTAGCGGAAGAGCGGGACGAACTCCTGGAGGAGGTTGGTCACCACGGTGAGCGTCCTGGGGTTGGTGACGTCCAGGTCGACACCGCCCTGCGCGTAGTGGGTGGTGCCGTCGAGGCCGAACGCCGGGCAGGTGAAGGCGAGTCCGGTGTCGTAGTGCGTCAGAACCCGGGAGTGCCCGGGAACGTCCATCTCGGGGACAAGGTCCACGTGGTAGCGGTGCGCGTACTCCACGATCGACTGGATGTCGGAGTGGCTGTAGGACTGGATGTTGGCGAGTCCGGGGTATGTGCTGCTGCGCAGCCGGAAGGCCTCGTCGTCGGTGAAGTGGATATGGACCTCGTCCATCTTGTTCCAGGCCGCGAGCCGGATCTGCTGCTCGACATCGGCGACCGGCTGGAAATGCCGCGCCACGTCCAGCTGGATCCCGCGGGTCCGGAACAACGGCCAGTCCTCGGCCTGCCCTTGGGGCAGCCGGTCCCGCCCCGGGGAGAGCTTGAGCAGCTGCTCGACGGTCTGCTCCCCGTAGAACGCCCCGGCCGGGTCCACTCCGGCGATGGTCACCGAGGAGCCGTCTACGGTCAGCCGGTAGCCGGAGGCGGCGATCTCGGTCGCGCCCTGGGTGAGAAAGAGATCCCCGGCCCCCGCTTTGTCCGCCTCGACCACCCGCAGGTCCAGCCCGGTCAGTTGTGAGGCATCCGCCGCGAACACCCTCGCGTCCTGGCCGAGTTGATCGGCGTACCGCCGGTCGACGACGATCCGGGCCCCGGCCCCCAGCTGGAAGTCCCCAGTGCCACCGACCCACCGCTGCAGCGAAGGCTCCACCCCAGGTGGCGCGTTGACCACCCCGGCCCCCACCGCTGCGGACGTCCCGCCCGCACCCAGCACCCCCGCACATAATCCCGATGCCGCAACCAGCACGCTCAACGCTCTGCGCAGACGTAGCACAGCGGGCCTCCAGTTATTGGTGGATGGCAGCGGGGAACACTGTCACAGCGGGCACCTCGCCTGTCAATGGACTCATCGATAGTCTGGCAAGTGCTGGATGCAGAGTGTGAGGGTAGCCAGCCGGCGTCTGGTCCCGCCGGTGCGAAGTGGTGTCGGCTGATGCGAGGTTCAGCGGCTCAGCGGCCCTCGTCGCGGCCCTTGCCGCCCGCGGGAAGGGCCGTGCGAAACGCCGCGGTCGACCGTGGTGGCGGGTCTGGATCGCTGCTTGGCGCGGCGACTCGTCAAGGCGTGGCCGGTCGGTTCGGGCTATGTGTGCGTAAGGCGTTGGCGTGTGTGAACTCGTGACTTACCGTCACCTCTGCCAATCGATAAGAGGTCGTGCTGGCGGCGGCGGGATCGCGGCGCCCTCCTCGACCACTTCCTCCTCCCGGGCGGCGAGGCAGCATGCTGCGGCGGCGTCGACAAGGCCGCAGACGAGCGCTGCGCATTCTGGCTCTGCGGTGACCGCGGTGGGCAGGCCATCGTTGATGCTGGCGATGCCCCGCACGGAACCACCGTCCGTGCGGGGTGCGTTGACGGGGGGTGGCAGTCGGCTGGCATGGGGCGGGTGCCCTGATCCGCGCCTGCCGAACGGCCCGCCTGCCTCGCCCGTAGCCGCCGTGCGCCCGATCGTCCTGACCGCTGCCGAACGGCGCCGGCAGCGAGGGCGGCCTACGGCCACAGCACCGCGCACCGTGACCGAGCGCGGGCGCAGATCGTGCTGCGCTACTGGTGGGCGAGCCCTGCAGGGTCGATCTCGAAGGGGAACGGCGTGTCGACCCGGGTGACGGCGCCGGCCAACGCGGTGGTGCGCTCGACGTACCGGCCGCTGTGCAGCTCAGAGATCACCAGCATGGGTGCGGGGTCACTCTCCAGCCGCCAGTAGCCGGGGATGCCGGCCTCGGCGTACAGCATGGGCTTGAACCTGCGGTCCATCGTTGCGTTGCCGGGGGAGACGAGTTCGACGACCAGCAGGACCGCCTCAGCGTCGATGGAGACGCCGTCATCGGCGGTCGCACCCGCGTCGGCAACCACGATGTCCGGCACGACCAGGCCGGATGGCAGCGTGACGTTGATGGCCTCCAGTACCTCGACCGGGGCGCCGGCAGCGAGGGCGGCCTGCTCCAGGAGGTTGGCGAGCCTGCGGCTGGCCCGTTGGTGGCGCAGACCGGGGGCGGGGGACATGACCAGCGACTCTCCGACCAGCTCGTACCGGTACCTACGGTCCTCGTCCAGGGCGAGGACGTCGTCCACGGTCCAGGGCCCGCCGTGCTGCTCGATGCTGGCAACGCTCACGTCTTCCACCTCCTCTTGTGACCGTCTCCAGTGTGCCCCGGCCGCTGGGCCCGTGTCGCCCCCGCACGCATGTGCTCAGCAGCTGGTCGCGGTGGCGAACGGACCTGCCGCGTTCGGACCAGTCACAGTCAGTGATGATCAGGGTCGTGCCGCAGCTGCGGCGCGACGCTGGCATCCGCGCCCCGGCCCGCCATGGCTCGGCCGCTGTGTCACCCGCCGGACCGCCCTCCAGGAGCCTCCCTCGTGGCCCTGGTCCGCTCCGCGGCCAGGTTCGAGAACAGCGTCCCGGCCGAGCGGTCCGAGGCGGCGGCCGCGTGAAGGACACGGCCGCCCCGGCGATAGGATGGCCCTCCATGGCAATGAGCACCGCACTTTGGTCCTTCGCTCTCGTCGTAGGGCTCCTGACACTCACCCCGGGCCTCGACACCGCACTCATCATCCGCACCGCCGCCCTCGGACGCAGAACCCGCGCCTGGGGCGTCGTCCTCGGCATCCAGACCGGCACCCTGCTGTGGGGAACCCTCACCTCACTTGGCGTGACCGCGCTCCTGACCGCCTCCCACGTCGCCTACGAGACCGTGCGCTGGGCGGGCGTCGGCTACCTGCTGTGGATGGCGACGCGCATGATCCGTGACAGCTTCCGCGGGAAAGGCCACGCCACGCGGAAGTCCGCTGAGGCCGTCGCCGGAGCCGACACCCTGGCAGCGGGATGGCGTCAGGGCACGCTGACCAACCTGCTCAACCCGAAGATGGGCGTCTTCTACGTCGCGGTCCTTCCGCAATTCATGCCGGCGGACGTGCCCCACCTACCGATGGGGCTCCTTCTGACCAGCGTCCACATCACCCTCGGCATGATCTGGTCCTCGACTCTCATCGTCTCCGCCACGGCCCTCGGCAGCTGGCTGCGCAAGCCGCACGCCCGCAAGATCCTCGATCGCGTCACCGGCGTCGTGGTCGCCGGCTTCGCCCTCCGCCTGAGCCTCAGCGACTGACGCCCCGGCACCGGGCACAGCTCTGTCGAACCAAGCGCGATGCACTGATCCACACCTGTCGACCATTCCTCGTCCGCGAAACCGCCGTGCACCAGGACCACGTTCCAGGGAACCCGTAGCCGCTCCTGACCTGGTGGAACGGCCCGACGGGCGGTCCCGCTGCCCAAGCCGTTTCCGCCACCGCGCCCGCGACGCAGGACAGTACGCAGAAGCAGCGCCGTGAGCAGTGCGCCACGCGGACGGCTCCCGGACCCGTGGTATTCGGCGAGGCCATGGCACGCACCGCCGATCCGGCTGGCACACCTGCTGCGCCGCGGTGTCAGCGCTGCTGATCGCGCGAGAGGGCGTCGCGGAGCTGGGCCCTGGCGTGGATGCCGACCTTCGGGAAGATCTTGTGCAGGTGGTAGCCCACGGTCCGGGGCGAGAGGTAGCGACGCCCAGCAGGAGCGCCAGCGCGTCCTCGTGGCGGAGCGTGACACCCAGGGCCCAGCCGCCCAGCAGCGAGGCCTCAGCGCGCAGCCGGGGGTCCTGGGCCAGGTCGGCGACGCGTTCGCTCATCTCGCCGACCCATTGCGGGTGGCCGGCGAACATGGCCGCCTGCGCGGCCGCCAGCAGGCGGCGGGCGCGCAGCTCCGGCGCGGGGGTCAGTTCCGCCGCGCGTTCCAGTGCCGCGGCGGCTGCTGCGTAGCTCGCCCACCACGCCGCCGCGGCCGATCGACGCTTCGCCGCGCACCGCCTCGTGCAGCCGGAAGTGCGGGTGGAGTGGTCCCTGCTGTGGTCCGCGCGCCCACGCTCCGCCGCCGTCACCCGTCTCGTGGCCAGTGCCCTGCGCTGCGCCGAGGAGCACGGCTGGCTCCTCCGCGCCCACGAATAGCCGTCCCGGACACTCCGCACCGCCCTCAAGGCGGGTCGGCCGAGGGGGCGCGTGATCGGGGCGAGCGCGAACTGCCCGGACGGGCAAGCCGGGTTGCCGCCTAGCGCATCACCAGGCCGCCGTCGACCGTCAGGACCTGGCCGGTCAGGGCCGCGCCGGAGTCGCCCGCGAGCATCGCCACCACGGCGGCGGAGTCGTCGGGGACAAGCGGTCTGGGCATCGCCTGATGGGCCGCGACCTCGTCGAACTCCGCCGTCGGCACCACGTCGGTTGCCGGGGTGCGCGTCAGGCCCGGGGCGACGGCCGTGACCGAGATCCCGTGGGCGCCGAGTTCCACGGCGAGGGTCCGGGTCATCCCGACCAACGCGCCCTTGGACGCCACGTAGGCCAGCATGTGCGCGCCCGACGGACGCCAGAACGTGTTGGACACGACGAAGATCACCCGGCCGAAGCCGCGCTCGCGCATGCCAGGCGTAAAAGCCTGGGCGAGCAGCAGCGGCGATTCGACGTTCACGGCCTGGACCTGGCGCCACAGGTGGAGTTCGTACCCCTCGAACGGCCCAAAGCCGGTCATGGCGGCCGCGTGGACCAGGACGTCGCAGCGGTTGTAGCGGTCCAGGACCGACCCCGCCGCTCGGTGCACGTCGTCGGGGTCACCCAGATCGACCGGCACGTCGCCCGTGCGGTCGAGGACGACCACGGTGTGATCGGTGGCGAGCCGCGCGGCGATCGCACCACCGATCGCGCCTGCGCCGCCGGTCACGACCGCCACCCGGCGCTCCCGGGCGGCCTGAGAGGACACGGTGGACATGTCGCAACGCTCCTTTCACGGGCGAGTCGTGGGCGCCCGGGCAGCTGCTCGGGCGGCAGACCGACACCGGGAAGGGAACGAGTGCCCACGACAAGCCAAGCCGGTGCCCGCACTGTCGTCCAAGACTTCTTGCCGGCGTCAGGGATAGCCGACCGCTATCGAACGGGCGAGTGACCGCCTCGGCGACGGGTACTGGCCCAGGGCGTAGGCGGGCTGTCGGGCAGCGTGCAGCCTCCCACTGCTCCTGCTTACCGCATGGCGGGGCGGCGGGCGCGTTCTGGTCGTCGAGCGAGCGTCGGCGCGTCCACCGCCGGCTCCACGAACGGCCGTGTCGACTCTTCGGGGACCCGCGGGCTTGCCCAGCGAGGACCGGCATCCGTCTTCGAGGCAAGCCCGGCACGTGACGTGTGGACGAGGGCCTCCGAGCTGGAAGGTGCCTCTTGACGGACCCTTCTGAGTGCCCATATGCCGCAGGCAGCCGACCACCTCGGCCAGCCGCCTCAGCCCGTCGCCGTGCCGACGCCGACGCCGACTGTGCGAACGCGCGGATCAGCGGGTTGCCGTAGGCCGCCCGGTGGCCCATGTGGGCGCGCCGACCGGTCAGGCGATGAGGTGCTGGGACTGGCGGAGGGCGTCGCGGGCCTCGTCCGCGTTACCGACGGAGTCGAGCAGCTCCGCAAGGACCACCAGCACGCGAGCCCGCGTGAACGCTTCGGGCGCGAGCGCCGCCCCTCTCCTGGCCAGGGCGACAGCCGCATGCGTCCGTCCCTGCCTTCTGGCCTGTACGGCCGGCAGTTCGGACGCCTTGAGCATCGGGGGAGCGTATGCCCGCAACGTCGACACCGCCGCGTCCAGCGCGGGCCCGGCCTCCTCCTCGGTCCACCGGCCCGCCGCGATCCCCTGGGCCAGCGCCTGGGCGTAGATCCGCATGGCCGCCGCCTGCCTCGGGCCGACGAGGCTCTGCCGGTACAGCAGCAGCGCCTGCCGGGCGGCCGGCTCGACGTGGCCCTCGGCGAGGTCGAGCGTCGCCTCCAGCATGAGCCGGGTCGGGTCCGGAGCTTCACACGGCTCGGCCAGCGCCTCGCGGGCCGCCGTCACACGCCCCGCGGCCAGCGCCCGCGCGGCGGCCAGCTCGGCCGGGCCGTGCCGCAACTCGGCGAACCGCTCGCGCAGCCCCCCGGACGCCGAGTGGAAGAGCACCGCCACGATCGCATGGCGCGTCAGCATGCCGACGGCGACCTGGAAGAGCACGACGGCGGCGCAGCTCGAGCCCGCGGCGGCCGCCGGGCCGCCGGCCGCCAACAGCGCGGCCGCGCCCCCGGCCGGCACCAGCAGCGCGACCGCTGACGCCGCGCGCAGCCGAGTCAGCCCGACCTCGGGCCCGGTCAGGGCGAGTTGCCAGGTCACCGGGAACAGCGGTACCTGGCGGAAGGCGACGAGTTGTCCGCGCCGCACCCTCGACCCGCCCCAGTGCCCAACGCCGACGCTGACGCGGATGGGAGCCAGTCCTGCGGGACCCGCCAGCACGCGCAGCACCAAGTGCGGGAGCCAGGAGCCCGCCAGAAGGCCGGCGAGCGACAACACGCCCCACAGCCTGCCGTCCACGCGGCTGCCGGGCATGAGGTCCGCGGCGGCGAGTGCGACGTAGGCGAGGAGGCCGGCGGCCAGCACCAGCGGGATCGCGTTGCTGCGGGCACGGCGCCGCGCGAGGTCCGCGGGCGGGGACAGGACGGTCAGGACGTCGGACGGGGCGGGCACGCCTGCGGCGGGCATCTGTGGCATGGACACGAAGCCGGATCCTGTCACCGCGCCCCCGGGCGCCACCACCGGAACCCCCCGTTCCGCCTGGCCGTGCTGCCCGGCGAGGGTGCGGAAGTTCCCCAGAGTTGCGCCTGGGAGGTGCCCACCGCCCCGAAGGGGCAGGTCCGTTCGTCCTGGTCTGGCCGGGCCCGTTGACGGCTTGGCGCGCAGGGTTGCCCCGATGTGCTGCCTCACGGCACCGAACTACGGGGACCCAGGGCCTGGCGGGGTCTTCCGGTGCCCCGCGCGCTCAGCTTGACCTCGGCCCTCCTCGGCGCGAGCGTCTGGCTCGGCGGTCTCCGCCCACCAGCACCAGCGACTGGGGCGAGGGACGCTAAAGAGCGAGCTTGAACCCATCATGACTGCGCGCGAAGCCCAACCTGCCGTAGAAGCGGTGCGCGTCCTCGCGCTGCTTGTTGCTGGTCAACTGGACCAGGCCGCAGCCACGCGTGCGGGCCCGCTCGATCGTGCGCTCCATCAAGATGCGTCCGAGTCCGCCACCTCGACGGTCCGCACGGATCCGCACCGCCTCGATCAAGGCCCGCTCTGCCCCTCCCTTGCCCAGCCCCGGGATGTACGTCACCTGCAGACAGCCCACCACCCTGCTGTCATCGCCCTGATCGTCGACGCCTTCAACCAGGACCAGAATTTCATTACGCGGGTCCGAGTCGATCGCCGCGAACGCCTGCTCATACACGTCATCAACCACGAGCCCCGCCGGGTCCACCACCCTCTCCTCGTCAACGAGCAAAGCGAGCACCGCGGGCAAGTCGGTGCGCGTCGCGGGGCGCAGCGTGAGAGTGGCCACGTGGGCGGATTCAGAGGCATCTGGCACGGCACCGACCATAACCGTTCCTCACCGGGGCCTTCGCCCTGCCCCTGATGGCGATTCCGTGCATGCCCGGGAAGGCCAAGGGCGGTGCGGGAACGCGGTCCGTTCTCGTCGTGACCAACGGCTCCGGCCCGGACCGGCACCTGCCGAACCTTCGAAGCCGCACTGGCAACCTGCGGGGACGGGACGGAGACAGCGGGACATATTCCGTACACATGCTCTGCGAAACCCCCGTCACCAATGGCAAGCAGCCAGGGTTCGACGAAGTGCCGGGGCAGTTCTCGGCCCGCTCTGGTCACCGCAGCGACTTCGGCGAGCAGGAGATCGTTGATGGTGGCGAAGCTCCCACGCAACCCCGTCCATGCGGGGCGGCGGCGTGCTGGTGTCCTCGTAGCTGGCGTGAACAGCACACCTGAGCCCAGGACGCCTCCTTCAGCTTCCGTTCGCGGCCGAGCGCGGTGGCTGGCGTGCCTGGCTCCGGAACTGTGCGGGCGATGAGCCGACCACGCGGCGGAACGCGGTGCTGAACGCGCTCTCGGACAGGTAGCCCGTGGCCCGTGCGAGCTCGGAGATCGACAGAGTGTCGCGGGCGAGGGCGTCGCGCGCGAGGCTCATGCGCCATTGGATCAGGTACTCCAACGGCGGGACCCCGACATGGCTCTTGAATGCCTGGGCGAACGCGGAACGCGACATGTGGCTGATCTCGGCGAGCTCCTTGAGGCTCCAGGAGTGGGCCACGTCCGCGTGCACGGCGCGCAGGGCGGCACCGATGCCGTCCTCGTTCAGGGCGCTCAGCCAGCCGGTGGGCCGGTCTGTCTGACCCGCGTGAGCACGCAGCATGTGCACGAGCAGGATTTGCGCGAGATGGTTCTGCACCAGCGGGCCGCCGGCGGCGGCCACCCCGACCTCGGTGGCCAGGAGATCGATCAGTTGCGCGAGCCGCCTGCCATGGGGATCGGCCATGCGGACGATCACGAGCGGCGGCAGAAGATCCGTCAGGAGAGCCGCGTTCTCGTCGTCGAACCCGATGTGTCCGACGCAGAGGTAGAGGTCCTCCTCGGACTCCGGGCCGATCCGCACGAACCCGTCTTCGGCACCCGCCCACACCTGCTCCGCCGGGAGCGGGCTTGCGTCGAGCGTGCTGGCCAGCACATAGGGCGGCGGGTTTCCCAGCATGAAGGTGTCACCGTCCTGCAGGAGCACCGGCTCGTGCCCTTCGAGGATCAACCAGCACGTGCCGCTCACGAGGCCCCCGATCCGCACGTGCAAGAACGTGTCGAAGTGCAAAGCCCACTCTCCCGCTGCCCGGAGACTGGGCCCGATCACCGTGCGGGGTCGGAGCAGGCCGATTGCGTCAGCCACCGGATCCTGAAAGCCGAGCACGGACGACCCTCCTGGACGTTACGTAAAGAACTCTGGACTCTGCATTATTGATCGTACCCTGCTGCTCCCGCAGTATCGATATGCCGAACGGTTCGGCAGCGAGAGAGCGAGGGAGACGCCCACATGGGACAGCTGGCAGGCAAGACGGCGGTGGTCACCGGGGGCAGCACCGGTATCGGCCTGGCCACTGCCGTACGGCTGGCGGACGAGGGTGCGTACGTGTTCGTCACCGGCCGACGAGAGGCCGAACTCCAGGCCGCCGTCAAGATCATCGGAGCAGCCCGGGCCACCGCGGTTGTCGGCGACATCTCGAAGCCGGAGGACCTGGACCAGCTCTACGAGGCGGTGCGGGCGCGTGGCAAGGGTTTGGACGTGCTCGTGGCGAACGCGGCGATCGGTGCGTTCCTGACGCTGGAGCAGACCACAGAAGAGCACTTCGACCAGACCTTCGCAGTCAACGTCCGAGGCACGCTGTTCACCGTGAAGAAGGCGTTGCCGTTGCTCAATGACGGAGCCTCGATCGTCCTCGTCGGTTCGACGGCCGGCGACCGTGGAGTCGAGGCGTTCGGCGCGTACGCGGCGTCGAAGGCGGCAGTTCGGTCCTTCGCGCGGACGTGGTCCAACGAGCTCAAGGGCCGGGGCATCCGGGTCAACGTGGTCTCGCCGGCATGGATCGAGACTCCTGGGGGCACCGCCGCTTTCGGCGACGAGGAGACCGCCCGGGCCGTCAAGGAGAGTGTTGCCGCGACCGTGGCAAAGGGCCGTATGGGTCAGCCCGAGGAGGCCGCGGCGGTCGTGGCTTTCCTGGCCTCGGAACAGAGCAGCTACGTCGTCGGCGCGAACATCTACGTCGACGGTGGCACGAACCAGATCTGAGCAGGCAGCACACGGCGGGTGGCATCCGAGGCGTTCCATGTTCCATGCGCCCCTCACCCGGACGGGCCGTCGGCTGCCCGGGAGTCGGGGCGACGGTCGCGGTGGCCCCGGGTCGACGGTCGTAGCGGTTGGATGTGAGGTGGACTCCGATCCGCCCACGCGGTCCCCGTCGTTGAGCACGGAGTGACCGAGCAGGAGGGGCGGCTTCGGCCGTGCGACAAGCAGGCACGCGGCTGGTGCCTGGCCGGAGTTCTCGGTCCGTCGGCGGTACCGGTGCACTGACGCTGGACCCCACAGGTCCGGGTGCCGGGAGACCCCTTGCTCGTCCGGTGCTCTGCGCCGCCTTCCTCTTCGCGCTATTCCGGTGGCTGCTTGACGATTCCGAGATCGCTTTGAGCGTCGAAGCCGACGAGCTCGTGCGGGAAGAGCGACTGGGCGTGCGATGTCGGCGCCCAGGTCGAAATCGTTACTGGCGATCGAATTCGGCTAAGTCCACTTCCTGATGCTGCTGCTTCGCCCGTTCATGATGTGAGCTCAGCCGATCGATGAATCTCCGGATCGGACCGTGACCGAGATCAGGAGCCGGCGTATCCTCGCTCGCGGGTGGTGACTCCCTTCCATGGACCCCGAGCAGGGGGTAATCGGTGGCCCATGCCGGCACCACGGCGTACGCGGCAACCGGAGCGCTGAGGATCGCGGCGTTCCAGCTACCGGTCATGACCTCCTCACTGTGCGCGTTCAACCGATCTGGCCTCCTCCCGCGGTCGCGGGGTCTAGGTCAGCGTGCCCACGTTGCCGACGACAGTGACTCGGCCACCATCGCCGGGATCGGGGTCGGGAATGATCGATTCTGGGTCGACGAGGTAGACTTCGTGACCGTCCAGCGTCAGTCGGCGTGCGACCTCCAGCAACATGCGCCGTGCCACGTCGTCGATCGCATGGACCCTTGTCAGGTCCAAAGCCACCCTGGCGTCCGAAGGTGTAATTCCCTCGGCTTCCTGCACAATTCTCTCGGCTGCGGCAAAGCCGATGCCACCTTGCAGTTGCAGGACGCGGAGCGCGCCTGGTCCGCTGCCGACGACATGGTGGGACCGCACGGCGGCACGCGCAGCGGCGGGGACCTCCATCACATGCAGACCCATGTCCGAAGAGAATCGCTCGAACAGTGACACCCCGCGAACGCTGTTCCCGTGCCTGTCCAGTCGTGGTGAGAAGGTGGCAATGCCGATCTGCCCGGGGAGCGCGCCGATCAGGCCTCCGGCCACCCCGCTCTTCGCCGGGATACCGACCTGCGTCGCCCAGTCACCAGCGGCGTCATACATTCCACAGCTGAACATGACGCTCAGCACCTGACGTACCACCGCTTCCGGGACCACCTGCTCACCCGAGAGAGGGTTCCTACCGCGGTTGGCCAACGTCGCGGCCATCACGGCCAGATCTCGCGTGGTGACGAGCACGGAACACTGGCGGGTGTAGCCGTCCACGATGGGCCTGGGATCCTCGGTGAGGATGTCGTGGCTGCGGAGCATGTGCGCGATGGCGAGGTTGCGGTGCGCGTTCTCCTGCTCTGACACACATACCGCCTCGTCGATCTCCAGCCGACGACCGGCGAAAGCCGAGAGGCCGTGGAGCACGCGTTCTACACGCTCCGCCGGATTCAGGTCCCCCGCGCCGGTCAGTGAGTGCACGGTGATCGCGCCGGCGTTGATCATGGGATTGAGGGGGCGCCCGGTGTCGCTTTCGAGGGAGATCTCGTTGAAGGCCTCGCCGGACGGCTCGACACCGACTTTGGCGAGCACAGAGTCGAATCCGCGATCGGACAGGGCCAACGCATATGTGAACGGTTTGGAGATCGATTGGATGGTGAACTCGACATCGAAGTCGCCGACACTGTAGACCTCTCCGCCGATCGTGGCAAAGGCCGCTCCGAGGCGCTCGGGATCCGCTGCTGCGAGCTCCGGAATATATCCCGCCAACTCTCCGGACGTGTCCGACTCCACATCTCCCAGCACCTCGGCCAGATAGTCGGGAATGATGGGCCGCATTCGTCCTCCATGCATCATTGCAGTCTTCAGGCTGTGAGAACCGGGTTGCGTGCGCCCGGGCTGCACCTGACAGTGCTTCACGGCGTCAAATTATCGATGCGGCCTGGGAGATGACCTTGCGCCTCGCCGAGCGTGGTGCGCGTGATCACTCCTGAAATCTGACGAGATCGAGTTGGACGGTCACGGATGCACCGGCGCTTCTGTTACGAGGGTTTCAGAAGTTTTGTCGGAGCAGGGGCGGCGGTGAGCACGCGAAGCTGGTCGGCGTCGACATTGGCTCCGAAGGCGGGGGTTCCCGGCTCCAGCCGGATGCCCGCTGCGAGGTCGCCGATGGCGACGGGGTCGAATCCGAGCGTGTCTGGTTGAAGGCTTTCACGACATGTGCGCCCGTCAGGAACCGCTGGACGGCTTCGCTCGAAGAGGTGTCGGGCGGCAGGATCGCGTCGCGGGGACCGTCGACCTCCCACCAGTGGTTCATCGCGTCGATGACCAGCTGGCCCTCCAACTCCGCAACGGGGAGGTCGCGGTGTTTGCCGAGCGAGAGAGCCAGGACCACCGCGTCGGCGGCATCCGCGGCCTGGGCCGGCCACACAGCGGTCGCTCCGGGGGTGAGGATCTTGATGGTGAGCGCGATCTTGGAGGGGTCACCGGACCCTGAGATCAGGGTAGATCAAGTCGAACCGGCCCGAGTTCAGTACCCGGATGGCACGAGCAATCTTGGTCGCGACCGTCTCCACCGAGCCGACATACAGGGACCCGCGGTCCACTTCGGCGTCGAACTCCTCCCGGCGGAGCGGCGGCCAGCCGCGCTCCCCCCCCCCCGATCCGGTCGCGGATCTCCTTGTACCCGGGGTAGAAGAGCTCCTTGGCCTCTTCGTCGGTGGAGGCGACGAAGCCGGGCGAATGCGTCCCGACCGGCTGTGCGGTCGTGCCGAACTCCTCGCTGGTGCGCCGGTACAGATCCACGTAGGGAGCGAACCGGTCAGGCGCCGCCGATGATGGCCAGCATGAGCCGGAAGCCGTACTGAGCGGTGCGGAGCACCGACTGCGGAGTCCCGCCGACCCCGACCCAGGTGTTGACACGTCCCGAATCCGTCTTCGGGTAGACGTCCGCATGGTTCAGGGCTGCGCGCGTGGTGCCTTCCCAGGTGACCGGTCTCTCGTCCAGGAGCCGATGGAAAAGGTCGATCTTCTCCTCGAACAGCACCTCGTAGTCCTTGAGGTCGTACCCGAACAGGGGGAACGACTCCTTGAAGGAACCACGTCCGAGGATCACCTCGGCGCGACCGTTGGAGAGCGCGTCGACCGTGGCGAACCGCTGGAAAACCCGTACCGGGTCGTCCGAGGACAGCACTGTCACGCCCGAGGCGAGCCGACCGGGTGGTGCGGCTGGACGACGGGGAGTACGAGGTGCACAACATCAGCGTCAACTGGCCGCACCACGTGTTCGTCAGCAAGGACTTCAAAGTCGTCGGCTACGAGTGACCGCCGCTGCCTGACGCGGGCGCCACGCCCGCGTCAGGCCCGCGCACAGGGAAGCGGGCGGACCCGCCGGGAAGGCGCCCGCCCTGGGGCGTTCCTGGCACCGTGCGCCTCGCACCGGGTGGCGTCAGCCGGTGACGGTGAGGGTGCCCGGTGAGTCGTTTTGGGTGGCGACCTGGCCGGGGAGCAGGTTCGTGCGCCGCTGGCGTTGATGCCGTAGTCCGATCCGCCCGTGCCGCCCAGGCCGCGCCAGACGGAGTTGCCGTCGATCTGCACGTCGGTCAGGGTGGTCCCCGAGCCCACCAGGATCTCCGACGTATCGGCGCTCCTGCCGGCGGCGTTGGGCAGTGCCACCGAGGAGCTCGGGCTCGACGACGGCGTGAAGGTCCTCCAGCAGCTCGGCACCATCCCGACCGCCTGAGCCGGAGCGCCGGCATCCAGCAGCGCGGCTCGCTCCTTCCTCGCCGATCTGGACACCCCCATGGCCGGCGCCATCGACTACTTCGCGTTCAACGCCAAGTTCGCGAAGTAACCGAGCCGGGGCGGGCCGCCTCACCCCCCCGGGCCGTCCGCCCCACCCGCACAGCAGCCCGGCACGCCCCGTGCGTGCGGCGTCGGCGCCGCACTCGGGTGGTGGCACCCGCTGCGCGCCGTCTCTCGTCCAGTCACTCGTGCCACCTGCGACGACGACCGGGCCCGCACCGGCCGGCCCACGAGCGGGCCGCCGCTACGGCCGCAGGACCGAGATCTCCAGCTCGGGATCGAACCCGGCGTCCGCCGCGACCCGGCGGGCGAACTCCCGCACGCCCGCCAACTGGCGCTCCCCGAAGGAGAAGTCGAGGGCCTCGGTGTAGTAGCGACGTAGCGCCTGCTCGTCGAACGCCTCCCACCGGGCGGTCTGCTCGCACACCTTGTCGACCTCGGCCAAGGACAGGTCCCGGGACTCCAGGAACGCCCGGTGCACCTCACGCACGATGACCGGGTGGCGCTCCAGGTAGACTATGCGGACAGTCCAAGCCGCGAACACGAACGGCAGCCCCGTCCACGCCTTCCACATCTCGCCCAGGTCGTACACCCGCAGACCCAGCTCCCGCGCCTGGTACAGGTAGGCGCGCAGGGCCACGTCACCGATCACCACCGCGGCGTCCGCGTCCTGCATCATCGCCGGCAGGTCCGGCGGACAGGTGACGTACCTCGGGCGCACACCCTCGCGCTCCTCAAGCAGCAGCCGGGCCAGGCGCACCGACGAACGCGAGGTGGAACCCAGCGCCAGCCGCCGCCCGTCCAGCTCGCCCAACGGGACCTGGCTGACGATCAGGCACGACGTCACCGGCCCGTCGCTCCCCACCGCGATGTCCGGCAGCAGCGGCGTTGACCTTCACGTCCCTCAGTTCCCTGGCGTACTGCCTCGTGAGCATGGTGACCGCGGCCTTCGAGGCGCAGTAGAAGGGCAGGGCATACTGCGACGTTGGCCAGGACGTCGATCGCTCCCTCGTGCGCGGCGACATCCGCGGCCGCGGCCTGGACCGAGGCGTCGTCGGTCACGTCGATCTGCACGAACCGGGCGCCGAGCGCCCCTGCAAGAGGGGACCCGGCGACACAGGCGTGCGCAGCGGACTTCCCGAAGGCGCCCCCTGTAGAAACGACCGTCAGCTCGGTTCTCCGGATGCGTTGACGAAGGTGTAGAGCTCCACGATGACGCCGTCCTTGCAGCGGGCGATATCCATCCCGGTTGCGGCGGCCGGCTGGTTGGCGGGGCCGAAGTGGAAGGCGAGGTGTCCGATGTCGTGGTTGACCGATACGGGGCCGAACGGCTGGAAGTCCCAGCCGGGAAACTGAGCTTGGAGTTCCGTGGCGCGACGTGCGAGAGCCTCGTGCCCGGTGAAGTCCTGGTCGGCTTCGTGCCAGACCACGTCTCCTGAGTAGATCTGAGAGATCGCCAGGGACCGGCGCGCCGGGTCCTTCTCGTTGAAGACATCGAGAAGGTTTCGGTACATGAGGTCGGTGATGCTGTTCGTCATGGCGGTGCGTGCCTTTCATTGGGTGGACGGTCCGATGGACGGCCCATCTCGGCGGGTTCTTCGGGGGCCGTCGGCCCCGGCACCTTCGCCGGCAGCCCAGGAGCGGAAGAGGCGGGAGCGGGAACACGATCACCGACAGGAGCCCGGATGCCACGTGAACGGCGGCTGTGTCGGGCTTGATCGCGCCCAACTTGCAGTCCGATGGCCGAGGCGGCCGCCGGGACCGGCAGGGAAGTGGGCCTGCGGGAGTCCGCTGGCGACGACCTCCCGGCGTGTCAGTCCGGCGGAACGGTAGGTCAGCGCCGGCAGCCCGCGGACGAGGAGATGCGCGGCCAGGAACAGAGGGAGGGCCGCGCGCTCGGCCCGGGCGGTCGCGGGGGAGTGGCATGCGGGGCACGGGCCCGGGCGGGTGACGGGCGGCTGACGGGCGCCGGGCATCACCCGCCGGGAGGCGGGTCAGTGCTTGCCGACCGCGGAGGCCCAGTCGAAGTTCACGCCCATCTGGGCGTACATGGTCGAGTATCCGACGTAGCAGTTGAACTGCTCGACCTTTCCGTCGTGCAGGTACCAGAAGTCCGCGGTCGGCACGTCGACCCTCGCGCCGGTCGGCTGGACGGTGCCCGCCGGTGTCTCCAGCGGCCCCTCGAACGTGCCCTGGATCGCGAGTTCGATGCTGATCACGTCGCCGTTCACGGTGATCCGCTTGAGTTCGCGGTGGACGTCGGGGAACAGGCTCACCATGTAGGGCGGGACGTCGCCGAGCGCCTTTCCGCGGTAGGAGTTGCCGGCGACCATGTCGTTGAAGACCCCGTCCTTGGCGAAACTGCTGACGAACGTGTCGACGTCCAGGCTCTTGCCCTCAGCGGACTGGTACGCGCGCAGGACGAGTTCGAGGTTGGCCCTCTCGTGCTTGGTCAGGTGGCGGTCCGTGAGCGGCAGCTTGGCCAGGTCGCCGGGGGTCAGGCCGGCGTGGGCGGCGGTGCTCCCGGTGACCGGGCCCGCGGCCTGGCTGGGGACGGCGGCGATGGACAGACCGCCCAGGACCGCGATCGCGGCCGCGACGGTGATCGACTTCCGGCCGAGCAGCTTCATGACGTGTTCCTCCAGGTTCGTACGCCGGATCCGGGATCCGTGCGTCGTGGTCTCTCGCGCTCTTAGTTAATCAAACGCTCGATTAAGATTCTTGTCCCGTGTCCACGCACCTGTCAAGCGACCGTTTGAATTGTGTGGCGCGCCGGGCGGCTGCGGCAGGGATCGTCAACTCGGGCCCGGCGTCCCGGCTTTGGGGATTGGCGCTGAAGGCGGCCTCATGGGCGGCGGGGCCGGCTGATTGACAAAGAAGTCAAGCAGATGCTTGACTTCATGGTGTGACAGAGGTAAAGAAGGCGGACCTGCGCCGCAAGGCTGGTCAGCGCACCAGGGACGGCCTGCAGTCGGCCGCCTTGGAACTGCTCGCGCAACGAGGCCAGGAGGGCGTGACACTCCGCGAGATCACCGATCGCGCCGGAGCCAACGTCGCCGCCGTGAGCTACCACTTCGGGTCGCTGAAGGCGCTGTGCGACGCCGCGATCGAGCACGCACTGGAGCAGTATCTGGACGCGCAACTCCTGGCTCTCGGCCCCCTCGGCCCGACGGCGTCACTTCACGAGGTGGCGGGAGCCTTCGCCCGGCCGATGATCCGCGCCCTGGCGGCCGGGGGGCAGGACCTGGCCGTGATGCGGACGGTGGCGCGCGTCGGCATCGACCCGCCCCAGGGATGGGAGCGGCTGGCCGGCAAGTTCGACCAGAGTCGCCAAGAGGCCCTCCGGGTGCTGACGGCGCACCTTCCCGGAGTCGGCGAGGAGGAACTCGTCTTCCGTACGCGATGCGCAGCCGGCCTGCTGAACTGGCTTGCGCTGGCCCCCATCGGCGCCGAACTGGCGGCCATGTCCGCCGAGCAGATCGAGCGCAGGCTGGTCCCCGTGGTGGCCGGGGCGTTCCGTGGAGACACCGCCGACGGTCGCCGCTGATTCTCCATCGGGTTGCCGGGCACGGCTCGTGGCGGCCCGCGTTCGCTCATCGCCGGGAATGGTCGACACCGGCCACACCGCCACCCACACCCGCAGCACCCGGGCCGCGCGCCGGCTCTGGCCCGGCCCAGTGCGCCGGACCCGTGCCGGCCGGCCGGTGCGGTCACACGGTGAGCACCATGCGGAAGCGGGCGTCGCCGCTGGACATCCGCTCGTACGCGTCCGGCGCTTCGCTCATCGGCCGGGTCTCGATCATCGCCCGGATCCCTTGGTCGGTGGCGAACCGGAGGTTGTTCTCGTTCTGGATGGCGCTTCCGGTGAGGGATCCCATGACCTGGACGTCGCCGAAGACGAGCTGCATCGGGGTGACTTTGACCGGTTCGTCGGACGCTCCCACGACGACGAGTCGTCCACCGCTGGCAAGGCCGTTGAGCAGGGGGGAGGTGTCGCCGGCGGCAGCTGTCGCGATGATGACCTGCGCGCCGCCGAGTTTCCTGAGTTCCTCGCCGGGGTCCGTCTCGGTGGAGTCGATGTAGTACTGCGCGCCGAGCTGGCGGGCCAGCTTCTCCTTGGCGGTGCCGCGGGCGATCGCGGCGACCCGCAGGCCCATCTTGGCCGCGTACTGGATACCCAGGTGCCCCAGGCCGCCGATGCCTTGGATGGCCACCAGGTCGTCGGCCTCGGTGTGCGCCTTGAGGAGCGCGTTGAACGTCGTGAAGCCCGCGCACAGGAGCGGCGCTGCCTCAGCCGACGTCAACTCGTCCGGGATCGCGACCAGACCGGTCGCCCGCGCGTGGACGACTTCGGCGTAACCACCGTCGACGTCCATGCCGGTCTGCGGCTGGTTCGTGCACGCGACGAAGTTCCCCATCCGGCAGGACTGGCACACCCCGCAGTGGCCACCGAGGAACCCGACTCCGACGCGTTGCCCGGTCGACCAGCCCTCCACCTCGGGCCCCAGCGCGTCGATCACCCCGACGATTTCGTGCCCCGGAACGGTAGACGGTTGTGCGGGGTGGTGCGGGTGCACGGTGAAGCTGTCGGAGTGACAGACCCCGCACGCCTCCACCCGGATGCGCACGTGTCCCGCGGCGGGCTCGGCCAGTTCCCGTTCCGCCGGCTGCAGCGAGCCGTCCGGGGCGACCTCGATGACAGCGGGGCGAGGGCCCTTTCGGCCGCTTGCCCCCGCGCGGGATGTCAATCCTCGTTCGCCGGGGAGAAAACGAGAGGGCCGAGGAGAACGCGCCGGGGCCCTCACTCTTTCCCCGCCGGCCGGCAGACGCATCAGGACGGTGATGACGTCCACATCGCCGGCGCCGCGCTCGGCTCGGGTGGCGTTGCCGGCGAACCGGTGGCCGTAACCGGTCCACGCGGTGTCCGCGATGGCGGTCCCTGCGCCGCTGCGCAGACGCGGGCCGGAGCGCGCGCCCGGGGCTTGTGGATGTCGCCGCATGCGCAGTGACTCCGTCCGGCGGGTGCCGCGGGTGGCGGGCTCCGGCGGCGTGCCCGCCGAAGGCGTAATCAGGGGTGCCGGCGCCGGGCGGCGGCCAGGCTGTGCGCGTGAGCGTGAGCGTGAGCGTGAGCGTGAGCGACGACGATCCCGAGAGCCGCAACCTGGCGCGGCTGATCGCGCTGTCCGACGGGATCTTCGCCATCGCAATGACGCTGCTGGTGCTCGACATCCGCGTCACCAGTGGCCTGGACGCCGCCGGTTTCCGCCACATGCTGTACGAGTTGCTGCCGAACATCGGCGCGTACGCGCTGAGTTTCGCCATCCTCGCCGCCTTCTGGCGCGACCACCGCAGGATGCTGCAGATCGCCCGCCGGGTGGAGGGGCCGGCGCTCCGGCTGACGCTCGCGGGGCTGGGCGCCATCGCGCTGCTGCCGTTCCCGACCACCCTGCTGTCGGAGTACGCCTCGCAACCCCTGGCCGTGGCCCTCTACGCGGGCACGGTCGTCCTCATCGACCTGCTGCAACTGGCAAGTTCGCGCTCGGCCACCGCGCCCGGGCGCACCCGCTGGGCCGCGCCCACTGAAGCCCGCCCGGCGACCAACCGGACCGAGGTGGGGGCGATGTGAGCGTCCGCTCGCCTTCCCGGTGGTCAGGCGGGGGCGCGCGGGCCGATGACGGTCACCTCGACCGTGTAGCCGCTCTGGCCCGGGAGGCAGCGCCGTGCCTCGCCGCAGATGGAGCGGTGGGCGGTGATGCGGGTGGTGCCGGGGCGGGTGGCGGTGAAGCGGGCGGAGGTCGTGCCGCAGCCGCCGCCGGGTGGGCAGGAGCCCGCGGGGGAGTGGCGGGTGGCGCCCGGCGCGAGCACCCGGGGGTCGGAAGGCGTGGGCGTCGACCAGTAGGTGCTGGGGAGCCGGACGAGGATCCGGGTACCGGGGCGGACGCGCACGAGGGTCCCTGCGGCGTGCTCGTCGAGGATGAGGGTCGCGGGGGACGTCGTCACGGGGGCCGTCGAGGCAGCGGGTGGGGTGGTGGTTGTGGTGGTGGACGGCGCGTCTGTGGCCGTGGACGCCGGTGGCCGGTGGGGCGTCGAGGTGCAGGCGCCGGTCACGCCCAGGCCGACGGCAAGGGCCAGAAGCAGCACGGGCGTTGGGGCGCAACGGCCGCCGGTCCGGCGGGTCCGGTGGCGAGAGGACGGCCTGCGGACGGTCGGGCCGGGCACGTGCCCACCTCCTCGACGATGGCGGCGTCGCGGTCCTGCCCGTGCCGCGGTGGGGGGGGGGCGCCCCCCCCCCCCCCCCGCCCCCCCGCCGCCCCCCCCCGGGGGGGCGGGGGGGGGCGGGGCGGGGGGGGGGGGGGGGGGGGGGGGGCGGGGCCCCCCCCCCCCCCCCCCCGCGACCGTGCCGAACGCGCCTGGGATCAGGAGGCGTTGAGCGCCGTGTCGTCGACCACGAAGCTCGTCTGGAGCGAGGAGTCCTCCGTGCCGGTGAACTTGAGCGTCACCGTCTGCCCGGCGTAGCTGGACAGGTTGAAGGACTTCAGCGCGTAGCCGCTGGCCGCGTTGACGTTGGAGTAGGTGGCCAGCGTCGTGCTGCCCACCTGCACGGTCAGCTTGTCGTAGGCCGTGCTGCCGGACTCGGCGGTGTCGATGTGCAGGTAGAAGGAGAAGGTCGCCGAGCACCCGGACGGGATGGTCACGGACTGGGACAGGGTGTCGGTGTGGGTGCTGCCGTAGCCGTCCATCCAGGCCTTCCAGCTCCCGGAGTGCGCGGCCTCACCGGAGGAGTTGTCGATCACGCCGGAACTGGCGGTCCAGGGCGCGGCGGTGCCGGTCTCGAATCCCGGGTTGCCGATCTTCTGGCCGGCTCCGGTGCAGCCGCCGCCGGTGGTGCTCACCGTCCAGGTGAACGACGTGCTGCCGGAGGCGCCCGTGCTGTCCTTGGCGGTGACGGTGACGCTGGAGGTGCCGGCCGTGGTCGGCGTGCCGGTGATCGTGCCGCTGGAGGAGATGCTCAGCCCGGCCGGCAGGCCCGTGGCGCTGTAGGTCAGGGTCTGTCCCGAGGCGGAGTCGGTGCCGGACACCTGGAGCGACACCGCGGTGCCGACCGTCGAGCTCTGGTTGCCCGGGTTGGTCACGGTGACCGTGTTGCCCGTGCTGCCGCCACCGACGATCGCGTGCGAGATCGCGCACGCGTTGGTGTCGTTGGACCAGCTCGCCTGCTCGGCGAAGGTGCCGGTGCCCATGCTGACGTTCGCCGCGCCGCCCGCCGTACCGGGGTTGATCCAGGCGCACTCGTCGGAGTTCTCCTGGCCGTCGTACGAGCTGCCGGTGTGGTTGGTCCAGCCGCCCGCCGGATTCTGGTCGGACATCATCTCGTGCCACTCGTGGCCGAGCGTCATCGTCCACCCGTCAAGGGTCCCGGGGGAGTTGACGAACCCGACGCCGCAGCCCGCACCGGAGTCCATGTTGTACGGCTGGTTGCTGAAGGCGACGTCGCCGACGGTCGACGACACGGCGCCGCCGGTGAGGGTGGTGTCGCCGTTGTAGTCGTGCCAGGCGCAGTACTGGCCCTGGTAGCTGTCCGGGTTGGTGCCGTGCGGGGACAGGATCACGTAGTACGCGTCCCGGTTGGCCGCCGCGGTGGTGTTCCCGAAGTGGCTGGCCGCCTTCACGGCCTCCACGCCCAGCTGGTGCCCGGAGGCGGCACTGGGCGACGCGGCCGAGTTGTCGTACCAGACGCCGCTGAGCACGCCGCCGCTCTGGTACGGGACGAAGCTGGCGTTCGAGGGGCAACTGGTCGCGCCGGTCGAGACGTTCGGACCGTCGCACCACTGCGTGAGGTCCGCTGACCACAACTCGTTGCCGGTGCCGATGCCCTTGAACATCTCCTGGGCCGCGGGGGCGGCGCTGTCCGGGTCGCCGGAGAACGTCGCGTCGCCGCTGCTGTTGGTGCTCTGCGTGCCCCACTGGGTGCCGTAGAAGACCAGGTAGACCTTGGAATGGCCGCTCTGGACGCCGATGCCGTCGATGCCGCCGCCGTAGGACAGCGTCTCCGGGCCGGTCGCCGCGGGCGACGCCTGAGCGGCGGCCCACGACTTCATCTTGGCGTTCTGCTGGAGGGTCGGTACGACGCCGTGCCGGTAGGCGTGGTCGTAGGCCGGGCTGTAGGGGTTGGCGACCGAATGACCGGAGGCCGGGGCGGAGACCGGGGCCGATGCCGGTTCCGGGGCCGGTGCGGCTGCCGCCAGGGGTGCGGCGGCGAAGGCTGCGCCGGTGACGAGAGCGAGCGACGCGAGGCCGGTGAAGGCTGCTCGGGCCGCTCCGCGGCGGGGGGATTCACCCATGGATGGAGGAACCTCTCTTTACGGACTTCGGCTGCCGGTGGGCAGCGCTGATCCGCACGTAGGGACAGGAGAAGACGCACCGGGACAGCCCCGGCGGACACCGGGGCTGCATTGCCGGGTGAGGCGGCTCCGGGCCTGGCAGGTCCGGGCAGGGGGGACGCGCGGTGGAGCGGACATGTCCGCCGAACCGGCGAACCGGCCGAGCGGGGACATGACGAGGCGATCCGCGGAGCCCTGGCGGGGCTCCCGACGGGGGCGGAACCGGCTGCGAAGGGACGTGCTGACGATCCGGCAGGTGGGGTGGTGGGGGTGCGCCGTGGCGACAGAGAAGCAGATTGGCGTGACCCGGTCAATAGAACACGGGCAGCGCTCTCACCAGCGGGTACGCCGCTCCGAACCCCCGAACCGGAGGTTGAGCAGCGCGTTCGTCTACAGAGGTACGTCAGTCGCCCAGGGGAAACTTTGACCGTTCACGGGCAATCCGTTGACCCGGGCCGCCCGGGTTCCCCGGGGCAGCCGTGGACCGCACCAGAGTCCGTCGCGGCGTCCGGCCGCCCGCCGCGCATGGGCACGCGGAGGCGCGGCGTGGACCACCGGCTCGGGTGGCCTGCCGGGCCCGGGCTGCCGCCCGGGTCGCCGTGACCGCGCCGCCCGGCTTGCCGGACGGGAGTGTGCGACGTAGGCTGAATGAACATTCATTCGGAGGTGTGTCATGAGCTGGACCGCAACCGACATCCCTGACCAGCACGGCCGTACGGCCGTCGTCACCGGCGCCAACGGCGGGCTCGGGCTGGTGACCGCGCGGGACCTGGCGGTGAAGGGCGCGCATGTCGTGATGGCCGTGCGCAACCAGGAGAAGGCGGCCGCCGCGGTCGAGGAGATCCGGGCGGCCGTCCCGGACGCCTCGCTGGAGCTGGTCGCACTCGACCTGTCCTCGCAGGCGTCCGTGAAGGAGGCGGCGCGGCAGATCCTGGCCGCCCGCGACCGTCTCGACCTCCTGGTCAACAACGCGGGCGTGATGGGCATCGGCGAGGCGCGGACGTCCGACGGATTCGAGATGCAGTTCGGCGTCGACCACCTCGGCCACTGGACACTCACCGCGCTCCTGCTGCCCGCGCTGCTGCGCACACCCGGATCCCGCGTCGTGACCGTCACCAGCACCGCCCACCACATGGGCCGCTCCGTCGACGTGACCAACCCCCACCTGAAGGGCCGCTACGGGCCGTGGCGCGCCTACGGCCAGGCGAAGCTGGCCAACTACCACTTCGGGCTGGGGCTGCAGCGCGCACTGGAACGCGCGGGCGCGTCCACCGCCAGCCTGATCGCGCACCCCGGCCTGTCCGACACCGACCTGCAGACGGTCAGTGTGCAGGGCTCGGGCGGCGGCGCCTCGCAGCGGTTCTTCCACGCCATGGCCCGGCACACCGGCATGTCCGCCGAGGACGGCGCCCTGTCGCAGCTGCGCGCCGCCACCGACCCGGCGGCCAAGGGCGGCGAGTTCTACGGTCCGGTGTTCGTCAACAACGGCGCCCCGGTCCGCAAGCCGGTCCTGCGCAGGCTCGGGATGGACCACGCCGTCGCGAAGCTCTGGGCGGTGTCCGAGCGCGAAACCGGCGTCGCGCTCGATCTCCCCGCCTCGGCCGGCGCGTGATGGCGGCGCCGACCGACCGGGCGGCGGCGGTCCGTGCGGCCCTGCGCACCCTGGTGGCGCGCAACGGTTTCCACGGCGCTTCCATGAGCGCCGTCGCCCGCGAGGCCGGCGTGGCCACCGGCACCGCCTACACCTACTACGCCTCCAAGGACGAGCTGGTGCTGGCCGCCTACGGCGAGACGAAGGCCGCCCTCGGCGTCGCCGCCACAGCGGGCCTGGACCCGGACCTCTCCGCCGAACAGCGCTTCCACGCCCTGTGGCTGGCCTGCTACCGCTATCTGAAGGCGAACCCGAACCACGCGCAGTTCCTGCTGCAGGTGGAGCACTCCCCGTACCGCGGCCCCGCCCACGCGTCCGCCCTCGCCAACAAGGACGACCCGCTGCTGGCCCAGGTCGCGGTGCCCGACGTCGCCGCACGGCTGCTCCCGTTCCCCGTCGACGTGCTCTACGAGCTGTCGCTCAGCCCGGCCGTGCGCCTCGCCGCCGGAGGCATCGAGCTGACCGGGGACCAGCTCGACGAGATCGCCGGCGCCTGCTGGCGGGCCGTCAGCAGGCCCGGCTGACCACGGGCACGGGCACGGACGCGCCGCGCCCGCGTGAGCTGACGCCCCCCGGCTCGCCGCCCGGGCCCGCACCAGCGGTCCTCGCCCGGACCGGGCCGGAACGATTCGTTTCCCCCGGTTCGAGATGCCAGGAGCTCGGATGCGGACCGTCTGCGACTTGCCCCGAGTGCGGCGCCACCCACGCCCACCCGGCCGGCCAGCCCCCGTTGCCCGGGTGCCTCGGTGGCCCGGGAGTGACCCGCATGGCGCAGCCGCCGGACCGGCCGGGCGAGCGGCAGGCGAAATCACGGCGCAGAGTAGGCGGTGGGGGATCCGCACCACATGCTCTTCATGGCACGGCGTGTTCATTGCACAGCGTCACGTAGGAGGCAAAACATGGCCGGCAAGGCTGGTGTCGTGTTCGCCCACGGTCTGTGGGCGGACGGTTCGTGCTTCGCCAAGCTCATCCCCACGCTCCAGGCCGAGGGCCACGAGGTGTTCGCCTCGCAGCACGGCCTCGACTCGCTCGAAGGCGACGTGGCGTGCGTGACCCGCGCCATCAACCACGTGCCCGGCCCGGTCGTGCTCGTGGGCCACTCCTACGGCGGCACGCTGATCACCAAGGCGGGCACCCACGACCGGGTCGGCGCGCTGGTGTACATCTGCGCGCTCGCGCCGGACGAGGACGAGACCTCGCAGCAGCAGCAGGACAAGTTCGCGCGCACGCCGGTGTTCGAGCACATCGAGATCGCCGACAACCGCGTCTACCTCAAGGAGTCGGGCATCGGGGACTTCTGCGGCGACCTGCCGCCGCAGGAGCAGAAGCTGGTGCTGGCGACCGGCGCGGTGCCGGTCGCCGACATCTTCGACCAGCAGGTGCCGGGTACCGCCTGGCGCACGAAGCCGAGCTGGTACATCGTGGGCAACCAGGACCGGACCGTGAACCCGGACCTGGAGCGGGCCGGCGCCGAGCGCATGGGGGCGACGACCGTCAGCCTCGACAGCAGCCACGTCCCGATGCTCTCGCAGCCCGAGGCGGTCCTCGACGTCATCCGCGCCGCCGCCAAGTCCCTCGCATAGGGCCCCTCCCCGCCCGGGCTGCGCCCCGCCTGCTGGGCGCTCCGCCGACCCGAAACCGCTGATCCTCTTGCCGGTGGCGGAACTACCGGCCCCCGCCCGTCAGTTGAGGCTCCACCTGCCCTTGCCCTCCGGCTTGCTGTCGCCGAAGCCCTCCGCGATCGGGTCCATCACCCACTGGACGCCCGTGATCCTCGCGTTCTCCGGCACGTCGAAGATCACCCAGCCGGTGGCCTTCTCGCCTGGCTTCACGCTCAGGATGAGGGGGAAGGATTCGCCCGCGGTGGGGGTGCCGGGCTTGGAGTTGTGCGTCTGCCCCTGGTCGTCGACGACCCTCGCGCCCACGTATCCGGTGCTGTCGGTGTAGGCGGTGTCGCCCTTGCCGACGATCGTGAACTGGGCCGCGACCAGGCGCTGCCCGTTGCGAGCCCCGAAGTAGCCCATGGCCGGCTGGGCGTGGTCCTCGTACTTGTTGAGGGTGATGTCGACCAGGACGGTGCCGAAGCTGGTCCCGGGCGATCCCTCGAGGGTGAGGGTGTCCCCGAGCTTGCCGACGGTCGGCCGCGTGGTGGTGGGGTCGGGGACGGGCATGTCGCTCGACGTGTCGTCCGTGCTCTGCCCCGCGCCCGGATTGAGGCCGAAGCCCGAGCCGGGACCCTTCGAGTGATCGGCGTCGGCACTGCTGCCACCGCCCGAACCGCCGCACGCGACAAGGGCGGCGGCGAGAACGACGGCCGCGGCGGCGGACGCGATGGAACGGCGCATGGAATTCCCCCGAAAGATGCCTGTGAGGTGGTCCGGCGGCTGTGTCACCACCGGGAATCAGGAGCCGCCCGGCGGCCGGCGTGGATGCGGACCGGTGCCCGCGGTCGCCGGCCGTCCCCGAGCAGGGCAGCCGGCGGACGGATCAGCTGGCGGACGGATCAGTCGGATGCCTCGTGAGCGCCCACGACGGTTCCGACCGTCTCCGGCACTCACGAGGTGTCGAACGGTCAGGATTCGAGCTGCCACTGCTGGGAGTTGCCGCCCGTGCACTTGACGAGCTGGACGAGGGCGGGACTCCCCGATCCCTCACCGAGGCAGGTGTTGGTCACGTTGTTGATCAGCTCGAAGCCCGCGGTGGTGGGGGCCAGAACCCACAGGGCCGCTTTGTCGCTGGACGAACAGGGCTTCATCGTCGCCAGGCCGTTGCGGGCGACCATGCACAGCCGGTCACCGGCGTTCTGCCGCAGTTCGGAGAGCTCGAAGGCCGTGTTGTTGATCAGCCAGGTCTGGTACGCGCCCCCGTTGCACCCCGTCGCGTAGGGCCCGTAGTCGGCCCGGTAGTCCAGGCAGTCGCCCGTGGCCACGTTCTGGAAGTGCACATAGGCCGACGCCGCGCTCGCCGGTGCACTGCTCAGTCCCCAACCCAGTAAAACGGCCGCGCTCACGGCGGCAACCTTCTTCATCAACTCGGTCTCCCTCGGTGTGTTCCGATGCGACAAAGCGCCGCTGATGAGTGAACAGGGGACAGGTGGCCACCATCGTGTGAGGGAAATGAGGAGGATTGGGAGGACGACCGCACCTGGAGAAAACCGCTCAGGGCGGGTGTTGCGCATTCCCCGTGTTCCCGATGGCAGGCACCGAACCTGGCATCCGCGACCGGACGCGAGGACCGCCGCCGGATGCCGCCCGGATGATTGGCCGGGACGGGACGACAGTAACGGGCACGGGCCGAGCCCGTCAACTGAGGTGGATGAGTGTCGCCGGTCTCGTCTCATCTCAGTTGCCGAGTAGAATCCGCGCATGGCAGATGGCATCGCCAGAGGCGCGTTGGCGACAAAGCTGGATCACTTGTTCGGAGTGGTGCGTCCGTCCGGCGGCAACGAATACACGTTCGACGAGGTCGCCGAGGCGATCAAAGCCCAGGGCGGCCCCACCATCTCGTCGACCTATCTGTGGCAGTTGCGCAAAGGCATCCGTGACAACCCGACCAAACGTCACCTCGAAGCTCTCGCAGCCTTCTTCGGCGTACCTCCGGCGTACTTCTTCGACGACGCGGAAGCCGAGCGCATCGACGCGCAACTCGCGCTGCTGAGCGCACTGCGCGACGCGCCGGTGCGGCACATCGCCCTGCGCGCACGAGGGTTGTCGGCAAAGAGCCTCGAAGCGATCAGCGACATGGTCGACCGCGTCCGCGAACTCGAAGGACTGCCCGACCCCCCGGGAGACGCGGACCGATGAACGGGGTCAGCCGGCGGAAGGTGCGGCGCCGCTGCGCCGAAGTGCTCCGGGACCTGGACCTGCCGGACCCGTTCGACGTCCCGACGCTGTGCGCCGAACTGAGCGCGCGGCGCGGGCGGCCGATCAGGCAACTGCCCGTGCCCGACCTGTTCGACGTGTGCGGGCTGTGGATCGCGACCGATACCGCTGACCTGATCGCATACGAGCAGCACACCACCGTGCCCCATCAGAACCACATCGTGCTGCACGAGATCGGGCACATGCTGTGCGACCACTTCCCCGTCACGCTCAGCCCCGCCGAGCAGGCGCGAATCCTGCTGCCCAGCCTCGACCCGAACATGGTCCGCCGGGTGCTGGGCCGCACCGGCTATTCGAGCGTCGAGGAGCAGGAGGCGGAGTTCCTGGCGTCCTTGCTCGGCCAGCACGTCCGCCCGGCGGACCAGGACGACTCCGTGGCCGGCCTGCTGCGGTCCGCCCTGGAGAACGGTCGCGACCGTGGCTGAGGCGGTGCGGAACTACGCTCCGGCCCTGCTCGCCTGGGGGATACTGCTGTGGTTACGGCCGGGCCCCGCGCCAGGTCGTCGGCTCGTGCGGCTCTGCGTGCTCGGCCTCGCCGTCTCGCAGACGGCACTCACCCCTGCCGCTCTCACCTTCACTCACGCCGTCGGTTCACCGGGCGTCGAACGGTTCGTCGGCCACGTCGCCATGCTCGCCGCCGTCTGGGCAGGGGCCCAGATCCTGCTGCGGCTGCGCGGCGACGACGCACGGGCACGCGCGCACACGGCGTGGGCGGTCGCTGCCGGCGCCGCGATGGCGCTCCTGTTCGCGCTCACCCCGAACCTGTACCCGCAGTCTCCCTGGGTCATGGAGTACTGCATCGCCTATGCCGTGGCGCTGATGCCCGAGTTCACCGTCATCGCCCGGCTCTGCCTGCGGGACGCGCGCCAAGCGCCGGACCGGGCACTGGGTCTCGGTCTCGGCCTGGTCGTGGCCGGAGTCGCCGCGGCGGCCTGCTACATGGTCAGCAAAACCGTCGTCGCGATCTCCGCCCGGGCCCCGATCGACTTCCCCTGGGGAAGGGGCTACGTGATGAGCAAGGCTCTGCCGACAACGGCCCATCTCCTGGTGCTTGCCGGGGTCGCGATGCCGGCGATCGCCGAGTGGATGCGCCGCTACCGGCGTTACCGGCGACTGGCCCCGCTGTGGTCAGCCCTGTACGAGGCCGAACCGGCCATCGCGCTGGAACCCCCCGGTCTGCTGCAGGGGAGAACGCTCTTCCCCACTCGACTTCAGCTGTACCGGCGCGTCATCGAAATCCGCGATGGTCTGCTGGCGATACGCCCCTACCTCCCCATCGGCGAATCCGATCCCGGCGGGATCGAGGACGACCAGCGGGAAGCCGCCCGGATCTCAGCGGCCCTGCATTCCCGCGCAAAGGGCATTCCGCTGCTTTCCGCCGAGGCCACCGCATCGGGCGGCCACGACCTGAGCAGCGACACCGAATACCTTTGCCGTCTCGCTGACGCTTATCACGCCATCACGAGAGCCGGCCGCCGCCGCACGAAGCGGTAACCGCTGAACGGCCGGACGGCGTGCCGGAATTGAGCGGGCCTGGCAGCGAACTGCCCGGCGAATGCCGTGGGCGCTTCACGGCATTCGCCTACCGGCCCCAACTGCCAGGAATTGCGGGGGAAGGGCGCGACCCGCGCGATCGACGGCACGGGTCCGACGCCCCGCTCCGTATCAGGACACGCCGGATCGACACCCGCGCCGGCTTCCCGCGGCGGCGGTCGCCGACAGCATCTGCCGGCATCCGGCCAACGAGCGGTGCGGGACCACCCGGGACGGCCATGCCCACTGGCCGAGGACCACCGCTTCGTCCCGGCCGCCGCCAGGGCGGCGGTCCCTGGCCCCTCGGCGGCCCGGCCGCCGTCGCGGCAATCCCACCGGTGGCCAACTCGCCTACGAGCAGGCCGATGTGGCGAGGGGGGGATCAGTTGACGCCGAGTAGATACTGAGTGTAGATACTGGGGTATGACCGTTCCTCTGGCGCTCCTCGGACTCCTCGAACGGGAGTCGAGTCACGGATACGACCTCAAGCGCGACTACGACACCTACTTCGGGCGGGGCAAGCCGCTGCCGGCCGGGCAGGTCTACTCGACCCTGGGCCGGCTCGCCCGCGACGGAAAGGTCGAGGTCGGCGAGACCCGGCCCGGCTCCGGGCCGGACCGCAAGCGCTATGTGATCACCGAGTTGGGGGTCACCGAGGTCGAGACCTGGCTGACCGAGCCGGTCGACGGCGAACCGCACATGCAGACCGTGCTGTTCACCAAGGTCGTGCTGGCGCTCCTGCTGGAGCGCGACCCGCGGGTGTACCTCGACATCCAGCGCGCCTCCCACATGGAGCGGATGCGGCAGCTGACCCTGCTGCGCCGGACGGGCAGCACGATCGACGCGCTGCTCGCCGACCACGGGGTGTTCCACCTGGAGGCCGATCTGCGGTGGATCGACCAGACCGTTGCGCGTCTCGGCGCGCTGACGGCGGAGGTGCGCTCATGAGTTCACATGAGGAGCCCCTGGTCGAAGCGCGGGACGCCGTCCTGTCGTTCGGGCAGACGCCCGCGCTGCAGGGCGCCAGCATCTCCGCCGCCGCCGGCGAGATCCTCGCCGTCACCGGCCCGAGCGGATCCGGCAAGTCCACGCTCCTGCACTGCCTGGCCGGGATCCTGGTACCCGACGCGGGCGGGATCTGGTTCGAGGGCCGCCGGGTCGACACCCAGCGCGAGACCGAGCGCAGCGCCCTGCGCCGGGACCGCTTCGGCTTCGTCTTCCAGTTCGGCCAGCTCGTCCCGGAGCTGACCGCCGAGGAGAACGTCGCCCTGCCGCTGCTGCTCGCCAGGTCCCGCAGGGCGAGCGCGCTGGCCGAGGCCCGGTCGTGGTTCGGGCGGCTCGGCCTGGACGGTCTCGAAGGACGCAGGTCCGGGGAGCTCTCCGGCGGTCAGGCGCAGCGTGTCGCGCTGGCCCGCGCCCTGGTCACCAGGCCCGCGGTGCTGTTCGCCGACGAGCCGACCGGCGCCCTCGACTCGGTCACCGGCGAACACGTGATGAACCTGCTGGTCGACTCCGTACGAGAGGAGGGCACCACCGTCGTCCTCGTCACCCACGAGCCGCGGGTCGCCGCCTACGCGCACGGCGAGGTCGTCGTGCGCGACGGCAAGGTGACGCCGCTGACCGTCGGACCGGTCGCCTCGTGATCCGCCTCGGCCTGCGCCTCACCCTCAGGGGCGGCAGGGAGGCCGCCGCCCGCCTCGCCGTCATCGCCGCCGCCGTCGCCCTGGGCGTCGGCCTCCTGCTGAGCATCCTTGCGGCCATCAACGCGACCGCGACCCAGAACAGCCGGAACGCCTGGCTCAACACCGGTTCCGGCACGAGCGCGGCCGGCGAGCCGGCCGCGACCGACCCCCTGTGGTGGCTCCTGCGGGCCGACCACTTCGACGGTGACATCGTCGGCCGCGTCGACGTCGCCGCCACCGGCCCGAAGTCCCCCGTTCCACCGGGCATTCCACGCCTCCCCGGGCCGGGCGAGTTCTACGCGTCGCCGGCCCTCAGCAAGCTCCTCCACTCCGTCCCGGCGGCCGAACTCGCCGACCGCTACCCCGGGCACGAAGCCGGCACGATCGGCGCGGCGGCCCTGCCCGGGCCCGACTCCCTGCTCGTCGTCATCGGCCACGACCCGGCACAGCTCGCGAAGCAGCCCGGTGCGACGCGGGTGAACGCCCTCACCACGGTCGCCCCCAGCAGATGTGACGGCACCAACTGCACGGTCAGGGCCGGAATCGACAACAGGGGCGTCAAACTCATCCTGTCCGTCGCGGGAACCGCCCTGATCTTCCCGGTGCTCATCCTCATCGGCACGGCCACCCGGCTCGCCGCCGCCAGCCGCGAGCAGCGCTTCGCCGCGATGCGCCTGGTGGGCGCCACACCGCGGCAGGTCTCGCTGATCGCCACCGTCGAATCGACGGTCGCGGCGGTCCTCGGCACGGCCGCGGGCTTCGCTCTCTTCTTCCTGTTCCGTACGCAGTTGGCGGCGGTCAACCTCACGCGCACGCCTTTCTTCGCCGCCGACATCGCGCTCCGGGCCCCCGACGTCCTCCTCGTCGCCCTCGGCGTGCCCCTGGGCGCCGCGGTCGCGGCCCGGCTCGCGCTGCGCCGCGTACGGGTCTCCCCGCTCGGCGTCACCCGGCGCGTCACCCCCCGCCCGCCGCGGGCCTTCCGGCTGATCCCGCTGGCGGCGGGCATCGCCGAACTGTCGTACACCATCGGCCGGGTGCCCAGGAGCACCAACGGCCAGATCCTGGTCTTCGTCCCGGGCATCCTGCTGGTCCTCCTCGGCCTCGTCATCGCCGGTCCCTGGCTGACCATGGCGGGGGCGCGCTTCCTGGCGAGGCTCACCAGCCGGCCGGCGCTGCTCGTCGCGGGGCGGCGGCTCGCGGACGACCCGAAGGCCGGCTTCCGCGCGGTCAGCGGGCTGGTCCTCGCGCTGTGCGTCACCAGCACGGCCGTGGGGGTCATCGGCTCGCTCAATGCCGAGCGGGGCATCCCCAAGAGCACACCGGCGGTCGGCAGTGTCCTGGCGGCCAGCTACGTCCACGGGCTGGACCGATCGTCGGGGGAGACGGTCGGAAGCGTCCACCCCCTCACGGCGGACACGCTCCGGGAGCTGAACTCCGTACCGGGTGTGAACGGCGTCGTGATGATCCACACGAACCCGCTCCGCACCCCTGACCCGACCTGGTACGGCCCTCCGAACGCCGGGGCGCCGCCGGTCGCCGGCCTGGCCTCGTGCGCCGAACTCTCGACGATGCCGGCCTACCGTGCGTGCGCCGACGGAGCCGCGGTGGCCTCGGTCAGCGAGGACTACACCCTCTTCGGCACGTACTCCCGGGAGCACTGGCCCGCGGCATGGCCCGCTGCCGCCCTCTCCGCCCAGCGGCTCGCCCGCCTCCCGGTCCAGCAGATCGCCGTGGCGACCGACGGATCGACGTCGGCGATCGAGACGGCGCGCACCGTCCTCGCGAACGCGTACCCCGACCAGGACGTTCCGTGGACGGTCCGCGAGGACCATGCCGAGAGCGGAGCGGAACTCGCCGGATACCAGCAACTCGCCGACGTCGTCGTCCTGGTCAGCTTCCCCATCGCCGGCTGCAGCCTGGCGGTGAGCGTGGCCGGCGGCCTGCGCGACCGCAGACGCCCCTTCAGCCTCCTGCGGCTGGCGGGCACGCAACTCGCGGTGCTGCGGCGGGTGGTCCTGCTGGAGAGCGCGGTGCCGCTCCTGGTGGTCGCGGTCGTGGCGATCGGAACGGGCTTCCTGGCCGCCCAACTCTTCGTGCAGGCACAGTTCCAGTACTCCATCCGCGCGCCCGGTGCCGAGTACTACGTGATCGTGCTCGCGGGGCTCGCCGCCTCGCTGGGCGTCATCGCCTCCACGATGCCCCTGCTCCGGCGGACCACGGGGCCCGAGACGGCACGCAACGAGTGAGGGCCGCGCCCGCGCCACGGGGTGGGCGCATGGTCCGCGGTCCGCGACGGCAACGCAGCCGGCCGCCGACCACCTTCACGAACCGTCCTTGAGGTCCGCCGCGCCGGTCAGGGCATTCAGCGCGCGGAGGAAGCCGCGGCGGTCGGCGGCCGGGAGCGCGGCGAGCATGCGGTCCTCGCTCGAGCGGATTCCGGCCCGCACCGACCGGAGAACTTCGCGCCCCTGCTCGGTGATGGACAGGAGGCGGACGCGACGGTCGCCAGGGTCGGGCAACCGGGAGATGAACCCGGCTGCTTGAAGCCTGTCCAGGGTGGTGATGATGCGTGTCTTGTCCGCGCCGATGATCTCGCACAGCGCCGCCTGCGTGCGCACCGGGCCGTCGCCGAGTGCCCCGAGCACCGCGTAGCCCCACATGGAGACGCCGTGCGCGGCGAGGATCGGCTGTTCCGCGCTGACAAGGGAGTTGAGCAGGGGGTGGAGCATCGCGGCGAGATCGCGGCTCCGGTCTTCGTCCGTCATGACCGCATGATAATCCGCGTTGACAGATGATGTGTCCGAGTAGATCGTAAGCGCATGCATACGAATATCGGGAGACTTCTCACGCTCGACGCCGAAGCAGTGCGCGCCAGCCAGAACGTGGTGGCGCGGGTGACCGCGGCCGATCTCGACCGGCCGACTCCGTGCGCCGCGTGGACACTGCGCGACCTGCTCGCCCATATGACCGCGCAGCATCGGGGGTTCGCGGCGGCCGCGAAGGGAGGGGGCAGCCTGGAGGCGTGGCGGCCCCAGGCCGAGGAGCCCGACCCTGCCGGCGCGTACATGGCCGCCGCCGACGACGTCCTGACGGCCTTCGCCGAACCCGGCGTCCTCGAACGGTCCTTCCTCCTGCCGGAGCTCCACCCCGAACGGACCTTCCCCGGCGCTCTCGCCGTCGGCTTCCACCTGCTCGACTACGTGGTGCACGCCTGGGACGTGGCGCAGAGTCTGGACATCCCGGTGGAGTTCGGCCCCCAACTCCTGGACGCCGCGCTCGCCGTGGCCCGGGCGGTCCCCGACGGTCCCGCCCGCAACGCCCCCGGCTCAGCCTTCGCCCCCCGCATCCCGTACCCGGGCACTGACTCCCACGGCACGCCGCTGGACGCGATCCTCTGCCTCCTCGGGCGCAGTCCCACCTGGCCGGAGCCCACTTCGCCCACCATCTGGCCGCTGCACACCGACCGCCTGCGCATCGACCTCTTCACCGCCGACGACGTCGACGCGATGCACGCCTATCAGGGCCTCCCCGAAGTCGCCCGCTACCTCTACCGTCCGCCGCGCACCCGGGAGCGCACCGCCGAGGTCGTCGACGCGATCTCGCAGGGCAGCCCCTGGGCGAACGCCGGCGACTCCCTGGTACTGGCCGTCCGGCGCATCGAGTCCCCCGAACCCATCGGCGAGATCGTCCTCAAACTGGCCGACGCCCGCGCCCGCCAAGTGGAGATCGGCTGGGTCTTCCACCCGCAGCACGGCGGCAAGGGGTACGCCACCGAGGCAGCCGGAGCGGTGGCGGCAGCAGCCTTCGGCACTCTCGGCGCCCACCGTCTCTTCGCCCGCCTCGACACGCGCAATGCCGCCTCGATCCGGGTGTGCGAGCGCCTCGGAATGCGCCGCGAGGCCCACCTCGTCGAGAACGACCTCGACGGGACGGACTGGAGCAGCGAATACGTCTACGCGGCCCTCGCCCGCGAACTCGCCTGATCCACACCGCCGTGCGCCCTCGACCCCGGTATGAGCACCGTCCGCGTCGCGTCCCCGCCGTCGATCACGGACCTGGGGCGCGGTCCCGCCTACCGTGCGGGCGGGGTGGCCGGGCGGGACTGCCGTGCTGCTGCCTTGCCGGCCTTGGACTGTGCCTTGGGCGTGGCCCTGGGCGTGTGCACCGACGCGGGCTCGGAGCCGTGCTCCGTTCCGGACTCCGTGGCCGGGGCCTTGCCGGGCGGCATGGGCGAGGCGTCGAGGAGGACCCTGCCGTAGACGCCCATCACGGCCGCGGTCACGAGCAGGATCACCAGCCAGCGCAGGTGCAGGCGCGCGGGCAGGCTGAGGGCCCAGGCCAGCAGCCCGCCGGACGGTGCGCGCCGGGCTCGGCGGCTGCGCGGGTATCCACCTCGGCTCATCGTCTCTTCCTTCTGCCGGCGTCGCGCGTGCGCGGGAGGGAGCGGCCGATCTGGTCGCGGTATGCGAGGAGTTCGACGGGCATGTCGAAGGCGACTGCCGCCACGATCTGCGGTCCGTACGGGGTCCGGCGGGAGTAGCGGGCGACGAAGCGCTCGGCGCGCAGGGACCCCTCGACGATCTCGACGTCGGTGCCGAGCGCGGGGATCCCCGCGGCCTGGATGCGGGTGCCGTGCTGCTCGGACCAGAAGCGCGGGACGGGGGCGAAACGTGCGGCGCGATCCGGGCCGCGCAGCAGCGCGTCGGCGGCGTGCTGGCCCATCTCGACCGCGTGGATGAGGTGTTCGGTACGGCGGGGCCGGTTGTCGAAGCGGGGGTTCGGCCAGCGGGCGACGTCGCCGGCGGCGACGATGTGCGGTATGGTGCGGCCCCACCCGTCCACCGCATGGCAGGTCGGCCCGCACAGCACCCCGTCGGAGACCTCGAGACCGCTGCCGCGCAGCCATTCGGTGCGTGGATGGCTGCCCAGGCCGAGGACGACGAAGTCGCAGTCGAGTACCTCACCGTCGTCCAGCCGCAGCCTCAGCACGTCGCCGTGGTCCTGCCAGTCGGTGATCCGCGTACCGAGCCGTACGTCCACGCCCGCCCGGCGCTGGATGCCGGCGACGACAGAGCCGACGCGCTCGCCGAGGACCCGCCGCAGCAAGGGCGCGCTGTGCACGACCAGAGTCACGTCCATGCCGTGTTCGCGGGCGGTGCAGGCCAGTTCGCAGCCGATGAATCCCCCGCCGAGGATCACCACATGGCGCGCCTGCGCCGTGCGCATCGCCCGCTGGATCGCCGCGGCGTCGGCCAGCGTGCGGATCGTGCGCACCCGCTGGCTGAAGACCGGTGCCTCGGGCAGCCGCTTGGCGTCGACCCCGGTGGCGACGACCAGGCCGTCGAAGGGCAGCCGCTCGCCCCCGCGCAGTTCGAGAGCCGACCCGGCGACGTCGAGTCCGGTGATCGGGGTGTCGAGCAGCCAGTGGGCGTCGAGGCCCTCGTCGGCCCGGAAGGTGAGCTGCTCGTCGCCCAGGGAACCCGACAGGTACTGCTTGGACAGCGGCGGGCGGCTGTACGGGCGGTGCGGCTCCTCGCCGACCAGGACGAGTTCCCCGTCGAATCCGCGCTCTCGCAGGCGGGTCGCCGCGCTGAGGCCGGCCAGCCCGGCACCCGCGACGACGATCCTCCTGCGCCCCGCCCTGGACGCCTTCCCGCTGCGCAGCGGGCGCCCGCGGTCAGTCCTCGTGACCTGTCCGGCGCCGCCCCGGATCTGGATGGCCTGCATGGGACAGCAGCGCACGGCTTGGCGCGCCTGGGCGGCGAACTCCGCCGGCACGCCGCGGGTGTAGTGCAGCGAGCCGCCCTCGGAGATCCGGAAGATCTCGGGGGCCTCCTGCTGGCAGATCCCGTAGATGTGGCAGCGGTTGTTGTCGACGCTGATCCGGACCGGCTCGTCCTCGGCCACGAGCGCGGGGCGCGGCAGATCGAACGAGTCGGCCCTGATCGGCTCCGTCGCGGACCGGAGTTCGATCGCAGGGCGCGGCTGCTGGGGCATGACCGGCTGCGACGCGTACACGGTGGGCCCAGGAGTCCCGTGACCCTGTCCCGGAACGGGGGCGTGCGGCGCCCTGGTGACGGGAAGGTGCTGCGGGGCCGGGTTTCCGGGGTAGGGGTGCGTCACCTGACCGCTCCGGCACCGTCGGGGAAGGCCCGCTGCCGCAACCGGGAACGCGAGGGGAGGAGACGGATCAGGAAGACCAGGAGAACCGTTGCGGCGCCCGCCGCGATGCCGACCGACACCGGGTTGAAGTGGCGCGGCTCGGGGTGCACGAGAAAGATGTGGAGCCAGATCAACGCGAAGGCGACGTAGGCCAGTTGATGGATCCGCAGCCAGCGGTGGTACCCGAGGCGGCGCTGCAGCCAGACCGAGCACGCCACCGCGACGGCAAGCTCCGTCCCGACGATGCCGAACCCGACCGGCACCCGCTGGACGCCCCCGACGAAGGGAACGCCCAACTGGGTCCAGCCGATCCGCCAGATCGGCTGGTACAGGAACGTCAGACCGTGGATGGCGCCGAAGATCATCGCCGAGAGCGCCAGCGTCATGTGGGCCCCGTAGAAGGTCGCCCGGTTGACGGACCGCTGCATGAACCGCAGCCGCAGCATCACGCCGAGGACCACGGTCGCGACCATCAGGACGTACGCGATCAGGGCGACCAGCCGCGCGATCTGGTGAACGCCAGAGTCGTACGGAACGTGCTGGTTGTACGCGTCGAGCGGCGACCCGGGTATGGGCGGCGCCGCGGCGCAGGCGGCCGGCGCGACCAGACAACAGCCGAACGCCGCCGTCAGCAGCAACCCGAGCACGGCCCCGGCCGCGACGACGACCCGTCTGCGGGGGGCCTGCACCATTCCCCTGATCATCCCGCGAACTCCCTGCGTAGACGTCTGTGACGGGGCACGGCGGCAACCGCACGACTGCCGTCGAGCCCGGATGCGCATCCCCCAAGGAATGACACAAACGCCCCCGAAAGCACGGCGCCCCGGGGTCGATTACTGGTCGGGGTCCCTGCTCAGGCGCAGACGGTACACCAAACAGTTGATCGAGAAGCCTTATCCGGTGCACAGGTGCGACCGGCGAGGGTGGTAAATCCCTTCATTGTCGGCAAAGGCGGGGCCCAAGGGCGGGAACATCTGAGTTTCCTCTGAGCCGAAGACCGCAAGGGACCACGCCTGACGGCATCTTGGTCGCGTTCACCCGGCGCCATTGCCTCCCTGCGCAGCGTGATGATCCATCGGGGTGCGAAATCCATGAAAGTGAAAGCGGAGGCGGGCGTGGGACTTTCGTGGATCGCTTTCCCGATCCCGTATTGCGCCGGTCGCAGTGGGACGCCGGGCATTCGGGGCAAGTGATCTGTCTCCGCGGGATCGTCGGCGGCCGGTGGGCAGTTGCTGGTAGGAGCCGGCCATGGCGGCAGACCTGTGGACCCCGTGATCTCGATTGCCGGCGTGGCCGCGGGTGGTGTGCTGGCGTATCTGACCCAACGAGCCGAGGGCGTGGCGCATGTGGGGCTGCCGCGGCGTCCCTGACCACACCCCTTCTGCAGGAGGCACGCGTTCATGCGCACTCTTCACGTCGTCACCCATCCCGAGTCGACGCACCACGTCGAGGGAGTCGTCGGCGGATGGCACGACTCGCAGCTGACGCCCGCAGGCGTGCGTGCGGCGGTCTCCATCGCCCAGGCGCTGCGGGCCCGGATCCCGGACGGGGCCGAGGTGGAACTGTTCTCCTCGGACCTGCGGCGCACCCGGCGGACCGCCGAGGAAATAGCCGAGCTGTTCGGCGTGGAGCCGATCCTTGACCGCAGGCTGCGGGAGAAGTCCTACGGCGAGGCGGGGGGACGACCGCAGGAATGGCTGGACCGGCGGTTCGTCCCGCCGCCGGCTGCCGGGGAGCGCTTGGACCACGACGAGGGCGTGGAGGGTGCCGAGACCAAGGCGGAGCTCGCCGAGCGCGTCTACGCGGCCATGGACGAGATCCTGCGGAGCCCCGGCGGGCATCAGATCATCGTGACCCACGGCGGCTCCCTGACGTTCGTCGTGGCGTCCTGGATCAAGATGCCGATCGACGCGGTCGGCTACGCCAGCTTCCGGGCCCCTTCCGGCAGCATCACCACGCTGCGCGAGGACGACTTCTTCCACAATCGCCAGGTCGTCGCCCTCGGCGATACCCGTCACCTCGGCCCCGCCCGCACGGACTGACCCCTGCCCGGGGCGAGGGTCGGGAAAATACCCCCGGGGGTACCTCTGCTACGGTGGAGTGAATACCCCGGGGGGTAATTTCGGAAGGGAGCGTCCAGGTGTTCTTCGTCGACACGATCGAGCTGGAGGGGCTGGGCAACCGCAGCTATCTGGCCGGCGGCGAGCAGGCGGCCGTCGTGGTCGACCCGCCGCGCGACATCGACCGGGTGCTGGCCGCGGCCGCCCGACGCGGCGTGCGCATCTCCCACGTCGTCGAGACGCACCTGCACAACGACTACGTCACCGGCGGGCAGGAGCTCGCGCGGATCACCGGCGCCAGGTATCTGGTCCCGGCCGGCGCGCGGGTGTCCTACGCGCGCGTACCGGTGGCGGACGGCGACACCGTCGACATCGACACCGGCCTGGCGCTGGCGGCCGTGGCGACCCCCGGCCACACACCGCACCACACCGCCTACGTCATGAGCGACGGCGGCCGTCCGGCGGCCGTCTTCACCGGCGGATCACTGCTCATCGGCACCGTCGGACGCCCCGACCTGGTCGAGCCGCGCCTCACCGAGCGCCTGGCGCGGGCCCAGCACGCGTCCGTCCACCGGCTCGCCGACGCCCTGCCGGACGACACCTCGGTGCTGCCCACCCACGGCTTCGGCAGCTTCTGCTCCTCGGCTCAGGCCGACGGCGACACCACCACGATCGCCAAGGAGAAAGCCGGCAACGCCGCCCTCCTCACGGACGTGGACACCTTCGTCGCCGACCTGCTGGACGGCCTGGACGACGTTCCCGCCTACTACGCGCACATGGGCCCGATCAACGCGGCCGGTCCCGCTCCGGTGGACCTGACCGCTCCCGAACCCGCCGACCCGCAGGAGATCGCCGAACGGCTCGCGGCCGGCGAGTGGGTCGTCGACCTGCGCAACCGCGTCGCCTTCGCCGAAGGACACGTGGCCGGCTCGTTCAACTTCGAGCTGGAGGGCAAGCTCGCCACGTATCTGGCGTGGACGATCCCCTGGGGCAAGCCGGTCACCCTGCTCGCCGAGTCGGCCGGGCAACTCGCCGCCGCCCAGCGGGAACTCGTCCGGGTCGGGATCGACCGCCCCGTGGCCGCCGCCACCGGCGGACCGCAGCGGTGGGTGCCCGACGGGCAGCGTCCGGTGTCCTTCCCTCGCTCGACGTTCGCCGGACTCGCGGCACAGCACCCGGACGAGGTCGTGGTGCTCGACGTGCGCCGCGACTCGGAACGTGCGAAGGGCTGGATCGAGGGCTCCACGCACATCCCCGTCCACCAGCTGCACCGCCGCACCGGCGACGTCCCCGAGGGCACCGTCTGGGTGCACTGCGCCGCAGGGACGCGCGCCGCGATCGCCGCGTCGCTGCTGCACGCGGCCGGTCGTGACGTGATCGCCATGGACGACGGCTTCGAGGCCGCCGCCGAGGCCGGCCTGACGATCACCACCGGCTGACCCGAACCCGGTCACCGGCAGAAAGGAGTTAGCCCCATGGCCCACATCCCCGGCAGGAGGGAGCGCCTGCCCGTCCAGGAAGCGCACACCCGCACCGGCGGACACCCCGCACGGGCGGTGCTGCTGGACGTGCGGGAGAACGCGGAATGGGCCGAGGGACACGCCCCCGGCGCGGTGCACGCACCACTGACGGATCTGATCGCCGGCGCCCCGCTGCCGCAGGCCGCGCGCGACCGCCCCCTGGTGGTGATCTGCCGCAGCGGGCAGCGCTCGCAGCACGCGGTGGAGCTCCTCGTGGGACGGGGCGCGGACGCGGCGGACGTCGAGGGCGGCATGAACGCGTGGGCCGCCGCCGGCTACGCGGTCGTCGGCGAGCACGGGAACACCGGCGCGACGGCGTGAGCGCACTGATCCTCGCCCTCGCCGCCGGGGCCGTCGTCGGCTCGGCACTGGGCGCGCTGGGCGGCGGAGGCAGCGTCCTGGCCGTCCCGGCCATGATCTACCTCCTCGGATTCACCCCGGCCGCCGCCACCACCGCCGGCCTGATCATCGTCACCGCCACGTCCGCGACGGCGCTGGCCGCACACGCCCGCGACGGCAACGTGGCCTGGCGGACGGGATCGCTGTTCGCCGCGGCGGGCATCGTCCCCGCGGTGCTGGCCGGCGCCGCGGCCGGGCACCTCCCGCAGGCGGTGCTCACCGCGGGCTTCGCCGCCGTCGCCGCCCTGGCGGCACTGCGGATGCTGCGGCCCGCAACCCCCGAACTCCCGGGCGGCATACGGCCGGTGAAGGCGGCCGGGGCGGGCGCGGGACTCGGTGCGGTGACCGGGTTCCTGGGCGTGGGCGGCGGATTCCTGGCCGTCCCCGCCCTGGTGGGCGTCCTCGGCCTGCGGATGCGGCAGGCCGTGGGCACCAGCCTGCTGGTCATCACCGTCAACTCCCTCGCCGCGCTCGCCGCCCGCGCCGGAACCGGAGGCGACCTGCGGTGGGGGCTGGTCGCGCCGTTCGCCGGAGCGGCCGTCCTGGCGGCCTGGGACGGCAAGCGCCTCGCCGCGAAGGTCTCGGGCGGCACGCTGCGGCGGATCTTCGCCGTCGTCCTGCTCGCGGTCGCGGCATTCATGCTCGGCGATGCGGTCCTCTGACCACCGACCCCGCGCACCACGAAACCAACAGCAACGTACAGCACCCAACAGAAACCAACGGAACCGAAGGAGTCACCACCATGTGCCAGCGAGCCACCTGCCGGAAGTGCCACAAGTTCACCTATCGCGGCTGCGGCATGCACGTCGACCAGGTACTGGCCGGAGTCCCGGCGTCACAGCGCTGCACCTGCACGCAGGAGGCGAGGTCCGCCGGGCGGCTGTGGAAGCGCCTTCTCGGGCGCGGCTGAGAAGGCGGGGTCCGGCCATCACTGGCGGGACCCCGCACCCTCGGATCTACTGGAGGTGAGGAAACCCGGCGCAGGAAGGCAGAGCGCACGGTGAAGCGTCCGGACGCGGAACGCGGGACGGCGCGGGCACTCGAGGTGGCCCGGCGTTCGCTGGAACCGGCGCTGCTCGCACTGACCGCCGCGGCTTTGACGGCGGGCGGCGTGGCCTGGCTGACCGGGGCCGAGACACTCGCTCGCAGCTTCTGGGCGGCAGGCACCGCAGTGGCGATCCTCCCCGCCGTGGGGTGGGTCATCGGCGCCCTGCGGCGCGGCCGGGCCGGCGTCGACCTGATCGCCGTCCTGGCCCTGGCCGGAACGCTGGCCACGGGTGAGTACCTGGCCGGCGCCCTGATCGCGCTCATGCTCGCCACGGGCCGCTGGCTGGACGCGGCGGCCGAACGCCGCGCCTCGCACGACCTGCGCCACCTGCTGGAGCACGCGCCGCGCTCTGCCCGGCGCCGCGTCGGCGACCGGGTCCGCACCGTGCCGCTCGCCGAGGTCGAGGTGGGCGACCTGCTCGTCGTCGGCCCGGGGGATGTGGTCCCGGTCGACGGTCGCGTCGAGGGTGGCACCGCGGTCCTGGACGAGTCCGTGCTGACCGGCGAGTCGCTCCAGGTGGAACGAGGGCTCGGCGAGACGGTGCGCAGCGGCGGCGTCAATGCCGGCAGCGCGTTCGAGCTGGTGGCCGCCGCGACCGAAGCGGACAGCACCTACGCCGAGATCGTCCGCCTCGCCCGGCAGGCCGGAGCCGAGAGCGCCCCCGTGATCCGCCTGGCGGACCGGTACGCCGCCTGGTTCCTGCCGCTGTCGCTGGCCGTGGCAGGCATCGCCTGGCTCGTCAGCGGGTCGGCCGTGAGGGCGGTGGCCGTCCTCGTCGTGGCCACTCCCTGCCCCCTGCTGCTGGCCGCGCCCGTCGCGATCGTCTCCGGGCTGTCGCGTGCCGCCCGCCTCGGCGTGGTGGTGCGGGACGGTGCCGCCCTGGAGAACCTCGGCCGCGCTCGCACGCTGGTCCTGGACAAGACCGGCACCCTCACCACCGGCCGGCCCCGCGTTCTCGACGTCACCGCCGCACCCGGGCACACCCCCGACGAGGTTCTCGCCCTGGCCGCCTCCGTCGACCAGTACTCACCCCACGTCCTGGCCCAGGCGATCACCGACGAAGCGCACGCCCGCGGCCTGCCGCTGCACCCGGTCCGCGACGTCGCCGAGGAACCCGGGCGCGGAGCCACCGGCCGCATCGGCGACAGCACCGTCCACGTCGGCCGGCACGACGGCGCACCCCTGGCCGCGTGGGCGCGCACCGCCGACAACCGGGCCACCCTGGACGGCGCCGCCGTCGCCTGGCTGAGCGTCGACGGCCGGCTCAGCGGTGCCCTGCTGCTGCGTGACCCGCTGCGCACCGAGGCGCCGCGCACCCTGCGCCGCCTCCGCCAGGCCGGCATCAGGCGCCTGCTCATGCTCACCGGCGACCGCACCGAGCCGGCCCTGGAGATCGCCGCCGTCCTCGGGCTGGACGACATGCGCGCGCGCCAGACCCCGGCCGACAAGGTCGCCGCGGTCCGTGCCGAACGCGAGAAGGCGGTCACCGTCATGGTCGGCGACGGCGTCAACGACGCCCCCGCGCTGGCCGCCGCCGACGTCGGCGTGGCCATGGGCGCCCGCGGTGCCGGCGCGTCCTCCGAAGCGGCCGACATCGTGCTGACCACCGATCGCGTCGACCGACTCGCCGACGCCGCGGGCATCGCCGTCCGTGCGCGCCGCATCGCCGCGCAGAGCGCCGTGGCCGGCATGGCGATGTCACTGGCCGCCATGATCGCCGCCGCGTTCGGCCTGCTGCCACCCGCGGTCGGCGCGCTGCTCCAGGAGGCCATCGACGTCGCCGTCATCCTCAACGCGCTGCGAGCGCTGCGCGTGGACCGCACCGCGCGCGTCGCCGTCGCGCCGGCCACCGAGCAGCTCCTCCAGCGCTTCGCCGCCGAGCACGACGACTTGCGCGAGGTCGTCGAAGCCGTCCGCGCAGCCGCCGACCAGCTCAGCTCCACACCCGGCCCCGAGGCCCTGGAGTCCGTCCGCCACGTCGACCGGCTGCTGAACGAACAACTCCTGCCCCATGAACGGGCCGAGGAGCAGCAGCTCTACCCCGCCCTCGCCTCGGCTCTGGGAGGCTCCGAGGCCACCGCCACGATGAGCCGCGCCCACACGGAGATCCACCGCCTCGCCCGCCGTATCGGCGCCCACCTCCAACTCGCCGATGCCGAGGGCGGCTTGCAGCCCGATCAACTCGACGACCTGCGTGCGTGCCTGTACGGCCTGCACAGCGTCCTGCGCCTGCACTTCACGCAGGAGGAGGAGAACTACTTCTCCCTCGCGCAGTGAGCGTCCGCCCCGAACGGGCCTGCGGCGGCCCGCTGGCGGGCTCCGCGGGCAGTCGCCTGATTGATTTCGCTCAGATCTATCGTCCTCATGCTCATCGCTGATAATCTTTTCCAGTGGATCACTTGCTTGCCAAACTTGAGCGCGAGAGCGCAACGATGTCGGGCGCTCTCCGGAGGGTCGCCGGGGCGGTCCTGGCCGATCCCGCGGCGGCGGCGGACGAGGGGATCACCGAGCTCGCCCAGCGGAGCGACACGTCCCCGGCGACGGTCAACCGCTTCTGCCGGGCGCTGTCCATCAACGGGTACGCCGCGTTCCGGGTCGCGCTCGCCGCCGATCTCGGCCGGCTCGGTGAGACCGTGTGGGCGCACACCGTCGGCCTGGAGATCGACGGAGGGGATTCGACGGCGGGCATCGCCCGGGCGGTTGTCGCCGCCGACATCAGGAGCCTGCAACGGACCGCCGACCTGCTGGACCCGCCGGTGGTCGACCGTGCGGTCGACCTGCTGGGGCGCGCCCGTGCGATCCATGCCTTCGGTCTGTCCGGAAGCTCCCACGCCGCAGCGGAACTGCGGGCCCGGCTGGTGATGATCGGACTGCCCGTGACGGCCGGCACCGACACCCTCGATGCCCTCGCGGCTGCGGCCCGGCTTCGACCGGGCGACGTGCAGGTGAGCTTCTCGCACAGCGGTGCCACCGCCGAGGTCGTCGAAGTGCAGGACGTTGCACGGTCGTTCGGCGCTTCCACCATCGCCGTGACGTCCGAACCGTCCTCCCCGCTGGCTCTCGCAGCCGACCTGGTGCTGGCCACCCGAGTGGCCGAGAGCGCGGACCCCCGGACCCAGTCGTTCGCCTCGCGGTATTCCCAACTGTTCCTGCTTGACGTGCTGTTCGTCTGCCTGGCCAACCGGACCGCCGAGCAGTCCACGGAGTTGTACGACTCCGCCCGCGCCGCTGTCGCCGCCCACCAGCGTCGCGTTGCCATCGCCCCCCGCAGTCCGTCCTAGACGCGACCGACCTGGAGGAAGCACGCCGATGACCCACCCGAGACAAGGCGACCATGCGGACCTGACCCGCCGAACCGTTCTGCGGGCGGGCGGCATGGCCGCCGCCACCGCGCTGGGCACGAGCCTGCTGCCCAGCACCGCCGAAGCAGCCGCGCCCACACTGGAACTCGTGCACAAGGGCTCCGCCCAGTACCGGATCTTCCTGGGAACCGGTGAAGGGGCCGTGACCAGGCAGGCCGCCCAGGAACTTGCCGACACTCTCGCGACCATGTCCGGAGCCGTCCCGCCGGTGGTGCAGGCCGATCAACCGCCGGGCGGCAACGACCGGTTGATCGTGGTCGGGCGGGAGAACCCGCTCACCAAGAGCCTCGGCCTCGACTACGGCAAGCTGGCCGACGACGGATTCGCGCTCCGTACCAGGGGCCAGACCGTCTTCATCAGCGGACCTGTCCCGCGCGGCACCCTGTACGGCGTCTATTGGGTGCTGGACCGCCTCCTGGGCGTACGGTGGTGGGCCCCCGGTTTCACCAGCGTTCCCCGCTCGGGCAGCGTGTCCGTACCGGCGGCCGCCCTGAACGTCGACCAGGTTCCGAGGTTCCGCTTCCGGGAGGTCGCCGCCGCGGACGGCAAGGACGCCGCCTACCGCCAGCACAACCTCCTGAACGGTCTTCGCGGGGACGACGAGTTCACCTCGCTCCCTCGCACCCCGGGGATCGACACCTGGTCGCGGTACTGGCCGGAGGACCGGCCCGACTTCTTCTCCACGATCCTGCCGGAGGCGTCCTGGGCGTCGGGTGGGCAGATCGCGATGATGGATCCGGCCACCCGGGCCGAGGCCGCCGACCGGCTGGTCACCCTGATCCGGAGCCGCGTCGCCGCCGGTGAGGAGCCGACTGCGTCGTTCGCCCAGAACGACCAGCCGTGGACCCTCGACGCAGCGAGTCAGGAGTTCGCCGCTGCCCACGGCGGCGTGCCCTCCGCACCGCTGGTCGACATGATGAACGACATCGCCGGCCGGGTCCGGGCCCGGATACCCGACGCTCGCCTCGAGACCGAGGCATACACCTGGAGTTTCACCCCGCCGACCGGCCTGCGGGTCGACGACTCGGTGGTGATGACCGTGGCGCCGATCAGCGGGGACTTCGGCAAGCCGCTGATGGGATCGGGAAACCAGCAGATCGCCGAGGGGATCTCGGAGTGGGGCCGGATCGCGGACAACATCGTGATCTGGGACTACCTGACCGACTTCCACGCCTACCCGCAGCCGTTCCCCAACTGGTGGGCGATGTGCGAGTCGTTCCCGGCGTTCGCCGCGATCCCGGCCATCCAGGGCTACTTCGGCGAAGGGGCGTGGAACGTCCGCGGAGCCGAATTCGCCCATCTGCGGATATGGGTGCTCTCACGACTCATGTGGGACCCCTCCCTGGACCCTGACGCATTGATCCGGGAGTTCCTGCGGGGCTTCTACGGTGCCGCCGCGGACGCCCTCTACGCCTACATGAAACTCATGGTCCAGGCGGTAGCCAGTACCGGCACCACCCTCACCTGCTTCGCCCCGGAGAACGCGCCCTACCTGAACTTCGACTCGCTCACCGCCGCGGACCAACTGCTTGACCAGGCACAGTCGTTGGTGCAGAACAACGCCGATCACGCCGCCCATCTGGCGGCAGTACGCCTCGGCGTCGACTTCCAGATCCTGATCCGGCGTGACGAGTTCCAGCGCTACGCGCGCGCCCACGGGATCAGCTGGGACCCGGACACCACGCGCCGGCTGGCCCGGCTCAAGGTCGAACTGAACCAGTCCGGTCTGACCCAGTACACGGAATCCGGCGGCACCATCGAGCAGATGATCGACCGGGCCACCACGGTCGTGGAACGCGTTCCGCCACCTCCGCCGGGCGTGGCGGCCGGGCTGCCGGCCACCGACTGGTTCGAGATCCAGGACTACGACTTCACCATCTCGACGAAGACCTGCGCGATCGTGCCGGACGACCTGGCGTCGGACCACGGCGCGGCCCGCATGGTCGCCACCGGGAACACGGACTGGGCGGTGATGGTCCCCCTGGACAAGCTTCCGGCCGACGGCACGTGGAAGCTGTACGTGGCCGCGCGGGTCCCGCAGACCTCCGGCGCCGGAACCCGCGCCGCGCTGTCCACCGGCGTATGGCCGCCGTTCGGCAACGTGGTCTTTCCGTCCGTCGAGACCATGCGGGACGGCCAGTACCACGAGATCGCCCTCCCCGGCGCGTACACCAGGGACACCGACCCGAACAACGTCCACTGGTTCTGGATCGCCCCCGTCGACAACCCCGACGTCGGCTACCTGTACGTCGACCGGCTGATCGGGGTCCGCGCGTAACGGTCGGCCGGACTCGGCTCCCGCGAACGGCCACCGCGGGAACGGCGCGGGGCGGCCGACTGCCCGGTATCGGCCATTCCTGGCCGGCGGTATCGGCCGCTCCGCCCCCGGCCCGCCTGCGGGGTGGCGTTCTGTGGCCAGGATGGGCCGTGCTGGTCCGGGCGTGTCCACCGCCCGGGAACCGACATCAGGGGAGGGGAACCCATGAAGATCCGATATGCCTTTGCGGGGTTGCTGGTTGCGGTTGCCGTGGCGGGGGTGGCGCCGGCCGCGGTGGCCGCGACGCCGACGGCGGCCGGCCCGGCCGACTTCCACAGCGAGGTCGTGCCGGGATACGTCTCCACCGAGGCCGTCCCGGGCAACATCTACAACGAGGCCGTCCCGGCCCACTTCTACGCCGACGTCGCACCGGGCAACGTCTACAGCGAGGTCGTCCCGGCGAACTTCTACAACGAGGCCGTCCCGGCCCACTTCTACGCCGACGTCGCACCGGGCAACGTCTACAGCGAGGCCGTCCCGGCGAACTTCCACAGCGAGATCGCCGGGCCGTCGACCATCATGGCGTGAGCGTCGCGGCCACCGGGGACTGAGCCGGTACGTGCGTCGGGCCCGGGCCCCCGAGAGGGAGCCCGGGCCCGGCCGTCGTAGGCTCTGCTCTGCGGCACGAACGGCGTCCTGCCGCGGCCGCCCCGCTCCCACGGCGCTCCTGTGCTGATGGATCGTCAGGGACCGGGACCCCGTACGGTGTCGATGGGGCCGTACTCCGGGGTGCTGAAGGTGACCAGCCGGACGCGGGCCCCGCCCTCGCCGGGAAGCATCACCCCCTGCAAGCTGAGCCGCCCGCTCCGGGCCCCCTCCCGACCGCGCGGCTCAGGGAGGTTGCCCGGCCACCTTCAGGGCCGACACGGCGGGTTCGGCCACGTCGTAGGGCATCGGGCCGGCCAGCGAGGGCGTACCGGCCCGGCGGGAAGATCGCTGGGTATAGTGCAGTCGTTTCGGGGGACCGGTGCCCCGGAGTCGGTCGACCTCACGCTCCACCTCGCGTTCATCGACATCCGGGACCGGGCGGAGCCCCGACGACGCATCGCTGAGGAGGCCGTCTGATGGAACCCGTCACGCTGATCACCGGGGGCTCGACCGGAATCGGCGCCGCCACCGCCCGCGCTCTGCTCAAGCAGGGCCACCGCGTGGCCGTCACCGGACGGAACGCGGGCAAGCTGGCCGCCTTCGCCGCTTCGGCCGGAGCGGGCGAGCGGCTGCTCACGATCACGGGCGACGCCGCGAACGCGAACGACGTCGCCGCCGCCGTACGCCGCGTCATGGACACCTGGGGCCGGCTGGACAACGTCATCGCCAACGCCGGCTTCTCGCTGCCCGGCAACCTGGAGAGCCACGCCCCCGACGACATGCGCGAAATGGTCCTCACCAACGTCCTGGGCCCGGCCCTGCTGGTGCGGGAGACCCTGCCGCACCTCAGGGACTCCAAGGGCCGGATCGTCATCATCGGTTCGGTCGCCGGGGTGCGCAACACGCCTGGCAACCTGTACTCGGTCACCAAGTGGGCCGCGCACGCGCTGGCCGAGAACACCCGGCTGCTGGTCGGCAAGGACGGCGTCGGCGTGACGGTCATCGCCCCCGGGGTGGTGGACACCCCGTTCTGGGACGAGCGCGGCGGCACCCCCGACGCGGCTCCCGCGATGACCCCCGATCAGATCGCGGACACGATCGTCTTCGCCGTCAACCAGCCCGCGGGCGTGGACGTCAACCACATCACCCTGCGGCCGACCGGGCAGCTCGGCTGACCCGACCGCTCAGCCGCGCCCGCGAACGGCCCGGCCGCCGCCGATGAGTTTCCGCGGGTCGTGGGGTCTACCCGTCGACGAAGGGAGCACATCATGCGCAAGATCAACATCTGCACGTTCCTGACGCTCGACGGCGTCATGCAGGCACCGGGCGGTCCGGACGAGGACGCTCAGAGCGGCTTCGAGCACGGCGGCTGGCAGAAACCGGTGTCCGACGACGAGGTCGGCGCGGCCATCGCCGGCTGGTACGAGCACTCCGACGCGATGCTGCTGGGCCGCAAGACGTACGAGATCTTCGCGGCGTACTGGCCGACCGCCGATCCCGGCAACCCGTTCACCAGCCGGATGAACAGCATGCACAAGTACGTGGCGTCCCGGACCCTGACCTCCGTCGCGTGGCAGAACTCCACGCTGCTGGAGGGCGACACCGTCGACGCCGTACGCAAGCTGAAGGCGTCCGAGGGAGGCGACATCAACGTCGTGGGCAGTGGCGACCTCGCCCAGACCCTCATCCGGCACGGCCTCGTCGACGAGTACCGGCTGACCATCCACCCGGTGATCATCGGCAGCGGCAAGCGGCTGTTCGCCGACGGAGCGATCCCCACCGCGCTGGAGCCGGTCAGCGTCGCGACGACGAAGGGCGGCACCATCGTCGGCGTCTACCGGCCGAACGGCGAGCCCGGCTACGACAGTTACTAGTGCTACGAGGCACCTTCGGGCCTGGCCGAGGTCACAGCAACCGGTCGACCAGGCCGTCGACGTAGTCCGGGGTGAGGGGGCCGATGCCGAGCAGGACGCGGACGTACATCGGGGCCATCACATGGTCCAGCACGCCGAGTGCGTCGGGTGCGTCCTCGCCGCGTTCGCGGGCGCGATCGAGCATGGAGTCCAGCTGCCGGGCGCGTTCGGCGAGGAATTCCTCACGCGCCCGCAGGCCCTGCTCGCCGTTGCTGGACAGGGCGACGGCCAGGCGCAGCACCGCGAGGCCGTCGGGCCCGGTGATCTCGCGGGCCACGTTGGCCGCGTAGGTGCGCAGGTCGCCGGCCAGGCTCCCGGTGTCGGGCATCGGCGACCGCGCGTTGAGGCGGGTGACCGCCACGTCGGTGAGCAGGTTCTCCAGGTTGCCCCACCGGCGGTAGATGCTGCTGTCGGCCACGCCCGCGCGGGCTGCGACGTCGCCGACGGTGAACGTGCCGTAGCCGCGCTCACTGATCAGGTCGGTGACGGCCTGGTGCACCGCCGCACCGACGCGGGCACCGCGCCCGCCGGGTCGCCGGGCTCGCTGTCGCTCGTCCATGTCCTCCATGCCCTCACTTTAACGCAGTCGGGACTTGCGTTTACGGGAGGACCTCCTTACAGTCTCCTAACGCAGTCGCCGACTGCTTTAGGGCGCCCCGAGGCCGGCCGTGCCGGCCGTGGAGCGGCGCACCCACGACTGGGAGGGGACCCCATGGCGGCATTGCCTGCGCCCGAAGGCAGTCGACCGAACCGGACCGTTCTGCTCGCGGTCACCTGCCTGGGCCAGTTCATGGTGCTGCTCGACAACACGATCGTCGGAGCGGCGCTGCCCGACATGCAGCACGGGCTGCACACCCAGCTGACCGGCCTTCAGTGGATCGTCGACGCGTACGTGCTGCTGGTCGCCATGCTGCTGCTGTCCGGCGGCGTGTTCGCCGACCGGTTCGGCCGCAAGCGGGTGTACCTGGCCGGCGCGGTGGTGTTCACCGCCGCATCGGTGCTGTGCAGCCTCGCACCCTCGGTCGGATGGCTGATCGCCGGCCGGATGCTGCAGGGCATCGGGGCCTCGGCGCTGAGCCCGGCCTCGCTGGCCCTGCTCGCCGCCGCCCACCCCGTTCCGCAGGAACGCATCAAGGCGATCGGGCTGTGGGCCGGGTTCAGCGGAATCGGCCTGGCCGCTGGACCCGTGGCCGGCGGCGTGCTGACCGATGCCTTCGGCTGGCCCGCCATCTTCCTGGTCAACCTGCCCATCGGCGTGATCCTGCTGCTGGTCGGCCTGCGGCACCTCGAGGAGTCCCGCAATCCGGCCGCCCCCGCGATCGACGTCCCGGGGACGGTGCTGTCGATTCCGGCGGTCGGGGCACTGACCTACGGGCTGATCGAGGGCGGCGCCCGCGGCTGGACCTCGCCGGTCATCCTGGCGAGCTTCGCCGCCGCGGCGATCCTCCTCGCCGCGTTCACCGCCGTCGAAGCGCGTCGCTCCGCGCCGATGCTGCCGCTGCGCCTGTTCCGGCAGCGGCTGTTCACCGTGTCCAACACCGCCATGATCGTGGTGGGGTTCGCGCTCATGGGCTCGTCGTTCTTCTTCTCCCAGTTCTTCGTGTACGTCCAGGGCAGCTCGATCCTGCGCGCCGGCCTGCAGACCCTCCCGGCCTCCCTGGCCATGGTGGTCGTCAGCCCGTACGCGGGCCGGCTCGCCGTCCGGTACGGCTTCCGCGTCGTGGTCACCACCGGGCTGGCCCTGGCGGGCGGGGGGCTGCTGGCGCTGGGCACGGTGCACGCCGACACCGGCTACGGGAACGTGTGGTGGCGGCTGGTGGTCGTCGGCACCGGCTTCGCCCTGACGCTGTCCCCGCTGACGGGCGCCGCCATCCAGGCGGTCAGCCCGCAGGAGGGCGGCCTCGCCTCGGGCATCAGCAGCACCACCCGGCAGATCGGCGCGGTGCTCGGCGTGGCCGTCCTCGGAGCGGTCGTCCGCAGCCGGCAATCCGGCGGCGCCTCCTTCGAGAGCGGCCTCGACAGCGCCTTCGTCGCCGCCGGCATCGTCACCTTGGCCACGGCTGTGTTCACCGGCCTGTGGCTGGCGAGGTCCAAGCCCGTTCATGGCCCGGCGGTGCCGCACCGCTCCACCGATCCCGGTGCGGCCACCCCACCGAACGAGGTGTCCGCGGACAGCCGTTGAGGAGGACGGACCGCCCGGATTCACCCGTCGCAGGCCGAGCTGTCATTGCGGCGGTCGCAGGGTCAGGACGAGGTCGCGGGGGAGGCCGTGGGTGTCGTGGAGGTAGTGGAAGTCGTCCTCGCTGAGCGGGCCGCGGAACCGGCGGCCGGACAGTACCTGACGGCCGCGCTGCAGGAGGAGGTCGAAGCGGCGCTCCTCGTCGAGCAGGACCTGACGCACCACGTCCGGGTCCAGGTCCTGGCCGAAGCGGTCGAGCGTGTGACGCACCAACTCCTTTGACAGGTCGCCGAGTCCGCGGTGCGGGTCGTCCCTGCGCAGCACGGTGAGCACCCGCCGTACCAGCCGGCGCAGCACGTAGCCGCGGCCGGTGTTGGACGGGCGGACGCCGTCGCCGATGACGACGACCGACGAGCGCAGGTGGTCGCACACCAGGCGCAGCGACGGTACGTCGAGCTGCCACAGGGGCGGGACGAGCCGGCGCCAGGGGTCGAAGACGTCGCACTCGAAGACCGACGACCGGCCCTGGAGCAGGGACTGCAGCCGCTCCAGGCCGAGCCCGGTGTCGACGTTGCGCTGGGGGAGGGGGACGAGCGTGCCGTCGTCGAGCCGCCGGTAGTGCATCATCACGTGGTTCCACACCTCCACCCAGCGGTCGTCCCGGGTGGGGGTGGACCGCGGCGGGGTGTCGCCTGTCCACAGGAAGATCTCGGAGTCCGGGCCGCACGGGCCGGTCGGGCCGTTGGACCACCAGTTGTCCTCGACGGTGAGTTCGACCGGCACCCCGCGGTCCTGCCACAGGTCGAGCGAGCCCGTGTCCGGGCCGACCTGCTCGTCGCCGCCGAAGACGGTGACGTGGAGCAGGCCCGGATCGATGCCGAACCCTTCGGTGAGCAGCCCGTAGCCCCAGTCGAGGCTCTGCGGGCCCTCGTAGCCGCCGAGCGACCAGGTGCCGAGCATCTCGAAGACGGTCAGGTGGGTGCGGTCGCCGACCTCGGAGAGGTCCGTGGTGCGCAGGCAGCGCTGCACGTTGACCAGCCGCCTGCCGAGCGGGTGCGGGCGCCCCTCCAGGTAGGGCGTGAGGGAGTGCATGCCCGAGGTCGTGAACAGCACCGGGTCGCCGGGCGGCGGCAGCAGGGTGGATCCGGACATCCGGCGGTGGCCGCGCTCCTCGTAGTACTCGGTGAAGGTGCGGACGATCTGGTCGGTGTTCATGGGGGGGGCTCCTTCGCGTGTGTGCCGGGACGGCACCGGACAACAGGTCCGCGCGATCATCGGAGCCGAGGAGGGAACCCCTCGAAGCCACCACCGGGGACCGTTTCCGATCGCCGGCGGAACTGGGACGTACGTCAGGCGGCGGCAACCGGCGAGCTGGTCGCTCGCGCGGTCGCGGTGATACCTCGGCCTGTGACGTTCATACCGCCGAGGCTAACCCGCCGACTGCCCCCGAGCCACCCGATTTTCCGGCACGCCGCCCGGCGCAACCCGCCGAACGACCGACGCGCGCATCCACCTGGCAGGAGCGACGGGGCACTCCGTTCCACCCAGCACAGCGGACGGCCCGCCGGGTTGCGGCGGGCCGTCCTGGGGGGGGTGGTGCGTCAGCTGGGGGTCAGCCGTCGCTGTCGGAGCCGGGGAGGTAGGCCCCGGGCACCTGGGACGGGGCGTAGATCTTGGAGTCGCCGGGGTAGGGCTTGGTCCACCCGGTGGCCTCGTACCAGCTGAAGCGGCTCATCTGCGCCGGCGGTGCGGAGTCGACCTTGGAGTTGTCTCCGACGAACGGCTGCGCCGCCTTCCACTTCTGCCACTGCGCGGCCACGCTCCGCTGCGCGGAGGGGACCGCGGCCGTGGTCGGCGCGGGCGCCGCGGCCGGGTCCTGCGTCGCCGGGGTGTCGGCGCCGCACGACGGCGGGGTGGACAGACCCAGCGTCAGCGACGTGCGGTTGGGCACGACGTTGAACGGCGAGTAGTCCGGCGTGCTGGTGAACGCCCCGCTCATCGGGCTCGCCGCGGCGTCCAGCTGGTTGAGCGGGTGGATGCCGAGGATCTGCTCGATGGTGCGGATCATGGTCGCCTGGGTGTAGTAGTGGCTGTCCACCACACCGCGCTGGGCCCACGGGCTGATGATCTGGATCGGGGCCCGGTGCCCGTCGACGTGGTCGAGGCCGGCCTGGGAGTCGTCCTCGACCACGAAGATCGCGGACTGCTTCCAGTACTTGCTGTGCGAGACGGTGTCGACCAGCTTGCCGACGGCCAGGTCGTTGTCCGCGACCTGGGCGGGCCCGGTGACGGGGCCGCCGGTGTGGTCGTCGGGCAGCCACATCATGTTCAGGTTCGCGGGACCGTTCTTCTCGAAGTCCTGCTTCCAGATCTGGTAACGGTAGTTGTCCGGGATGGACAGGTCGCCACCGGGGAAGCCGTGTACCGAGATGTCGTTGAGCGAGGGGATGTCCACGTTCGAGTACATCGGGTACGCGGTCGTCGCCTTGGGGTCAGCCGCCATGTTCTTGCTGTCGCAGTACAGGTTCTGCCAGGACGCCGCGGCCGGCTTGTTGTTCGACTGCATCTGGTACTCGCCGAAGTCCCGCGCCGTCTTGCCGGCCGCCTCGGCACCCGTCCAGATGAACCCGGACGCCTGGTGGCCCAGCACGTCGTTGTAGCTGTCGTAGCTGCGCTGGTACTCACCGGCGGTGGACTCGGTGTACTCCGGGTCGTCCGCCTGCATCAGCCAGCTGTGCCCCTCGGCCGAGTTCGTGGCCGGGTCGTAGAAGTTGTCGTACAGCCCGAACTGGGCTGCCAGCGCGTGCTGGTTCGGCGTCACGTTCGCGCCGTAGTCGGTCAGCGAGGGGTCGCCGTTGCCGGCCGGCATGTCGCCGTAGACCTGGTCGTAGGTCCGGTTCTCCTTGACGATCAGGTACACGTACTTGATCGTCGACGGGTCACCGATCTTCACCGGCACCGGAACCGGCGCCACGTTCGGGTTGCCGTTGCTCTGCTTGACCGAGTTGCCGATCCAGCCGTTCTGGGCGAACACCTTGGCGGTGTACCCCTTGATGGCACCGTCGTTGGGCAGGGTGAACCGCGTCAGGCTCGACGTGGTGTCGTGGCTGTTGTGCCTGCTGGTGTTGCGCAGGGCGTCGATACCACGGGTGTTGGAGACGACAACGTTGTCGCCGTCTGCGCTGATCTCGGCGGGGTAGTAGTCGGTCGGGAGCAGACCGACGTAGGCGACCGGCTCACGCGCGGACGTGTACTTGTAGACGGCCACGGCGTTGGCCCGGCCGAGCGTCACCAGCAGGTGGCCGTCGTCGGTGAGCGTCACCGCGTTCGGGTCGTAACCGACCGAGGCGTCCGGCCACGGCTGCGTCGCGATGGTCTGCACGACCTTGCCGCCTGCGGTGTCGATGACGGACACGGTGTTGCTGTTCGTGTTGGTGACGAACACCGCGCCCTTCTTCGCGTACACCGCGGTCGGGTGCAGGCCGACGTCGATGCTCGCCGCGGCGGCGGACGGGTTCGCCAGGTCGATCACGCTGACCGTGCCGGTGGTGCTGCCCGCGTTCGGATCGGCCGGCACCGCGGTGCCGTAGGAGTTCTGCGTGTGCTCGGCCGGGGCGGTCGAGTCGCTGATGTCCCAGCCGCTGAGCTGCAGGAGCGAGTCGCCGTAGTTCGCGGTGACGTTCAGCCGGTAGTAGCTGTACGCGGTGGTGTTGGCGAAGGTGTAGCTCTTGGTCACGTACCGCGAGTCGAACCGCTGCCCCGTCCGCTTGTCCAGATCGGTCCAGGTGCTGCCGTCGTTCGACCCCTGCAGGGTGAAGTCCTTGGGGTCACGGCCGGGCGAGTCGTTCGCGGAGGTGAGCGAGTACTGCACGACCGCCTTGGGCTTGGCCAGCTGGTAGGTCACCCAGCCGGTCGAGCTGTGCGCCAGCCACTTGGTGGACGGATCGTGGTCCTTGAGGTTCGCGGCGACCTCGTTCGGCGGGTTCTCGTCGCTCGAGGTGACCGTGCCGACCTGCCCGAGCAGGGTGCCGGGCATGGGCTTGGCCGGGCGGCCGCCCTCGTTGCTGACGTAGAGCTTGCTGCCGACCTGGACCATGCCCCGCGGGGCGGTGCCCACGGCCCAGCTCTGCTGGATCGTCCCGGTCGCCGCGTCAAGGGCCACCACGCGGTTCTGGCCGTTGACGGCGGCGTACGCGGTCCTGCCGTCGGCCGAGAACACCGGCGCGGCCGACAGCGCGTGCTTCGAGCCCTGCGCGGGAATGCTGATGGTCGTCGGGTTCGCGAGGCTGCCGTCCGCGTTCACGGTGAACTTCGTGTAGCCGTCGATCCGGCCCAGCCACAGCTGCGAACCGTCGGGCGAGTACGTCGGGCCTTCCTGACCCACGTCGCCGCCGTTGACCCGCAGGTCCGACTGCGCGTTGTTGCCGACGTACTGCTGCACCTTGTAGGTCTTCAGGTCCACGATGGCGAGGATCTGCCCGCCGTCGGTGAGCGAGGCCGCGAGGTGGGTGCCGTCCGGGCTCACCGAGGACGACATGATCTTGCCGTAGGGGATGACCAGACGCTGGCCGATCGGCTTGATGTACTGGTCGCTGGAGACCACCTGGCCCTTGTCGGTGGTCTGGCCGACCTGGGCGAAGCCGAACTGGTTCGTCTGAGCGAAAGCGACACCTGTACCCGTGGCCACGGCGGCAACGGCTGCCACGACCACCACTGACTTGCGGCCCATGGCTCTGGCGAGAGGACCCCTGCGGGCCTTCACGCGTCGTTGACGTACTACCTGCATGTAGCTTCCCTTCAAACTTTGTTGGAGCAGTTCAACCACGCCGTCGAACTACCAGGACGTGGTCCCCGTCCAGCGCCGGGTCGACCGCATACCGCCAATCCCGCACAGGCCACGACGCCGAAACCTAGGGACGCGAAGTGACGCCGTCTGGGCAGGCAGGCAAACTTCAAAGGAAGGCGCGACGGCGTGTGAGGCGTCCCGCGGGGCGTGCTACTCGCGTTGAATTCGGTTAACCGGCCCACGACTTGAGGGTCTACTACACCGATCCGGGCCAAGGAACGGGGAAATCGTTCTGCCGTGCCTTGCGGACGAATTCCGCGAGGTTGTTCGCCGGCTGATTCAGTGTGGTCTAGCGCGGAACCCCGGGCGTTCACGCCCGGGAGGAAGCGCTTGTCAAGATTGGGGTGACCCGCACCGGAGCACGGGTCTGAACTGCTGACCTCAGTCGGGACGTTTCTGGTTCTCGATGTACTCCTTGATAATCGCGAGCGGGGCGCCGCCGCAGGACGCGGCGAAGTAGGAGGGTGACCAGAAGTGGTCTCCCCACAGGTACTTGCGGATGTGTCCGGGGAACTCCTGGCGGAGCCTGCGGGCGGAGACGCCCTTGAGGCTGCCGACGAGTCTGGAGATGGCGACCTTGGGCGGGTAGTGCACGAGCAGGTGGACATGGTCGCGCTCGCCGTTGAACTCCACCAACTCCGTCTCAAAGTCGGCGCACACGGCCCGCATGATCTCCTCGCAGCGTCGAAGGATCTCGTCGGTGAACGGGCCGCGCCGGTACTTGGGCGTGAAGACCAAGTGTGCATGCAGGATGTAGACGACGGTGCGGCCCCTGCGGATATTGGGATTTGGCTCCCAGCGTGGTGACATAGATCAATGTTATGATCACGCCTGTGAAGATCGTGGCCCAGGTCAAGCTGATGCCGGAGGCCGACCAGGCCGCCACACTGTCGGCAACCCTGCGCACGGTCAACGACCTGGCGTGCTGGGTTTCCGAGGTCGCGTTCGTCAACGACGTACCCCGTGAGTACGAGCTGCGCAAGCACACCTATGCCCACCTCAAAGAGCAGGGCATCGGGGCGCAGGCCGCGCAGCACATCATCAAGAAGGTGCGTGACGCGTACACCACGCTGCACGCCAACATCCGCGCCGGGAACCTCGGCAAGCCGAAGTCGAAGCGCCGGATCAAGGCAGAGTCCAAGCCGATCACGTTCCGGCCCGAGGCTGCGCAGCCGTACGACGACCGGTGTTGTAGCTGGCAGTACGAGCAGCAGACCGTGTCTATCTGGACTACGGCCGGGCGCATTAAGAACGTCCGCTTCGTCTGCTCTGCCGATGCGCTCAAGGTGCTCCAGCAGTACCGCAAGGGCGAGTCCGACCTGATCGAGCGGGACGGCGTCTTCTACCTGATCGCCACGTGCGAGGTCCCCGAGGCCGAGCAGTACGAGCCGGACGGCTTCATCGGCGTGGATCTCGGCATCGTCAACATCGCCACCACGTCCACTGGCTACCAGGCCGCCGGGCGCGGTCTCAGCCGGTACCGCAAGCGACAGCTCGCCCTGCGGACCAAGCTCCAGAAGAAGCGCACCAAGTCCGCCAAGCGCCGGTTGAAGGAGCGCTCCCGCCGCGAGGCGCGGCACGTCAAGAACACCAACCACATCATCGCCAAGACGATCGTGACCGAGGCTGAACGCACCTCGTTCGGACTCTCCCTGGAAGAACTCAAGGGAATCCGGCAGAGGGTACGGCTCCGCAAGCCCCAACGGGTCGCGCTCCATTCCTGGGCGTTCGCCCAGCTCGGAGACTTCATCGTCTACAAGGCCAAGCGGGCCGGGGTGCCCCTGGTCTTCGTTGATCCCGCGTACACGTCGCAGACGTGCGCCGAGTGCGGCCATGTCGACAAGCGCAACCGTGTCGACCAGGGGCTGTTCATCTGCCGGGGGTGCGGGGTCGTTGCCCACGCCGACCGGAATGCTTCCCACAACACCGCCACTCGTGGCGAGAGCGTGTGGAACGCGGGGCGTGAGTCACGCGTCCCAGACACCCCATAACAGGGTGTCCGGACGGAGGAGCCAACCCAGCAACCAGCTGGGCACTACCTCCAAGCCCGGTCCTTTAGGGCCGGGTCAAGTTGACCGCCTCCCTCCTCGAGCTGCTCACCCACCGGCTCGACGACCGGCCCCGTGCCGCCGCCGTCAGTGCGGGTGACCTCGACGCCGACCGCTTCCTGGCCGCACGTGAACTCGACGCGTTCACGTGGTCGTGGCGGATCACCCAGCTGGGCGTGAGCATCCTCTGCGCCGTCCTCACCCTCGCGGTCGCGATGCTGATCCCACCCTCCAAGCGGACCGCAACCGGCAGGACGTGATCAGTCCGCGAACCGGGCGCTTTTCCTGGAAGCGCTCCCGCTCCTACTGTCCCGACCGGCGCCACCGCGGGGCTCCCGCCGGGCGATCCGTGGGGAGTCCCGCTGCCCGGTCCCGTGTGCCCCTCGGGCGCATCCGGCCGGCGCCCCGCCCGACGACTGATCGCAGGAGTGTCCGTGGAAGGCATGACGAAGGACGGAGGCCCGGTCGACGAGCGGCGCGTTGCGCCGCCGTCCACCGCGCCCACATCGGTGATACGGCTGACGCTGGCGTCACCGCTGTACCGAGGTGCGGCCGTCGCGCTGTTCTTCTCCGGCCTCGGGTTCTCGGCCGCCGCGCCGCAGATCGCGTCGTTCCTCGTCAACGAGCTGGGCGGGTCACTGACCGCGGCGGGCCTGTTCTATCTGACCAACCTGACCGCTCCGGTGGCCGGTTACCTGGTGGGCACGCGGTCGGACCGCACCGGCCGCCGCCTGGGGCTGTTCCGCGTCTGCGCCGTCGCCGGGTTCGCGGGCTGGGCCGGCATCGCCTACTCGACGCAGTTGTGGATGCCGTACGTCCTGAGCGCCGTCGTGCTGGGGTTCGCCGGCGCCGCCACCTCCCAGTTGTTCGCCGCCGTCCACGACGAGATGAAGGCGTGTCCCGGCCCGGGCGACGACGGGATCGTGTCCCTGGTGCGGATGGCGTTGACCGCGGGATGGGTGGTCGGCCCGGTGGCGGGCTCCTTCCTGGCCGCCCACACCTCGCTGCGCACCATGCTTCTCGCGACGGCGGTCTGCACCCTCGCTCAGATCGTGCCGCTGTGGACCCTGCGCACCCCGCAGGGCCCGGCCGCCGCCGCGGCGGAGCAGGACCGGGGACCGCACCGGCGCGGTCCCGGTGTGCGGGCGATGCTGCCCCTGCTCACCTTCACCGCCCTCTACGTCCTGGTCTACGCCGGGGAGTCGATCAAGTACGCCTACCTGCCGCTCTACATGAACGGCCGGCTCGCGTTCGCCTCCGGGCTCAGCGGGGCGGTCATCGGGATCCAGCCGCTGGTCGAGATCGTCCTGATGCCGTTCGCCGTCATCGTGGCCCGCAGGACCGGGATGCTGCGGCTGATGGTGCTCGGCGCGGGCTTCGGGGTTGCCGCCAACCTCTGCTTCGCCTTCACCGGCACCGCCGCGGGGCTGTTCGCGGGGCAGATCCTCATGGGCGGCGTATGGGGCGTCTTCGCCGCGCTGGGGATCATCGTCGCCCAGCGGCTGCTCCCGACGGCGGTGGCCACCGCCTCGGCCCTCTTCATCAGCTCGACCGCGCTGAGTTCCGCCCTGGGCGGGGCGGCCGGAGGGCTCGGGGTCGCCGCGATCGGGCTACCGCTGGTCTTCCTCATCCCTTCCGCGCTCGCCCTCCTCGCAGCCGTCGGCCTGGCTTTCATGGCGCGGGCGGTGGGACGCAGCATCTGAGCCTTTGCGGCGCGGTCGGTGGGACGCAGTCTCTGAGCCTTTGCGGAGCACCGGTCTCACTGCCCGACCCGCACGGTGCTGTCGCGCACCACCAGTTCGACCGGCAGCGTCTGCCGGTGCCCGAAGGCGACGTCGCCGTCGAGCAGCACCCGGATCGCCGCGACCGCCATCTGCTCCACCGGCATGCGCATCGTGGTCAGCGGCGGGTTGGCGCACACCGCGGCCACGCTGTCGTCGAAGCCCACGAGACTGATGTCGTCCGGGATGGTGCGCCCGAGCGCGGTGACCGCCTGGGCCGCACCGGCGGCCATGAGGTCGCTGGCCACGAACATCGCGTCGATCTCCGGATGCGCCGCCAGCAGCCGGCGCGCGGCGCGGTGACCGTCCTCCCGCCGGAAGTCGCCGCGCTCGCCGAACTCGGGCAGGCCGAACTCCCGGATCGCCCGCAGGTAGCCGTCCCGGCGCTCGCGCGCGTCCGCGCTGTACTCGGGACCGTGGACGGCCGCGATGCGCCGCCTGCCCGACCGGTACAGGTACGCGACGGCCGCACGCACGCCACCGGCGTTGTCCGCCTCGACCGCCGGAACCGACGGCGACGTCGCCGCCAGCGACACCACCCTGCGGCACCGCTGCTGAAACCGCAGGGCCATGGCGAGCGGGACGTCGGCCAGCACCGCGCCCACCGTCGCCCGTGCCGCGATCGCGTCCAGCGCCTCGAAGTCATCGGGGTTCGACAGCGCCTGGACCCGGACCTGGACGTCCGTGCCCTCCAACGCCGAGATCACCCCGGCCAGGACGCGGCTGTAGTACGGATGCGACCCCAGCCACCCGATGACGGGGCCGTTTGTGACGGCCACGACGTCGACGGCACGCTGCCGGCCGGAGGCCAGTGCCCGCGCGGTCTGGTCGGGCTCGTACCCCAGATCGGCCATGGCCCGGCGTACGCGATCCCGCACTTGCGGGGAAGCACCCGGCGCGTTGTTCATGACCCGGGACACCGACGAACGGGAGACACCCGCCCGCTCCGCGACATCCTCGATCGTCGGCTTCGCCCTGCCCACCCCGCACCTCTTCCCGTACCGCGCCCAGCGGAGCCGCCCGATCATTGCCCTGGCATCACACCGTAGCGGGGTGCCCGGGATCATAGGTCGAGCGGCGACGCGTCGTCGTCCGGGCGAGGGTGGACTCTGGTCAGGAGCTGCTCCTCCAGGACGGTGGCGTAGAGGGCGGCGCTGGTGGTGGCGGGGTGGCTCGGGGGCCAGATCCCGCGGCGGAAAGCGCAGCGACGGCCGCGGAAGACCACCACCGCCGTGGCAGCGACGACCACGTTGCCGCCGGTGGCGGGGACGACGTCGTGGGATAGCGACGCGAACTCCGCGCCCCGCCGCTCGCACAGATCCTGGACAGCACGACGGGCAGACCGCAGGAACGCCTCGGTGTACTCCTGCGGTCCGCCCCAGGCGGCGTGGGCGTCAGTCACTGCAGTTGTGCATCGCGGTGTCCGTGGAGGCGAGGACGACCTCACCGCCGCCGGCGGGCAGAACGAGATGGACGCCGTTGACCTTGAGACCGGGATCTGGCTCCGGTGCCGGGGGTCTGTTCGTTGACGATGAGCCGGCCTCCTCCGAGCAGTGGAATCTCCGTGTTCGGAGCACCCGACACGGTAACCGGTACTCCCGCGATCTTCAGCGTGAGTGTGGTGCTGCCCGTGGCCTTTCCACACGTGCCGGTGGAGGTCGCGGTGAGATCGGACACCTCGATGAGAGGTACACCGGTCAGTGCGATGCGGGCCTGCGCCACGGTCGACGACGCCGTGACCTGGCCGGGCGCGAGCGACGTGGTGACCTTCGGGCAGAGCTCCTGGACCGACAGCAGGAGAGAGCTGAACTGCCCTGAGCAAGGCGTGTCAGTCGTGGTCGCATCGGCCGTGCGGACGGTACTGGTGTCCGGCTGTGGCTCGACGTCCAGCAGCGGTACGCCGAGGAGATCGACGTGTGCCGCGACGCCGTACGCGCGGCCCGTCGCGTACTGGAGTTCCAGTTGTGCCGAGGTGCTGGAGGCCAGGTAGCCCGCGTCACCGGCGAAGGATGCATGCATCGCGACGGTGGCAGAGTCGTTCAGCGGCTGGTCGACCGAGGCCACGGTGCAGGCCGCGGAACCCGCGCTGTCCGTCGTTCCGGTGCATGCCTGGTCATCGTCGCCCCTGCCGGGCGTGAACCGCACGCTACGACCGGGCACCGAGTCACCGGCGAAGTCCCTGAGAACGGCGCTCAGTTCCGCCGAGGTGCCATTGGCGAGGCGGGTCACGCCGGTGTAGTCGAGCGTCGTGGGTGAGGTCAACCCCAGTTCGGCCGACGTACTGGAGGGGGTGTAGTCGTCATCGCCGGCGAACTGAGCCGCTGTGGGTACCGCGTTCGCCGAGCCCTGCGGCTGGTCGACCGCGTCGATGGTGCAACTCGCAGAGCCTGATGCCGTGGTGGTGCCCGTGCAGGTCTGCTGCGCGGTCCCGGTTCCCAGGTCGAACCGGACTTGGCGGCCGTTGACCGGTGTCCCGAAAACGTTGGTGAGTCTCGCCGAGAGCCGGGCGGGAGAACCGTTCACCACGGCTGTGTCGCCGGTGTAGGCGAGTTGGGTGTCGACTTTGTGGGGCTGTTCGGGGCCGGTACAGTCCGCGGCCCGGACGTCCGCAGCTTGGAAGTCGCAGGGAATGAAGTAGTAGGCGGTGATGATCCCGAACGGCCTGCCGTCCCCCGAACGCGGATCAGCAAACCACAACCGGCCCACGGCTCACGTCAGTACGACGGTGGCGGGGGCGGCAGCGGGACCGCGCGGCGCTTGCTCCGGACCGCGACGACGATGGCCGCCACCAGGCCGGCGACGGCCACTCCCGCACCGAGCCCCGCCCAGCGGAAGTCGGTGGAGGGCGCGCTCGCGGAGTTCACGGCCTTGCCCGCGACGGCGGACTCGGCGATCGTGCCGGAGGCCACGTCGTGGTGGTAGCGGGAGTCGAGCGAGTCGACGCGGTGATCGCCCATCATGAACAGCCGGCCCTGTGGGACGACGAGGTCCACCGGCGGGGAGAAGCCGCCGTAGGAACTGGGGTAGAGGTAGGGCTCCTTGCGGACCTTCCCGTCGACCGTCACCGTGCCGGTCGCGGTCACGACGATGTGCTCGCCGCCCCGGGCGACCACGCGCTGCAGGAGCGCGCCCTGGACGCCCCAGTCGTGGCCGTCGAACAGGGCGATGTCGCCGTCGCGCAGGGTGGAGCCGTCCGTCTCCTTGATGGTGACCTTGTCGCCCGGGCGGTAGGTGGGCTCCATCGACTGGCTCACCTCCCGCATCGTCCGGTAGCCGGTGCCGCCGGCGGTGGGAACGAGGATGCCGGCGATGGCCACGACCACGCCGGCCGCCACGACGCCGAGCGCCACGCGCAGCGCGATACCGCTGCTGTGCTGTCGTGGGGGAGTGGGGGGCTGCCATGGCTGCTGCCACTGGGGCCGGCCCTGACCGCCCTGGTCCCACTTCTGTGCGGCCTGCCCTCCCGCCGGCGGCCCGTACGGCCGGCCGTTCGTCCCGGATCCCCATCCGCTCATCGTGACGCCCCCTCGTGCTCGGCCCCGTGGCCGTGGAGCGACATCATGACAGGGACGCGTCCATCGCCGGACGGCGGACGTCAGGCTGACGTCGAACTGCTCGTCCATGTCGGGTCCGGAAGGGCCACCCCTCCAGCGGGTGGGACGGCTCCCGAGGCGCTCGTACCTCGGCTTGACGGCCCCGGGGCGCCGGTACGGCCTCGTACCTGTCGGATCCTGATCGGAAGAATTTCCGCGCTCCGTGTCATCCGGCTTGGCGGCGGGCGGGGTTGAGGAGGGTGGAGAGGCGCCCTCCACCCTGTTCGTCGCGATCCACGGGGAGTTCCGTCCATGACACGGATGAAGAAGTACGTGGCGGCCACGGCCGTCGCCGCCGCGGTGGTGGGGGCGCCCACGATGGCGCAGGCCCTGTCGTCCCCGGCCAAGGCCCAGGCCAAGGCCCCGGCCGCGGCTCCGGCTGCGCCCGCGGCCAGGACGGGGGCGTCGACCCCGGTGAAGGACGCCGGCGCCGTGGCGCGGGTGCGGGTGGTGGCGCCGGGGGAGCGGGTGCAGGCCGCGCCCGGCGTGCGGTTGTGGCTGACCGGGGACGGCAAGCACTGGTCGACTCCTGACGAGGCGGGCCAGTTCCGCAGTGTCATCGACGGCAATCTGGACACGAGCCGGCCCGGAATCACCTTGCAGTCCGAGCCGGTGGCGGGGCGGTACTTCCTGTCCGGTGTCTACTACGGCGACGTGGCCGGTCGCGCGGCCACCGTGACCGTCACCACCGACCGGGGTACCGTGACCGGTCGCCTCGTCCACCTGCCCGGCACGCCGGGCTGGGGCGCCTGGTACGCCTCCGCCCCCCTGCCGGCCGCCAAGAACAAGGACACCAAGCACGACTTCGTCCACCGCGTCACCGTCCGGGACGCCGGCGGCGACACCCTGGCCACCCTCTCCCTCCCCTGACGCGTGACGCTTGTGGGGCCCGGACACCGCGCCAGGCCCCACTCCGCCCGACGACGCCTTCGCCCATCGCCTTGAGGAACGAGCTGTTGTGACGGACCAGAGCCCTGGCGAGTTCGCCGACTTCGCCGCGGCGGCCTGGCCTCGGCTCGTGCGCACCGCGCACATGCTCACCGGCGACTTCCACGAGGCCGAGGACCTGGTGCAGACCACCTTGGCCAAGGTGTACGCGCGGTGGCGGCGCATTCCCCACGAGGAGGTGCACGCCTACGTGCGCCGGGCCCTGATCAACAACAACCGCAGCCGGATCCGCAAGCGGCGGGTGGTTCACCTGCTCATGCCGTTCCTCCCCGAGGCGGTGCACCGCGTGCAGGCCGGGCACGCGGAGATCACCGAGCACCGCGCGGCCCTCACCCAGGCGCTGGCGTCGCTGCCGGACCGCCAGCGGACCGTGATGGTGCTGCGCTACTTCGAGGACCTGAGCGACCAGGAGATCGCCACGACCCTGAACTGCGCGCTGGGCACGGTCAAGACCCATGCCCGGCGTGGGCTCGCCGCCCTGCGCAGCCATCCTGCCCTCGCCTCCGACGCCCTCCCCTCCGGAGCCCGCCGATGACTTCCCACCCCGACGGCGAGCGGCTGCAGCACCTCTTCACGGACGCCGCCCACGACATCACGCCCTCCCCGGTACCGCTGGCCGCCATCGAAAGGGAGGGCCGTTCCAGGCGGCGACGTCACGCCGCGGTACTCGCCACCGCCTGCGGACTGCTGCTGATCCCGCTCACCGCGACCGCCGTCCACGTCGCCACGCCCTCCTCGCCCCAGACCGTCGCGCAGCCAGGCGTTCCGGCCTCGTCGGTGCGGGTGGTGGCGCCGGGGGAGCGGGTGCAGGCCGCGCCCGGCGTGCGGTTGTGGCTGACCGGGGACGGCAAGCACTGGTCGACTCCTGACGAGGCGGACCAGTTCCGCAGCGTCTCCGACGGCAATCTGGACATGAGCCGGCCCGGAATCACCTTGCAGTCCGAGCCGGTGCCGGGGCGGTACTTCCTGTCCGGTGTCTACTACGGCGACGTGGCCGGTCGCGCGGCCACCGTGGCCGTCACCACCGACCGGGGTATCGTGACCGGTCGCCTCGTCCACCTGCCCGGCACGCCGGGCTGGGGCGCCTGGTACGCCTCCGCCCCCCTGCCGACTGCCAAGGACGTCGGCCTCGGGTCAATCCATCGCGTCACCGTCCGGGACGCAGGCGGCGACACCCTGGCCACCCTCAACCTCCCCTGATCCGCCCGACCGTCGCGATCCGCCATCGCGGATGCCGGTCGATCGCCGAGGTGGCTGCCGTGGCCACGGCATGCCGAGCATGCGCACCACGACCTCACCCGCACCGGGAGCCGGCGGGCCGCCCGCATCGCGCACCGTCACGACATCGGCGAGCCGACCGGGCGAGTCGGCCACGGCAGCCGGCATCACCGACCTCCCCACCTCGCACGCGCCAGAACTCGTCATTCCATGAAGAGCTGGGACCGCAGCTGCCACGGAACCTGGCGACGTCCCCAGGGGGCCCTGCCAGTACCTGTAACGGCAGTGCCTTCCCCAGCCCTGTGAGCCGCGGTTTCCTCGACGGTGGCAGCAGATGCGGCCCCGTGCTTCAGCGGGAGGCGGCACGGCTGGAGCTGTCGCCGGGCCCACCGCGGGCGACCGTGGATCCTCGACCGCATCGCTGCCTGTCCATCTGTTCCATCTGTTCCATCTGTCGCAGGGAGTCATCCGCATGACGAAGCAGTCCGCGCCCCAGGAGCTGGCCGGTATCGCGCCGAAGCTCGTCGAGGTCACCGACGAGGTGCTGTTCGCCGACGTGTGGGAACGCACCGAGCTGTCGCCGCGGGACCGCAGCCTGGTCACCGTCAGCGTGCTGGCCGCGCTCTACCGGACCGAACAGCTGCCCTACCACCTGGCCAAGGCACGGGAAAACGGGCTGAGCGTCCAGGAGTTGTCGGAAGCCATCACGCACCTGGCCTTCTACGCCGGCTGGCCCAGCGCCATGACCGCGATCACCCAGCTGAAGAAGATCGCCGACGAGGGCTCCGCCTGATCGGGGCGGGCCCCGCCCCCGGGCGTCAACGTCGGCACCGTCCTCCCCGCCGACCGCGGTTGCCTCGCCCGCTCACCGGCCACCCCCCGACTCCGGCCCCCCGACTCCGGCCCGCAAGAACTACTGCCGCAAAGGAGCGAAGAGACGCCCATGCCCAACCGTCCCCCCGTCCCGCGCCGGCGCCGGCCGGCCGCATCCGCTCGCCCCAGGTGGGCATACCAGCCCCACCAGGCAGCGCATCCGGCCCGTCCCGGCGCCGCGCTGGCCGCCGCGCTGCTGGGGTTCTTCGTCATCACCCTGGACGCGCTGGTCGTCAACGTCGCCCTGCCGTCGATCCGGACCGATCTGGGCGGCGGCATCACCGGTCTGCAGTGGGTCCTGGACGGCTACACCCTGATGTTCGCCGCGCTGCTGCTGTCCGCCGGCTCGCTGTCGGACCGCGTCGGCGCACGCCGCGCCTTCGGCCTGGGCCTTGCCGTGTTCGTCGCCGCCTCCGCCGCGTGCGGGCTGGCGCCCGGCCTGCCCGTCCTCGTCGCCGCCCGGCTGGTGCAGGGCGCCGGCGCAGCGGCCATGATGCCGACCTCGCTGGCCTTGATCCGTGAGGCGTACACCGACCCGATCCGTCGGGCCCGGGCGGTCGCGTTGTGGGCGGTGGGCGGCGCTGTCGCCTCGGCGGCCGGACCGGTCGCCGGAGGAGCGGCCACCCTGATCAGCTGGCGGGTGATCTTCTTCATCAACCTGCCTGCCGGGGCGGTGGCGTTGCTGCTCCTGTCCCGGACAGCGCGCTCCCCGCGCCGGCCCGCCCCCTTCGACCTGGCCGGGCAGGTCAGCGCCGTGACCGCGTTGGGCGCGCTGACGTTCGCCGCGATCGAGGCCGGGGAGCGCGGCTTCGCCGCGCCCCCGGTGTGGGCCGCGGGCATCCTCACGGTGGCCGCCGCCGCGGTCTTCGTACGAGCCGAGGCCCGGGGCGCGCATCCGATGGTGCCGCTGGGACTGCTGCGCCGGCGCACCGTGGTGATCTCCTGCTCGGCGGGGTTCGCGTTCATGGCCGGCTTCTACGGCACGGTCTTCCTGTTCAGCCTCTACCTGCAGCAGCAGCGGGGCCTTTCGGCGCTGGCCACCGGCGTGGCGTTCGTCCCGATGACGGTGCTGTCGGCGTTCGTCAACCCAGTCTCCGCACGGGCCGCGGAGCGGCTGGGTCCGCGCGTGCCGATCGCCTTCGGCCTGTTCCTGATGGCGGCGGGACTGGTCACGCTGGCCGTCGTCCCCGCCGGGACGCCGACGTGGGCGCTGGCGCTGCTGATGCTTCCGGTCGGCCTGGGCGGCCCCCTGGCCATGCCCACCACCACCGCGCTGCTGGTCAACAGCGTGCCCCCGCACCTGACCGGCACCGCCAGCGGTGTCTTCAACACCTCCCGCCAGCTCGGCGGCGCTCTCGCCGTCGCGGTCTTCGGCGCCCTGATCGGCGGCCGGGCGCACATGCTGACCGGCCTGCACGTGAGCCTGGTCATCTCCGCCGTCGTGGTGTGCGCCGCCGCCACCGCCGCCTGCTTCCTCCGTCCCGCCGACCACCCGACCGGCCCCGCACCGCTTCCCACTCCCGGCGCCGGTGAGGCGGGAGGATCCCAGCCATACCCCGAAACCGTCCCTGCCACCATGAAGGAGACCGGCTCATGAGCACATGGAACCGCCAGACCCTGGAGCGGATCGCCACGGCGGACGAGTTGCACATCGCACCCCGCCGGGGAGACGGATCACTGCGCAACCCGACCACCATCTGGGTCGTGCGTGACGGCGACGACCTGTACGTCCGGTCCTGGCGCGGCAAGCAAGGATCCTGGTGGAACACCGCCCGGGACAGCCACGCCGGGCACGTCACCGCAGGCGGCGCGGAAGCCGACGTCACCTTCACGGCGGTCAGCGACCCCGCCGTCAACGACCGGGTGGACGCGGCCTACCGGGCCAAGTACGGCCGCTACAGCGGCTATGTCGAGCCCATGGTCGCCGACCAGGCCCGGAGCACCACACTGCGCCTGACCCCCCAGCAGTAACCGGGTCCGGGCCACGACAGGCCCGCCGACACCGTCGCCCGCACACGACCACCGCTCAGGAGAGCCCTCATGCCCACCCTCGCCCTCATCGGCGCCGGCCCCGGCCTGGGCGCGGCCGTCGCCCGCCGCTTCGGCCGCGAAGGCTTCGACATCGCGCTGATCTCCCGCAACCAGCAGCACCTGGACGCCCTGGCCGCCGAGCTGGCCGGGGGCGGCGTGCACGCCCGCGGGTTCGCCGCCGACGTCCGCGACCGGAAGGCCCTCACCGCCGCGCTGGACGCCGCGACCTCCACGCTCGGCCCGATCGAGGTCCTGCAGTACAGCCCCGTCCCGCACAAGGACTTCATGAAGCCCGTCCTGGACACCCGCCCCCAGGATCTGGAAGGACCCTTGGCGTTCTCCTTGTTCGGGCCGATGACCGCGGTGGAGCACGTGCTGCCCGGCATGCGCGAACACGGCGCGGGCACCGTGCTGTTCGTCAACGGAGGAACCGCGGTGCAGCCGCATCCCCAGCGAGCCGGCACCTCCATCGCGTTCGCCGCCGAAAGCGCCTACGCGCGCATGCTCCACGATGCGCTGGCCGCCGACAGCATCCACATCGCCCAGCTGATCATCCCCGGTGCCATCGCGCCGGGCGACGAGCACACCGACCCCGGCCGGCTCGCCGAAATCCTGTGGACACTGCACCACCAGCGCGGCGACTTCCGCCACTACGCCTCACCGATCACCCACGGGGGCACGGCTGGTCCTGGCTCGTGAAGTCGGTGTCGAAGGGCTCGAACGTGGCGTCGGCGAGGTCCATGCTGAAGGCCCGGCGCGACCGCGGGTCCCAGAGCCAGATGTGGTCGCCGTCGGGACCGAACGTGAGCACCGGATGGGTCAGGGGCACGGTGCCCCCGTAGGAGGCACCGGGAAAGCCGCGTTCGGGGTGGGCCACGGGTGTGACGGGCCGGACGCAGACCAGGACAGGGCGCAGGCCGTAGTAGGACGAGGGCTCCTGGAGGCGGACCGCGGCGTTCCTGGCATCGGCCGCGGCCGAGGTGTTGACGTGGAAGGAGAACGGCATCACGACCAGGCCCACGCCGAGCAGGAGCCCCATACCCGCCGCGAAAGCTGCGTTGCCGAGGTCCCGGGCATCGGGATGCGCATGGAACCGCCGGTTCCAGCCGTACGCCGCGACGCCGAACGCCATGCAGTAGAGCACCCCCGTCACCGGCAGGGCTCCTGCCCACAGGCGGTCGGTCGTGCCCGCGTGCACCGCGTCGGACGGTATGCCGAACGAGCCGATGTAGCGGTCCTGGACCAGCCCGCCGAGCCAGGTCACGAACGGCAGCAGGACCGGCGAGGCCAGCGGCAGGGCCCACAGGGCGGCCCGCCGGGCGGGGGAGTCCCGCAGCGCGTGGCGCAGACCCGCGATCAGCCAGGGCAGACCGAACAGCGCGGTCACCGACCATCCGAAGAACTGCCAGCCGGTGTGCGGCGCGATGGCCAGGGCGGCGGCCGAAAAGGCCACCGTGTTGCCGAGGTTGACCAGCAGCAGGTTGGCCCTGACACCGGTGGACGGCACGTCGGCGGGATCGAGGTCGACGGCCGGGCCGTGCACGTGGCCGGCCAGCTCCCGGGTACGCAGGTCGGCGAGCGCGCCTGCCCGGCCGCGGGGTTCGACCGTCCGGACCACCCGGCCGGGCTGGGGGACGCCGGGAGCGGGACGCACCCGCCAGGCCGTGTACCGCTCAGGTTCGTGTTCCAGGAGGACGGCGTCCCTGGCCCACATGTTCAGCGACGCCGCCACCGCGAGCCGGTCGATGAGGCCGAGCGCCCGCTCGACGGCGCCTTCCCGCGCCCCGGTCAGCCGGACCTCCACCACGCGGGCGACGCGCTCGGGCGGGCAGCCGGCCCGTTCGGGTTCCTCCGCGGGCCGTACCGGCCACCCGCGCTGCGCGAACAACTCCTCTGCCAGAGCTGTCTCGTTGGGGTCATCGGCGATCTCGACCAGGATCACCACGCGACGGTCGAACGGCAGGCCGGAGCCGGCCTGTAAGCCCTCTCGCGCGGTGGATCGGGGCCCGCCGGGGGAGAAGCCCTGGGCGATGTTCCCCCACGGTCCCGGGAGTTGCGACTCGGCGACTGCACAGTGCCCCACCCTGGAGGAAGGGAACGCCCGCGGCAACCCGAACCGGCAGGCGACGGATCTTCGCGTCAGGCCACCGCCATGAAGGTGCGGGCTCAGCCGCCGGTGGGGAAGTCTCGAGGGGGCGGGGCCGCAGCACCTCCAGGGCGCGGGCGCAGGAGTGGGCCCGTGGGACGAACTACGGCAGCCTCGTCGGTGAGGGCGTAGCCCGCTCCCGCGCCCGCTCCAACTCCGGTCGCGGCCCGGCTGCTTCAGTCTCGGACCAAATGGTAGGGCCGGCGCCTTACGGCGGGCATGGCTGGCGGCGGGGCGAGCGTGACGTCCGGCGCGGACAGTCTCGCCTGCCGTGCCGGTCCTCCCGGTCGCGGTCCCCCCGGCAGGACTGCTCGTGGTCATGGCTTCCGGACGGCCCGGTGTACGAAAGCTGGCGGGAGGTTCGTCCATACCGTCTTCGAGCGCTCCAACCGGTCGAAACGGCGAGCCAGTTCGGCGGCGAAGTGACGGGCAGGCGGGGTCCAGGCCGCATGCAGGTAGGCGAAGGTGGTGAACCGGCCGCCGGGTGCCAGGACTTCGGTCACGGCATCCAGGATGGGACCCCGCCGATCCTGCGGCATGACCGTCCACGGCAGCACGGAGACCACCGCGTCGACCGGTTCGCCGCCTACCGCGGCGACCAGCTCGGCGGCCGAGCCCCGGACCTGGTCGCCCGGGGGCTGACCAACGGCGAGATCGCCGACCGCCTCTTCGTGGGAGAAACGACCGTCAAGACCCACCTCGGCCGCATCCTGGCAAAACTCGACCTCCGCGACCGTGTCCACGCAGTGATCTTCACCTACGAGAGCGGGCTGGTACGGGCCGGGGACTGAGCAGCGAAGGCGGGCCGCGGTGGGGCCGGCCTGCCAGGCGGGAGCCCACGCAGGGTCGCCACCCGGTCGGTGAGCAGGACGACCTCCATCGTCCGCCCGCACGGCGCGAAGGTCCGCCGGCGAAGCCGACGGGCCGTCACGACGATCGAGGCCGGAAGGTCATCGCCTTGGCGTGACGGCACCGGTTCGAGGCACCTTCGCGATCGCGTCGAGGCGTAGTGGCCTGCCCGCCTTCTGGATCTCGAAGAGCGTCGGGCATATCCAGCCGCCCTCGTCGAACTCATTCCAGGCGTAGATGAGGACTGCGTTGGCCGGCGCGTTGGCGGGATGAGTGTTGTTCCAGATCACGGCCCGGCGCAGGTGTATGGCGATTTCCTTGGGCGTCGCCTGCTGTGTCCACTCGTCCTTGAACCCCGTGTAGTTGGGCTCCCAGGAAAGCGGGTTGTCATATCGTGGGCGCTTGTCCCAGCCTGTCGAAACGGTCGGGATGACGTCTCCCGCCGCGGCGGCGTACTGGTCCCACAGGCTGCTCTCGGCGTCGGCGAGCGCAGAGTACGGCTGGCCGTTCTGCTCTCCGGTCGCGTAGCGGCTCACCGCATCCGCGCCCGAGGCGGTCTTGGCGGTGGCCGCGCCCACCGCGGTCCACGCCATGGCCACGATGTACGGGTTGGGCAGCCCGGCCTGCGAACAGGCGGCCCTCATCCTGGTGACCCAGTCCGCGGTGATACCGGAGAAGAAGTACACGAGTGGCCGTCCGCCCACCACTCGCTGGTAGTTCGGCTCGCTGAACCGCGCCACAAGCTGGGGAAGATTCGCGGCATAATTTCCGGTGAAATTTCCGTCCAATATGGCACACCAGCCGACGTCATTCCTGTGCTCGCTGGAGAGATACAACTCTCGTGCCCGCGCCAGCGGTTGCTGCGGATAGTAGAGGAAAGCCCAATAGTTGATGCCGGCCTCCTTGGCGTACCGGATCTCCTGATCCATGATTCCCTGGAGCGTCGCATCGCTGTTGACCGACTCGGTCACCCGTACGCTGACGTCATCGATGGAGAGTTCACAGGGTGAGCCTTCGCTGGTTCCGAGGACAAGAGTGTCGAGTACCCCCGTGGAGTTGCGGAAGGCTGCGTTGCGCACCATCCGCGTCCCGTCCACGAAGATGTCAACGAACGGCGCGGCACCCTCGGGGGGTGCGGGATCGACGATGATCTTGATCGAATACCACGTATCGTCCTGGACGGCTTGCACAAGGTTCCACGTGCCGTCAGGCGCGAGATAGACGAGTTCTTTGGCGCCGCCTTCGCCTCGGGTGGCCAGATCGACGGCCACGGACGAACCGCCGCTCAGCCGCGCGAGGGCCCCCTTGCCGGCGACTGTCTCCTTCCACTGCCACTGCACGGTCAGCGCACGTTCCTGAGCCGGGAACGGGTGAGCCATCGTCGCAGCCGACTCGGAGGAACTCCGCAACTGCGCAGACTTGCCCGCCCTGCCGGACACCTCGACGACCGATGCCCCGGTACCCGAAGGGGCCGAAACGTCCCAACCGGCAGGAGCGGCTCCGGTCGTCTCCGCGTCGAAGCTCTGGTCGATCAACACCGGTCGCGGAACCGTGATGTCGGCGTAGAACGGCAGGCGGAAGTGGTACTTGTCCGGTGACAGGGTGCGGTTCACGCCGCTCCCGTAGTGAGAGGCCCCGCCCACCCAGGCGTCCCATCGAATCGCTCCGACAAGGGTCCTGGCGGGCCGCCCGGCAGCTCCAGCTGCTGTCGGCACGGAGAGGCCGAGGACGGCTCCACCCGACGCGGCGGTCGCCACCTTGAGGATGTCCCGGCGACTCGGTCTACCGGCGGCGGTGGACTGCGAAGTACTTTCTGTCATCGCGAATTCTCCTGAGATCTGAGAGGGGCCCTACGTTCTCTTCTGCTGAGCCCGGAGGTCGGCACAATCTGCCGGTGCCCATCGCCGGTTACCTGTCCGCAAACCCCGCGGCAGGACCATATCCCTCGTCGGAGAGATTGCTGCTGGCGTCATGTTGGGTAGTTGTTGGACAATCTTGCCGACCACGGCCTGTCGGCAGCACTCCACCCGGAACGGGACTCAGGAGGCGAGTCACCTCACGATCGGGACAGGGCTTCCTGATGCGGTACCTGTGACCGGCATCGTGTCGAAGCGCGCCCCGCTGACGGGCAAGCGCGGCCCGCCGGCGGGCAGGCGGACACTGCTGACCGGCAGGGGGAGTTCGCGGTCGGCTGTCGAGTGATGGCGGGTCTCACCCGTATTGGCACGTTTCCGATACGCGGATGGACTGAGGCCGTAGGCCGACTTGAACCGGCGGGCGAAGTAGGCGGCGTCGTCCCAACCGAGTTGCGCACCGATCTGAGCGATCGGCTGGTCCGTCTGCACGAGGAGGCGGGCGGCGGAGTGCTCACGCAACCGGTGGAGGTAGGCGATCGGTGAGATCGCCAGATCGCGTTGGAACAGATGCACGAGGTACGTGCGCTCCGTGGAGGTCTCGGCGGCCAGTTGCGCGAGCGTCCACGGGTGTCCCGGGTCGGCTTCCAGGAGTTCCACGGCTCGCTGCACACCTGGATGGAGCGGGGTGAGAGAGCGTGGGCGCACGTCGTGTTCGCTGGTCCAGGCGCGGTTGAGAATGTCGAGGTAGATCAGGAGATGCCCGACGACCTGCATGCGTGACCGCTGCGCGGTCATGTCGGTCATGCTGTGCAGTTCGCTGATTGCCAAGCTGACATCGCGCGGCGGGAGTTGGATGCATTGTGGCACCGGCAGGCGCGTGGAGTTCGCTGCCTGTACAAGGGGAAGCTCGTTGTCGAGGAACGACAGGGTGGTGTCGAGCAGTTCAGGAGTGATGAAGGCGTCGAAGACCGCGAGGTCCTCGCACTCGCTGTACCCGTGCCACTGGTTGGGCGGCATCACGATGACGCTTCCTGGACCGATGGGGTGGTCGCCGTCGGCCGCGATATGGACTCCACGGCCCTGGGTGACGAGCGCGATCTCGAAGAAGTCGTGATCATGTGCTGCCACGTCGGCATCAAGACCGTGGCGGTCCGCCCAGACCGGAAGGCCGTCCGGATTGAACACGGTGGCACGCTCGTAGCGTGGCTTCCTTCCCTCGTGCCTCAATTTTGTCCTACCCCCTTCGGCTGGACTCTTCCATACAGCCTTGGCCGTGGTCGAGCAACGATCGCAGGTCGACGACCTCCGGCTGCTTCGTGTCTGCGGGCGCTGTGGAGGAACTGCGGAGCGGGCAGGCCGTGCTGCGGCTGCCTCGCAGGACCGAGTGCGACAGGAGCCGCGCCGGCTCGGGGGCAAGTTTGTCCTGGGGATCGTACGGGACCGGATCGCGCGTTGCGGAGGTGACCTGCATCATTGTCATGCATTTGTGACCCGGTGCGAGATCGGTCCAGGCGGGACCGCGCAGCTGACTTCAAGGGCTGGGGTCTCTACCGGCTCCGGGTCACGGGGCACCCCGGCCGCCGCGGGCAACGAGGCAGAGCCGGCCGTCGCCGGGGTCGTCCTCCACGCTGCGAGGCCGCTCATCCGGATCGACTCACGACGCCCGGTCCGATCCAAGCACAAGTTCGTCCTACTTTTACTCAATCCTCGCCATGGTGAGCTGCATTGTCGGTGACTAGCGTCACGGCAGTGGGTCGGCACCGCTACATACGGGTGAACAACCTCCGGTCGCCACGTGGCTGAGGTGTTCGGGCCCAGTGGCGGGGCCTGGCGGTCCCACCTGCTGCTCGTCGACCCTTCTCCCCGCACCGGTCACCCCGGTGAGAAGGTGCCAGTCGGGTTGCAGTGCGCGGGAAGAGGCTGTCCGTTCCTTGGTCCGAGGGGGCCATCGCATCCCGAACAACCACACACGCCAAGTGTCGTAGACATGAACAGCGGTCGGCTGGAGGTCCCCAGACTCTCCAACGGCCGCCCTCGCGAGAAGGACAGGTCGAACCGTGGTGAGCATGAGCGAGATCGCCGCCATCCCTGAGGAGTCGGGTACGGTCCACAGCCCGCCGCCGCGACGAAGACGCCTTGGGCCACGGGTGCTGCGCCGACTCTGGCGAGACCGCGCGTTCCTGCTGCTCATGGTGCCGGGAGTGGTCTACTTCCTGCTCTTCCACTACGGGGTGTTCTTCGGGAACATCATCGCCTTCAAGGACTACATACCCTTCGACGGGTTCTCGGGCAGTCCGTGGGTGGGATTCACGAACTTCACGGACCTGTTCGGTGACGCCGACTTCTGGCACGCTGCCCTCAACACCGTGGAGATCGCGTTCCTCCAACTGGTCTTCTTCTTCCCGGCGCCGCTGGCCCTGGCGCTGCTGTTGCACAGCCTCACCTCGAACACGCTGCGACGAGCCGTCCAGTCGATCGTCTACCTGCCCCACTTCATGTCCTGGGTGATCGTGGTCGCGATGGCCCAGCAGATACTCGGCGCCACAGGGGTCTTCAACTCGGCGCTCTCCGGGACCGGAATGCACACTGTCGACATCATCGGGGACCCCAGCCTCTTCAAACCGCTCACCGTGCTCGAGGTGATCTGGAAGGACTGCGGTTGGGGCACCATCATCTTCCTGGCCGCTCTCACCCAGGTCGACGACCAGCTCTACGAGGCTTCGGCGATCGACGGAGCAGGACCCTGGCGGCGGTTCTGGCACATCACCCTGCCGGCCATCCGCCCCATCCTTCTTCTGCTGCTGGTCATGCGGATCGGCGACATCCTGTCCGTCGGCTTCGAACAGATCCTGCTGCAGCGTGACGCGGTGGGGCCCCATGCCGCGGAGATCATCGACACCTTCGTGTACTACAAGGGCATCATCGGCGGCAACTTCGGATACGGCGTGGCCGCCGGGCTCTTCAAGGGAGTAGTGGGGGCGATCCTCGTCTTCGCCGCAAACAAGATCGCGCACCGCCTCGGAGAGCAAGGGGTCTACCAGTGAGTGTCATCCTCGGGACCCGCGCCAACCGCGGCGCCGGCCGGCAGACCCGTCCGATGTGGATGGAGAAGCCCCGCAAGATCACTTCGGCCGCCAAGGCGATCGCGCTGGCCGTGATCGTCGTCCTCGTGCTGACGCCCTTCCTGGTGGTCATCGCGACCTCCCTGGCCTCTCCCAAGGAGGTCATCGACAACGGGGGCTGGGTGCTGTGGCCCGAAAAGCCGACCTTGGCTGCCTACCGGCAGATCTTCAGCGGCTCCGTGGTGTCCCACGCACTGTGGGTGAGCGTCGGGGTGACGCTCGTCGGCACCGCGGCCAGCGTGGCCTGCACCGTCATGCTGGCCTACGCCCTTGCCCGGCCGAAGGTGTTCGGTGGCAAGCCCGTGCTGCTGCTGGTGCTCTTCACCTTCCTGTTCCCGCCCGGGATGATCCCCACCTACCTGATGGTCAAGAACCTGGGCCTGCTGGACAACTACCTCGCGCTCATCGCGCCCATGCTCATCAGCGTCTTCAACCTGGTGGTGCTGCGAGGCTTCTTCCAGTCCATCCCGGAGGAACTCTTCGAAGCCGCACGCCTCGACGGCGTCGGCAACTTCCGGATTCTGCTGTCCGTGGTGCTGCCGCTGTCCAAGGCAGCGCTGGCCGTGGTCGCCCTCTTCTACGCCGTCGGCTACTGGAACTCCTGGTTCCAGGCATCGATCTACATGAACGACGACCACTGGCCGCTGCAGCAGGTCCTGCGCACCTACGTGCTCAGCGGTGCCCAGCTGGGCAACTCGAACGGGGCCGGTGACTCCGCGATGTCCGCCCCGCAGACGATCCAGATGGCCGTGCTGGTCGTGGCGACCGTCCCGATTCTCCTCGTCTACCCGTTCCTGCAGAAGTACTTCGCCAAGGGCGTGCTCACCGGCGCCATCAAGAGCTGATACCGGTCGTCGAGAGCCGAATCCGGTCCCCGCGCAAAGCGAAGAGCGAGAGCCGCCCCCCACTCCCGCTCCCCGTCGTCCCCCTCAGCGAGCGCGCCGTGCTGCCCCTTGCCGCAGCTCGATGCTCGTCCCGAAAGGAACCTACTCCCGTGCCAGACATCTCACGCCGCTCCCTGCTGCGCTCCATCGGCGTGGCTTCCGCCGCGATGGCCGCGCCCTCCCTGCTGACCGCCTGCGGCGGCTCCGGCTCGTCCGGCGACGTCTCCAACCGAGGCGTCGAACTGGCGCCCTGGCCGACCTACATCCCGAGAACCGGGCCCGCACCGGATCTCAAGGGCAACCCGCAGACGGGTGTGCAGGACGCCTATCTCAAGTACCCCTCCCAGCTGACCAAGGGCACCTCAGACGTCCCGGGTGACGGCTCCACGCTCAAGGTCATGACGATCACGTACGGCGTCGTACCCGAGCCCGAGGGGCAGAACCGCTACTGGCAGGCGATGGAGAAGGCGCTGGGGGTGAAGATCGACTTCACCCTGGTTCCTGCCGCGGACTACACGAGCAAGCTGTCCACCGTCATGGCGGGGAACGACCTCCCTGACATACTCAACATCATCGGCGGCTCGATCGCTCATGAAGCCGACTTCGTCCTCAAGACCATGACGAACCTCTCGGAGTACCTCTCCGGGGATGCCGTCAAGGACTACCCGAACCTGGCCAACCTCCCCACCGCCTCGTGGAAGGCGGTGGGCCGGTTCCGCGGCGGCATCTACGGAATCCCGATCCACCGCCCCAAGCCCAGCACCGCGCTGTGGATCAACGGCACGGAATTCAAGCAGCAGGGATACACGGGCGACGGCCTCAGCCGGGACGAGTTCACCCGTGCCCTCAAGTCGCTCACGCACGGCAGGAAGTACGGAATCGGAGCGTCGAAGGAGTGGCCGTTCGGCTGGATCGCGCACGGGCCGTCCTACGGGATCCCCAACGGCTGGTCCGTGTCCAACGGGAAGTTCACCTCGTCCTACGAGAGCGAGCACTTCCCGGAGATGCTCTCCTATCTGAAGACGCTCCGGAGTGATGGCCTGTACTTCCCGGACTCCACCTCGATCGCAGCGGTCGACCTCAAGACGCGCTTCTACAACGGCACGGTGCAGTCCTACATGGACAGCTTCAGCGCATACCTGACCACGCTCAAGACGGTGCAGGACTTCGAGGCCGTACCGATGGTCCCGTACGTCCCCGAGGGGGTCACCCCGACCCCGTGGTCAGGCCTCGGCTACTCCGGCTACACCGTCCTCAACAAGAAGCTGTCGAAGCCGAAGGTCAAGATGGTCCTGCAGGTCCTGGACTACCTCGCCTCGCCGTTCGGCACGGAGGAGTACCAGCTGATGCACTACGGCGTGGAGGGCGTCCACTTCACGTTCAGCAAGGACGGCGACCCGACACCCACCAAGCTGGGCACCACCGAGAACGTCACGAACCTGCCGTTCTACTACATGTGCGACGCCCCGCAGGTCCTGTACATGCCCGGTGCGCAGACGGGCGTCAAGGCCCTCTACGAGTGGGAGCAGAAGGTCTGCCCCAAGATGATCGACGACCCGTCGAAGGGTCTGCGCTCGGACACATGGACGACCCGGAGCCAAATACTCGGTCCGGAGATCGCCGATGCCATCACCGGAATCGTCACCGGCCGGCAGCCCGTCAGCTCGTGGGACGGCGCCGTCAAGAAGTTCAAATCGGGTGGTGGCGACAAGACCGCCCAGGAATTCGCCGAGGAGTACGCGGCGAACACGACGAAGTGACCCGCGGCGAGACCGCGCATGCGATGGCCGGCACCATGTGGGCCATCGCACGCGCAGGCGTGGACCATGCGATATCCCATCGGGTAATCCCGGCCGATCCGGCCGCTTTCGAATATGCGGGGTGCTGTGCATGAACAGGCGTGAGGTGATGCTTGCGGCCTACTATTTTCCGAACTACCACGTCGACCCGAGAAATGAGCAGTGGCACGGCGAGGGATGGACCGAGTGGGAGGTGGCGAAGAAGGCCACCCCGCGCTTCGAGGGGCATATGCAGCCCCGTGTCCCCTTGCGTGGCTATGAGGACGAGGCCGATCCGGCGGTCATGGCCGCCAAGGTCGAGATGGCCACCCAGCACGGGGTCGACGCCTTCATCTTCGACTGGTACTGGTACGGCGGACGTCCCTACCTGGAGCGTCCGCTGGAGAACGCCTTCATGCCTGCCGCGGCCGACGGCGACATGAAGTTCGCGGTCATGTGGGCGAACCATCACTGGACCAACATCCACCCATGGAAATCCGCGACGGGTGCCACTCAGCTGGAGTCGGGCCACGTCGACGCCGCTCAGTTCCGGGCCGCCACGGACTACCTCCTGGAGCGGTATGTCAACCACCCGGCGTACCTGCACATCGACGGCCGTCCCTACCTGTCCATCTACGACCTCCCCACGCTCCTCGAAGGGCTCGGTGGCATCGACGCCACCCAGGCCGCGTTGAACCATCTGCGTTCGCGTGCCAAGAGGGCGGGACACCGTGGCGTCCACCTCAACGCCATCGCGCGCGACCAGCCGGTCCTACCGCAGGACGGCCTGGCGCTCGACGAAGCCGTCCTGCTGAACCGCCTGGGTTTCGACAGCGTGACCTCGTACGTGTGGGTACACCACCATGCGCTGCCGACGTTGCTCACCCCGTACGCCGACGTCCTGGAGCAGGCGGAGAAGGGATGGGAGGTACTCGCGGCCAAGTTCGATCAGCCGTACTACCCCAACGTGACGGTCGGGTGGGACTCGTCACCGCGAACCGTGCAGTCGGACCGGTACAACCCGGCCCTCGGCTATCCCCACACCAACATCATCTCGGACTGCACTCCGGAGCAGTTCGGAAAGGCGCTGGAAAGGGTGCGGTCCTACGTCGAGAAGACAGGTTCTCCCTTGGTGACGATCAACGCCTGGAACGAGTGGACCGAGGGCACGTATCTCGAGCCCGACACCGTGCACGAGTTCGGTCATCTGGAGGAGATCCGCCGGGTGTTCGGCACCCGCCACTGACACACATCGCCCGCGGCCCGGCTGGTTCTCCCCGCCCGCCGGGCCGCGGGACCCTTCCCGAAGTCAGCGACGAGACAGACATTCGACGGAGGAAGCAATGAAACATGCCGATCGGCATGAGGACGTCCCCATCCCGCCCTCGCGTCGTCCGAAGGCCCTCTTGGCCATGGCGCCGGAAACCTTTCGGACCCAGTTCGGTGAGGCCGAGCTGACGCGGCTACAAGGGCTGGCCACCGTGGACGCCCCGATCCTGGTGGACGAGCTGAGCTCACCCGAGGCCCGGGCCCGCCTGGGCGAGGTGGAAGTGCTCCTCACCTCCTGGGGATGCCCGCCACTGGACCAGGACCTTCTGGATGCGGCGCCCCGCCTGGGCGCTGTCTTCCACGCCGCGGGCAGCGTACGGGGAGTCGTCCGGAACCAGGTGTTCGAGCGCGGGATCCTGGTCACCAACGCGGCCGACGTCAATGCCGAGCCGGTGGCGCTGTACACGATCGCCGCGATTCTCTGGGCGTTCAAGAAGGTGCCGTTCCTCGCCCAGGACGCGCGCCGTTTCCGTGACGACCACTCCTACCGCGACCGCCGGGGCAAGCTGAGCGGTCACGACCGCACGGTTGTGATCGTGGGATTCTCCCGGATCGGACGCCGCGTGGTCTCCCAACTGCACACGCTCCACGACGGTCCGATCCTGGTGGTGGACCCGTATGCGGATCCGGCCGACGTGCTCGCGGCAGGAGCTCGACCCGCCGAGCTGGGCGAGGCGTTGCCGCGTGCAGACGTGCTGTCCTTGCACGCGCCGGCCCTGCCGGAGACCCAGCACATGATCGGCGCAGCCGAACTGGCCGCCCTCCCACCCCATGCCACGCTGATCAACACCGCCCGGGGCACGCTGGTCGACACCATCGCGCTGGAACACGCCTGCGCCTCCGAGCGGTTGGACGCGGTCCTCGACGTCACGGACCCCGAGCCGCTGCCCCCGCGCTCACCGCTGTACGATCTCCCGAATGTCCTGATCACCCCGCACATCGCCGGTTCCCAGGGCACGGAGACCCGCAGGATGGCCCAGGCAGCGCTGACCGAACTCGAGCGCTACTGCGCGGGCCTCCCGCCGCTCGGCCGCGTCACCCTCCAGGGCCTCGCCATTCAGGCGTGAGAGTTCCATGCCGCGCAAAGTGACGATCCACGAGGTCGCAAAGGAAGCCGGCGTGTCCATCGCCACGGTGTCCAACGTCCTGAACCGCCCTGCCATCGTGGCTGCCGCCACCCGGCAGCGCGTACAGGACGCGATCGGCGCGTTGGGATTCGTGCGCACGGAAGGGGCGCGGCAGTTGCACGGACTGCCCGCTCCCGTCATCGCCGTCATGCTGCCGGAGTTGGCGGCGCCGTCAGCCGTCGAACTGAACCGCGGGATCGAGGAAGAAGCATCCGGGAGGGGATTCGGCACGATGGTTCACTCCGGGCGCCCGCAGGATGCGGAAGCGGCGGGCTACGTTTCGTTCCTTGCCTCCCAGCGAGTTCACGGCGTCGTACTGGTGGCGGGCGAATGGACCGATCAGGCATCAGGGGCTCTGCGCGAACGCGGTCTTCCTTCGGTCGTCGTCGGCGATCACCGTCCGCGGCCCTCCACATGTTCCCTGCGCATAGACGACACCGCCGGCGGAATCGATGCCCTGCGGCATCTCCGCGAACGAGGACACCGGGCCATCGCCTGGGTCGACGGGCCCGCGTCGCTGTCCCCGCAACAGGGTCCGCCGGTCAAGGGCCCGCTCACGGTACGTGCCGGCGCCCTGACGCCCGAGGCCGGCAGGCAGGCCGGGGACGAACTGCTGGCCCGCTCCTGTCGCCCGACGGCGATCGTCTGCGCTGACGTCGCCCTGGCATCGGGGGTGCTGCAGTCGCTGTACCGTGCCGGCCTCAGGGTGCCCGATGACGTGGCCGTGGTCGGCTTCGACGACGGGGCGCACGGACTGTCGGCCGTCGTTCCGCTGACGACGGTGCAACGGCCGTCGGCGGAGATGGGCAGGCAGGCCGTCCGGTTACTCCTACGGGAAGGCGCCACCCCTTTGACGCACGAGCACAAGCACGAGCACGAGCACCTGGTCCTGCGGCCTGAGCTGGTGGTCCGAGCGTCGTCGCAGCGTGCGACGGCGGCGATGAGCGGGTGACCCCGGCCCCCGGGACGACGTCCGCACGACTGGGCCGGTCTCCCTCCGCCCACCTGCCGAGTGCCCGGCCCCCGGGCTCCTGAGAACCCTGATGGGAACGCTGACATGCCAGACCAACGTGATACGGCCCTGGGAATCCTCGAAGCCGGAGTGGACAGCTTCCGTGACCACCTCCAGGACTCCGGCGAGCTCCACGACCCCTGCTTCGGAGAACCCACGCAGTACGGCACCGCCTACCACGCCTACGGCAACGCCGTCCTCGCCCTGCTCGGCCCGCCCGAAGGACGACCGGACCGTCTGGAACGGGCGGTCCGCGGCATCACCGCGGCCCTCGGCCATACCGCCGACCCCGAACTCCCCGCGTGCGCCTCTACCTTCGACCGCACCACCGGCAGCGTGACCGGCCGTGTGAACCACCGCGACTTCACCTGGCCTCCGATCCTGAAGACCCTGCGGATACTGCCGCGTATCGGCGCCGACGCCGACACCGTACGCGCCCTTCGGGAACAGGCCGCCGCCGTCGACCCGGAGAAGTCCTTCAAGTTCCGCCCACCGCTCAACTGGGCGGCGGTCTGGCTCCGCGGTGAATGGATCCGCTACCGGGAGGGGCTGTCCGGGTACACCCGGGAGGACATCGACCGGCTGATCGCGGTGTTTTTCGAGGAGCTCATCGACCTCGAACGCGGCTTCTACGCCGAGCCCGGACTTCCCAATTCCTACGACCTGTTCACCCGCGGCCACCTCGCCGAGATCCTCACCGACGGCTACGACGGCGAGCTGCGGCCCGTCCTCGCCCGGCTGCTGGAGACCGGACTGCGCCGCTCGCTCGACATGCAGCTCTCCGACGGGTCGATGGCCTCCGCGCACCGGAGCACCGGGCAGAGCTGGACCGTCGGTCAGCAGGCGGCCTTCTTCACCCTCGCCGCGGGCTGGTTCGCAGGCGACGGCGGCGACCAGGACCTTGCCGGGGCCGCCCGCGCCGCCGCCGATCGCGCCGTCCACCTGCTGGGCCAACGCCAGCGTGCCGGCGGTCCGTTCAGCCCCGTCGACAACGTGCTGCCGGCTGAGTTGCGCGTCGGCTACGAGATCTACACCGCCGACGCCCACTACTCCTCGCTGGCCCTCGCCTTCCTCGCCGACGCCCTGATGGACGGCTACGGCGGTCCCGGATGGCCTGGGGATCCGGCGCCGGCGCTCGACGCCCGCGAGGCGGTACGCGTCGAAGGGGCACCGATCTTCCGGACGGTCGCGCACCGGGGATGCGTCAGCGTCCACCTGGACGGCGACCCGGCCGAGTCGTACGACGCCTTCGGCATCGCCGACCTCGTCTTCGGCCCCGGCCGCAGCCTCGGCTTCGGCGTGGCGCAGGCCACCGTCGAGGCCGGCAAGGCGGCCATCGGCCTCGCACTGCGCGCCGGCCCGGGCCGGCAGCCCCTGGAGGTGCTCTCCGCGCGTCGCCACACCCCGTGTGTCCCGGTATTCTCCGAGCCAGAGGCGGCGCTCGTCCTGGACACCGGGATCCCCGCCACCGACCGCGCACCCGCCCGCCGCCACCGCCTCGCCGTCCGCCTGCTCACGGACGGGCGCAAAGGCATCGAAGTCGAGGAATCGGTGCCCGGTGCGAACGCGCACCCGACCCTCTTGGTCCCGTACCCGGCCGACATCGGCGCACCCGACCGCACGACTGTCGAGCGCCTGCCCGACGGTGTGCGCCTGCGTCTGGCCGACGAGACCGTGGAGATCCGGGTGGACGGCGGTATCGCCGACGTCGCCGTGGTCCCAGCCGGCTGGGAGGGCCGCCGCGGGCTGTACGGTCTTGCCCGACTCGATCTGCCCGGCCCGGCGGACACCGTCCGCTACTGGATCACCGCGACCGGCTGATCACGGGTTCCACGTCTCCTGCCGGGCGCCCGCGCTGGAGCCGATCGCGTTGACGGACCCCGCCGGCGCCGGCCATGCGGCAGGCTTCGGCGGAGGCCCGGCGGGTGTATCGGGTTCCGTTGCCGGACGGTTGACGTCGCACCCTTGACGCCACCGAGCAGCGATCGGCGTGGAACCGCCGGTCACTGCTCACTCGTGCCGTACGTCGAGCACCAACCGGTGACGCCCCGCTCGTAGGGTCATAGCCGTTCGGCCTTGGTGAACTCCGTACCCGCAGGCGGTGGGCTCAGCGCCGTCGCGGTGGGACTCCCGGGTGCCGGGCGGCAGAATGAAGAGCCCCGACGCTCCGCCGGGAACCTCGACGTCCGCGATGAACAACGAGCGATCCGTGTCGAGTTCCCAGCGGATCGCGGCCACCCCGTAACGGGTCTTCATCTCCGCCTGCGCCCAGGTCAGTCCGCCGCCCGGGACAGGGGCGAACACGATCCTGCGGTAGCCGGGGGCCTCGGCGTCGGGCGCCAGCCCCGCGACGGAGCGAAAGAGCCACGCTGCGACGGCTCCATAGGCATAGTGGTTGAAGGACATCATGGACGCTCCGTCGTCCAGGTCACCGGCGTGGATGGTGCCTGACTCATCCAGGGCGTCCCAACGCTCCCAGATCGTCGTCGCGCCTTGGCGGACCTGGTGCAGCCAACCCGGGCATCGATCGTTGAGCAGCAACCGGTACGCCTGCTCGTGCTGTCCCGCCGCTGTCAGCGCCGGCAGCACCAGGGGGGTGCCCAGGAAGCCGGTGGAAATGCGTCCCTGGGAGGTCCGTACCAGGTCCGCCAGCCGCTCTCCGATCTTTGCGCGATCTTCCTGTGGCGCGATGCAGAACTCCAAGGCGAGGGCACAACCGGTCTGCGTGCCGAGGGCCTCGTCGGCGAAGCGTGCCCACGCTGCCCCGGCCGCGGCGTCGCCGATTCCCGCGTAGCGCTCGGCGTCCTGGTCGCGGCCGAGGAGCAGCGCCACACGGGCGAGGAGCCGAGCGCTGTGGGCGAAGGAGGAAGTCGCCACGAAAGGCGTCGGTGTCGTTGCCTCGTAGGGGCGCTCGGACGGCGCACCAGGGTCCAGCCAGTCACCGAAGTGGAACCCGCTCGACCATATGCCGTCGCCGTCCAACTGCCGCCGGCTCCACTCCACCCACCGCGACATCGAGTCGTAGTGCCGCGCCAGCACGTCCACGTCGCCGTACGCCTCGTAGAGCGCCCAGGGCACGATCACTGCGGCATCCGCCCACCCGGTGCTGCCGAACTCGAAGTCGCTTCCGTCCACCAGGTGCAGCACGTCGGGAACGACGTTGGGGACGCAACCGTCCGCTCGCTGCTCCACCGCCAGATCCCGCAGCCAGTTGCGCAAGAACGACCGCGAGTCGGCGATGTGGCAGGCCGTAGCGGCGAAGACCTGGATGTCCCCGGTCCAGCCCAGGCGCTCGTCACGTTGGGGGCAGTCGGTGGGAAGCGACAGGAAGTTGCCCCGTTGGGACCACAGGACATTGTCGAAGAGCCTGTTGACGGACTCCTCGGAGCAGGAGAAAGCGCCCGTGACGGAGAGGTCCGAAGCCACCACGACAACCTCGACCTCGCCGATCGTCACACCGGGATCGAAGGTGATGTCGGCGTAGCGGAATCCGTGGACGGTGAATGCAGGGCTGAGGACCGTCGCGCGCTCATCGGCCAGGACGTACGTGTCCGTGGAAGTGGCGCCCCTCAGCGCGGCGGTGTGGAGTTCGTCGTTCCCGTCGACGACTTCCGCATGCCGGACGACCACCTTGGCGCCGCGCATGCCCGCGGCGGTGATGCGGACGTAGCCCGTGAGGTTCTGTCCCGCGTCGACCCGTATCCGCTGCGAACGGGCGGCGAGGCCAGGCGATCGGGTCTCGATCACACGGACGGCGGGCATGGCTCGCTGCTCGAGCCCTGCGGGGAGGTCCAGGGTGACAACCGGGGCCCATGCGCTGTCGTCGAAACCCGGGAGTTGCCACCCGTCCTGGCGGTTCCGCAGGTCGATGGCGCTTCCTTCGTACAGACCCGCCGAGGCGATCTCGCCCGTGGACGCCCGCCAGGCGTCGTCCGTGGACACCGCGAGCCGTTCCCCGTCGTCCAGAACGACTTCGAGTTGGGCGATCAGCGCGGTGGCGTCCCCGTAGACGTTGCGGTGCGACTCCCAGGTGAGCGTGCCCCGGTACCATCCGTCCCCGACCGTCGCACTGATCACGTTGGCGCCGGGTTCGAGCATCCGCGTCACGTCATAGGTGGAGTAGAGCAGCCGGTGCCCGTAGCTGGTCCAGCCTGGTTCCAGCAGGTCCTCGCTGACGGCCACCCCGTTCAGGCGGGTGTCGTGCACTCCCAGCGCGGTCACATACAGGCGGGCGGATCGCCAGTTCGGAGGGACCCGGAACTCACGGCGGAACATCGGCGCAGGCCCCGCTGTGCGGCGGCCGATGTCGGATCCCAGCGCGATGGGGCGAGCCGACCAGTCCCCCTGCTCCAGCAGCGCCGCCTCGACATGCGCAGGGCCGCTCCATCCCGTCCATCCGCGATCGGTGCGGACCCGCACCCGCCACCAGCGCACCTCCCTGCTGAGCAGCGGGGGCCCGGGCATCTGGATGTCGTGACTCCGGTCGCTCGACACCGTGCCGCTGCTGACCACACCCGTGCGGAAGCCGTCATCGGCGGCCCACTGGACTTCGTAGCCGCGCTGCGAGAACGAGGGATCTTCCGCGCTCAACCGCCAGGCCAGCAAGGGTCTGCCGGCACCCGTTGCAACGAGGCCCGCATCATCGGCCGTGGCGAGTTCGACGATCTCCACGGTCGTATCGGCATCGTGAGAATCCTCAGGCTCGACTGGGGTGGTCATGAAGGAACGGAGCTCCGTTCTGCGACAGATGGGTGAGAACGTCAGGTCCGGGGGACCGATGCGATGGCGTCCAGGCGCAGCGGCCTGCCACTGTTCTGTATCTCGGCCAGGGTCGGGCAGATCCAGCCGCCTTCGTCGAACTCGTTCCACGCGTAGATCAGAACAGTGTTGGCCGGCGTGTTCGCCGTGTGGGTGTTGCTCCAGCTGACGGCTCCGCCGAGGTGGGTCGCGATTTCACCGGGCGTCGCCTGCTGGGCCCAACTGTTCGCGAACGTCGAGTAGTCGGGCTCCCAGGAGACCGGGTAGTCGTATCGGGGCCGCTCGTCCCATCCGGTGGTCACGGTGGGAACGACCTGCCCGGCCGCGGTCGCGTAGTCGGACCACTGGGCGGTTTCGGACGCAGCGAGCGAGGAATACGCAGCCCCGTTCCCGGCTCCGGTCGCGTACCGGCTGACGGCGTCAGCGCCGACCGCGGTCTTCAGGGCGCCGGCGCTCGGCGCGGTCCACCCCATGACCACGATGTACGGATCCGGTACCCCTGCCTCGGTGGCCTTGGCCCTCATCTTGGTGACCTGGTCGGCAGTGGGGGCGGAGAAGAAGTAGACCAGCGGGCGGCCACTGAGTACCTTCTGGTAATTCGTCTCGCCGAAATGTGACGCCAGCTCTGCAAGGTTCGCATCGAACGCCGAGAGGAAATTGCCGTCCGCGATGGCACACCAGTTGACGTCGTCCTTGTACGCGCTGGACAAATACAGCTCCCTGCCCTGCGCCAACGGCTCCTGGGGGTAGTACACGAAGGCCCAGTAGTCGATGCCCGCCGCAGCCGCGTAGTGAATCTCCTGGTCCATGACGCCCTGGCTGGCCCCATCGCTGTTCACCGACTCGGTCACCTCGACGCTGACGTTGTCGATGTACAGATCCGACGTCAGCGTCTCGTTGGTGCGGAGGGTCAGGCTGTCGAACGTCGGCGCGGACACGAGCAAGGCTGCGTGGCTGACCCTGCGCACCCCGTCGACGAAGATGTCCACCCACGGCGCGGACTCCTGCGGCGGCGCCGGATCAGCGATCACCTTCAGCGCATACCAGGTGTCGTCGGCAATGGCCTGGATGACATTCCAGCTCCCGTCGGGTGCGCGGTACACCAGTTGCTTGCCCGTGGCATCCACCCGAGTCGCGATGTCGACGACCGCACTCGATCCGGCAACCAGCAGCGCTCGGGACCACTTGCCGGCGACCGTCTCCTTCCACTCCCACTCGACCGTCAGAGCCCTGTTCTGGGGAGTGAACGTGTGCGTCATCGACGCCATGTCCGACCCGGAAGCGTCATGCAGGTACACGCACTTGCCACCGCCGTCCGGCCTGGCGGCCACCGCTACGGTGGTTGCACTCGGCGCCGACACACTCCACCCCGACGGGGCAGCCCCTGTCGTGTCGCTGTCGAAGCCCTGATCCACCAGCACGCGACCAGGCACGGTGATGTCGGCGTAGTACGGCAGCCGGAACTGATACTCCTGCGGAGACAGCGTCCGGTTCACCGTGCTGCCGACGTGGTACTCACCGCCCACCCACGCGTCCCATCGAATCGCGCCGACCAATGTTCGAGCGGAACGCGCGTCCGGCATGCCAGCCGCCGTCGCACCCTTCGTTCGAAGACCCAGCACTGCCGCACCCGATACCGCCGCCGCCACCTTCAACGCACCACGGCGGCTGAGCCCGTCCGCTCCTGAACCCGTTCCACGAGACATAGCGCAACCTCCAACGATGAGACGCACCTCGTACGTGTACGCAGCCACCTCAGGGAAATGATCCGCCGGCACAAGGCGACCTCGAACCGGTGACTCCGCGCCAAGGACACTAGCCCCTCGTCGCAGCCCGGCCACTGGCACCGAATTGGGCAAAACCTGGAGGATGTTGACTGATCCACCTCGATCCTCGAAGCGGCGCTGCAGGGTGGAGCGGAGCCAGGAAATATCGTCCGGTATTCGGACAACATAGTCCAAGGACTAGCAGGAGGCCGGTCGTTACCGTTCCCTTGGGCCGAACGAGCCGAAGAAGGCACGTTCGTCAACACCCTGAGCCCAAAACGCATCGAAGGAGGCGGCGGTATGTCCGAACGGGATTCCGAGGTCATGGGGAGAGGTGCCGGCAGGATCGACAGGAGGGCGCTCCTCAGAGCAATTCCGATCGCAGCGGGCGGGATCATCCTGGGTACGTCGCATCGCGCGGTCGCAGCGGCGAGCCCCAGTGGCGGCAGCCTCCCGGCAACACTGCTCGACACGCAGCCGACTCTTCACGCAGATGGTTCGGCCTCATACGCCAAGGGCTTGATCCCGGCGAGTGCCCATAATATCCAGTACTGGGGGCGCTGGAAGGAGCAAGCGAACGGATCCTTTTACGGGTACTTCGAAAGCGGTCTCGAGTTCCATTTCACTGGAACGTCTCTCTCCGTGACGCTTGAGGCGCCGTGCAGACTTCTCTACGCGGTGGACGGCGGCGCGTTCCAGCGCAACATCAACGCGAACGGTACGCTGACCATTGCATCAGGACTCCAGGAGGGGCTTCATTCAGTCAAGGTCTATTCGGAGTACCAGCAGTCCTTCCCGAAGATCGAGTACTTCAGGGTCGACCACGGCGCAAGCGTGCATCCGTGTGCCGGGAGGCCGACCATGGAGTTCATAGGCGACTCAATTTCAGTGGGATACATCGGGGCCGGACTGACCAATTCGCTGGGGAGCTCCTTCAGCTTTAAGACGCCTGAGCTCCTGGGTTTTTCCCACAATACTGTTGCGTTCGGCGGGATAGCGGTGGCCGCGGGGTCAGGCGGGCCGGACTCGTCAGGGATGGTGAGCCGTTACACCAAGCTGTCGGAATACGTTCCGGGCGAATCGGCCGTACCGGAATGGGACACCTCGGAATACGTACCGGACTACGTCGTCATCAATCTCGGCACCAATGACCCTTCAACAGGCACAAAGGCGCCGAATTTCAAGCCTGCGTATGCGACGTTCCTCGAGAATCTGCGAACGTACTATCCTGAAGCGGTGATTTTTGCCATGTCACCATTTAATACCGCTCACAGAAACGAGATCTCTGAGACCGTAAGCGCGAGAAACGCTGCCGGAGACGCGAAGGTGACGTACGTCGACACCACTGGGTGGATCGATACGGCGACCGAGACGACCGACGGCACGCATCCGACCGTCGCCGCTCACGACAAGATCTCGGTCAAGCTGGCGACATCGATGCAGAACCACTTGGATCCGGGGCGTTGAGGTCGGGGCCGGCGGTGGTTCACCGGGCGCTGTGTCGCTCGGCTCAGCAACTGGCCTTCTTGCCCTCCGCGCCGAAGACCTCCGGACCGGGCCGACGCGTGATCCGTGAGTCACACCTGCCGGAAGGGCACCCCCATCAGGTGGGCGGCCGCCTTGTAGTCGGCAGCGCGGTGGCCGGTGGACAGGGCCCAGTGGTGCCCGATGCCCGTCTCGCTCCAGGCGTCCACCCATTCGCCGGGGTCGCGGCCGAAGTCGACCCGGCTGGTGGTGTTGCCGATCTCCAGCAGCGGCCCGGGTACGGTCACCCCCTCCGAGGCGATGAACACCAAGGTGCCGTCCTGATCCTGACCGATACCGAAAGCGGTGACCGGGCCGTGTCTGACGTCGAACTCCACGGAGACACCCCATCCGCGCTTGCCGTGGTAGACACCCAGTCCCCGCAGCAGCGGATCCCGTGCGCTCACCGCCAGATGCGCCGGACCATCGTGCCCCATCTCGACCACGCCGTCGGAGAAGTTGAGCGCCTGGATCTCGGTGAACGAGCCTCCCGCCCCCAGGCTCTCGGACACCAGCTGCGCGACCGATGTACGCAGTTCGAATTCGCCGGCGGCCGGAATGCCGCGTGCGGTCAGCAGCGACGCCCCCAGGATCATTCCCGCGCCGAGCCGTTCGTGCTGCTCGCCGCCGAGTCCGCGGTGGTAGTAGGCGAGTGTGGTCAGCCCGAAGTCCTCGGCCAGCCGGTCGAGTCCGACGGAGACCCTGGCCCCCCAGGCGAAGTCCTCCGCCACCACGGAGTCGTCGAGGGTGAAGATCTCCCGGGCCAGGTCCATCCGCTCCTCGGCCTCCGCATCCGTGACAGCGGCGACCCGCACCCGCAGATCGTCGAACTCGAGAACCTCGACATGCGAGCCGAACTGAGCGGACAGCAGCGTCATGTCGGTCGAGACATCGAGCATCCCGGGGTACAGATGGCCCATCAGGCCATGGCGGGCGTGCCGCAGCGCCGCTCGGACCTTCGCCGCGGCGACCCACTGCTCGATGCGTCGCCAGGCGTTGGGGTCGCGCAGCCAACCCGACACGGAACGGAACGGGATGCCCGCGCGGCGGAAGACGTTGCCCACCTCGGGGACGGGGCACTGCCCGCAGTAGGCCAGCCACGCGCCCGTGTCGAAGGACGCGTGGTCCATCCGCTCCGTCGGCTGGAGATCGATCACCAGGACCGGGGTCCCCGAACGCTGCGCGATCGGCAGGACCATCGACGACGTCAGGTAAGTGGCCAGGAACACCACGATCAGGTCGCAGTCCGCTCGGCGCAGCCGCTCGGCGGCGGTTTCGGCCTCGCGGGCGTCCGATATGAAGCCGACGTCGGTCACCTCCGCGTCCAGTGCCTCGAACCGCTCGGTGACGTAACGGGCCGACTCCCGCAACTGCGGGAGCAGGTCAGGGAACTGGGGCCAGTAGGCGCCGAGGCCGCCTGCCACCAGGCCGATCCGGGCCGCCCTGCGCGGTGCGGGCGGGAGAAGCCTGCGCAGAGCGGCCACCCGGTGCGCTGCGTCGGGGGTCCGGTCCGGTTCGGTCGCATCGACCCTGAGCGCTGATTCCTTCGGAGTCATCGGGGCTGTGCCTTCCTTCAGCGGATGCGCGACGGCGCCTGAACGCACGAGAGCGGTGACACTGAGCAATGGCAGTGACTGTAGAGCCGATTGGAACGTTTTTTCAAGACGCTGGAACTCCTTCCTGTCGCCGGGCGCGAAGGGGGATGAGGCACGCAAATCGCGCATGAAGCAGGTGATCGAGGGCTGGTACAAGCCACATCCGACGCGTACGGTGACGACGGTAAAATCGTTCCAATTCCTTGAGTGTCCGAAGTCAGCGAGAGGACCGCGGCACTGTGCTCTCACGCACCCTCACCGAGTTGTTCCGGAACCCGCCCCGCGACTTCGGTCCGACGCCGCTGTGGTGGTGGTCGGGCGCCAAGGTCACCCGGGAACGGCTCGAGTGGCAGATGCGCAGGTTCGCTGCGGGTGGCATCCACAACCTTGTCGTGATCAACCTGGCCCCGGCGGGGCCCGCGTTCGGTGCCAAGGCCGACGATCCGGCCTGGTTCAGCGAGGAGTGGTGGGCGCGGTTCAGCGACACCTGCGAGATCGCGCAGCGGCTCGGCATGCGGCTGTGGTTCTACGACCAGGTGGGCTTCTCGGGCGCCAACGTCCAGGGCGGCATCACCCACCGACACCCGGAGGCGGCCGGCCAGGCGCTGCGCTGCCGTGACGCGGTCGTCACCGGCGGTCGGGTCGACCTGCTGGGCACCGAGACACTGATCGGCGCGTACGGGGCGGACGGCAGCCGGCTCCAGGTCGCGGACACCTCCGACGGCACCGAGGTCCTGCTGGTCACCTCCGTCCCGACGGCCTTCGACTACCTGGACCCGCACGCCGTCGGTCTCCTGATGGACACCGTCCACGGAGAGTACGAACGCCGCGTTCCGCAGCATCTGGGCAACGTCATCGCCGGAAGCTTCCAGGACGAGCTGCCCGCCACCAACTCCTGGACGTCCCGCTTTCCTTCGGAGTTCACGGCCCGCCGGGGCTACGACCTCCTCGACCACCTGCCCGCTCTGTTCCGGCTCGGCGGCCGGCAGGCCGCCAAGGTGCGCACCGACTACTACGGCGTCCGCGCCGAGCTGACCGAGGAAGCGCTCTTCAAGCCGCTCGGCCGATGGCACGACAGCCGCGGCATGCTGCTGGGCGCAGACCAGAGCAACCCGGCGCGGGCGGGACACCCCACGCAGTCCACGCAGCTCTACACCGACTACTTCCGCACCCACCGCTGGTACAGCGCCGCGGGCAGCGACCACGAAGGCGACGCGAAGATCCACTCGTCGATGGCCCACCTCTACGGCCACGAGCGGGTGTGGATCGAGGCGTTCCACTCCTCCGGCTGGGGCGGGACGCTGGAGGACACGTACGACTGGCTGCTGCCCTTCCTGCGCAGCGGCGCCAACCTGTACAACCCGCACGCCAGTTACTTCGGCACAGCGGGCGGCTGGTTCGAATGGGCACCCCCGTCGACCGACTGGCGCCAGCCGTACTGGAAGCAGTACCCGGCCTTCTCCCAGGCCGTCTCCCGCATCGCATCGATCATGTCGTGGGGAACGTACAGCGCCGGTGTCGCCGTCCTGCACCCGACCACCACTGCGCAGGCGCTGCTGCCGCTGGACCTGCCCGTCGACCACTTCGGGGACGGGCAGGCCGGCGGCGCGCACACGGACCTGGACGAGACGCAGCGCCACTACCTGCAGTTGTGCGGCACCAACAACTGGTTCCACACCCGGATCGGTGAACTGGACCGGCAGCGGGTGGCCTTCGACGTCATCGACGACGACTCGGTCCAGCGTGCCGACGTCGCCGACGGCACGCTGCAGGTGGCCGGACTGCGGTTCTCCGCGGTCCTGCTGCCCTCCGCGAGCGTGCTCGAGACGGCCACGGCCCGGCAACTCGTCGCGCTGCTCGATGCCGGCGGCCGGGTCGTGGTCGTCGGCCGGCTGCCCGCCTTCGCGGCCGGGACCGGCGGAGACGATTCCGTGGTCACCGCGCTGGCCGCCCACCCGCGCCTTGAGCGTGTCGCCGACCCCGAGTCCGGCGCCAGGTCCGTGGCCGGCCGCTTCGACCACGCCACCGGCGATGTTCCCCTCCTGGTCCGCCGCCGGGGAAACGAGGCCGTCGCCCTGGTCACCGGAGCGTTCCCCAACGCCAGCGGCCATCCGCTGCGCGATCCCATGACTCGGCAGTGGGAGGACTTCGACTTCGACCCGGCGCGCTATGCCGGAATGTCGTCGGTCGAGGTGAACGCCGTCGTGGCGGAAGCGGAGGTCTGGGACCCGGCCACCGGCGTACGTCGGGCCGTCCCGGTCACGGTGTCCGGGCAGCGCTCCAGGATCGAGGTGCCGGTGAACGGGGCTCCCGCTGTCATCGTCGCCTGGCGAGAAGGCGAGGCGTCGACCGCGGAGCCCACGCCTGCGGCACCCGCTCCGGCGGCCGTCACGACCGACATATCCACGGGCTGGCGCGGCCGGCTCGTCCCGACCATGGACAACACCTGGGGTGACATGGCGCTGCCCGCCGCGTCGCCCATCGAGGACCTGCAGATCTGGAACTTCCGATGGTCCGAGGGGCCCGCAGGTCACCCGGCGCAGACCGCGCGGGCGACCTACGGCAATCGCGTCCGGGTACTCTCCCCGGTCCCGGTCGGGCAGGCACCGGACCCGCTGGACCGCGACGCCGTCGCCCGCGTCCTCGCCGGGCAGGCGCCGCTGGCCGGCGACGCAGCCGGATGGGAGGTCTCGGTCCACTCCGCCTGCCGGGGCGTGGCTGATCCCGGTTACGGCACCCTCGGCCACAAGGGCTTCGTCGGCGAGGAGTTCGTTCGCCTCCGCATGCCGACGGACGGCACGGTTGCCCGGGTCCGGGCCATCGTCGAGACGGACCGGCTCGGCGCCGCCGACCTCCACGTCGGCGCCGCGGCCGGCAAGCGCCTGTGGTGGAACGGCGTGGAACTCCCCACCGGCAGCGGCTATCTGACCACGGTCCGCATCGACGTCGACCAGCCGCTGAACGTCATCGAGTACGAACTGTTCGATGCGGACGTCCGGACCGGGCTCGCCGCGGACGCCGACGCCGAACCGCTCGGCAGCTACTTCTGCCTGACCCGGCCCGGCACGTTCTCACCGCGGCCCCAGTTCATGCGCCTCCCGGATGGGGTACGGCCGTCAGGCAAGGCCACCTACCGTGCCCGCGTGCGTCTCGACCACGACGCCGCCGAGGCCGTCCTCGTCGTCGGCGCAGCCACCGGCGTCACCGTACTGCTGGACGGCGCCGCTGTGGCCCGGCAGGAGAAGGTCGAGTACTACGCGTCGGCCTGGGGCGCGACCCCGATGTTCTTCCGCCACGCCTTGCGGCTGCCGGCGGGCGACCATCTGCTGGAACTGGTCGCCGACAGTGTCCATGGCGGGGACGTGCTCTTCGTCGACATGGTCGCCCGTACGCGATCCGGAGCCGTCGCGCTGGTCAGCGGCGCCGGCTGGGAAGCCGAAACCGGCGACTGGCGGGGTACGGCGATCGAACACCGCGGCCGCTGGACGGAGTTGCAGCCGTGCTACGCCGCGACCCGACCGCACCCGCTGCACGACACCGCATGGCTGCACGGCGCTCCGGCCCTGGGCGAGACCGTGGACGCGGTGCGTGCCACCGACAACGCCCTGCCGCAGCAACAACGCCTGCGGGCCACCTTGCCCGCCGGCACGGTGGCGGTGGATCTACCGCTACGACTCGCTGCCGAGGTGATGCTGGACGGCACCCAGCGGCGGCTCGACGGCAGCGCACTCCACCTGGAACAGCCTCTCCAGGCGCCCGCGCTGATGGAGATCGTCACCGAGCCCACTGCTGCTCTCCGTGGCGGCAGCGCCCTGTCCGGACCGGTCACCGTCCGCATCGCCGAGGCCCCCGTCCCGCTGGCCGACTGGCACGGCATCGGGCTCGCGGGCTGGAGCGGAGGGTTGCGCTACTCGCGTACGGTGACGATCCCGCCCGGCCACGACCCGGCGGTACCGCCCGTACTCGACCTCGGCCGGGTACGCGGCTCCGTCGAGGTGGCCGTGGACGGGGAGAAGGCAGGCGAGGCCTTCTGCGCCCCCTACCGCTTCCCACTGCCGGGCACAGCCGGCCGCACGGTGCGCCTCGACGTGACGGTGTACAACACGCTGGCCCCGTACTTCAGCGAGGCCACCCCCACTGCCTGGACCTTTCCCTCGCAGCTCGTCTCGGGCCTGCTGGGCCCGGTTACCATCGTGACCGCACCGCCGTCGGCGGAGACGGCACACGTCGCCGGGACTCAGGCGATGGGAGGACGAGGGGCATGACGACCACCAGGCCGCCCGCGCGTATCCAGGACGTCGCGGCCGCCGCGGGCGTCTCCGTGTCCACGGTCTCCAACGTCCTCAACCGCCCCGAGCGCGTCACCGCCCGCACCGCCGACCGGGTTCGATCAGTGATCGCCGACCTCGACTATGTGCCGCACCCGGGGGCGGCCGGCCTGCGCAGCGGCCGCGCCTCGTCGATCGGGCTCGTCCTCCCGGACATCGTCAACTCCTTCTACGCACGGATCGCCCGGGGGGCGGCCGAGGCGGCGTACGAGCACGGCTTCTCGCTCGTCCTGTGCGACAGCGGCGATCACCCCGACCGGGAGCGCGACTACTTCGACATGCTCGCCGAACAGCGCGCGGTCGGCGTCGTGGTCGTCCCTCTCGGCGCGGACCCGGACCGCCTTGCCAGGCTGCGCCGGCGGGGCATCCCCTTGGTCCTGACCGACCGGAAGATGCCGCCGCAGGAGGGCTGTTCGGTCGCCGTCGACGACGTCACGGGCGGCCGTCTGGCAGTGGAGCACCTGCTGGACAGCGGCGCGCGCCACGTCCTCGTCGTCAACGGCGGTCGTGGCATCAGGCAGTGCGCCGATCGGTACCAGGGGGCTCGCCAGGCGATCCGCAGCCACCGTGGTGCCCGGCTCGACCAAGCCGTCGCCACGCAGATGACGGTCGCCGCGGGCGCCGCCGTCGCCCGCGACCTGAGCACGCTCCCGGACGCGGTGTTCTGCACGAACGAATTCCTTGCGGTGGGCGTGTGCCAGGGGCTGACGGAACGCGGCGTCCGCATCCCCGGCGACGTGCACGTGGTCGGTTACGGCGACCTGGACATCGCGACCCTGGCAGCCACCCCGCTGACCACCGTCCAGCAGCCGGTGGAAGACCTGGGTCGTACCGCAGTGCACCTGCTCATGGACGAGATCGAGGCCAGCGACGAACACGTCCACGAGACCCGCGTGTTCGTCCCTCGGCTCGTTCGCCGGGACTCGACCCGCCGAACATGATCTTGGAACGTTCTCCGGACCTGGCGGGGCGTGCAGGCGTGCCCACTTCTGCGGCGGCTCCCCAGCCGGGCGCCGGTGCGCGATTCCGTCGCTGAAACTCTTGATTCGAGCGTGGTAATCCCGGACCATGCTTGAATCGGCGGTAGGGCATGCTGCTTGCGGAAGACGGGAAGTGCTTCATGGACGACATCGACCGGGCCATCCTGCGGGAGCTACAGGTCGACGGCCGGATTCCGTATGCCGATCTGGGACCGAAGGTGGGACTGTCGCCGTCGGCCGCGCGACTGCGACTGCAACGGTTGGTCGACAGCAAGGCGGTCCAGGTCGTCGGGGTGACCGATCCGATGACCATGGGGCGGTCGACGATGGCGCTCCTGGGCCTGCGCGTCGACGGTGACTCCCGGGCGGTGGCCGACGAACTGTCCCGGCATGACGAAGTGGTGTACACGGTCCTGACTGCCGGTGGCTTCGATCTGTTCGTCGAGGTGGTGTGCGGCAACCCCGCTGAGGTCCTGGACTTCATCAACGACGTCGTACGGCCCATCGAGGGAGTCGCGTCCGTGGAGAACTTCCCGTACTTCGCGATTCACACCCACCGCTTCTTGTGGCACGTCGACTGAGGCACCCGTCGGTCCCGGCCCCGCCCATCCGCATCGTGCTCCACCCACCAGCCCGAGGACCCTGCATGCCGCACGACGCCCACCGCACGATCGACTTCTTCGCCGAAGGCTCGCTTCCCGCACCGCAGGTGACAGCGGCCGAGGCAGAGCGTATTGCTGCCGAACACCTGGACATCAGCGCGCACGCCAAGGCTTTGGGCAGCCAGCAGGACGCCAACTTCCTCCTGTACGCGGACGACGGGCCGGCCCTGGCGGTCCTGAAGATCGCACATCCGGCCTTCGGCCCGTTGGAGATCGAAGCCCAGGACACCGCCGCCGACCTGATCGCCGCGGCCCACCCGGAACTGCGCGTTGCCACCGTACTGCGCCGCCCTGACGGTGCCGCACGTCGCACAACCGTGGACACCCAGGACGGGCCGGTCATCGCGCGCCTGCTGGAGTACCTGCCCGGCGGGTCGCTCTCCGGCCCGCGGCACCTGTCCCCGCGCACGGTGGCGGCCATGGGCATGACCGCCGCCCAGGTGAGCACCGCGCTGCGGGACTTCCGGCACCCGGGGCTGGAGCGCGTGTTGCAGTGGGACCTGCGGTACGCCGACCGCGTCGTCGCCAAGCTGCTCGGGCACATCGAGGAGCCCCAGCGGCGTGCTTCCGTCGAAGCCGCGACAGCCGATGCGTGGACGCGGGTCCAGAAGCTCGCACCGGTGCTGCCGTCGCAGCCGGTTCACCTGGACCTCACGGACGACAACCTGATCCGTTCTCCCCTCAGCCGTCTGCCGATGCCCGACGGAGTCATCGACTTCGGCGATACGACCGTGAGTTGGGCGGTCAGCGAACTGGCCGTCACGATCTCGTCGATGCTCCACCACGATGGTGCCGAGCCGCATCACGTGCTGCCCGCCGTCCGGGCCTTCCACAAGCTGCGGCCGCTCTCGCCGGCGGAAGCGCAGGCGCTGTGGCCGCTCGTGGTGCTGCGGGCCGCCGGCCTGGTCGTCAGCGGGCGGCACCAGGCCGCTGTCGACGGGGACAACGCCTACGCCAGGGCCGCGCTCGACCGCGAATGGCGCATCTTCGAACAGGCCACGCTCCTGCCGGCTCCCGTGATGACCCACCTCGTCGAGGACGCGATCGGCCTGGCCGGTGATCCCGTTCGCGCCCAGGCGCCCCAGCAGCCGCTGCTGCGCGGCCTGGCGGACGCGGACCTGCATCTGCTCGACCTGTCCACGGACGCTGAGACGATGGACCGCGGCGCCTGGCTCGAAACGGATGCCGAGGACCGGCTGGCGGCCGCCGCGCTCGCCGCCGGCGCCGCCGCGGTGGCCACCCGGTATGCGCAGGCGCGGCTCACCGCGGCGCCTGCCCTGTCCGCCGTCTCTCCCGCGACCGTGGCCACGGGCATCGATCTGCGACTCGGCCGGGCCGGCACGCTGCAGGCCCCCGGCTCGGGACAGGCACTTACGGCGGTGCCTGGGCAGGTGCAGATCGCCTACGGCGCGCAGGTCCTGACGCTGTCCTTCCCCCCGCAGGTCCGACCGGCGGTCTCCCCGGGGGCGCTGATCCAGGCCGGGGACGACCTCGTCCGGCTCCCGGCCGGAGCCCTGGTCCATGTCGGCCTGCGCAAGGCCGACAGCCCACTCGTGCCGGCGCTGGTACGCCCCGAATACGCAGCGGGGTGGCTGGCGCTCACCGCAGACCCGTCCCCGCTCCTCGGCCTACCGGACAAGGGCTCCGAAGCGCCCGTGGACCTGCTCGACCGGCGCGACGCCGTGTTCGCCACCGTGCAGGAGCACTACTACGACGATCCGCCCCGCATCGAACGCGGCTGGCGGCACCATCTGCTGTCCACCGCCGGCCGCTCCTATCTCGACGGTGTCAACAATGTCACCCCGCTGGGCCACGCCCACCCCCGCGTCGAGCAGGCGGTCTCGCAGCAACTGCGGCGACTGAACACCAACTCGCGCTTCCACTACGCCTCGGTCGTCGAATTCACCGAGCGCCTTGCCGCCCTGCTGCCCGATCCGCTGGACACGGTGTTCCTGGTCAACTCGGGCTCCGAGGCGGTCGACCTGGGCATCCGTCTGGCCATCGGCGCCTCCGGACAGCCTGATGTCGTCGCGCTGCGCGAGGCGTACCACGGCTGGACCTACGCCTCCGACGCGGTCTCCACCTCACTCCAGGACAACCCCAACGCCCTTGCCACCCGCCCGGACTGGGTCCACACCGTGGACTCGCCCAACTCCTACCGCGGTCGGCACCGCGGGCCGGACGCGGTGTGTTACGCACCTGAGGCAGTTGCGGTGATCGACGAACTCGCCGCGTCGGGCCGCCCGCCAGGCGCGTTCCTCAGCGAGACCTTCTACGGCAATGCCGGGGGAGTGGCGCTGCCCGACGGGTACCTCGCCGAGGTGTACGCCGCGGTCCGCCGGCACGGCGGCCTGGCCGTCGCCGACGAGGTCCAGGTCGGCTACGGCCGGTTGGGCCACTGGTTCTGGGGCTTCGAACAGCAGCAGGCCGTCCCCGACATCGTCTGCGTGGCGAAGGCCATGGGGAACGGTCATCCCCTCGGCGCGGTCATCACCTCCAAGGCGGTTGCCGACCGCTACCAGGAGCAGGGCTACTTCTTCTCGTCCACCGGCGGCAGCCCGGTCTCCAGCGTCGTGGGTCTCGCCGTCCTCGACACCCTGCGCGACGAGGACCTCCAGGGCAACGCGGTTCGCGTCGGCGGCCACCTGCGGAGCCGGCTGCAGGAACTCGCCGACCGCCACGAGGTCATCGGCGCAGTCCACGGCTCGGGCCTCTATCTCGGCCTCGAACTCGTCCGGGACCGGAACACGCTCGATCCCGCCACGGAAGAGACCGCGGAGCTGTGCGAGCGGATGCTCGACCTCGGCGTGATAGTCCAGCCCACCGGCGATCATCTGAACATCCTCAAGATCAAGCCTCCGCTGTGCATCGACACCACCGCGGCCGACTTCTACGCCGACATGCTCGACCGGGCGCTCGACCAACTACGACACCCAGATCCGACCTCAGGACTCCTGGAAGGGAGAAGATGATGGACACCATCGTCGTCGGTGCGGGAATTGCCGGCATTACCGCGGCGCGACTGCTGCACGCCGCAGGACAACGTGTGGTCGTGCTGGAGGCGCGAGACCGCGTCGGAGGGCGGATTCGGACGGACCGCACGGCTGGATTCTGCGTGGACCGTGGCGCCTCATGGATCCATGGCCTCACCGGCAACCCCCTCACGGGACTTGTCGCCGCGCTGGCGATGGAGACACACGAGTTCACGGTGGGGAGTTTCCAGGCCGGCGGGCGGCCGATCGCCGACTATGACGAGTCGCGGCGCCTGCTGGACGACCAAGCGGCCCGGCAATGGACCGTCGATGTCGACACGGCAGATGACCTCTTCCAGACGACCATCGCGGATTCCGGTCACGACGAGAGCTACGCCGCCGCGGCCGAGCGCGCTCTCGCCAGAACGGGATGGGAACCCGAACGCGCCGAACGGGTCCGCGCGTTCTACCGGCATCGCACGGAGGAGCAGTGCGGCGCAGAGGCCGAAGAGGTCGCCGCCCACGCCCTCGACGAGGATGCCATCGAAGGTGACGAAGTGATCTTCCCCGGTGGCTACGACGTGCTTCCGCGGGCTCTCGCGGAAGGCCTTGACGTGCGTCTGGGAACGACCGTGACCGCCGTCACCAGGTCGGCCACAGGCGTGCGGGTCGACACGCAGGACGGCTCCTTCGAGGCGGCCCACGTGATCGTCACGGTGCCGTTGGGCGTGCTCAAAGCCGGGGCGATCGAGTTCACGCCCGCTCTGCCCGACTCCGTTGCGGGACCGATCGCCCGCCTCGGAATGGGCGTGTTCAACAAGGTCTTCCTCCAGTTTCCCGACCGGTTCTGGCAGGACGGCATCTACGCAATCCGGCAGCACGGCCAGGCGAGCGTCCCCTGGCATTCCTGGTACGACGTCTCCGCGGTGAGCGGCAAGCCGATGCTCCTGACCTTCGCCGGAGGTGCCTGGGGGCGGGAGATCGAGCAGAAGACGGACGAGGAGGTGGTCTCGTCGGTGCTCCACTCCCTCCGCAAGATCTACGGCGACCTTGTTCCCAGGCCGGTGGCGCACTGGATCACCCGGTGGGGCATCGATCCTCTCGCCCTCGGCTCGTACTCCTACGTCGCCGTCGGCTCCTCGCACGCCGATCATGACGCGATGGCAGGACCCGTTGACGGCGTTCTCCACTTTGCGGGAGAAGCGACGTGGGGGCGCGAGCCGTCCACCGTCCACGGTGCGCTCCACTCAGGCCATCGCGCCGCGGAGCGGATCCTCGGTTCGCCGATCTCCCTGGCCGGGCTCGCACAGGGCGTCAACCCTTCGAGGTGATGCAGCAAGGGCCAGCCGGTGACAAGCCTCGGCCGGGGCCCGGCCACCGCGTGGACGGAACCGTCCTTGCCGCTCCGGGCGTCGGCTTCATCAGGAACGTCAAAGACCTCTATTGTCTGAGGCGTTGAGTTGATCACCAGGTGCAACAAGTGCGGGGGTGCCATACCGGCATGGGCGGCGCGAGCGGGGACGGGCGCAGCGAGCGGGAGGACGACACCGAGGGGGGCATCAAGCCCCTCACCGCTTTCGATCCGACGAGGATCGGGCCGTATCTGCTGCTCGGCCGGCTCGGAGCAGGCGGCATGGGGCGGGTGTTCCTCGCGCGATCGGACAGCGGACGCACCGTCGCGGTGAAGGTCGTGCACGAGGAGCACGTGTCCAACGACCACTTCAGGGCGCGGTTCCGGCGCGAGATCGGGGCGGCGCGACGCGTCCCCGACCGGTACACCGCCCCGGTGCTCGACGCCGGGCCCGACGAAGAGCCCCCGTGGGTGGCGACCGGGTACGTTCCGGGGCTGTCGCTGGAGCAAGTCGTCCGTCGGCACGGCCCGCTGCCCGCGGCGTCGGTGCACGCGCTCGCCGACGGCCTGCTGCGCGCCCTGAAGGACATCCATGGCGCGGGGATCGTGCACCGCGACTTGAAGCCCTCGAACGTCATGCTGACCGTGGACGGCGTCAGGGTCATCGACTTCGGGATCGCGCGGGCCCTGGAGACCTCCGTCGATTCGCTGCTCACCAGTACCGGGATGGTGGTCGGATCGCCCGGCTTCATGTCGCCGGAGCAGATTCGCGGACAGAGCGCCGGGACCGGGAGCGACGTGTTCACCGTCGGGTGCGTGCTCACGTACGCGGCGACAGGGCAGATGCCCTTCGGGCGCGGGGCGAGCAACCAGCACTCCGTCATGTACCAGATCGTGCAGGACGAGCCGGATCTGGAGGGAGTGGACGACCCCGCCCTCCGATCGCTCATCGCGCGGTGCCTGACCAAGGACGTCGAGCAGCGGCCCGGCGTGGACGTACTGCTGGCGGACCGGCCCGAGGAAGCCGGGGCGGGGGCCGCAGGGCGGGCGTGGCTGCCCGCCGACGTGGTCGCGCACCTCGCACAGCAGGCCGCGCGGCTGCTCGACGCCGAGGTGCTGCTGCGTGAGGAGGCCGCGGATCGGGAGACCGTCGGCCTGCACAAGCAGGCCGAGCCGCCCGTCGTCATCCAGGCGGCCGACAGCTCGGGGACGCAGGAGAAGCGTGACCGACGCCCCCGTCGCCGGACGGTCATCGCGCTGCCCGTCGTTCTCGTTCTCGGCGCCGGCGGGGGCACCTTGGCGGTGCTCCAGCCCTGGAGCAGTGACGGCGGAGGAGCGCACGCCCAGGCGCCCGGCATCAGCGCGACCTCCACCCCTGTCGTCAGCAACTCGCCCAGCAGCCCGAGCGGTTCGCCTTCCACGGGAAAGGCAGCGCAGGACGGGAGCGGCAAGGGCAAGCCCAAAGGAGGGAGCCACGACGGGAGTTCCGGTCCGTCAGCAGGGACCTCGACCGCCCCCGGCGGCTCGTCGTCCGGCTCCTCGGGCTCGAAGTCGGGAGGCTCGTCAGGCTCAGGCGGCTCGTCCTCGGGCTCCGGCGGCACGGGCGGCGGGAGCTCGTCCGGTTCGTCCGGCACGTCCTCTGGCTCCGTGCCGCCCGCCATGAAGAGTTACAAGATCGAATACCCGAACTACTGTGTCGGGGCGTGCACCATGCCGGTCAGGCTGAGCTGGTCCGCGGTGTCCCGGGCGACCCGTTACGACATCCACTACACCAACAAGGGCAGCAACTACACGAAGAAGAGCATCGACACCGTCTACTCGACGAGCAACACCAGTTACACGATCCAGGACCCGTACTCTGGCGACGAGATCTGTGTCGCGGTGCGCGCGGCCAACAAGTACGGGGCCTCCGCCTGGGCCCAGACCTGGTGCGGGTCGGTTCCCTACTAGGCCCACACCACCAGGAGAAACCAGTGTCGCACCCGCAACTGCTCACCCCCGAGGAGAAGCTCGCCGACGCGAAGCAGCAGCTCGGCCTCCCGCCTGTCGTCGTGATCTGTGGCTCCACCCGCTTCATGGCCGAGATGACCGAGGCCGATCTGCGGGAGACCGCAGCCGGAAGGATTGTCGTCAAACCGGGCTGTGACATGAAGTCGCCGCACGCACTCTGGTCCGATCCCGCCGAGGCCGAGGCGCTGAAGGTTCGACTCGACGATCTGCACCGGGCGAAGATCCGGCTCGCTGACGAGGTGCTCGTGGTCGGCGACTACGTCGGAGACAGCACCCGAGCCGAGATCGCCTACGCCCGGTCGCTGGGCAAGCCCGTGCGGTTCACGCACCCCGAAGTCGACCCCGACGCCTGACCGCCGGCCGCCACCTCGACGGCCAGGGCCGGGAACCCTCCGAACTGGTCAGCCCGCGTCGGTGGGGGAGTGCCGCTGGGACGGGGGCAGCAGCAGGACCTCCAGGGCGCGGGCGCAGGACTGGGCCCGCGCGACGAACCACGGCAGCCGCTCGTCGGTGAGGGCGTCGGGCGTCGATCGCACCGCGAGTGCCGCGTGCGCGTGGCCCGCGGCGTCCAGTACCGGGACCGCGACCGTGCGCACACCGTATGCGGACTCTCCTTCGTTGAGGGCGTAGCCCGCCTCCCGCACCCGCTCCAACTCAGCGCGCAAGTCGGCGAGTTCGGTGATGGTCCGGTCGGTGTGCGCGCGCAGCGGAGGTAGCTCGTCGAGTTGCCGCCCGCCGGGGCGGGCCCACCCCAGCAGCACCTTGCCCAGCGCGGTGGAGTGCAGCGGGCGGCGCAGGCCCAGACCGGACGCCGCGTTCACCGAACCGCCGACCAGGATCACCGCATGGCCGCCGTCGCGGATGGCGAGGTCGGCCGTGGCACCGGTGGTCCGCGCCAACGCGTCGAGTTCCGGCGCCGCACGGTGCATCCCCCTCTGGTGCAGGGACAGTTGGCCGAGTTCCGCGACGGACGGGCCGAGCCGGTAGCGGGCCGTGTGCGCGTCCTGCTCCAGGAAGCCCGCCGCGACCAATGTGCGGGCCAGCCGGTGCGCCGTGGAGGGCGAGAGCTCCATCCGGCGGGCGAGCTGGGACGCGCTCAACTCGCCCGCGTTGTCACGGAAACAGTGCAGCAGCCGGAGTGCGCGGGTGACCGCCTGGGCCCCCGGGGGCGCGCCGGCGACGTTGGCGCGCGCATCCGTCGTCATGGCCCCAAGCATGCGGAGGCCGCCACGTTCTGGCAACTGTTGCCGGAACATTGCGCCGTGTCTCCCGACGTGAACATTGCCTCCCGCGGTGTCCCACATCGTGGGAGATGTTGCCGCGAGTCGAAAAGGTGTGCCAGCCTCCGTTGCAGACCGCACGCACGCCGCATGCGCCGCCGGCAGACGCCATGCCTCGCACCGGAACGGAAGGGAGCGCCCCGTGACCATCACGCCCGGCCTGCTCAGCCCGTTCCGCCCGCTGCTCTCCGCCCGGCTGTACCTGGACCTCGGCCGGTCCCGCGGCGCCAGCTGTCGCTGACCCCGCCCCGCCCCGCCCCGCCCCATCCCGCACACGCACACACGGCTTCTCCCGTCGGCGACCCCGCGCGTTCCCACGAGGCCGCGCCCCTCCCGACGCCGCGGGACCGCCCGCGCCCCGCCCTCCCCATGCCTGTCGCTTGGAGCACCCATGTCCGTTCCGGACGAGATCTGGTTCACCCGCTGCCCCGTCCCGACCGCCACCGGCATCGCCGCCGACCGGGGCACCCTGACCGCGGAGTTCGCCCCCGACGGCATCGCGGTGCGCTCGCTGCGGGACGCCGCCGGGCGCGGCGCCGCCGGCGGCCTGCCGCGCAGCCACTTCACCCACGAACTCACCGCGCTGTTCCGCGAAGGCGGCAACGTCCCCGCCCTGTGGGCCCGTTCACGCGGTGAGCAGACGCGGGTGATCGCACTGACCTGGATCGAGGAGCGGCAGACGATCCTCGTCCGGCAGGGCAGCGACCTGCGTACCCCGCAGCAACTGCGCGGGCGGCGGCTCGCCGTCCCACATCATGACATCCCCATCGACTTCTGGCGGGCGATGGCGCTGCACGGCCACGCCGGTGCGCTCGGCCTGGCCGGACTCACCCTGGACGACGCGCACCTCGTCGACGTGCCGGGCGCGCCGCAGGGACAGTGGGAGGGCGAACTGGCCGCGCTGCGGGACGGCGTGGTCGACGCGGTCTACGTCAAGGGCGCGGTCGCGGTGGAGACCGCCCGCCGCTACGGCGCCGAGGTCGCGATCGACCTGGACGCCGTGCCCGATCGCAGGGCCCGGATCAACAACGGCACCCCGCGGCCGATCACCGTCCACCAGCGGCTGCTGGACGACCGCCCCGACCTGGTGACGCGCTTCCTCGCGGTGCTGCTCGACGCCGCCGACTGGGCCGCGGCCCATCCCGGCGACGTGCCCCGCATCCTCGGCGCCGAGACCGGCGCCGGCCCGGAGGGAGTGGCCGGCGCCTACCGCGACGGCACCGCGAGCAGCCTGCAACTCGACCTCAGCCAGGAGCGGTTGGACCTGCTCGCCGCGCAGGAGCGGTTCCTGTCGGCGCACCGCTTCCTGCCGGACCCGGTGGACGTCGCGGCGTGGGCGGACCCCGAACCGCTGCGCCGCGCCCATGAACTGCGGGCCGCCCGGGCCGCCGCAGCCGACGCCACCGTCCCCGCCCCGTACGCCCCCACCACCGCCTGAACCCCGCGCCGGCCCTGGCCGGCCCCTTCCTGGAGATCCCCGTGAACGTCCGACAGTTCGCCCTCGCCACCACCGCCGTGTTCGCCGCCCTGGGCCTGGCCGCCTGCTCCTCCACCACATCCGCGCGCACCGACACCGCCGCCGGCGGCGCCACCGTCACCGTCCGCATCCCCGACGGCGGCAACTCCGGAGTCCTCGCCCTCGCCCGCAAGGACGGCTCGCTCGACAAGGCACTCGCCACCGTGCACGCCAAGGTCGCCTGGACCGGCACCGCCGGCGCGTTCGCCCCCGCAGCACAGGAACTCGACGCCAACGCACTGGACTTCGCCGAAGGCTCCATCACCTCCGCGATCGCCGCGCTCGCCCAGAGCCCCGGGTTCAAGCTCTTCGCCGCCGTCGACCCCGACGAACTCGGCGAGGGAATCCTGGTGAAGAAGGACTCCGGCATCACCAGCATCAGCGACCTGGTCGGCAGGAAGGTCGCCGTCTGGCACGGCGGTACCAGCGAGTACCTGCTGCTCAAGGCGCTCCAGCAGCAGCACATCCCGGTGGACAAGGTCAAGCGCGTCTACCTGCAGCCCAACCAGATCGGCCCGGTCTTCAACTCCGGCCAGGTGGACGCATGGTCGACCTGGGCGACGTACTCCGTCCCGGCCATCGCCAACTCCGGCGCCCGCTTCCTGACCACCGGCGGACAGGTCGGCTCCGAGAACTACGCGGTCTGGGCGGTCCGCAACGGCTTCGCCGAGCAGCACCCCGAGGTCGTCAAGGCCCTGTACACCTACCTGCACGACGCCGGGCTGAAGCAGCAGCAGAACCCCGAGGCGTACCTCAACGTCAAGACCACCTCGGGCCCCGAAGCCGTCAGCGCGGCGCAGAAGGCCGTCGAACTGCCCATCGACAAGGCGAGCGGCACCGCGCAGCCCATCGGCGGCGCGCAGCTCGCGCACTTCGCCACCGTCGCGCGGTTCTTCGCGGATCAGAAGATCACCAAGGGCGTCTTCGACGTCACGCCGCACATCATCGACATCACCGCCGCACCTGCGGAGGCCAAGTGACCGCCACCGCCGCCCCGCACGCCGTTCCCGTGCCGCCGCTGGGAACGTCCACCGACCCGGAGGCCCCGGGACTGGTCGCCCCGCGGCCCACGGTGGCGCGGCCCCGCCCCCGGGCACTGAGCCTCGGGCTGCGGCTGCTCGGCCCGCTGGCGCTGCTGCTGGTGTGGATCTGGGCGTCCGCCTCCGGAACCCTCAGCCCGTCCCTCCTCGCCTCGCCCCGCCAGGTCCTCTCGGCCTTCCATGAACTGTGGAGCAGCGGCCAGCTCGGCGACGCCCTGTCGGTGTCCCTCACCCGGGCCGGGCTCGGCCTCGCCTTCGGCGCCGGCGCCGGGCTGGTGCTCGGCGTCATCACCGGCTTCTCCCGGCTCGGCGAGGAACTGCTCGACTCCTCAATGCAGTTGCTGCGCACCATTCCGTTCCTGTCCCTGGTGCCGCTGTTCATGGTCTGGTTCGGCATCGGCGAGACCGCCCGGGTGGTGCTCATCGCGGTCGCCACCAGCTTCCCCATGTACGTCTCCGCGGCCGGCGGCGTGCGCAACACCGACCGCAAGCTCGTCGAGGCCATGCGCAGCTTCGGCATGGGACGGCTGGCCCTAGTCCGCGAAGTGGTGCTCCCCGGGGCGCTGCCCGCGCTGCTGTCCGGACTGCGGCTGTCGATGACGCTCAGCGTCATCGCCCTGATCGCCGCCGAGGAGATCAACTCCACTGCGGGCATCGGGTACTTGATGTCCACCGCGCAGGAGTACTCCCGCACCGACATCCTCACCGTCTGCATCCTCATCTACGCCCTCATCGGACTGCTCGCGGACGGCACCGCCCGCGTGCTGGAACGGCTGCTGATGCCGTGGCGCACCCAGGGGGCGGCCCGATGAGCAGCACCCTGACCGGCTCCGGCCGGCCCGAGCACACCGCCGCAGAGACCGGCGCCGCCGGGACCCCCACCGCCGGGACCACCGGTACCGCGCCCGGAGCCGGCGCCGCATCCCCGCCGGAGCCCAGCGGCCGCCGCGCCGCCGTCCGGATCCGCGGCCTGCGCCGCACCTTCGGCGCCCGTGACGTCCTGGACGGCCTCGATCTCGACATCGCCCAGGGCGAGTTCCTCGCGCTGCTCGGTGCGAGCGGCACCGGGAAGACCACCCTGCTGCGGATCCTCGGCGCACTGGACCGGCACGACGCCGGGACGGTCCTGGTCCCCGAGAGCCGGACCGTGGTCTTCCAGGAGCCCCGGCTGGTGCCGTCCAAGCGCGTCCTGGCGAACGTCACCGTCGCACTGCCGCGCGGGCCGCGGACCAGGCAGACCGGCCGCCGCGCCCTCGCCGAAGTCGGCCTGGAAGGGCACGCGGACGCCTGGCCCGCAACGCTGTCCGGCGGCGAGGCCCAGCGTGTCGCACTGGCCCGCGCGCTGATCCGCGAACCGGAACTCCTGCTGCTGGACGAACCGTTCGCCGCCCTCGACGCCCTGACCCGGCTGCGCATGCACGACCTGGTCGGCGAACTGTGCCGCCGGCACCGGCCCGCCGTTCTCCTGGTCACCCACGACGTCGACGAGGCCATCCGGCTCGCCGACCGGGTCGCGGTCCTGCGCGACGGGCGGCTCGCCACCGACGAGACCATCGCCATCGACCACCCGAGGGACAGCGCCGACCCCCGTTTCGCCGCCCTGCGCACCCGGCTGCTCACCGAACTCGGCGTCCACGGCCCACCGCCCGCGACCGAAGCCGCCCCGGAACCGGGACCCGGGTCCGCGCCTGGCCCGCAGAGCAGCGACGCGCCCGGCAGCGGCGCCGTCCCCGCGTCCGCCCCCACGAACGAATCCGCCAAGGAGTACCCCGCATGACCGTCAACGTCGGCGTCCACCCGGCCAACCCGTCCCTGTACCACCTGTCCCGGCTCGGCCTGCTCGAAGAAGCCCTCCGCCCCCTCGGTGAAACCGTGGCCTGGCATCAGATCGGCGGCCTCAGGACCGCAGCGGCCCTCGCCGACGGCACGATCGACTTCGGCGGCACCGGCTCCACCCCGCCGCTGTCCGCGCAGGCCGCCGGCCACGACCTGGTGTACGCCGCCGTCTCCGCACCGCGCCCCGGCCACGGCGCCCTGCTGGTCCGCGCCGGCAGCGGCATCGGCTCGGTCGCCGACCTCAAGGGCCGCACCATCCACCTGGCCATCGGATCCTGGCAGACCCACTTCGTCGGCAAGGCCCTCACCGGCCACGGCCTGTCCTACGGCACCGACATCACCGCCGAGCGCTCCGCCGCCGACTCCTACGCCCAGCTGCTCGACGGCCGGATCGACGCCTGGGTCGGGCAGGGCGCCGAACTGTCGGCCGCCCGGCGCGAGGGCCGGGTCCGCACCCTGGCCGAGGCCGGCGACGTGATCGCCGACCGCTCGGTGTTCTTCACCCGCCGCGACGTCGCCGACACCAGGCCCGAGCTCATCGCCGTGATCGTCTCCGCCCTTCAGGCCGCGGACGACTGGGCCGCGGGCCACCTCGACGAAGCCGCCGCGATCGCCGCGGCCGACCAGGGCGGCACCGCCGCCGACTGGCGCGAGGCCCTGGCCGCGCTGCCGTGGCGCATCGAGCCGGTCTCCGACGCCTTCGTCGCCGAGCAGCAGGAGGCCGCCGACATCCTTGCCGCCACTGGATTCCTGCCCCGCCCGATCACCGTCGCCGACGCCCGCCACCCCGGCCTGGACGCCGCCGCGGCGCCCGTCCTCGCCGCCGCAACCCCGGAGAAGTGACCGTGTCCAGCCCCGAAGTCCTCTGGTACGTCATCCCGCGTGAAGGCGCCTACCCCTGGGAGCCCGAAGGACGCCGCAGCATCGACCTGGCCTACCTCCAGCAGCTCGGCATCGCCGTGGACCGGCTCGGCTACGACGGCGCACTGTTCGCCACCGACCTGTACGACGTATGGCCGCTCGCCAGCGCCGTCGCCGCCGTCACCCGGCCCAGCTTCAAACCGCTGCTCGCCGTGCACCCCGGGCTGATCTCCCCGACGATGCTGGCCAAGATGGCGCTCAGCTTCACCCACCTGTTCGGCCCGGACCGGCTGCGGTTCAACGTCGTCAACGGCTCGACGGAGGCGCTGCGCCAGGCAGGACTGCACCTCGAACACGACGAGCGCTACGAACTCAGCGCCGAATACTGGGACATCGTCAAACGCCTCACCGCCGGCGAGGTGTTCGACCACAAGGGCCGCTTCTACGAACTCACCCGGGCCGGCGAGTCACTGCGCGAACTCACGCCCCTCCAAGGGGGCGTGCACACCCCGCTGTGGTTCGGCGGATCCTCCGCACCCGGCATCGAGATGGCCGCACGGCACGTCGACGTGTACCTCACCTGGGGCGAACCGCCGCACCTGCTGAAGGAGAAACTGGACCGGGTACGCGCGCGGGCCGCCCACCACGGCCGCGAACTGCGCCTGGGCCTGCGGCTGCACCTCATCGTCCGGGACACCGAGGACCAGGCGTGGGCAGCCGCCGACCGGCTGCTCGACGTCACCAGCCGGGCCACCTACAGCAGGATGCTCGGCGACCCGGAGAGCAACGACGGCGAAGGCTGGGCACGGCAGTTCCGCCAGCACGGCGGACGCGTCCCCGAGCACGCCAGGGAACTGGAGAAGCACCCCAACCTGTGGCCGGGCATGAGCCTGTTCCGCCCCGGGCCTGGCACCGCCGTGGTCGGCAGCACCGCCCAGGTCGTCGAACGCCTCCAGGAGTTCCGCGAACTCGGCGTCGACACGTTCATCTTGTCCGGCAACCCGCTCCTGGAGGAGGCCTACCGCATCGCGGAGACGGTGCTGCCCGCCCTGCGCGACGGCGCCGCCCGGTGAACGAGCTGGTGGAGGAGGCCCGTTCGCTCGGCCTGGACCGGCTGCGGCGCACCCTCGGCGCGCACCCCGAAACCGGGCTGCACCTGCCGCGCACCCAGCAGGCCGTGCTGTCCGCGCTCGACGGACCGGGCCTGACCCTGCACACCGGCACGGCGCTGACCTCGGTGGTCGGCGTTGTGTCCGGTGCGCGGCCCGGACCGACCGTGCTGCTGCGCGCCGACCTCGACGCGCTGCCGTTCCCCGGCGGACCGCGGCACGCCTGCGGCCACGACCAGCACGCGGCGATGCTGGTCGGCGCCGCCCACCTGCTCGCCGCCCGGCGCGACCGGTTCGCGGGCGACGTCCTCCTGATGTTCCAGCCGGGCGAGGAGGGCCACGACGGGGCGCGGCTGATGCTCGCCGAAGGGCTGCTGGAGACCACCGGCAGCCGTCCGGTCGCCGCCTACGCCCTGCACAGCTCCGCGTCCGCGCCCGTGGGGCAGTTCAGCAACACCGCAGGGCCCGCCCTGGCCGCCAACGGCACCCTGGCCGCCACCCTGCACGGCACCGGCGGCCACGGCGCCTGGCCGCACCGCGCCCACGACCCGATACCCGCGCTCGCCGCACTCGTCACCGCGCTGGGAGCCCTGCCGGCCCGCAGGTTCGACCCGTTCGACCCGGTGGTACTCACCGTCGGCAGTGTGCACGCCGGCACCGGGCCCACCATCGTCCCCGACCGGGCCCGGCTGGAGGCGACACTGCGGGCACTGTCCGACACCGCACTGGCCCTGCTCGCCACGATCGCCACGGACACCGCGCACGGCATCGCCGCCGCCCACGGGGTCACCGCGGAGATCACCTACACGCCCGGGTATCCGGTGACCGTGAACGACCCCGCCGAGGCCGACCGGGTCCGGGCCGCCGTCACCGACCTGTTCGGCCCCGAGCGGTTCGTCCGCACCACCCGCCCGGCCCTGGTCTCCGACGACATCGGGCGGATCCTCGCCGAGGTGCCCGGAGTGATGACCGGCATCGGCGCCTGCCCCGCCGGCTGCGACCCGGCCTCCGCCCCCGGAAACCACGCACCGGACGCGGAGTTCGACGACGCGATCCTCCCGGACGGCGCCGCGCTGCTCGCCGCACTCGCCCTGCGCCGCCTCGCCGCCCCCGAGGCCCCGCCGGCCGGACCGGCCGACCGGGCAACACCGCCGTAGCCGTGGCGGCAGCGTTCCCGATGGCGCAGGCGCGGGAGCGCGCTTGTGCCGGGTCGACCCGGAACGTGCCTTCACAGCCCTCGGACGAGCGTTGCCCGGTGGCCTGGGGGACTTCGACCGGAGTCAGTCCGTGACCGTCACGGTGGCGGTGAGCTCCGTGCCGGACACGGCGCCGTCAACGATGAACGTGACCGAGCAGTTCCTGGCGTGCTTCCGGGCCCAAGCCGCGCGGCAACCCGGCGCCTCCGCTGCTGCCGCGGTGCGTTCGGGCCTGGCCGGCAGAACGGCCGCCAACCCGCTGGACACCCCCGCCTGACGCCCGGCGCGCACGCACCGCCGAGTCCGATCACCGCACTCCGCGAACTCCTGCGCGCCGGCCGGCGGTTCCCGCCCCTCGCCCACGAGGCCGGACGTGGCCGGGCACTTCCGGGTGGCGGTGGTCGTCTTCTCTATGCCTCGGGGACGGTGGCCAGGGGGGAGCGGCGGAAAGCGGCGCGGTAGGCGTTCGGGCGGCTTCCGGTGTGGCGGGCGAAGAGGGCGGCGAAGGTGCCGGGGTCCTGGTAGCCGACGGCCGCCGCGATGGCGGCCACCGTGCGGTCGCTGGTCTCCAGGAGATGGCGGGCGCGGTTGACCCGGGTGGCCTGCAGGTGGGCCAGCGGGCTGCGTCCGGTCTCCTCGCGGAAGCGGCGCAGCAGCGTGCGGGTGCTGACCTGGAAGGCGTCGGCGAGCGCGGCGAGGTCGTACCGCTCGGCGAGGTTCTGGTCGAGCCGCCGCATGACCCGCTGGGAGAAGTCCCGGCCGGGCTGCGGGAGGAGCCGCGCGTCGACATACGGCGTCTGGGAGGCCCGCGCGTCGTCGACGAGGGCCAGCCGTGCGGTGGCCCGGGCCACCCGGACGCCGTCGTGCCGGCGGATCAGGTCCAGCGCGAAGTCGTACATGGCGCTGAAGGCGGCCGTGGTCGTCACCCCGGAGTCGGTGACGACCAGGTGCTCGGGCCGCACGTCGGCGTTCGGGTGGCGCCTGGCCAGTTCCGCGGCGTGCAGCCAGGAGGTGGTGGCCCGGCGCCCGTCGAGGAGGCCCGCCTGGGCGAGCAGGAACGCGCCGACGCAGAGGGAGACGACCGCGGTGCCGGTGGCGGCCTGTGCCCGGATCGCCGCGATCTCGGGCGAGAGCCGGGCGAGCCAGGCGTCGAGGTCGGTGTCCGGGGAGAGTGCGAAGCCGGGGACGACGAGGACGTCGACCTCGCGCACGGGGCACACGTCCAGGCTCGTGCCGCCGGAGGCGGTGACCCGCCGGCGGGGCGAGACGATCGACACCTGGTACCCGGGCGGCGCGTCCGGTCCGGCGACATGCCCGGCCATCGTCAACAGGTCGGGGACACCGAACACTTCGGACGCGAAGCAGCCCGGGTACGCCAGGACCCCGACCCGCAGCACACCGGGCCCGGCGCCCGCGTCTTCCGCCTGCCGCGCAGCCCCCACCACTCCCGTACCCCCGATGTCCTCGGCCCGGGCCGCCCACCGCGAACCGCTGCCGCCCGTACGTGTGGCGAGATTACCCCTGCCCTTGGCGATCCCGCCTCTCGCCCGGTCCCTTGGCCCGGGACGAGGCTGGCCCCATGAGCGACGACGATCCGATCACCGACTTCGCCCGCCGTACCGTGGCGGTGGACGGTGTGGAGAAGACGGTGTACGTGGCCGGGACCGGGCCCGCGGTCGTGGTGCTGCCCGAGATGCCGGGCATCAGTCCCGACGTACTGCGGCTCGCGCGCTGGGTGCGGGACGCGGGCTTCACCGTCCACGTGCCCTCCCTGTTCGGGACGGACGGCGTCTTCCCCACGGCCGAGGGCGGCCGCGAGGTCGTCCGCCGCGCCTGCGTCAGCGCGGAGTTCCGCGCCTTCGCAGGCGGCGGGACCAGCCCGGTGACGGTGTGGCTGCGCGGCCTGGCGCGACAGGCCCACACCGCATGCGGGGGGCCAGGAGTGGGCGCGATCGGCCTGTGCTTCACCGGCAACTTCGCCCTGACCATGGCCCTGGAGCCGGCGGTGATCGCCCCGGTGGTCAACCACCCGTCGCTGCCGCTCGACGACCCGGCCGGACTCGAACTCGACCCGGCGGACGCCCGGGCGGTGCGTGACCGCCTCGACCGTGACGAACTCACCGTCCTGGCTTACCGGTTCGAGGGCGACCGCTGGTGCACGGGGCAGCGCTTCGCCGCCTACCGCGCCCTGCTCGGCGACGCCTTCGACGGGCGGGTCCTGCCCGACAGCGCCGCCAACCCGGCCCCGCCGCCCTTCTTCGCGCACGTGGTCGGCACCCCGCACAGCGTCGTCACCGCCCACTTCGTCGACGAGGCCGGCCACCCCACGGTCCGGGCCCGCGACGAGATCCTCGCGTTCCTCACCGACCGGCTGCACCCGCACGGGAACGCGGTGGGCGGCGCCGACGCCGGGTTGGGACCGGTTCGCACGGGCACGTGAGAGCCCGTACGGGCATGCGGTGATCACGTGGAGGGTGCGGAACTCCCTCACCTCTCCAGAGCAGTTCCGACGATCAAGGCGGTGGCGATCGGCGAGCTGTCGGCCCACTGGCCTTGCCGCGGTTCCGGCCGATCAGCGTCCCTTAAGCGGTCTCGTCAGGGGGCCGGAGATCCACACCACGATGCGGTTGTCGTGCTCGCGGATCGCGGTGATCAGGGCGTCGGCACCGTCGATGCCGCGGTCGGCCAGCGCCTGGAGCTGAGGGATGTGCTCCTCGGTGAGCTGGTGCGGGGCACTGTCGCGGGCAGCGCCGTCGTGGCCCCAGTACGGCGGGGCGAGTTCGCGTTTGAGCGCATCGGGGAGTTCGTTCTCCGGGTGGACACTCCCGGGGCGCCAGTACAGCTTGCGGCTCATGGTGACCTTTCCGGTGCGGTGGGGCCCGTACCGGTCATGTTCCCAGGCGGCGAGGCCGGGCGTCAGCGAGGAATCGCGCCGGTTAGCTGATGCCCCCTCATACCGTCACCGGCGCCGCGCGTTCTCCCTGCCCGCCGGACCGGGGCTGAGCTGATGAAAGCCGCAGGCTCAGGCGGCCATCGCGTCGAGTGCGGTGATCGCGTCGGCCGGCAGTGCCAGTTCGGCGGCTGCCACGTTCTCGCGCAGGTGGTCCGGCGAGGACGTGCCGGGGATGAGGACCATGGTGGGTGAGCGCTGCAGCAGCCACGCCAGGGCCACCTGCTGGCCGGAGGCGCCGACGCGTTCGGCGACGTCGGTCAGGGTCCGCGACTGCAAGGGGGTGAAGCCGCCGAGGGGGAAGAACGCGGCGTAGGCGATGTTCTCGGCGGCGCAGCGGTCGACCAGGGCGTCGTCGGTCCGGTCGGTCAGGTTGTACAGGTTCTGCACCGTGACCACCGGGGCCACGGCCTGGGCGGCGGTGAGCTGGCCGGCGGTGACACCGCTGAGGCCGAGATGGCGGATGAGGCCCTCGTCGCGCAGTTCGGCCAGGGTGCCGAACCACTCGGCGACGGATGCGTCGCTGATCCCCTCCTGCGTGGGAGTGCGCAGGTTGACCACGTCCAGCGTGTCCAGGCCGAGGTGCCGCAGGTTGTCGTGCACCTGGGACCTGAGGGCCGCGGGGTCGTGCGAGGGGAACCAGCCGCCCTGCTCGTCGCGCCGGCCGCCGACCTTGGTGACGATGTGCAGGTCGTCGGGGTAGGGGTGCAGCGCCTCCCTGATCAGCTCGTTGACGACGGCCGGGCCGTAGAAGTCGCTGGTGTCGATGTGGGTGAGGCCGAGCGCGACCGCCTCGCGCAGCACGGCCACGGCCTGGTCGCGGTCCTTCGGCGGTCCGAAGACGCGGGGACCGGCCAGCTGCATGGCGCCGTATCCCATGCGGGTGAGGGTCAGATCCTGGGCGAGGGTAAGGGTCTGGAGGGGGGAACCGGCGGTCATCTCGGAGTCCTTCGCAGTCTGCCTGTCACCTGGTTCTATCCGACCGGCGGACGAATCGGGCGCCGACTCGCCACGCCCTGTCCTTCTGCGCCGGACACGGGTCACGCATGGTGTCCGGCGGACGGGGTGAGGGGTAGTCAGACCATGAACGGCTGCTCCTCCAGCAGCGTCTGGACGGTCCAGGTGCCTTCCTTGCGGAAGCTGGCCGCGGTCGCGTAGGTGTCCTCCAGGAACTGGAGGTAGGTCACCTTCCCGTCGACGACCTTCACCAGCATGGCGAAGGGGGACGTGACGACCTTGTCGAGCGAGTGCGACTTGTAGCGGAAATCGCCGAACACGGCGACGTTCTCGCCGGAGCCGAACATCGTCGTGACGTTGAACGCCTGGTTCTCCCAACGGGTGAACATGCCGCCGAGGTTGTCCAGGAAGGCCTGCGGGCCCTGAGAGGTTCCGGTCCACGGCAGGATCTTCTTGAGTTCGGCGTCCTCGGCGTTCAGCGAGACGTACGTGGCATCGGGAGCGACGAGGCGGTGAACCGCTTCAGGGTCAAGCAGGTTCTGAAGCCACGTGCTGACGACGTCCATTGGGCTTGCGGACACGGCTCGTCTCCTTCCTGGTCACTTCACCCGGGATCATCCGCGCTGCACCTCTGCGCGGGCCGACCGGACCACCAGGCCACAAATCCAGCGTAAGTGACAAAGTGGACATCGGGCGATGTGGCCAGGTGGCAGGCGTCCAGGTTCACCGATCCGATCCCGGATCCCGTCCGGTCCGCCGGCGGGGAAGGCCCGGGACAGCTCGGTGCGGGCCTGATCACCCAGCACCACACCGGCACTCATCAGGTTGTCGTCCAAGTGCGCGCGTGTCCGCGGGCCCGGGATCAGCAGGATGTTGGGTGCCAGATCCAGCAGCCAGGCCAGGGCGATCTGCGCCGGAGTGGCAGCCGACCTGGCGGCCAGCGACCGTACTAGAGGCGGGTGGCCGTGCGGACGAGGGCGGCGATGGGGCGGGAGCGGCTGTGCGGGGGCCAGGCGATGACCGTGGTGACCGCGGGGGCGTCGGTGACGGGTACCGCGGCGAGGCCGTCGTGGAGGTGGGCCCGGCAGGACTCGGGGAGTACGGCCGCGGCCCGCCCGAGCGAGATGAGCTGGAGCAGCTGGGTGTGGTCGCGGACCTGGGGCCCCGGCCCGTCTGGGTACGAGCCGTCGAGCCGGGGCCAGCGCGGCAGCGGCAGATCCGGCAGCCCGGCCACCTCGGCCATCCGCAACCGCGCCCGGGTCGCGAGGGGATGGTCCGACGGGAGGATCGCGACCTGCTCCTCCGTACGCAGCTCCTCCGTGTCCAACCCGGCCGTCGAGTCGAACGGCAGGTGCAGCAGGGCCACGTCCGCCCGCCCGTCGCGCAGCAGCCGCTCCTGCTCTCCGGGCCCGCACAGCGCCACGTCGACGGGCACCGCGTCCGGCTCGGCCGCGTAGGCGTCCAGCAGCTTCGCCAGCAGCTCGTTGGCCGCCCCGGCCTTCGTGACCAGCACGATGCCGGCGCTGCCGCTCACCTGGAGGGCCGCGCGCCGTGCCCGCCGGTCGGCCGCGTCCACCGCGTCGAGCGCCGCCCGCCCCTCCCGCAGCAGCACCGCCCCCACCTCGGTCAGCGCGACCCCGCGGCTCGTACGCTCCAGCAACGGCGCGCCGAGCCGTCGCTCCATCTGCCGGATCGCCCGGGACAGCGGCGGCTGCGCGATCCCGAGCCGCTGCGCCGCCCGCCCGAAGTGCAACTCCTCGGCGACGGCGACGAAGTACCGCAGCTCCCGCGTCTCCATCCCGCCAAGGTACCCGAAGCGTCCCGGCCGCCGGGCGGCGCCGCCGCTCCCCACCGCCGGGCCGCGCGGCGTCGATGAGCTGTGCCGATACCCCGGCGGTATCGCCGCCCACCGACATGGTCTTGGCGCCCGCGTCCGGCCGCGGAGCACGCTGGGGACATGACCGCAGACAGGAACCACGAGAGCAACGACGACACCGCCGGCGCCGTGCGGGACCGGGACGGCGACCGGACGACGATCGCGCTGGTCACCGGCGCGAACAAGGGCATCGGCTACGAGATCGCCGCCGGCCTCGGCGCCCTCGGCTGGAGCGTCGGCGTCGGCGCCCGCGACGAGGAGCGCCGGGAGGCCGCCGTCCGCAGGCTCAGGGCGGACGGCGTGGACGCGTTCGGCGTCCCGCTCGACGTGACCGACGACGCCAGCGCCGCCGCCGCGGCCCGCCTCGTCGAGGAGCGCGCCGGCCGCCTCGACGTCCTCGTCAACAACGCGGGCGTGACCGGTGCCGCGCCGCAGACGCCCACCACCGTCGCCCTCGACACCGTGCGGACGGCCGTGGAGACGAACGTCCTCGGCGTCATCCGCGTCACCAACGCGCTGCTCCCGCTGCTGCGCCGCTCGGCGTCGCCGCGGATCGTGAACATGTCCAGCACGGTCGGCTCGCTCACCCGCCAGACCGCTCCCGGCGCCGAGACCGGCCCGATCTCCGTGGCGTACGCGGCGTCGAAGACGTTCCTCAACGCCGTGACCGTGCAGTACGCCAAGGAGCTGCGGGACACGAACATCCTCGTCAACGCCGGCTGCCCGGGCTACTGCGCGACCGACCTCAACGGCTTCCGCGGCGTCCGCACCCCGCAGCAGGGCGCCGCGATCGCGATCCGCCTCGCGTCCCTGCCCGACGACGGCCCGACCGGCTCCTTCCAGGACGACGACGGTGTGGTGCCCTGGTAACCGCAATGGGGATGGCCGGGGCCGCGCCGCCGGAGACGGAGACGGGGACGGGGACGGGGACGGGGACGGGCCTGCATACGCCGTGATCAGGCAGTCAGGAACTTTTCAGATTCCGCGTGCCAGCCTCGGCCCATGACCACCACGACTCCCTCCGCCGAGGTCATCCCGTCCGGGGCCCTGCGGCTGATGACCACCGCAGGGCCGTGTGGCGCGGCGACAGCGCACCCACGGCGTCCCTCACGCCGTCCGGACCGGCGGCTGCCCGTCAGCGCGGGGGCGGGACGCACGTCACGCCGCGGCGTGACCGTCCACGAGACCGCAGACAGCGGGGTCGCGGCATGACGACGTCCACGACCACCGCGCCAGCGCCAGGTACCACGGGAAGCCGCCTGCTGAACAAGGTGCCCGAGGTCACGGTCTGGTTCTGGGTCATCAAGATCCTGTGCACGACCGTCGGCGAGAGCTTCGCCGACTACATCAACACCACGCTGGGCTTCGGCCTGACGAACACCATGCTGCTGTTCACGGCGGTGTTCGCGGTCGTGCTGACCGTGCAGTTCCGCACCAAGCGCTACAGCCCGTTCCCGTACTGGCTCACCGTGGTCGTGGTCAGCGTCACCGGCACGCTCTACACCGACATGCTCACCGACCAGCAGCACGTCCCGCTGTGGCTGAGCTCGACGGTGTTCTCGGTGCTGCTGGCCCTCGTCTTCGGGGTCTGGTGGCTGCGCGAGCGGACCCTGTCGATCCACAGCATCACGACCTTCCCACGGGAGGCGTTCTACTGGCTGACGGTCCTAGTGACGTTCGCGCTGGGCACCGCCACCGGTGACTGGACGCTGGAGCTGACCAACTGGACGCCGGCGCAGTCGGTGTTCCTGCCCCTGGGCCTCATCGCGTCGATCACCGTCCTGTGGAGGTTCGGCGCCAACCCGGTCCTCTCGTTCTGGCTGGCCTACATCCTCACCCGCCCGCTCGGCGCCAACATCGGTGACTGGCTCGCCTCCCCGAAGACCGCGACCAGCGCCGGCGAGCCCGTCGGGCTCGGACTCGGCACCTTCGCCACCAGCCTGATCTTCCTCGGCGCCATCCTGGCGACCGTCATCTACCTGTCGATCAGCCGCAGCGACGTCGCCGAGGCGCACGACGCGACCCACAAGCGGTCGGTCATCACCGATCCGCGCAGGGAGCGCATCGCGCTGGGAGCCTTCGGCGTGCTCGCCGCCGCCACCGTCACGCTGATGGTCTGGGCCCACAACCAGCCGCACGTCACCTGCGACCCGACCGGTCAGAGCGAGACGATGCCGGCCTGCCCGAAGGCGGCCCTCACCGGCGGCCAGACGGCCGCGGCGGTGGCGAAGTACGAGCAGCTCGCGCAGACGGCGATCACGCAGGACAAGGCCGGGACGGCCGCGGCCTCCCACGCCACCGTGCAGAAGATGCGCGACGACTGGGACGCCGACGCCACCTCCCTGCAGGCCGTGAACAACACGACCTGGACCCTGATCGACAACCAGATGGACGCGGTCCTCAAGGCGTACGCCATCGACCACGGCAAGATCCAGCCGGCTCCCGCCGCCGAACAGGAGCGCCAACTCGACGTCCTGCTGGGCGACCTGAAGACCCACCCCTTCTGAGCAGGCGCCTGCTCCGAGCAGGCACCTGAAGCAGGCCCCTCGCCTGCCTCCCCCCCGCAGGCACCCCGCCGCCAGTGCGCCCTCACGCGCTGGCGGCGGGGCGTATGCGCTGCTTCGGGCTCGTCCGGAGTCCGGTGACGCCCGGGCCTAGAAGCGGTCGAGGCGGCAGCCCGCCAGCAGCGGCTCGACGGCGCCGTCGACCAGCTCCCGCGCGACCAGGCGTCCCACGGCGGGGGCGAGCGTGACCGCGGAGTGCAGTACCGCCACGTAGAGGCCGGGCACGTCGGCGACCGGGCCGACGATCGGCTCGCCGTCGGCCGGCATGGGGCGCACGCCGACCCTGCTACTGAGCAACTCGACGTTCCCGGCGCCGCGGAAGGTGGACCGGACGGCGGCGAGGGTCCGTTCGGGCGCGTCCGCGGCGGCGATCAGCCGGTCCGCGGCGACCTGCCGGAGGTCGAAGTCACGGTTGTTGACCACGGTGCGGACCAGACCGGCCGGAGCGCGGAACCCGAAGAGCGTCGCCGGCGACGGGTCGACCGGGACGTGTATGCCGAGCGGCGCGGCCAGCGCGGCCGTCGCCACCCCCGCCGCGAGCACCACGGTCGCACCGCAGACGGGCCCCGCAGCCGTCTCGACACCGGCGACCCGGCCCGCGGCGTCCCGGCGGACCGCCGTGACCGGGGTGTCCGGACGGACCACGGCGCCGTGGGCGCGGGCACCCGCGACCAGCCGCTCGGTCACCCCCACCGGGTCGACGGCGCCGTCACCGGGCGCCCAGACGGCCCACTCCGGAGGCTGCCGCAGGGCGGGTTCGAGCGTAGCCACGGTGGCCGCGCTCACGATCTCCTGCCCGGGCCCCGCCTCCGGCGCGCCGTCCGCCGTGCCCCACGACAGAGAGCCGGACCAGGTCACCGGGAGTCCCGGCAACTCGGCCCCGAGCCGGCGGTACTCGTCCGTCGCGGACGCCCGCAGCGCGGCGGCCGGACCGGTGCGCAGGCCGGACGCTCCGATCCAGGCGAACGAGTTCCCCGTCACCCCGGCGCCCGGCCGCCCGGCGTCGACGAGGGTGACGGCGGCTCCGGCCCGGGCGGCGTGATAGGCCACCGAGGCGCCGACGACACCGGCGCCGACAACCACCAGGCCGCTGCTCATCGTCGGCTCGGCACGTCGGTGGCGCTCCGGTCCGGGGCGCCGCCGGAGAGGCAGCGCACGCGAGCGTCCACGTCGTCGGCCTCGACGGACAGGGTCGGCAGCAGGGGTGTTCGCCACGTGCGTCGCAGGCTCATCCGCGACACGGTACCGGAGGGGGGCCGCGACCGGCCTGGCGGTTTTCCGGCGCGCGGTGGCGGAGCCACCGGGACCCTTACGCACCGGAGTCCGCGACGTGCCAACCCGTTTCGCCGCTGACAGGATGCCGGTGGACGGGCGTCACGAGGACGCCCCGCGCCAGGAGGAGCAGGCCATGCCGGAAGCCCTGGTATCCCAGGCGTTGATCCTTGCCGGTGGCCAGGCCACCCGTATGCGCCCCTACACCGATGACGCGCCCAAAGCCATGGTGCCGGTCGCCGGCGCGCCGATCGTCGGCTACCAGCTCAGATGGCTCGCCGACCACGGGGTGAAGTCCGTGACGATCAGCGGCGGCTACCGGCACGAAATGATCAGCGACTACGTGGGCGACGGCAGCCGGTTCGGCCTGGACGTCCGCTACGCCATCGAAGCCGAGCCCCTCGGCCGGGGTGGCGGACTGAAGTTCGCCGCACGCGACCTGGCGGACCCCGACGCGCCGTTCTTCGTCCTGAACGGCGATGTCATCACCGGCTTCTCGCTCCGCGACTTCGCCGACTACCACCGGCTGAACCGCGGCGCCGTCACTCTCGCGCTCTCCCCGTACCGGTCGAACTGGGGGGTCGCGGAACTCGTGGACGGCAACCGCATCAAGGGATTCACCCAGTCCCCGGAACTCCCGTACTGGATCAACGCGGGCATCTACCTCTTCAACCCCGACGTCATCGGGAGGCTGCCCGACAAGGGGGACCACGAGGACAGCACCTTCCCCGATCTTGCCCAGGAGGGCCTCCTGGTCGGATACCGGATCTCGGGCTACTGGCGCGGCATCGACACCGTCAAGGACGTGATCGAAGCGTCCAAGGAGGTCCTGGCATCGGGTGCGCTGCTCGCGCCGGAGTTCCGGACCACGGACCCGGAGATCTGACGGCCAACGGCGCCGCGGTCGCACCCCGGCGCGGGCGCCCCGCCCCGCACCGCCCCGCACCGTGCCCGAAGTCCTCGAAGGGGTGAACCTCGCGGCCAGGCGGCAGCAAGGGGACAGGCGCCGTCCGTCCGCTTCCCCCGGTGACGTGATGGAGTGGAACGAGGAGTCGCGTCGAGCCGGGACCGCCGATGACGGCGTCTGCACAGCCCTGTCCGGTGCCCATGAAGGGAAGAGCTGCCGTGCTGCCGATGACGCTGGAGGAGATCGCGCAGGCGGTCGGTGGCGCGCTGCACGGCGTGCCCGATCCGCGGGCGGTGGTGGACCGGACCGTCGTCATCGACTCGCGGCACGCCGTGCCGGGTTCGCTGTTCGTCGCCCTGCCCGGAGAGCGCACCGACGGCCACCACTTCGCTGCCGCAGCAGTCGCCTCCGGAGCGGTCGCGGTCCTCGCGGCGCACCCGGTGGACGTTCCCGCGATCGTGGTTCAGGACCCGGTGGACGCGCTGGCACGTCTCGCGCGGACGGTGCTGGCCGGGCTGGACTCTCCCACCGTGGTCGCCCTGACGGGTTCGGCGGGGAAGACCGGTACCAAGGATCTGCTCGGTCAGTTGGTGGAGCCCACGGGCTCCACCGTGGTGGCCCCGCTGTCCTACAACAACCAGATCGGCTTGCCGCTGACCGTCCTGGGGGCGGACGCCGGCACGCGCTGCCTGCTGGTGGAGATGGGCGCCAGCCGTGCGGGCCACATCAGGTACCTGACCGGCATCGTCCCGCCAACCGTCGGCCTGGTGCTCAACGTGGGCACGGCCCACATCGGCGAGTTCGGCGGCTCCAAGGAAGCCATCGCCGCGGCGAAGGGCGAACTGGTCGAGGCGCTTCCCCCGGACGGGCTGGCCGTGCTGAACGCCGACGACCCGTACGTCATGGCGATGGCGGCCAGGACCGTCGCGCGCGTCCTGACGTTCGGCAGGGCCGCGGGAGACGTACGCGCCACCCGCGTGGCTGTCGACCAGGACGGTCGTCCTTCGTTCCTCCTGACCCACGACGGCTCGCGTGCGCCCGTCCGGCTCGGCATGCACGGAGAGCACCACGTGGCCAACGCCACCGCTGCCGCCGCCGTCGCGCTCAGCCTCGGAGCCGCGCTCGACGACGTCGCGGAAGGGCTCAGCTCGGCGCGGCAGTTGAGCCGGGGCAGGATGGACGTCATCGAGCGTCCGGACGGGGTGACGGTCGTCAACGACGCGTTCAACGCCAACCCTGATTCCATGGACGCCGCGCTGAAGGCCCTGGCCGCCATGTCCGGGGGACGCAGGCGCACGGTCGCGGTGCTGGGGGAGATGGCGGAACTCGGCGGCGCATCCGAGACCTACCACGCCGAGTTGGGCCGGCGCGTCGCCGCCGCAGGTGTCAGCGTTCTGGTCGCCGTCGGCGGAGCCGAAGCGGCGCTCATCCACGGCCAGGCACAGGCGCACGGCGTCACCAGCGCGCTCGTGCCCGACCGCGAAGCCGCCCTCGACCTCCTCTGCGGCTGCTTGGAGGCCGGCGATCTCGTCCTGGTGAAGGGCTCGCACAGCGCCGGTCTGGAAGAGACCGCGACGCGCCTGGCCAGACCCGATCCGGTGGCGGTCGGGACGAGGAGGGACGGCGCATGAAGAACGACCTGGCTCCCGTGAGCGTGGTCATCGCCGCGTACAACGCGGAGAAGACCCTGGCGGCGGCGCTGGCATCCGCCCTCGGCCAGTCCCTGCGGCCGGCGCAGGTGATCGTCGTGGACGACGGGTCGCAGGACGGCACCGCCTCCGTGGCAGCGTCGTTCCCGGAGGTGATGCTGCTCAAGCAGGACAACCGGGGACCGTCCGCGGCACGCAACACCGGGATCGCAAGCGTGTCGCAGCCGTGGGTGGCCTTCCTCGACGCCGATGACGTGTGGCTGCCGGACAAGCTGAGCCGGCAGCTGACGGCCTCGGTCCGGCACCCGTCTGCGGTACTGCTCGCCGGTGACTGGGTACGTACCCTCGACGAGGGCGGGGCCGCGGAGGACACCACGCGTACCGCGGCGGCTGGTGAAACGCCGGTGGGCTACCGGGACTTGCTGGTGCTCAACCGCTTCCAGACGTCCACCGTCCTGGTCCGCAGCGAGGTTCTGCGCGCCTGCGGCGGGTTCGCCCCGGCGCTGGACGGAGCCGAGGACTGGGACATGTGGCTGCGGTGCGCCAAGCAGGGGGACATCGTCAAGCTGGACGTCCCCCTGGTGGTCTACCGGGATGAGCCCACCGGCTACAGCAAGAACCTGGTCCGCCTGTACGAGCGGATGCTCGTCATGCTGGAGCGGGAACGGCGGGGTACCTCGTTGTCACGAGCCGCTTTCGCCCGGGTGCTGACCTGGCATCACCTGCGGTTCGCCGTCGCCTTCGTGCTGGCCCGCCAGCCCGGCGAGGTGCGGCGGGTGGCGCGCGGACTGCGGTCGGCGGGCCTCGTCCGATACGTGCCCGGAGCGGCCGTGACCTACCTCGCGCCCTTCCTCGGCGGCCGGGTGGTGAGCCGGCTGCGCCGGACGCGCGGGGTCTGAGGCTCCCCGGCCGGGGAGCGCGCGGCGACCCCAGCAGAGGGCAAGGGCGACAGCGGCGACGGCGGCGCCGCCGATCAGGGGCAGCAAGGCCGCGAGGCCCGTCGGCGCGCCCGTCCACCGTACGGTCAGCCAGCCGAGCAGACCCGCGGGCAGGCTGGCCGCGACGGTGCGGGTCAGCGCCTGGACGGGCATCATCAGCCGCTCGCCGGGGGCCAGTCCGAGCCGTGGGCGCAGCGTCACCCCGGCGGCGACGGCTCCGAGGGTGTAACCCGCCGAGACCGCCGCGGCGATGCCCTGCACGCCGGCCGGGCGGTAGAGGGCCAGTGCCATGACCACGGTGAAGCCGTTGTTCAGCAGGTAGAGCAGGAAGGCCGACCGCAGGTCCTGCATAGCCTGGTAGACGCGGATGAAGTACAGATAGGCCGAGAAACCGGGCAGGCCCAAGGCGAGCACCGCGAGCACCTGGGCGGTGCTGGTGACCCCTGCGGCGCCGGTGGCGCCGTGCCCGAGCAGGAGGCTCACCAGCGGGTGTGCCAGCGCCGCCAGGACGATGGCGATCGGAACCATGAAGGTGATGAGCAGGCGCAGCCCCGATGCCACCTGCTCGCGCAGGCCACCGAGTTCCCCGGCCGCCCAGGCGGCCGACCACGAGGGCTGGCGAGCGGTCGTGATGGAGACCGCCACCACGCCGAACGGCAGTTGGAAGAACGCGTACGCGTAGGTGTAGGCGCTGACCCCGCCGGGCCGGCTGTTGGCGAGCAGCAGCACGGCGAAGAGCGCTGCCTGGTTGGCGGCGACCATGCCGAACGTCCACCCGGACAGGCGGACCACGTGGCGTATGGCGGGATGCCGCGGCTCCCACCGCCAGTGCAACCGGGCCTTGGCGCGCCGCAGCCCGACCCCCAGGACGAGGGCCTGCGCCGCGACACCGGCCGTGGTGCCCAGTCCGAGGATCATGAGAGTGGCCGGATCGTCGAGGACCCGGGCGATCGAGATGTGGCGCAGGTGCCCGGCCACCAGGAGCAGGATGGTGATGAGCACCAGGTTGTTGGCTATCGGGGCGAACGTCGCCAGCGCGAAGCGGCGCACCGTGTTCAGGACCGCGGTGGCCATGGCGATCACGCCGTAGAGGAACACCTGCGGTGCGAAGAGCTGCAGCAGGCGCACCGCGACGACGTGCTCGCCGCCCGCGATGCCCGCCGGGGTGGCGACGGTGTACCCGCTGACCAGGAGCCCGGCCGTGGCCGCCACGAGGGCGGTACCGAGGGCCAGGACCACCGCCGACACGGTCAGCACCGCGGATATGGCCGCCCACGCGTCGTCGTCCCCGTCTCCTGCCCCCGGCAGGCGCTCGTCCCGGTGGAGTCGTGAGACGAACAGCGGGATGAGGGTCGCGGACAGCACCCCGCCCAGGACCAGGTCGTAGATCATGTTGGGAGTGGTGTTGGCGACGTTGTAGGCGTCCGCCAGCGGTGTGACGCCGAGCGCGTAGGACAGGGCGATGATCCGGGCCAGCCCGGTCAGCCGGGACAGCGCCGTGCCCACGCCCATGGCCATCTCCGGCCCCAGGCGGTTCGCCCGCCGTGTCCACCGGCGCAACGCGTCGGCCGTCATCCGTCGTTCACCTCCGCCGGCGGTCGAAGAAGAGCGTGAGACGGGCACCCGCCGTCCGCACGTCCCGCCGGCTGTCCAGGACGGCCGGGCCGGCCGGCGGCGCGGCACCGCGGGCCGGCGCGCGCCCGCCCGCCCGGCGGGTACCGCGCAGGAGCAGCGGCGGCCTCGCACCCGGTCTGCGCCGGGCGTACACGCACAGGACGGTGAGCAGCAGCAGGACCTGCAACGCGGGCACGATCCGGTAGCCCACCTGGAGCACCAGCACATTGAGCCGGTGCGGGTGGAGGACGTAGGGGAGCCCCGGGACGAACGGCATGGTCATCAACGTGGTGTGGGCGAGCAGCACCAGATCGAACCAGGACCGGGGCACGAGCGCCAGCAGCACCCAGGCCACACCGTCGTACCAGGGGCGCACATAGGCGGTGCCGAGCAGATAGGCGGCGACCAGGACGAGCGCGGGGCGGGCGGCCCGCTGGGCGATGTCGTCGTCAGCGGCCAGGGGGAGCGTGGCCCGCAGGAGCACGACCAGCACGGCCATCAGCGTGATCTCCAGCAGGGCCATCACGGCCTTCCCGCCGGCGGCGCCGAACACGGGCACCAGCAGTTTCCGCAGGAGCAGCGGCCAGGGCGAGCCGACGGCTGACTGCCCGCTGACCCGTACCGCGTTGAGGACCGCGTGCGGAGTGAAGCCGTAGCCGACCACCACCACGAGCACGCCGACCGCCACCGCGGCCGCCAGCCGACGCCGGTCGTGCCGCATGCTCCAGGCCAGGGGCAGCGCGAGGATCCCCAGGGTGATCTTCACCGCGGTCGCCGCGCCGAGCATGAGGCCGGTGGCCGCCCCGGACCGGCGCAGTGCCCAGAACGCCGCCACTACGAACAACGTGCCCAGCGTGTCGATGTGCGGTCCGGCGACGAGGTTCCAGATCAGCACCGGGTTGAGGGTCCACAGGAGTTGCGAGCGCACCCGGCGTGCCGGATCGGGCCCGGCGAGTTTGAGCAGCAGCGCTCCGGTGGCGACGAACGCGGCGCCGTTGAGCACGGACAGCAGCCACACCGTGCGCAGCATCGACGTGCCGCCCGCCGCCGAGGCGGCCCACTCGGTCATGGTGACCAACGGGCCGTAGACCGAGGGGAAGTGCAGCCAGGGCTCGGCGAGGGCCAGGTGCCCGATCGGGTCACCGCCCTGGGCGAACGCCCAGGGAGTCGTCCGGTAGGGGTCGACACCGAGGGTGGCCATCCGGCCGTAGACGGCGTAGTTGAGGGGATCCGTGGTCCCGACAGGCGGTACGCACAGCAGCCCCATGACGGCCGCCCCGCCGCACAGCAGCAGGGTGCGCGGGCGCGGCGACCACCCGCGACGCACGGCTGCGAGTCCGGTGACCACGGCGGCAGTGCCGAGCACCAGCACCAGGGCGACGAGTGCGCACACCAGCGCGTCCGGGGGGTGCGCCGTCCAGAACCACGGGGGGAGCAGGCGCGCCGAGCCGAAGACCGGCTCGGTCGAGGACGGTCCGAGCAGTCCGGAAACGATCATCAGGAGGACGGATCCGGTGCAGCACACCAGCGCGCTGATGCCGAGGGCGCGTCCGGCCGCACGGCGTCTCCCGCCGGCGTCGACCGGGCGGCGGGGTGCGGGGGAGTCCTCCAGCGGTGATGGTGCCGCTGCGTTGCCTTGCACGCCGGTGACCTCACTTTCCTGCGAGCGGGGACGACGGGAGGGGGAGCGCACCGGCCCGGGGCGTGGGGCGGGGCGGGCGCCGGCGGTCGGGCGGGCTCACCCGAGGGCGCCGACTTTCGTTCGCGACCTCCTCCTGCGGGATCCGGCCCAGCCGCGCGCCATCAGGGCGGCGCGGGCCTGCTGCCGGTCGTCCAGCGGTAGTTCGTGGCCGGCCAGGTACTGGGTCGACTCGTGGCCGCGTCCGACGATGAGCACCACGTCCCCGGGCCCGGCCGTCGCGACGGCCCGGCTGATCGCCACGGCCCGGTCCAGTTCGACGACGACCGGTCGGTCGGGCTGCCCCAGCGCGCCGGTCAGCATCGCCGACACGATGGCCTGCGGGTCCTCCTCGCCAGGGCTGTCGCTGGTGAAGATCGCGATGTCGGCGTCGACGGCCGCCCGTCCGACCTCGGGACGCTTGTAGCGGTCCCGCCCGCCGCGGCAGCCGACGACGACCAGCACCCGGCCGCCCGGGCCGGTCAAGGCGTGAGCGGTGCCGATCTGAGAGGAGAGCGCGCCGGGGGTGTGCGCGTAGTCCACGATGACGAGGAACGGCTGACCCAGGTCGACGACCTCGGAGCGGCCGGGTACCGCCGGGCAGCGCCCTATGCCGTGGATCGCCGCCTCGGGTGGGACACCCAGAGCCCGTGCGGCGAGATACGCGGCGGCGAGGTTGGTGGCATTGCAGAAACCCATGGTCCGCGTCGACAACTGGACCGCCCCGTCGGCGCAGTCCAGCACGATGCGCACGCCGTCCCGGTCGCTGGCGACATCGGTGATCCGCGCCTGGGCACGGGGGCTCTGCCCGAACGTGGTGATCGGGACGGCACCTTGGGACGCGAGCCGGACGCCCCACTCGTCATCGACGCACACCAGGGCCTGATGGCAGTGCTCCTGGGTGAACAGCAGCGATTTGCTGTGGAAGTACTGCTCTATCGTGCCGTGGTAGTCCAAGTGCTCGGCCGCCAGATTGGTGAACACCGCCACGTCGAAGGTGATCCCGCCCACCCGGTGCTGATCGAGGGCGTGCGAGGACACCTCCATGGCGGCGGCCCGCACGCCGTCCCTGCGCATGCGTGCGAAGACCCGGTGCAGGTCGGGCGCCTCCAGCGTGGTCAAGGGCGACGTCCACCGCTGCCGGCCGATCCGCGTCTCCACGGTGCCCAGCAGTCCCGCACGCCACCCGGACGCCACGAACGCCGCCTGCAGGAGATAGGTGGTCGTGGTCTTGCCGTTCGTGCCCGTCACACCTGCGAGCGCCAACCGCTCCGCCGGCCGGCCGTGAACGGCCGCGGCCACGGGGCCCATGGCCCATCGCACGCTCGGCACGCGCAGCTGGGGCACGTCGAGGTCCAGAAAGCGCTGCACCAGCAGGGCCCGGGCACCCGCCCGGACGGCGGCCTCCGCGAAGTCGTGCCCGTCGTGGTGCGCGCCGGGCAGAGCGCAGAACAGCCAGCCCGGGCGCACCTGCCTGCTGTCGTGCGTGCAGTCCACCACGGCGACATCCGCGCCGCGCCGCTCGGTCCCGGTCCAGAACGCGGCGAGTTCCGACAGGCTGACCGGGCGGGATGAGCCGAGGTCCATGGCGGGCCCCGGTGGTGCGCCGGGTGGACGGAGCCCGTCCTGGCCCGGCCCGTGGGGAGCAGGGTGCCGTGAGGCGCCCGGACGTCCCCGCCAGGGAGCCCACGTCGGAGTCGGAGGTATGTCGCCAGTCATGCACACGTCTCCATCGCACAGATGGGATACGTCCGGAGGAATTCGCATCCTCGAAGGGGGATCGGGCCCGGGGTGTCGAGATACGTCCGCGGCACTGAGCCGGATCGACTCGGGCACCCTCGCGGGAATCGGATGATTCCGGCGCTGCTTGGACGCTAAGCGAGGCGTCGGGCGACCGCATGTCGGACCGGACGGCCTGCAGGGGCGATCGCGCGCGATGACGGGCCGGCCGGCCCTGCCGTGGCGCAGGCCCATCCGAGTGACCGCCTCCTGACGGCCGTTGGCGCTCCCGGCGATGCTCGGGAGAGGGCCGGCCGGCCCACTCCGATGGGGCAGTGCCGATCCAGGTTCGGGACTCGGGTGGTAGCAGGGCAGAAGCACAGGGAGAAGCGGGAGCGGGGACAGCAAGGTCGGTCCCAGGCGGGGAGAAGCGGAGCCGGTGCAATCGCGGCGGGCGCCGCTCCTGCCTACGCTGCCGCCGTCAGGCATTTCCGAAGCGGAGGCTGCGCATGCGCCCCAATCGAAACAGCCTCGTGTGGGTGTGCGGCCTCGTCGTCACCGCGTGCGTCGTGATCGCCGGCGGCCTGCTCGCCTCCGGCCAGGATGCGCGGCGCGCATCGCGCGGCGTCGGGCCGTCTCCGAACACCCGGCAGCAAGCGGTGGCACCGTCGGATGTCTACGCGTACACCCATGCGGGGATGCTCAGTCCGGCGGTCGCCGGGGCCCGGGAACTGGTGTACGTGCCCAACAGCGGCGAGACGGGCATGGGGGGCACCCGCTGGTCGACCAGTACAGACCGTGACACCGTCACGGTGATCGACCCGAAGACGTTCAAGATCGTCGACCACTTCCACGTCGGGGGAATGCCGCAGCACGTCACGCCGAGTTGGGACCTCAAGACGCTGTGGGTCGATGCCAGCAGCAGCGATCAGCTCGTTCCGATCGACCCACACACGGGAAAGCCCGGGACGCCGGTCCGGAACGTCAGCCAGCCGTACAACCTCTACTTCACCCCGGACGGCCGGTCCGCGCTCGTCGTGGCGGAGTACCTCAACCGCATCGATGTACGCGACCCCCACAGCTTCGCGCTGCGCCGGCAGGTCAAGGTGCCGTGCCGGGGGATCAACCACGCCGACTTCTCCGCGGACGGCGCGTACTTCATCGCCACGTGTGAATTCTCCGGCCAGTTGGTGAAGTTCGACACGAAGACGATGAAGGTCCTGGGGACCCTCGATCTCGGGGCGGACTCCATGCCCCAGGACATCCGGCTCGGCCCCGACGGGCGGACCTTCTACGTGGCGGGGTTCCACGACGGAGGTCTGATCCCGATCGAGGGAGCCACCCTCCAACGGGGCGCCCTCATCCGCACGGGCGCCGGAACCCACGGCATCTACCCCAGCCGGGACGGCAGGCTGCTGTACGTCTCGAACCGTCAGGCGGGATCGGTCTCGGTGGTCAACCCCACGAGCAGCGCGGTCGTCGCCAACTGGAGGATTCCCGGCGGGGGTTCGCCGGACATGGGCGGCGTCAGCGCCGACGGCAGGCAGTTGTGGCTGTCCGGGCGGAACGACGACGAGGTGTACTGCTTCTCGACCACCGACGGACGTCTGCTCGCCCGCATCCACGTCGGCGCGAATCCGCACGGCCTGTCGATCTTCCCCCAGCCGGGCCGCTACAGCCTCGGCCACACCGGCAACTACCGCTGAGCGGTTCAGGCGGCGGGCGGGGGCGGGTTCCGCACGTAGTCGACGGCGGCGAGGTCGTCGTCGCCGTGCCCGGCGGCGACGGTCGCGTTCAGGCGGTCCTGGACCACGTGGAACACCGGGCTGGGGGTGGTGGCGGTCGCGGCGGCCAGATCGATGTCCTTGAGGGCGAGTTGCACCGCGAACCCCGGCGTGTACAGATGGTCGTCCATGGCGTCGATCTTCTGCAGCTCGTACGGCATCCTGAGCGAGCCGGCGTCCAGCGTCTCGACGAGCGTCGAGTGGTCGACGCCGAGCGCGTCGCACAGCGCGAGGACGTCGCTCATGACGACCGTCGAGGCGGTCATCCAGGCGTTGACCGCGAGTTTGACGGCGCTGCCTTCGACCCCCGTCCCCACGTGGAGCACGGACGAGCCGAGATCGTCGAGCACCGGACGCGCCCGCGCGAGGACGTCGTCGGGGCCGGCGACGATCCAGACCAGCTTGCCGTGCCGGGCGGGATCGGTGCTTCCCGAGACCGGTGCGTCGAGGTGGGCGACGCCGTGCTCGCGCGCCAGGGCGGCCAGCTCACCGGCGCTCTGCGGGCCCACCGTGCTCGCCTGCACCCACACGGCCCGGTCGCCGAGCAGGGTGACGGCGTCCGACATGACCGCCGCCACCGCCTGGCCGTCCCGCAGCACGGTGATGACGACCGCCGCACCCGAGACCGCGTCGCCGAGGCCCTCCACCGCCGTGATCCCGGCCGTTCGCTCCGCCACCCGGCGCGCCTTGCCGGGCGTACGGTTCCACAGCCTCACCTGATGACCGGTCTCCGCGAGCCGCGTCGCCATGGCCGCGCCGAGCGCGCCGGCTCCGAGCACGGTGACCTTCGTGGCCTGTGACATGGAAAGCTCCTCTGCGCGCTTGCCCTCCGGGCCCTGCGCCCTCCGGCTCAGCCGGCTCCGTCACGCCTGCTTGATCGCCGAGACGTCGAACTGCAGGACCACCTTGTCCCCGACGAGGACTCCGCCGCCTTCGAGAGCGGCGTTCCACGTCAGTCCGTAGTCCTTGCGGCTGACCGTGACCTCGCCCTCGAAGCCCACCCGGTCGTTGCCGAAGGGGTCGCGCGCGGTGCCGGTGTACTCGAAGTCGACACTGATCGGCCTGGCCGCGCCCTTGATCGCCAGATCCCCGGTCAGCCGGAAATGGTTCTCGTCCAACTGCTCGGCCTTGGTGGAGGTGAAGGTGATCTTCGGGTGGTTCGGGGCGTCCAGGAAGTCGTTCGTCCGCAGGTGGCCGTCGCGATCGGCGTTGCCCGTGTCGATGCTCTCCGCCTGGATGGAGACCGACGCGCTCGAACGGGACGGGTCGGAACCGTCCAGTTGCAGGGTCCCCTCGAACTCGTGGAACGAGCCGCGCACCTTGGTGATCATCGCGTGCCGGGCGACGAATCCGATGCGGGTGTGCGCCGGGTCCAGCACGTACGTACCGGTCACGTCGGCCAGGGCGGGTGTGGTCATGTGTACTCCCTCGTAGCATCAGAACGGGCTTATCGATCCGTGCGGGACCGGAATTCCCGGAAGGCAGGTCGTTGTGGTCTAGGACCAGATGTATTCCTCGGAGATCGCTCCGTCCACCCATTTGGCGACGGTCACCATGCGGCCTCCGCCCTCGAACTCACCGATGACGCAGGTCCACTCCCCGGATCCGAAAGCGATCGGGTGGGACGCGATCTGCGGGGGAGTTCCTCCCGCCGTTTCCACATAGGCCTTCATGGCCTCGATGTGCTGCTGAATTCCGTGCGTCGGCGCCTGCCCTTTCCAGTCGACGAGGACGTCGTCGGTGTGGTGGTGGGCGAACACGCCGTCCCAGTCGGCGTTGTTCCAGCCGGAGAAGTCAAGATCGTCCATTCCCTTGAGGTGGGATTCAACCTTTTCTTTCTGCATGAGTCGCTTCTTTCCTGGACGTACGAACCTGGGCGTACGAGGAAAGCTCCCCGGCCGGCGACTGGGACACCTCGACTGGGGCACCATGACCAGGCGGCCGGCTCGCCTCCGCGTCGATGTCGACTGCGACTCCCTCCACGCTACGTCCCCTGTGCGGAGGCCGGCAACCGCTCCGGGCGGCGCACGATCCGGGGACAATGGGGGAATGGCGCCGGGTATTCTCGTCGGCCCCTGGCGAGGCGAATTCCCGTATCTCCCGTTCCGGTCCGTTGTGTTTTTCGCATGAGGACGCGCGGGCCCTCTCTCGCCCGGTGGCCATTTCATTGCCCCTTCGGGGACGCCGGCTTATGCGGCGGCCACGACCTCGCCGGCCATCACCTCGGGAGGGTGGGGGAGCAGCGAGCCGAGGTTGTCCCGGACGAAGTTCGCGGCCCTCAACGTGGACTCCTCGGCGCCGGCCCGGTCCTGGAAGACGCTGGTCGAGACGACCACCCCGTCGCCGGCGTCGAGCCAGTAGAAGGCGACGAAGCCGGGGACCCGGCGCACGAGCGGCGCGAATCCCTCTTCGACCAGGCGCGCCACCGCGGCCGGATCGGTCACGCCTTCATACCGCCGCACTGCTGCGTACATGGCCGATCTCCTCGGGGGTTCCGGTGCGTCCTGTGCGGGGATGCCTTACCCCTTCGGGAGCCATGCAGCGCAACGTGGGTCCCGCAGTCACCGGAAGGGCCCCATGGCCGTGATCCGGATGGCGACAAGGGTTGCCCCCCGCAGCGCGAGGACGGGCTAACGGGTGGATGCGAGGGGGGTGAGGTCCAGGGCGAGCCGGCCGGTGGTGTTCGCGGCCACCGCGGCGGCCACCGACTCCCAGGCGTCCGTCCCGAGCCATGAGGCATCGAGCAGCCGACGCGGCTTCGACTCCCGCACATGATGGACGTACAGCGTCACGGTCACGAACGCCGGCATCCTGCCCGCCCTCATCGAGGCTCTCAGCGCGTCCAGGCGGTGGTGGTCCAACTGCTGTATGTCGAGGTCCAGTCTGCGAAGCAGCCTGTTCATGGCGGGGCTGGGCTCGGGCACCAGCTCGACGCGGGCGATGTGGTGCCACTCCAGTTCCAGCAGCGTGCGCCACCGCGTCGTCCCGTCGAGGCCGACCGCGCGTTCTTCCACCCGGAGTCCTTCCGGCTCTGCCGCCACCCGCGCGTTGGTCGAACTGACGCTCACAGGACGGGGCCTCACCCGCCGTGCCGTGGACGTCGTACCGGACGGCGACGCAACGGGAGTACCCCGGGGCCTTGCCGGACCCGGGCTCGGTCCGCCGGCCGGCCCACGGACCGCCTCCACGGCCAGGGCCGCGCCAACGACCACGAGCGGGAGCAGGCCCAACGGGAGGGACCACCAGACCGTGGGCGGCAGGCGGTGCCGTCCCCACGAGGTCAGTGATGTGGAGTGGTACCCGATCGCCACGTACGCGTCGTGGCCGAAGGCGCGTGCGGCCAGGGTGACATCGGTCGGGTCGTCCTTGCCGCCGCGCTCGTAGCCGCCGAGGCCGAACTCCCGGTAGGCGTAGTAGTGGTCGTACTGCGACCAGCCCGCGTCGGAGAAGTGGACGGTGATGGCCTGGCCGGGCAGGAAGGGGACGGACCCGGTGCGGCCGTCCTGCCGGGTCAACGTCGCGTCCTGCCGGGTCCACTTCGTTTGGCAGCTCGCCCCGTTGCCGCCTTCGGTGCACTCCTCGGGCAGCTCCAGCACCACGGACCGGCCGTACCGCACGGCGTAGGCGCCCGTCCCGTGCTGATACATCGCGACCAGTCCGAACACGCACACCAGCGCGGCGCCGAGCGCCACCAGGACGCAGAGAGCAAACAGGCCCTCGCTCCGCCACCACTGCTCGCGCGCCATCACCTCGCTACGTTGATCCGACACGCTCTGGCCCGCGGTGCCTGACAGGGGGGAGCAGCAGGGGTGGGAGCGCCCGTTGCAAGACCACGGGATCATCTGCGCGGTGTTCGTGCACGTCGTCTGCGGTGCCGGTGACGTGCTGTAGGGTCATCCCGCTCGCAGTCGCGGCGACGGAACGGGTCGCCGCGTGCGGGTTCCCCGAGGTGGGGGTGCCGGCTTCGGCCCCTGGCGCCGCAACCGCCAGGCTGCCGGCCGAAGCGGCGGTCGCAGCCGCTGCAGCCATCCGACGACGTGCGGTCACGTCCGTTTTCCCTCCGATGTGTGAATTGGCTCGGAACGAAGTGTCCCGTTGGTCTGCGCGCGGGTAATTGACCCAGAGCGCACGGTCGTTGTCACGATGCGAACAACAAGCGCGAGGGCGGAAGAATGGGTTGGGGCGAGATGCACACGGCCGAGGTGCCGAAGGCCGAGCGGTTCGGTTGGTGGCGCGACCGGCTGATGCAGGATCTCGCCCCCACGCACATCGCCAGCGAGCACGCCGACGACTTCCGGGCATCGACCGCCGCGCTGGAACTCGGGCCCGTGAACGTGTCGTTCCTGTCGTTCCCGACTCTGACCGCGGTGCGCACCACGCGGTTGATCCAGCGGTCCGATCCCGAGCTGTGGGAGCTGGGCTACATGGCCAGCGGGATCATGGTGATGGACCAGGCGCGCAGCCACGCTCAGGTCGGCGCGGGCGACCTGCTGCTGTACGACACGTCGCAGCCGGTGCAGATGCAGGTGACCGAGGCCGGCTGGCTGACCATCCTCCACCTGCCCAAACCCGCGGTCCCCCTTCCGGAGCGGTCGATGCAGGATCTGCTGTCGCGCCGGCTTCCCGCGCAGGGGACCGGGGCCCTGCTCGCCGGGTTCCTCCAGGGGCTGGCCGGCGGACGGTGGAGCGAGCTGGAGGCGGAGCGTCTGGGAGCGGCGGCGGTCCAGCTCGCCTCCGCGTACCTCGGCGGTCTCGCGGACCGGGAGGGGCTGCTGCCGCCGGAGACACAGCAGAGCGTGCTCCTGCGCCGGGTGAAGGCGTTCATCGAGGCGCATCTGGCGGAAGCGCGTTTAACGCCGCAGGCCATCGCGGACGCCCACAACATCTCGGTGCGCTACCTGCACCATCTGTTCCGCCCGGAGAAGCAGACCGTGAGCGCCCTCATCCGCGACCTCCGGCTGGACCGGTGCCGGGCCGAACTGGCGCAGCCCCGCTGTGCCACCCACCCCATCGCCTCGATCGGCGCGCGGTGGGGGTTCCCGGACGCCGCCACGTTCAACCGGACGTTCAAAGCGGCCTTCGGGATGCCGCCCGGCGAGTACCGCCGGTGGTCGATCGCCTGCCGAAGCGCCGACGACCGCCCCTGACCGTGCGGCCCGGCCGTGCCGGTGGCCACGCACTGCGGCCCCCTTCTTACCGGGTGCTCAGCGTGCGCCCTTGCGGCGGCGGGGCGCTGCCGAGCGGGGCGGCGTCGACCGCATGTGGTCCCGCACCGGGGCCAGCAGGCCGCCGAGGGTCTCGACGTCGTCGCGCGACAGCGGCTCGAAGAGCAGGCCGCTGACCACTTCGACGTGCCCGGGCAGCACCTTCGCGAGCAGCGCGCGCCCGGCGTCGGTGATGGTGACGGTGATGCTCCGCTCGTCGTCCGGAGAGGGGGCGCGCACGACCAGGCCCGCCTTCTCCAGCAGTCCCGCCTGGTAGGTCAGGCCGCTGCGGCTGTAGACGACGCCGTCGGCCAGGTCGGTCATGCGGTGGCTGCCCGTCGGCGAGTCGCCGAGACGGGCCAGCAGCTGGAACTGCACATAGCTGAGATCGCCCGCCTCGCGCAGCTGCTGCTCGACCGCGTGCCGGAGCAGGCTGGTCACCTCGATGAGGTCGAAGTACGTGCCGAGCTGCACAGGGTCGAGCGACGGCGGTGAATCAGGCATGGCCCCAGGCTACTGCTACGAATTCGAACAGTGCAGGGTGCTGCCGTCCAGACCTCGTGCAGGCGCGGCACGGGGCGCCGGCTCGCCGCGGCGACGGGAGGGCGTCGCCACCACTTCACTTGCTTCGAACTCGAAGCAGTGTTACTGTGGCCAACAGATGCTTCGAATTCGAAGCAGATCTGGAGCGAGTGAAGGAGAGTCCTCCGATGAAGGCAATGCGTTTCCACGCGTACGGCGACCCCGAGGTGCTGCGCTACGAGGACGTCGAGCAGCCCGTCCCCGGAGCCGGCCAGGTCCGGATCCGGGTCGCCGCGACCTCGTTCAACGGTGTCGACGGCACCATCCGCGGCGGTTTCATGCAGGGCCCCATCCCCGTGACGCTGCCGCACACGCCCGGCATCGACGTCGCCGGCACGGTCGACGCGCTGGGCGAGGGCGTCGACGGCATCGAGGTCGGCGACCAGGTCGTCGGCTTCCTGCCGATGGACGGCGACGGTGCCGCGGCGCAGTACGTCCTCGCGCCGGCCGAGATCCTGGCGACGGCGCCCCGTCGCGTCCCGCTGCCCGACACCGCCGCCCTGCCGGGGGTGGGCCTCACCGCCTGGCAGGCGCTGTTCGACCACGGCAAGCTCGCGGCCGGGCAGCGCGTGCTGATCAACGGTGCCGGGGGAGCGGTCGGCGGCTACGCCGTCCAACTGGCCAAGAACGCCGGAGCGTTCGTGATCGCCACGGCCGGCCCGCGCAGCAGCGAGCGGGTCACGACGGCGGGCGCGGACGAGGTCGTCGACCACACCGCCACCGCGGTCACCGCGGCCGTGACCGAGCCGGTCGACCTCGTGCTGAACCTGGCGCCGATCGAGCCGGAGCAACTGGCCGCGCTGCTCACCCTGATCCGTCCCGGCGGGGCGCTGGTGAACACCACGGTGTGGATGCCGGCCCCCTCCGACGAGGAGCGCGGCGTGCGCGGCATCGACATGTACGTCCGCAGCGACGCCGAACAGCTGGCGCGGCTGGTCGCGTTGGTCGACTCCGGCGAGCTGCGCGTCGACGTCGCCCAGCGGGTGCCGCTGGCCGAACTGCCGGCGATCCACGCCCAGGCCGCCGCGGGCGCGCTGTCCGGCAAGGTCGTCGTCGTCCCGCCCGCCGCCTGACCCGCGACCCGGCCATGCCGAAGGGCGCGACCGCCTCCGTCAGCCCGGATCCCGAGATCGCCGTCGCGCCGGCCCCGATGGCCGGCGCGACGGCGGACGCCGCACCGCCGCGCGGTGGGCATCGGGGCCTCGGCCCTGCGTCAACTCAGCTTCGGCCAGGGGATTCCGGGTTCGGCGTAGTAGCCGATCCCGGCGGCGGTCCAGCGCGGCGCCTGCGCGGCGAGCCGCACGCTGAAGCTGTTCCAGTCGTGCGTGGACTGCGGGGACCAGCCGATCTCGGCGATGGCCGGCAGATGCGGAAAGGTCATGAAGTCGGCGTAGACCGACGGCTCGGGGAACTGCGAGGTGGAGGTCGGCAGGCTGGTGCTGCCGTTGTAGGCGCGGTCGGACCAGAGCGCGGCCTCGACGCCGGCGATCCGGTCGGCGGCGACCACCGGCGAGCTGCCGTCCGGCTTGGCGGTCACGGTGGTGGGATCCCAGTCGTAGGACTTCTGGACCGGGACGAACCCCTCCCAGGACAGTCCGTACGGCGTGGAGGCGTCGTAGCGCATGTCCATGTAGGCGCGGTCGGCCGGGGACATGATGAACGAGGCGCCCTGCGCGACGCCCTCCCTGGCCTCCACGATGTCGGCGGCCTCGTGGGCGCTGCCCACGGTGGCCCGGTCACCGGAGTCGCCCCAGTACTGGAGCAGACTGCCCGCGGGAAGCGTGCCCTGGGCGAGCTGGTGCCAGCCGATCACGGTCCTGCCCTGGGCCCGGACGGCCGAACTCGCCGCCTGCACGTAGGCGTTGTACTCGGCTGCGGTGGCCTGCGGGGTCTCGTCCCCGCCGATGTGGATGTACGGGCCAGGAGTGAGCGCGGCGACCGCGTCGATGACCGTGGTGAGGTACTGGCTCGCATTGGCGATGTGCTGCGGATCGGTCAGGCAGATCATGCGGAGACCGGGTCCGCCGAAGCCGGAGTACGGCGGGATGGCCTTGTCGTCGCAGTTGAGCCCGGGGATCGAGGCCATGGCGGCACTGGTGTGGCCGGGGCCGTCGATCTCGGGCACCACGGTGATGAAGCGGGCCTTGGCGTAGGCGACGATCTGCTGGTACTGCTCCTTGGTGTAGTACCAGGAGCCGCCGGTGAACCCGCTCTGGGTGGTGCCGCCCACGCCGGTCAGCTCCGGGATCGCGTCGACGGCGATGCGCCAGCCCTGATCATCGGTCAGGTGCAGGTGCAACGTGTTCATCTTGTAAGCGGCGGCCTGGTCGATGTAGCGCTCGACGTCGGCGACCGGGAAGAAGCGCCGGGCCACGTCGAGCATCGCGCCGCGATAGGCGTAGCGGGGGCGGTCGGTGATGCGGACCGGGGCGACGGTCCAGGTGTCGTGCCGCAGGGTCGTCGACTCCACGTCACCCGGCAGGAGTTGACGCAGCGTCTGGATGCCGCGGAACAGCCCTTCGGCGCCGTGCGCGGTGATCCGCACGTCGCGGGCACCGGAGGAGAGGGTGTATCCCTCGGTGCCGAGAGACGCGGGACCCTCCGGGTCCAGGACGATCGCTCGCCCCTCTGGCGCGCGGGACAACGACACCCGCAGGTCGAAACCGGTTGCGGGGTGGAGCAGGGCGGCGAGAGAGCGTCCCACTCCCAGCGCGTCGGCGTCGTCCCCGGTGACCTCGATGCGGGTGGTCGCACTGATGGTGAACCCCGGCCCGTGGGCGGCCAGTTCGGACACCGGCTGCGGGACGATCGGCGGGGGAGTGCTCGCGGTCGGCTGCACGGCGGCGTGCGCGGCCGAGGTGCCGCCGACGACCAGGGATCCGGTGAGTGCTGCGGTGCAGGCGAGCGAGGCGAGGCGGCCCCGATGTCGCGGGAAGCGCATGGGCAACTCCTGTAGGTCGGATCTTTGACAGCAAAGCCTGACCGAGGGTTGAGCCTCCTCGGTCTGCTCATTCCTGTCAAGAGTCCGCGCGTTGCAAGCAGAACTGCGCAACGGGATGATTGATCGCTGGATGACCGCCGGAGGCAGTCCAGACCTTCACGTCGCTGTTCGAGTCGCCACGGCACGCGGCCGCATCGATCAGACGGACCTTCTGGAGTCAAGCGTGCGCACGGTCTTGACGCGCTCCTGTCGCACTGCTGTGATGCCGAGTCATCCGATGAATTGAGGTGATGACTCCCTATGCGACGTGCGTTGGGACCCCGTCCCGTCCGGCAGCGCAGACCCGTTCGGCTGCTCACCGCAGCGATGCTCGCCTGCGGCCTGCTGACCTCCGCCACATGGCACGCCTCCGCCTCCGCCACCGGCGGCACCACCGACCTGCTCCATGCGGCCTTCGGCGGTTCGTTCAGCTCCGGCAACACCTACACCGCCGCCACCGGCGAGACCATGGACGGTGTGCTCGTCCGCCGGACCGGTGGCGAGCAGACCGACCCTGCCGACGGCATCCGGCTGCACGGTGGGCAGGAGGGCCTGACGTTCACGCCGAGCACCCCGATCAGCGGAGGCACGGTCCAGCAGCCGTTCGTCATGGAGGCGGCGTTCACCCCCGCGGCGACCCAGGGATCGCTGGCCACCGTGTTCGCCCTCGGCGGCAACCTGTTCGCCCGCTACAACGGGAGCTCCCTCCAGTACGGCTTCTCCGCGAACAGCAACGGCACCTGGAGCGACGCGACCAAGTCCGTCCCGGCGCCAACCGCCGGCACCCAGCACGTGCTGTCCATCGCCTACGAGCCGACGGCCGGCGGCGCGACCATGCACGCCTTCCTCGACGGCGCCCAACTCCCCGACGCCATCAGCACCAGCGGCCCCGCGGGCTGGAACGACACCAGCGGCACCCAGGCCGGCTTCGGCAACGACGTCCACCCCTCCGCGCTGAGCCGGGGCCTGACCGGTTCGCTCCGGCAGGTCAGACTGGCCACCTTCACCTCCCCGTTCGTCCCCGCCGACCTTGCACTGCAGACGGTCCGCAGCAGCGCCAAGCGGCTCGGCGTCGACTTCGAGGGCGCGGTGAGCACGGACGGCACCTACCACCCGGCAGAGGGCGAGACAGCCGACGACGGCCTGACGGTGACCGGTGGCCGGATCACCACGCCGGGCACGCTGCGGCTGGCCGCGGCACCCCGGTCCGCGACCGGCATCAGCTGGGACACCGCGCCGCTCGGAACGGATCCGCTGGGATCCGGCGTGCTCGCCGAGAGCGTGGTGGCACCGGAGCTGCTCCAGCCCGGCACCCCTGTCATGAACGTCCTCGGCCTCGCATCGCTGACGGCCCGCGACCAGCACACCGTGCGGCTCTCCGCGGGCGCCGACCACTGGGACGTCAAGCTGCCCGCGGCGCAGAGCCGTTCCGGGGTCCGCTACCAGCACCTGGCCCTCGCCGTGGAACCGGACACCGACGGCCTGGCGCTCACCCTCGTCACGGGCGACCACACCGTCTCCGGACCGTTCCACGCGGCAGCGTCCGCCGCACCGGCGGCGGTCACCCCCAGGATCGACTGGCTGACCGGCGCGCAGGGCACCGTCTACGGGGTCGCCGTCACCGCCTTCAGCGGCCTCGCGCCGGCCGACGTGCGGGTCCTCGGCTCGCTGCCCTGCCTGGCGACCAAGGTGGCCCCCGCCCAGCAGATCAGCATCATGCCCGGCGAGTGCCTCACCTCCCTGGTCGCCAAGGCGTCCGCGGTGCGCCCCGACGGACGCCAGATCAGCTGGCAGGAGCTGCAGCAGACGGCCTTCCTGCACTTCGGCGTCAACACCTTCACCGGCGCAGAATGGGGTACCGGCCAGGAGAACCCCGACGTCTTCCAGCCCAGCAAGCTCGACACCGACCAGTGGGCACGCACGCTGCGCGACGCCGGCTTCAAACTCGCCATCCTCACCGTCAAGCACCACGACGGCTTCGTGCTCTACCCGTCCCGCTACACCACGCACGACGTGGCGGGCAGCTCCTGGGAGGGCGGCAAGGGCGACGTCCTGGGCGACTTCGCCACGTCCATGCGGAAGTACGGGATCAAGGTCGGCGTCTACATCTCCCCGGCCGACGAGAACCAGTACTTCGACGGCGTCTACGCCAACGGCAGCGCCCACACCCCGCGGACCATCCCGACCCTGGTCCCCGGCGACGACCGGGCCGGCAGGAAGATCCCCGGCTTCACGCTGACCGCCGACGACTACGGCGCCTACATGCTCAACCAACTCTACGAGGTGCTCACCCAGTACGGCCCGATCGACGAGGTCTGGTTCGACGGCGCCCAGGGCCGGATCCCGGCCGGCAAGGTCGAGAACTACGACTTCCCCAGCTGGTACCAGCTGATCAGGGCGCTCGCCCCACAGGCCGTGATCGCCGTGACCGGCCCCGACGTGCGCTGGGTGGGCAACGAGAGCGGCGTCGCCCGGCCCGACGAGTGGAGCGTGCTGCCCACCGTGACCACCGCATCCGGCTCCCGCGACTACGCGCTGAGCTATTCCGCGCAGGACCAGGGCAGCCGTTCGGCGCTCCTGGCAGGCCGGGACTCCGGGGCGAGCGCGCTGTCCTGGTGGCCGGCCGAGTGCGACGTCTCCATTCACGACGGCTGGTTCTACCACGAGAACCAGCAGCCCAAGTCGGTCCAGCAACTCACCGACATCTACTACAAGTCGGTCGGCCGCAATGCCGATCTGCTGCTCAACATCCCGCCCGACCAGGACGGGCTGATCGCCCCCGCCGACGTCGCCAGGCTCACCGAGTGGCGGGCCAGGATCGACGCCGACATGCCGTCCGACCTGGCGCTGAAGGCCAGGGCGACCGGTGACGGCGGGAACGCCGCCGCGGTGGTCGACGGCAAGGCCGGCACCGACTGGGTGGCCCCCGGCCCGAACGCGGGAACCGTGCAGCTGACCCTTCCGGCCGCGACCACCGTGGACCGGATCGCCCTGGCCGAGGACATCCATTTCGGCCAGCAGCTGGAGAGCGCGGTCGTCGAGGCACAGGGCACCGACGGCAGCTGGAGCCAGGTGGCCACCGTGGGCGCCGTCGGCTACCAGCGCATCATCGCCCTCGACCACCCCGTCACCACCGGCAACCTGCGCCTGCGCATCCTCCACAGCCGCGCGGAGGTGCACCTGGACCGGATCAGCCTCTTCCACGCCACGTCCTGAGCGAGGACCCGGGACCGGCACGCCACCCTGACGGCGTGCCGGTCCCCGTTGTCCCCGGGGGCGCGGTCGTCCGGGCCCGGGAACATCGCCGTTCTTGAGCGGGCGAGGCCGCCTTGACCGTCAGGTTCCGTCTCTCTGCATCATGCTGCGGGACGCCGTCCCCTGGAGGATCTGCCGGGACGACTCGAAGCCCAGCCGGACAGCCGACTTGTTGCTCCAGGTCTGGGCACCCGAGGGACGAGCGCGACCCAGGCCGTGCCGTCAGGGTGTGCTGCACGGACGGGTCGAGGCCGGCCTGGGTGATCACCGAGGCCAGGGTGCTGGTGGCGTTCCTGGTCTGCGTGTTCGGGTGACAGGTGCCATGGCTTCCTCTCGATGGTGGTTCCTCGGGCCCCGCGCCTGCCCTGCCGTGGCGCGGGCCACGGCAGGGCAACTCGACGGTCCTGCGGGTCAGATCCTCGGTGCCGGATCGGGCGCCGTGGTGAAGCCGGCGGTCCCTGTGGCCAGTCCGGGGGCGGAGGCGGTGACGGTGATCCGGCCGGGCCGCCGGTCGGCGCGCACGAGCGCGGTCGCGATGCCCGCGGTCGCGGTGACGGGGTTGGCGCCGATGCCGGCGTCGCCGATCAGCCGGCCCGCCCCGTTCACGTGGAAGGTCACCGGAACGTCGTTGCCGCGCACGATGGTGCCGTTGGCGTCGGTGACCAGGGCGCGTACGACGGCGAAGTCGGTGCCGTCCGCCACCAGGCGGCCGTCCGGCAGGTCGACCGTGACCTCGATCCGGGCGGCTGACCGCGGTGTCCGCACCGTCCCGGAAGCGGCGGGCCGGCCGTCGAGGTATCCCGTGGCCGCCAGCTCGCCGGGCTCGAAGTCCACGGTGAAGGTGAACGGCGGGTGCGGCACGTGGGCGTTGATTCCACCGCTGTCGGGTGCCTGGCGGGCGATGACCTCGCCGTTGCGGCGCAGTTCGACCTCGTCGCAGTTGGAGAGGACGACGACCGTGTTGGGGCTGCCGGAGACGACTGCTTTGGTGAGGGCGACGTAGGTGTCCGAGGATGCCGCGTTCTTGGTGCCGGTGACCGTGACGGTGAGGGTGTGCGGTCCGTCGGTGAGGTCGGTGGCCTTCCAGACGGCGACCTGCTCCTGCCTGCCGGCGGCGTAGAAGTCCACGTTCTGCGGTGCTCCGGAGTCCAGCGTGACGGCGCCGATGCCGTGGACGCGGTCCAGGTCGCCGTAGAGCGTGACGCCGGTGCCGGTGAAAGTGAGGACCGCGGTGTCGCCGGTGGTGTTGCTGTAGGAGTTGTCGCCGGACGTCCCCTGCCAGTCGCCGTCGTACTGCCACTGGTTCCGCCCGGTGCCCACGGCCGTGTTGGGGATGGTGAGGTCCGTGAAGCCCTGGTCCCAGTAGTTCGCCACGTACAGCATCGGGCCGGAGTCGACGCCGGCCTGGTGGACATGCGGGTCCCGCTGGGACTGGTAGAAGTAGTACACGAACTTCGGGACGCGGAAGAGGTCCATCAAGCCGGAGTAGCAGGTCTTCGCCCGCGAACCGCGGGTGTAGTCGGTCGCCGACCAGGTGGCCAGGCCCGCCAGGACCCCCGATCCGAAGTAGCCGGGCTCCTGGAACTCACTGAACTCGGACTGCTTGTTGCGCACCGTGGCCAGCATCGCCTGCGGGCCGTCGGCCCGGGTGGTGCGGGAGGAGTTGTCGCCGTCCCCGCCGAACTCGTAGTCGCCGTACTCCCGGTAGAGGAGGGCGGCGCCGGGGGATTCGGTGATCGGGTCGCCGGGCGAGGGGCGGACCCAGTAGGCGTTCTGGACGGTGAAGATCTTCGCGTCGAAGGTGCCGTTGCCGCCGTAGGTGCACATCTGGTCCCCGTGGTACTCCTCCTGCGCGATCCGCTGCTGGTCGGCTTCGAAGGGGGATTTGCCGCTGTACGTTTCGTTGAGGGTGGCTTCCCACAGGATGACGCTGGGGTGGTTGCGGTCGCGGCGGATCATGGTGCGCAGGTCGTCGTGCGAACGCTCGGCGAACAGCGGGTCGTTGTTCCAGTACTGCCAGCCCGGCACGCAGTTCAGGACCATCAGGCCGACCTCGTCGCAGGCGTCGAGGAACGCCGGGTGGGGCGGGTAGTGCGCCGAGCGGACGAAGTTCGCGCCGCTCTCGCGGATCAGCAGGGCGTCGCGGCGCTGCTGCGAAGCCGGTGCCGCGAACCCGACGTAGGGGTACTCCTGGTGCCCGCGGTTGGTCCCGTTCAGGAGCAGCTTGGTGCCGTTGAGGCTGAAGCCGGAGTCGTATGTCCACGACAGCGTCCTGATGCCGAACCGGTTGCTGACCCGGTCCACCGGCGCGCCCGCCACCCGGACCTCCACGCGCGCCGTGTACAGGTACGGGGTGTCGGGCGACCACAGGTGGGGCGTGTGCACGGTGAGCGTCTGCGGGAAGGCCACCGTCGCCCCGGCGGCCACGGTCGACTGCTCGGACTCGGCGGTGGCCACGGTCCTGCCGTCCGCGTCGGTGATCACGGTGGAGACGACCACCCTCGCCGCGGCGGCGTTGCTGTTGACCACGTCGGTGGCCACGTTGACCGTCGCCGCACGCGGCCCGGCGTCGGGCGTGGTCACGAACACCCCGCCGCCCGCGACGCGGCCCTCGATGATCGGCTCGGTGATGTGCACGGGGTGGGCCGCGGTCAGCCACACGTCGCGGTACAGACCGCCGTGATAGGAGAAGTCCAGGCCCGACTGGGGCTTGCCCGGCGGCACTGTCGGCTGGTCGGTGTTGTCCAGGCGCACGGCGAGCACCGACTCGCGCCCGGGCTGGAGATAGCCGGTCACGTCCCAGCCGAACGGGGTGAAGCCGCCGTAGTGCACGCCGAGCCTCGTGCCGTCGAGGTACACCTCGGCGACCTGCATCGCGCCCTCGAAGCGCAGCAGCAGGCGCTGTCCGCGAGCGCTGTTCGGCACCGTCACGCGGCGCCGCAGCCACGCGATGGTCTGCAGGTTGTCCGGTCCCACGTCCACCGGCTGCAACCTCAGCGGGTGCGGCACGTCGACGGGCTCCCAGGCCGTGTCGTCGAAGGACGGCTGCTGGGCGTTGGCCGGGTCGCCCAGCACCGCGCGCCATCCCTGGTTCAGCGACCAGGTGACACGGGGCGAGTCCGTCGTCGCGTAGGTGCCCGCGGCCGACCCGGGCGCGTCGTCGGTCCGGGGAGGGGCAAGGGCTTCCGCGCTCCCTGCCGGCAGCAGACCTGCCACGGCCGTCCCGCCCGCCGCGGCGATGAAAGCCCGCCGTTGTACGCCTGTCATGGCACTTCCCTTTCCACTCCGAAGTCTCAAGGCAGCGCTACCCTGCGGTCGTTCCTCCAGGCGGGGACGGCATGCGCGCGCGCCGGCACGGGGATGCCGGGAGCGGTTTCGAGCGGGTGGTGCTGGTCCGGACGGTCGCTCAGCCGGCTCGCCGGAGCGACACGGGTGCAGTTGGTCCATCGTCGCGGTGCGGGGCCGTTCGCGTGCGCAGTCATGACGTGCGGTGCGCAATAGTGCATGAAGGGACATTGATCGCGCAGATTGGCGCATTGGACTGTGAGATAGTGCGCGCTTCTGTGGGTGATGTCAACACTTCGAGCAATGGCCGTGTGTGATTGTGGTGAATTCAGGAAACGCCTCCCGCCGGATCCCGCCCGTCATGGCCTGCACCCGCTGAGGACCGGTTCGGCCCCGGCCCCCGTCGTGGGCGCATCGCCGCCACCCGACCGGTGACAGGCCGTCAACGTGCCCGTGGGCGCGCCTTCTTCCGGCGGTTTCCCATGGTGCGCACGTTACTGACGCGAAGCCTTGACGCGATCGAGGCGCCTATCTACGCTCAGGGCGCCTGCGAGAATGTGATTGATGTCGTTCGATCTGGCGGTGTTTCGTCCATCAAACGCTCACGTTGCTCCATCCGCCGCCCATCACGCACGTGGCAAGCGTCCAGCCGCGGTCCCAGAACCCGCGTCGCCCACCGCCTGGCTCCCGTGACCGAGGAGTCCTCCGATGGCACCACGAGAGAAGAGGAACCAGCCATGAGCGGATCCGAGCAGTTACCGCGGCCGGCCTCCCGGGCCCCCGAGCCGGGGATGTCCCGGCGGGGCCTGCTGGCGGGCGCGGCCGGCGCGGTCGGCGGGACCGTGCTCGCCTTCACGTTCCCGGAGACCGCGCAGGCGCGTTCGGCCACCGGAGCGGCCGCGCCCGCGCCGGCGGACACCGGTGGCACGGTGAGCTTCACCTCGCCGACGGACCACGTGCTCACCGGCCTGACCGACATCGAGGTGACCGCCCCCGCCGGGACCACTGCCGTGCGGTTCAGCATGGACGACGTCGCCTTCAGTGAACTGACCGACCTGTACAGCCAGGACATCGGGCTGCCGCCGATCTGGCGGACCGCCACCGACGGGGGCTGGTTCGACCCGGGGGAGCACACGCTGACCGTCGAGGCGGACACCCCGGCAGGGCGGGCCACCCAGTCGGTCCGGGTGACGACCGTCCGCCACCCGGTGCAGCCGGCCGGCCGGACCGTCCTCGACGGCGGCTGGCTGTTCGCCACCACCGCGGATCTGCCGTCCGGCGCGCTGACCGGGGACGTGCCCCCGGCGTCCCAGCCCGGCTTCGACGAGACCCCGATGACCAAGGTCCTGGTGCCGGGTGCCTTCGGTGCGGTGCGCGACCGGTGGAACGACGACAAGGGGACGCTCGGCGTCTACCGCAGGATCGTCACGCTCACCGCCCCCGAACCCGGCAAGCGGGTCCTGCTCACCCTCGAATCCTGCTTCTTCGCCTGCCAGGTCTACGTCAACGGGGCTCTGGCCGGCACGGCGCAGGGCGGCTACCTGCCGGAGACGTTCGACGCGACCGAGCACCTCGTCGACGGCGACAACCTGATCGCCGTCGTCACCGACAACCGGACCAGCTCGCTGTTCCAGCTCAACTGGAGCCTGTACTGGAACTGGGGCGGCCTCTTCGCCGGCGTCCACCTGGACACCGTGCCCGCGGCGGGACTCACCGGCGTCACCGCCACCGGAGCGGCGGACGGGACCCTCACGCTGCACGCGTCCGGTGTCAACACCACCGGCGCGGCACAGGAGATCAGAGCCGCGGTCGCGCTCTTCGACCCCTCCGGCAGCCCGCTGCCGGGACAGCACGTGGCCTTCACCCTGCCCGCGGGCTCCGGGGTGGTCGACGCGCCCCCGGTGAGTTTCACGGTGCCCTCGGTCCAGCGGTGGGAGCTGGAGACGCCGCGGCTCTACCAGGTCCGGGTGAGCCCGGCGGGGCAGCCCCCGGTCACCGTACGGGCCGGGTTCCGGGACGTCGCCGTCGTCGGCGACCAGATCCGCCTCAACGGCGAGGCGCTGCCCCAACTGCGCGGATTCAACCGGCACACCGACTACCCGGGCCTGGGCAGGTGCCAGCCGGACGGGCTGGCCCACCGTGAACTGGAGCAGTTGCGCGACAAGGGCTTCCGGATCTTCCGGCCCGCCCACTACCCGACCACGCCGGCCGAACTCGCCGCGGCGGACGAGCTGGGCCTGCTGGTGATCGAGGAGGTCAACGTCACCCAGGTCTACAACGCGACCACCCTGACGAGCCCGAAGGTCGTCGGGTTCGCCAAGGACCGGCTGGCCAGGATGATCCGGCGCGACCGCGGCCACCCCGCACTCATCGCCTACTCCGTCGGCAACGAGAACGGCACCGAATCCGCGCAGGGCGCCGACTACGTCCGGCAGCTCACCGCCCACGGCAAGGGCCTGGACCCGACCCGCCTGTACACCCACATGACCGGCTGGGGGTCCACCGACAGGGCATTCGCCTATGACGACTTCGCCTGCACGAACATCTACGACGGCTGGTACACCGGCACCTTCGCCGACCTCACCGACCCCGGCGCCGGTACCTACAGCATGGTGACGATCCAGCAGGCGGCCGGCGGCAAACCGGTCATGCTCTCCGAGTACGGCGCCGATGCGGTGGCGACCGCGACCGGCTACGGCAAGGGCACGTACTACTACCAGGGGCTCATGATCGACGAGTACCACCGGCTGCTCGCCGGCCGGCCCGGCGTCGCGGGCACGATGTACTGGACGTCCAGCGAGTTCATGCTCAGCCCGGGCAGTGACAGCAACCCGGCCAGACCCATGCCGGGCTTCCACACCAAGGGACTTCAGACCTACTGGCGCGAACCCAAGCTCGGCTGGCGGGTGATGTTCTCCCCGGGGCGGATCGACGAGATCGACGCTGTCCTCACGGCCCCGGACGGCGCCGTGGACAAGCAGGTCCGGATCACCGTCCGCGAAGTGCTCGGCCGGAACGCGCGCGGCACGCTGCAGATCACGCCGCCTCCCGGAACCAGGGCCGACCGCACCTCGATCCCGTTCACCCTCACCGCGGGCGGCACCTGGTCGACCACGGTGAGGCTCACCGGCACCGCGGTGGCGAACGGCGCGACGGGCGAGGTCCACGCGGTCTTCGACGCCGACACCGAGGCGCAGCCGAGGCTGCTCAAGGTCGTGACGCTCGCCCCGCTGGAGGCGTCGTTCAACAGCATCGGTGTCACCGCCGACGGCGGGACGACGGCCTCCGACTTCACGCAGAGCGGCTCGTGCTACTCCGCGCAGGCCCTCGCCGCCGCGGGCATCGTCCCGGGCGGCCTGGTGCGCACCCCCGACGGCCAGTTCACCTGGCCGGACGTCGCCGCCGGCCGGCCCGACAACGTCGCCGCGACCGGCCAGGCCATCGCCGTCTCCGGCTCGGGAACGGCCCTGGCCGTCCTGGGCGCGGCGACCTACGGCAAGCAGAGCGGCACCGGGACGCTCTACTACACCGACGGCACCCACACTCCGTTCACCCTGGCGCTCGACGACTGGTTCACCACCTCGCCGACCGGCGGCGACCACGTCGCCGCCGGGCTGCACTCCTACAACGTGGGCGCCAGGAGCGTGACCCGCGACGTCTCGCTGTGGAGCACCGCGATCCCGCTGGACTCCACGAGGACGCTCAGCGCGGTGGTGCTGCCGACGACCACACCGCCGGGTGCGGCGCTGCACGTCTTCGCTCTGACCGTGGTCTGACGCCCGGCCCGGCCGCGGCGCCCCCACCCGCGGCCGGGTCCGGCCGAGTTGACCTGGGACTTTGCTCCGCCACCGGGTGATCACTAAGGTGTCGCTCTCATCAGGGAGGGGACCCCATGACCACCAGACGTCTCGCCCAGGCGCTGACGACCGCCACGCTTCTCGTGCTCGCGGTGGCGGGCTGCCAGTCCGGGGGCGGCAGCGCGACCGCCAAGGCTCCGCCGCCGTCGGCCACGACGGCGGCCGCCGCCGACACGGTCCCGCGGCCGGCGCCGGTGACGAGCATGCCCGTCACCGTCGTCACGACGTCCTCGCAGCTGCTGTCCAAGAAGTGGGGTCCCCGGCTCGACACCCTCAGCGGTGACGGCGTGAAGGCGTGCCGCAGCATCCACACCCAGGCGTGCGCCCGGGCGGTCGCCGCCGCCGACAAGGCGGCCCGCGGCGTTCTCGACGACATCCAGATCACCGGGACCACAGGCAGATACATCCAGGCGAGGCGCCAGGCCGAGGACATGACCGGGGCCGCGGCGGCCTACGATCAGTTCGCCTGCGCGAGCGCGTCCCCCAAGGCGCCCGACAGCTACTGCGCGAAGTACGTGCTGAACACGCTTCCGGGTGCGGTCGTGCTCAAGTCCCAGCTCAGGGGCGACGAACACCAGGCCGGCCTCCTGTAGCGAAGCTCCCCGCAAAAAAACCGCCACCCCGCCGCCCGCCGACTGGCAGCACGTCCTGCCGGCGGGCCGTGACGGGAACGTCCATGTCCGGGACGGTGACTGGGAGTTGGCGGAACGGGGGCCGACCCGCTCCTAATCGCCGGACTCCATCGAGAGAGCGCCTTGATCGCTGGTGATCGTGACATGCACGGTCTTCGGGTTGTTGCCTCCCCAGACGCGGCAGTCGAACGCGGCGCCCTCCTTCACCACGACCGAAAGAGGGCAGACCACCCTGGCGCCGGGGGTGTTCTTCAGGCCGCCGACCTCACCCGCCACCTGCTTCTCCAGCGCTGTCTGGTCCAGCACGCGCGGCGGTTCGACCGAAATGGCGCCAAGGGTCAGCACTTTGACCGTAACCGCCACCGCGCAGGCGGCGATCACGGCGGAGGACGTGCTAGGACAGAGCGCGGAAAGCTTCGATGATCACTCATCCGGGAAGTCCTACCGAACCCCTGACCGGCTGGCTAGGCCGGCCTCACAACGAGGCGCGCGGGGGAGGCGCGTTGCCGCCCCCGCTGCACGCCGAGGGGCCGGCGGGGTCAGCTCGCGGTCCGCGGGGTGAGGAAGGTGGTCAGGCTGTCGAGGAGCATGGTGCTGCCCTGCTCGGACATGTCCCGTTCCTCCGCGGTGTCGCAGGTCTGGCGGAGGACGATGGTGGTCCGCGGGCCGTTCTCCTCGGTGAGCTCCAGGGTCATGGCGGTCGGCTCGGGCCTGCCCGGGGCGTCCATGCCGACGACCAGACAGCGGTTCTCGTCGACCGTGAGGTAGGACCCGGTCAGCGGGAACTGGCTGCCGTCCGGGGTGACCATCGTCGCCTTCCACGGCCCGCCCGGCCGTACGTCCATCTCGACGGAGCCGTCGACGGCGCCCGCCCACTGGGCGTACTGCCCAGGGGTCGTCCACGCCTGCCAGACGGCTGTCGCCGGGGCGTTGAGTGTGCGCGTCAGCGTGTAGGAGAAGCCGTTAGCCGCAGCTGCCTGCTCGGTACCCATCTCTGATCTCCTTGTCTGTCTCGCCCGTCATCGGGCGGTCATGGGGGTAGACGCACCTACCCGCACAGACTCATCGGTCTGCCGAGAATTCCCAGGCCGCTCTCTCCCCTTCCGCGAGCGGTCAGTCCTCGTCCACCGCGGGTGCGCCAGGCGCCGGTCCGTTCAGCGTCGCCCGCGCAGCTTGAGGCTGGACCGTCCTTGGCCAAGGAGCGGGCTGCCACTGCGCGGAGAGTCCGTCCCTCGTGGCGACCCGGCCGGCGGCACCTGCCCCTTCCCGTGCTGTCGGCAGACGCTCGGCCGGTGTTTCCGCGATGTTGGTGTCGCCCAAGTTGTATGTACAACTCCAGCGGAGTTCACGTACCAACGAGAGGGCCTTCCATGAGCACTGATCCGATCGCTTCGCGGGGCGAGTCCGGGCCCGGCGGTGACAGTGACACGACGACCGGGACCACCCGCCGTCGCTTCCTGCAGGGCACGGGGGTGGCGGCCGGTGCGGTGGCGCTCGGCGGGATCGCCGGGGCGGGCCGCGGATACGCCGCCACGCCCGCGCAGTACGTCCTGCCGCAGGGCTTCCGGGGCGACATGTCCGACCTGAAGCACGTCGTGATCCTCATGCAGGAGAACCGCTCCGTCGACCACTACTTCGGCACGTTCCCCGGCATACGCGGCTTCGACGACAAGCAGGCCCTGCGGTTCCAGGACGGCACCACCGTCTTCCAGCAGAAGGACCGCAGCGGGAACATCGTCACGCCCCAGGTCGACGACGGGCCCTGGGGCGACGACCACGGGGCCTGGGGCGACGCCAATCACCGCAAGTGGGACCTGTGGGTGCAGCACAACGGCACCCGCTGCATGAATTACCACAGCGACGCCTACATGGGCTTCTACCACTCCGTCGCCGCCCAGTACACGATCGCCGACCAGAACTTCTGCTCCGAGTTCGGGCCGACCGACCCCAACCGGAAGTACCTGTGGAGCGGTACCGCCAACAGCGAGACGGGCAACACCGACGAGTCCAACTACTCCCGTCCCTGGACCACGGTGGCCGAGCAGCTCCAGCAGGTGGGCATCGACTGGCGGCTCTACTCCGACAACAGCGGCAACGGGCGCCAGGGTTACCTCAGCGCGTGGGTCGGCGACTACGGCGACAACGAGCTGAAGTACTTCAAGGGCTTCGACCCGGAGGGGCTGAGCGCCGACGACCCGAAGCTGCAGCCCGGCACCGGGCTCATCTGGCGCGGCAACGCGACGTACTACGCCGGGAAGACCGCGCCGAACGACGACTCCGACGCCAACCTCGACGCCGTCCTGAAGGACTTCCACGACGCCTGCCAGCCGGGCGCCGAGCACCCGCTGCCGGCGGTCTCCTGGATCGTCGCGCCGTACGGCTGGTCCGAACACCCGGGCGCCGACACCCTGCACGGCGAGCGCTACGTGAAGAAGGTGCTCGACAGCCTGCAGAGCAACCCCGACATCTGGAACCACACCCTGTTCATCCTCAACTACGACGAGAACGACGGGAAGTTCGACCACGTGCTGCCGCCGTGGCCCGAGCCGGGCACCGCGCGCGAGTACGCGGGCTCCTACCCGCTCGGCCTGGGCCCGCGGGTGCCGATGCTGCTGGTCTCGCCGTGGAGCCGCGGTGGGTACGTCGCCTCGGAGGTCTTCGACCACACCTCGACCATCACGTTCCTGGAGACCTGGGCGCAGCGGCTCGGCAAGCCGTTCCGCTGCCCCAACATCAGCGACTGGCGCCGCTCGATCGCGGGCGACCTGACCAGCGCGCTGGACTTCGCCCACCCGCAGCCGGGGCCGGCGGCGTTCCCCGACCCGCTGGCCGAGCAGCCGGTGTCGATCACCGCCGACCACATGAAGCCGCGGCCGCTGGGCTTCCATCCGCACGCGACGCTCTCCGAGGACCGCGCGTCGGGCAAGGTCACCGCCACGATGTCGCTCACCGGCGGCCCGAAGGGCAAGGCCGTGTGCTTCCAGGTCTTCCCCGACAAGTACCAGGCCTTCTCCAGCACGCCGTTCACCGTCACCGCGGGCACGCCGGGCTCGTACACCTGGGACACCGCCGCCACCGGCGGCAGTTACGCCTTCTCGATCTACTGCAACGACGGCTTCGTGCGCTCCTTCGCGGGCCGGCTCGCGGCGGCCGGCGAAGAGCCGGACGGCGCCCTCCCGCACGTGGAGGCCACCCTGCTCAAGGGCGAGGGCGCCCAGGAGGAGGCCCAGGTCAAGCTCAAGTTGCGCAACGACGGCACCGAGCCGGTGCGTTACACGCTCACCGCCAACGACTACCGGGGCGGCACCCGGAGCGTCACGGTGCGCGGCGGCGGCACGAGCGTCGTGATGTGGCCGACCCAGCAGGGCTACTACGACGTCGTGCTCACCGTCGACACCGACAGCACCTGGACGCACCGCTACGCAGGCCGGATCGCCACCGCGTGACCTGACGGGCTGCCGCCGAGGAGGGTCCCGGCGGCAGCCCGCCGTCGCGAAGATGCGGATCGCGGCCCGGGACCCGATGATGTCGGTACGGCACACGACCGCGTTCCCAGGCAGGGGGTGTCGGATGGGCGCAGGTCAAGGCGCCGGCTTGGCGCGTCTGGTGCTGGACGTGCTGCGGTGCCGTGATCCGCAGGGCGTCCTGGAGGTCGTCACCGGCGCGGCCGCGGCGGCGCTCCCCGCCAAGGTCGCCGGGCTCTACGCCGTGCAGGGAGCGCGCCTGACGTCGTTCCCCGCCGGACCCGGCCTGCTGGACACCCTCGTCGACGTGACCGCCGCCGAAGCCGTGCGCACCGGGGAGCGGCGCTGGGTGCACGGCCCGGCGGGCAGCACGCTGGTGCTGCCGCTGTCCGAGGAGGGCCGCCGGCTGGGCGCCCTGGCCCTCGACGCACCGGACGGCGAGGTCGCACCCGACGGCGAGGTCGCACCGGACGGCGGGGACCGGTCGGAATCGGAGGCCGCCCAGGAGCTGGTGGTGCGGGCCTGCGCGCTCGCACTGCTCTTCGCCGCGGAGACCGGCCCGCTGGCCACGGCCGTGGACGCCGCGCAGTCAGGCGTCTTCGCGTGGGACTTCTCCGTCGACCACGTCTACTGGGACGACCGCGCCTGCGCGATCTACGGCGTGGACCCGGCGGAGTTCGACGGCCGCGGGGAGCGGTTCTTCGACGTCCTGCACCCCGACGACGTGCCGGTTCTCCAGGCCGCCATCGCCGACGTCGCGGAGAGCGCGGCGGGCGGCGCGTCGTCCCCCGTCTACCGGCTCGACTACCGCGTCGTCCACGCCGACGGCTGCGTGCACCAGGTGACCGAACGCGGCCGGGTGTCCCTGGACGCCAGCGGCGAGCCGGTCCAGGTGGTGGGGCTGGTGAACGTCGGAGAGCGGCCGGAGCCGGCGCCGGAGCGCGACGACGCGGCGGACGCCTCACGCGACTCGTTCCTGTTCACGTTGACCCGGGCCATGGCCAAGGCGGTCACCGTCCGCGACGTGGCCCGGATCATGACCCACCTCGTCCGGCCGGCGGTCGGCGCGGACAACGTGGTCCTCAGCATCCTGGAGAACGGCCGGATGCGCGTGGTGGGGGAGACCAGGATCGTGTCCGGCCTGGAGCACCTGCGCGCCCCGGCGCGAGCGGCCATGCTGCGGGCCGCCCACCACGGGACGCCGCTGTTCATCGAGGACATCAGCCGTCGCACGCGGCCGGAGGTGCCCGGCCTGGCCACCGCACAGGACGTGCCCGCGCGGTCGTGGGTGGTGCTGCCGCTGGGCACGGCGGAGCACAGCACCGGCGCGTGCCTGCTCTCCTTCGCCCAACCGCGCCGCTACGACGCGGGGGAGCGGACCTTCTACACCGGGGTCGCCGCGGTGGTCACCCAGAGCCTCGAGCGGGCGCAGCTGTTCGACACCGAGCACGAGCGCGCCAGCGACCTGCAGCAGGCCATGCTGCCGCGGCACCTGCCGAAGCTGCCGATGCTGGAGACGTACTCGGGCTACCTGCCGGGGACGCGGGGGATGCAGGTCGGCGGGGACTGGTACGACGTGGTGCCGCTCAGCGACCGCACAGTGGCGCTGATCATCGGCGACGTCCAGGGCCACGACGCGCACGCCTCCGCCGTCATGGGCCAGCTGCGGGTCGCCCTGCGGACGCTGGCCGAGGACGGGGTGGAGCCAGGGACGGTCCTGTCCCGGGTCAACCGGGTCCTGTGCGACCTGGAGACGGACCGGTTCGCCACCTGCGCGTACCTGCTGCTCGACCCCACCGACGGCACCCTCGAAGGCGCCCGCGCCGGGCACCCGCACCCCCTGCGGGTGCACCCGGAGGGCGTCACCGAGATCCACCTCGCGGGCGGCCCGCCGCTCGGGGTCGATCCGGAGGCCGCCTACCCCAGCACGATCGCGCGGCTCGACTCCGAGGACGTCCTCCTGCTCTTCACCGACGGACTCGTCGAGCGCCGCGGCGTCGACATCGACCGGTCGCTGCGGGACATGGAGGACAGCATCCAGCGGTGGATGCGTGGCACCTCCCCGGACGGCGGCGACGTGGTCGACCTCGGCGGGCTGGTGGAACTCCTCGCCACGCACGAGGGTGAGGCGACGCGCAGCGACGACGTGGCGCTGCTGGCGGTACGCCGCGCGGCCTGACGGGCACGCGGGCGTGCGGGGTGCCGCCGGCGCGGATGCCGGCGCGCCGTCCGCCCGGGCAGGCGGCGGCGCATCGGCACCCGCGGCTGGTCAGGCGGTCCGGGCCGCGACCTCTGCGGCGGTGAGCCGGGAGAGCGAGGCGCGCTGCTCGGGGGTGGCCCGGCCGGCGGCGGTGGCGCGGGACTGCGGGCTCACCGCGGCCGAGTGGGCGGCTGCGGCCGGCGGGTCGGCCGGCCGCCGGTCGTGCCAGTCGGTGACGGCCTGGTACGCGGCGGCCACCTCCAGCAGCAGGTCCTCCTCGTACGGCCGGCCGCCGATGATGGTGCCGACGGGCACCATCGGGTTGGCGCCCACCGCGTGGAAGCCGATGGGCAGCGCGAGTTCGGGCAGTCCGATCTGGTCGAACTGGGTGGGCCCGGTCTGCAGGACCACGTCGCACTGGCCGAACACGCCGTCGAGCACCTCCCGCACCAGCCGGGTCTTCGCCCGCTGCCCGGTCACCCACTCGTCCCCGGACAGGAACAGCCCCTGCAGCCAGGAGAGCGAGGAGACGCCGAGCAGCTTGGGGTCCTGCTGCAGGAACGGCAGCATCTCCTCCGTGCGTTCGCTCAGCCGGACGTTGTTGAAGACGCCCGTCAGCAGATCCCAGTCGTCGGGGTAGGTGACGTCGACGACCGTGGCGCCGGGGATGTTCGCCATGGCGTCGAGGAAGGACCTGCGCAGCGTCCGCACATCCGCCGGGACCGAGGCGGCGAGGTAGTCAGGCGGCACCCCGATCCGCACCTTCCGCCGCATGACCACCTTGCCGCCCCGGTACACCGGCAGCGCCGAGGTGATGTAGTCGGCCGGCTCCGGCAGACCCAGCGTGCGCACGTCGTTCGGGTCCGGGCCGGCCATCACGGCGAGCATGACGGCCGCGTCGAGGGCGTTCCGCGCCAGCGGCCCGCTGTGGTCCCGGGTGTACGAGAGCGGGATGACGCCGTAGATCGACGTGCGTCCCATGGTCGGCTTGAGGCCCGTCAGGTTCTGGGCGTTGGAGGGCAGGACGATGCTGCCGCCGGTCTGCGTCCCGATCGACGAGGTCGCCATGCGGCCGGCGACCGCGCAACCGGGCCCGGTCGAGGAGCCGCCCGGGTCCACGCTCAGATCGGTCGGCGTCCACGCGTTCACCGTGGTGACCGTGCCGTTGGGGGTCGTGGCCCGGGTCGTGGCCAGCGGACCCATCTGGCCCTTCCCGAGCACGATCCCGCCGGCCGCCTTCAGCCTGGCCACGGACGTGGCGTCGTACGGCGGCACGAACTTCTCGAAGATGAACGAGTTCGCCGTGGTCGGCAGCCCGGCCGTGTAGTAGTTGTCCTTGATGCACAGCGGGATCCCGCCGAGCGGGCCGCTGCGCCTGCGGTCCTGGGCCCGCGCCGCGGCCGTCGCCCCGTCCGCGTCGATGGCGTTGAAGGCGAGGTAGGCGGGCTCGTACGTCCCGATCCGGTCCAGCAGCGCGTGGGTGAGATCGACCGAGGTGAGCCTGCCGCGCCGGATCAGCGTCACGGCCTCGGCGATCGTCGCCTCTGTCGGGTCGTCGACTGCCGCCTGGCGGACGGCGACCGTGGGGACCTTCACCGGCTGGGCCTTGGACCCCGGGGCGTACCCGGTGGTGGCCTGGGCCTGCGGTTCCGTCCCGAGCAGGGCCGGCAGGCCCAGGCTGGTGCCGACGCCGGCGGCCACCGTGGCGGTACCGGCGAGGAACGCCCTGCGGTTCACGTCGCGGGCGCTCATGCCCCGGCCGCCTTCCCGGTCCACGCCTCGGTGATCGAGGGGTACTCCAGCGGCGGGTACAGCATCTGGCTCAGCATCGGCTCGGTGCCGGGCGCCGCCTGCGGGACGGCCGGGCGCCAGGTGTTGATCACGGCCGGATTCGTACGGATGAAGCCCCGCATCGAGGACAGCACCGCGTCCTGGTGGGCGCACCCGTCACCGGGTCGGGAGCGGTGGGGAACAGCGCGAGATCGATCCCCGAAATGACGAGTCGGGCTCTGATGTAGGCGTTGAGCTGGTCGTCAGTGAGATCTGCCGGGCCAACTGACACGTGGTCTCCTTAACGGTCACGGCTGGGGGGAGAAGCCGCGCGCCCAGGATCACCAGATGCCGTTTCCGGTGGATTACCGCCTCGTTCCATCGTCGCTGCGCTTCGCAGGGTGACATCAGGCCACCGTCAACGCGCCCGAAACACCTGCGGGTTGGCAGTCCCCCCGGCACGTGGTGCGCTGCCGGCGCCGCCCGGCACACTGTGCGGGTGACCTTCCGTGTGGTGCCCGGCACCGGGCTCGTCCTCCCGGCGAACGCAGGTGTCCTGCGATTCGGCATGACCGAGCGCGCGGCGCAGTGGACGGCGTCGACCCTCGCGGACGTCCGCGCCGCCGGGTGGATGTGCGGGGCGCACTGGACCTTCTTCTTCGCCCACCACGACGTCATGGTCACCGCCCATGCCTGCACGGCGTGCGCCGAGCGGACCCTGGGACACCTGGACGTCGAGCGGACCGAGCGGGTCCCGAACCGGGCCGCCGACGTGCCGGTCGCGTTCGGCGACGTCGACCTCTTCGGCTACCCGATCCACGAACTGGCCGAGGTCCTCGCCCCGCCGGACCGCGGCCTCCTGCTGCCCGCGGACGTCAACCCCCGCAGCACGCACTACCTGCCGGCCGTACGCCTGGCCGCATGCGCGGGCGGCCGCCGCTGACCGCGTTCACCCGGCCGCCAGGGCTGCCTGGTCCGCCTCGACGGTGCCGGCCGTCCCGGCCGCCTCCCGGAAGGTGACGACCGCCTCGCCGTTCTCCCGCGCCCATGCGGTGAGCATCCTGATCGGCTCCTCCAGGGTGCGCCCGAGAGCGGTCAGGCTGTACTCCACGCGCGGCGGCGCCTCGGCGTACGCGTGCCGCTCGACCAGGCCGTTGGCCTGGAGCCGGCGCAGTGTCTGGGTCAGTACCTTGCGCGAGATGCCACCGCTCAGCTCGACCAGCTCGCCGTGGCGCAACGGGCCGTCGGTGAGCGCGAAGAGCGTGACCATGGACCACTTGCTGGCGATGATCTCCATGGCCAGGAGAGCGGGGCAGTCGGCGAGGAAGACGATTCCCGGGCGCAGGCTCATGCCCCGAAGGTTACCTGAAGGTTCCTATCGGCTGCCTATCGTCGTCGAGGTGCGCACGCCCCCTACTCGCATCTCGCATGATTGAGGTATCCGCCGTGTTCGTCTCCCTCGCCGTCGTCACCGTGGTCATGTCGGCGGTTCTCCTGGTGTCGGCCGCAGCCAAGTCCCTGCGGACGCGGCACATCACCGAGCAGATGTCCACCCTCGGGGTGCCGCAGAGCATGATGGCCTTCCTGATCGGCGCGCAGACCGCGGGCGCGGCCGGTGCGATCGCCGGGCTCTGGTGGGGCCCCGCCGGCATCGCCGCCGCGATCGGCCTGACGCTCTACTTCGCCGGGGCGGTCGCCTCCCACCTGCGCGTCGGCGACCGCAGGGGCGCGCCTCCGGCGGCGGTCCTCACCCTGGCCTCCGTCGCCCTGATCGTGCTGCGCGCCGCCACCCTCTGATCCGCTGCGGCCGGACCTCCTCAGCCCGCGAGGGTCTCGAAGGTGTAGTGGCCGGGCCCTACCGTGAACGCGGTGGCGCCGTCCTCGGGCACGCCCGCGCGGGCGTCCCCGGTGGCGGTGACGTGCGCGAGCGGGAGGGTCGGCACGTGGATCACCGCGGTGGTGCCGTGCGGCACCACGACGTCCATGGAGAGCTCCTTCCCCGCGATGCGCCACGCGCTGCTGATCGTGCCGTGCGGTGAACGCAGGCTCGCCTCGGCGTGGGTCAGCCCGCCGCCCGGCTCCGGCCGCACGGAGAAGCGCGCGTAGCCGGGATGCGCCGGGTCGGGGACGATGCCCGCGATCGTGGTGTACATCCAGGTGCCGACGGCGCCGTCCACGGCGTGGTTGAAGGAGTTGCCGTTCACGTTGGGGTTGAAGCCGCCGCCGGGGAGGATGCCGTCCCAGCGCTCCCAGACCGTGGTCGCGCCGTGCCCGATCTCGTAGCCCCATGACGGGTAGGTGGTCTGCTCCAGCAGGCGGTAGGCGACGTCGGTGTGCCCGGTGGCGGACAGGGCGGGCAGCAGCCACTGGGTGCCGACGAAGCCGGTGGCGAGGTGGTCGCCGGCGGCCCGGACCAGCCCCGCCAGCCGGTCGCCCGCCTGCGCGCGCAGGCTCTCGGGCAGCAGGCCGATGTGCAGGGCGAGCACGTAGCCCGTCTCGCTGTTCCCGGCGACGGAGCCGTCGGCCGCCACGTACGCGGCGTTCCATGCCGACGCGATCCGCGCGAAGAGGTCGCGGTAGCCGGCCGCGTCGTCGTCGCGTCCGATGGCCGCGGCCATCCGCGCCATGAGCGAGGCGTCATAGGCGAAGTACGCGGTCGCGATCAGGTCGGAGGCGGTGGGCTGGTTCACGTTCATCCAGTCCCCGGCCGGGGCGAACGACGCGGGCAGGATCAGCCCCGAGCTCATCGACTCCATCGCGGACAGGTACCTGCGCATGGCGTCGTAGCTGCTCCTGACGATGGCGGTGTCGCCGTAGCTCTGCCAGGCGGTGTACGGGATCACCACGCCGGCGTCGCCCCAGCCCCCGCCGTAGCCGGCGTTCGCCACCGCCGGCCAGGTCGGCGCGACGTTGTCGAAGACGCCCTGCGCGGTCTGGCTGTCGATCAGGTCGCGCTCCCACTTGGCGTAGAAGCCGTCGAGGTCGCGGTTGAACGCCGCGGTCGGGGCGAAGAAGTCGGCGTCACCGGTCCAGCCGAGGCGCTCGGACCGGGCGTTGGTGTCGGTGGGGACGGAGAACAGGTTGTCCCGCTCGCTCCAGGTGATGTTCGACTGGAGCCGGTCGATCATGGCGTTCGACGTGGAGAAGCTGCCGATGACGGGCGCGTCGGTGCCCTCCACGATCCCGGTCAGATCCGCCGGGGTGGGCTTTCCGGGATAGCCGGTCACCGACACGTAGCGGAAGCCGTGGTAGGTGAAGTCCGGCTGGAACGTCTCCGTTCCGCTGCCGCGCAGCGTGAAGGTGTCCTTCTGGGCGGCGGTCAGGTACGGGGCGGGACCGGCCGCGAGGTTGTCCGTGTACAGGGTGCCGTCGGGGCGGACCGCCTGCGCGTGCTGCAGGGTGACCGTCGTCCCGGCGGGACCGCGCACCCGCAGCCGCACCACGCCGGAGATGTCCTGGCCGAGGTCGAAGACGAACGTCCCGGGCTCGGGTTCGGAGACGCCCACCGGCGCGACCGTGCCGGTCACCCGCACCGGCGGCCCGATCTGCCGCACCAGCTTGTCCGACTGGCCGGGCTGGACGGCGACGGGGGACCACCCCGCGCCGGTGAAGCCGGGCTCGTTCCAGCCGGGCTGCTCCCTGCGGGCGTCGTAGGACTCGCCCATGTAGTTGTCCGCGGAGGTCACCGGTCCGCCGGTGCTCGCGCGCCACGAGGCGTCCGTGCCGAAGGACTGCACCGACCCGTCGGCGTAGGTGACCTGCAACTGCGCCCACAGCGCGGGCGCCGTGCCGTACTGGCCGGTGCCGAACCAGCCGATGTTGCCGGCGTACCAGCCCGGCGCAAGTTGCGCGCCGATCGCGTTCGCGCCGCGGGCGAGCAGACCGGTCACGTCGTAGCCCTGGTACTGCACCTGATGTTGGTAGTTGGTCCAGCCGGGGGCGAACAGGTCGTCGCCGACCCGCTTTCCGTCGATGCTCATCTGGTAGATGCCCAGCGCGGAGGCGTACAGCCGGGCACTCCTGACCTTCTTGGGAAGCGTGAACTCGTCGCGCAGCCGGGGGGTCTGGTCGCGTGGCTTCAGCATCGCGACGGCGCCCGCGAGGTCCAGGCCGTCGGGGCCGACGGTCCCGGCGCTGAACGCGTTCGGCTCACCCGCGGTGAACGGGTCCTCGAACAGCGTCTCCCCGTCCGGTGAGGTGACCGCCAGGTGCCGGTACGTCGCCTCCTCGGTCGGGGACTCGCGGAACCCGATGGTGCCGCTCGGGTACGCGCTCTCCTGCGCGGTGTCGACCACGACGCCGTCGACCGACGTGGTGACGGTGTCGCCGGCGGCCGCGATCCGCAGATGGTGCGGGGTGTGGAGGGCGTCGGGCCGGATGACGTCCCCGATGGGCGTCTCGGTCACCGCGGACACGCCACCGCCGGCCCACACGTGCTTCTTCAGGATCGGGACGGGACCGGTGACGTTGATCTGCCACATGTACGAGTCGGCACCGCCCGACCGGGCGCGGAAGTAGACGCTCGCCGCCTCCTTCACCACGGTGAGGTCGACATCGACGGTGTAGTCCGACCACTTCGCGTCGGTCGCGTCCACGCCGATCCAGTCGCCCCGGCCGAGATCCGGACCCGCCGGCCCCGGGGCGGTGCTCGCCGCCGCGGGCAGGGCCGGTTGGAGGGACACCATCAGGAGGAGGAAGACCACTGCCGCACACCAGCGGTGGCCTCGGTGAGACGTCACCATTGCTGCCTTTCCCTGCCCGCGGAACCGTCGGACCCGCAGTGGTCAGGTGCACCGGCCGACGGTAATAGAACGTTTCAATGAGATGGCGCAGAACTTAAGGCCGGAGAAGGGGAGGGTCAAGGGGTCGTGCTGGGAATTCCTTGGCCATTCCCTTTCAACAACGTTTCAATCTGGCAAGTTGGCGACATTGTTTCCCGATCCCTTGACCCTGGACTTGACGGGTCCTAAGTTCTGCGCGACCCGGTTGAATCGTTCTATGCACACGTGTGTCTCCGCGTGTGTCGCTCGCCCAGAGAGGGGACCCGCCCGTGTCCGATCCCGTCGAGAAGTCCGAGCCCGACCGGGGATCCCCCCGGAGACGATCGCGGCGCAGGGCGGGCGCGGCGGCCGGCGCGCTGGCCGCGGCCACGCTGCTCACCGTGGCCGCGGGCCAGTTCCCCGCCGCGGCAGGCCCGGTCGCGGACGCCGCCGCCTCCGCCGCCTGCCCGTGGGTCGGCTCGAGCGCGTCGCCCGCGCAGCGTGCCGCGGAGGTGCTCGCGCGGATGACGACGGACGAGAAGCTGTCCATGACCCACGGCAGCCAACTGCCCGGCTACGCCGGTGTGGTGGCGCCCATCCCGCGGCTGTGCGTCCCGGCGCTGAACCTCAGCGACGGCGGCGCGGGCGTGGTGATGGGCGGGACCACCGCGATGCCCGCGCCGGTCGCCGCCGCGGCGACCTGGGACCCGGCGGCCGAGCAGGCGTACGGGCAGGTGGTGGGCGCCGAGGCGAGGACGAAGGGGATCAGCGTCAACCTCGGGCCCGACACCAATCTGGTGCGCGACCCGCGCGGCGGCCGGGTCTTCGAAATGGCCGGTGAGGACCCGTACCTGGCCGGGGCGATGGTCACCCAGTACGTCAAGGGCGTGCAGTCCAAGGGCGTGATGGCCGACCTCAAGCACCTGGTGGCCAACGACACCGAGCAGAACCGCAACAACGGCAACGCGATCGTCGACGAGCGCACCCTCAACGAGATCTACTACCCGGTGTTCAAGCAGGCTGTGCAGGACGGCGGGGCCGCCTCGATCATGGCGGCGACCAGCCTGGTCAACGGAGTGCACGACAACGAGAACTCCTCCCTCCTCAACCAGACGGCCAAGCAGGACTGGGGATTCGACGGGTTCGTGGTGACCGACTGGGACGGCGCCCGCAGCACCGTGCAGGCCGCGAACGCCGGGCTGGACCTCACCATGCCCGCCCCCGGCAACTTCGGGCAGCCGCTGGCCGACGCGGTGCGCTCCGGGCAGGTCAGCATGGCCGTGCTCAACGACAAGGTGGCACGTCTGCTCACCGAGGAGTTCGCCTACGGCCTGTTCGACTCCACCGCCGGATCCCCCGGCGCCACCGCCACGACGCCCGAACACGTCACCACGGCACGGGACATCGCCGCCGAGGGCACCGTCCTGATGAAGAACGACGGCGGCCTGCTCCCGCTGGACGCGTCGTCGACCCCGTCGATCGCGGTGATCGGCGCCGCGGCGAAGGAGGCGCCGATCACCGGGGGCGGCGGCAGCTCCCACGTGCCGGCCGACGCGTCGTCGGTGGTCACCGTCGCCGACGGGATCGCCAAGCGCGCGGGCGGCCACGTTCGCGTGGACACCGCCGGTTCCTGGACCGGAGCGGCGTCCTCCTCCGCGAGCGCCTCCGACCAGCCGGGCAACATGTTCGACGGCAACCCGGCCACCCGCTGGTCCAGCGGTACGCCGATGGCCGACGGCCAGTGGGTGACCGCCGACATGGGAGGCGCGCACCTCCTCGACCGGATCACCCTGGACGCCGGCAACGCCACCGACTACGCCCGCGGTTACCGGATCTACCTGAGCGCCGACGGCACGAACTGGGGCGACCCGGTGGCCGAGGGCACCGGCTCGGGCCAGGTGATCACCGCGACGTTCCCGGCGCAGCAGGCCCGCTACCTCAAGATCGTGCAGACCGGGTCCGCGAGCAGCTGGTGGTCGATCTCCGAGCTGAACGCGTACACCGCCGACGACCAGGGCGGGCAGACCGCCGTCGCCCGCGGCGGGCTGCGGGTGCCCGCAGTCACCGACAAGCTGCCCACGGTCCCCTCCGCCCGCTTCACCACCGCTGACGGGCAACAGGGCCTGACCGCGACCTACTTCAACAACCTCGACCTGTCCGGCACGCCCGCGCTCACCCGCGTCGAGCCGGCGATCGACGACCACTACACGGCCGCGCCCGGCCCCGGCGTCAACGGCGCCGGCTTCTCGGTGCGCTGGCAGGGCTTCCTCACCGCACCGGTCACCGGCACCTACACCTTCTCGATGGCCAACACCGGCGGGGTGCGGATGACCCTCGGCGGGCAGCCGGTCTTCCAGGACTGGGCCCAGTACGGTCCCGGCGTCTCCGCGATCCACCTGAAGGGCGGCGTGAGGACGCCCATCACCGTGGAGAACTACCAGCCCGTCAACGGCCCCGACGGCCCGGTCGCCGGCACGCCGGAGACCCCGCCGGCGAACGGCTCCGTCACGCTCGGCTGGCAGGCCCCCGACACCGACGCCATCGCCGCGGCCGCGGCCGCCGCCCAGCAGGACAGCGTCGCGGTCGTGGTCGTCAACGACGACGAGAGCGAGGACGGCGACCGGCAGAACCTCACCCTGCCCGGCGCCCAGGACGACCTGATCGAGGCGGTCGCCGCCGCCAACCCGCACACCGTCGTGGTCCTCAACACCGGCGCGCCGGTGCTGATGCCGTGGCTCGGCTCGGTCGACGGCGTCCTGGAGTCCTGGTACGGCGGCCAGCAGAACGGGGCGGCCCTCGCCTCCGTCCTGTTCGGCGACGTCAACCCCTCGGGGAAGCTGCCGCAGACCTGGCCGGCGAGCATGGACCAGCTGCCGACCGCCGACCCGTCCCGCTACCCCGGCACCGTCGACGTCGCCACGAACACCACCGACTACCACTACAGCGAGGGCCTGGAGGTCGGCTACCGCTGGTACGACGACCACCACCTCACCCCGCTGTTCCCGTTCGGGTACGGTCTGACCTACTCCACGTTCTCCTTCAGCGGACTCGCCGTGTCCCCGGGCACGGCGAACGCGGCGGGGCCGGTGCGCGTCGCGGCGACGGTGAAGAACACCGGAACCCGGACCGCGAGCGAGGTGGCCCAGCTCTACGTCGGCGACCCGGCCGGCGCCGGCGAACCGCTCAGGCAGCTCAAGGGCTTCCAGCGGATCACCCTGGAACCGGGGAAGTCGCAGCGCGTCACCTTCACCCTGGCCGCCTCCGACCTCAGGACCTGGGACGACAGCACGCACGCGTGGCGGACCAACGACGGCACCTACCGGATCCTCGTCGGCGACTCCTCCCGCGACCTCCCCCTGACCGGCAGTTACACGCTGCACCGCTCGACCGGTGCCAGGACCGTCACCGCGAAGGCACCCGCGACCCTCGACCCCGCGCACGGCAACGTCGTCACCACGACGCTCACCGCGGGCGGCACCCAGACCCTCCACCACGTCAGGCTCGGCCTCGACCTGCCGGCCGGCTGGACCGCCGAGGCGCTGAGCACGGCGGCCTTCGACGCGGCGGCCCCCGGCGACCTGCTCCGGACCTCCTGGCGGGTCACGCCCCCGCCCGGCGCCCAGGCCCGGTTGTGGCGGCTGACCGCGTCGGCGACCGCCGACGGCGGCTACCGCGCGGGCAGCGGCCTGAGGACCACCGTCGGTCCGCTGGTCTCGGCGACCCTCACCTCCACCGCGAAACTGGCGCGCACCGGCGGCAGTTACCCGGCCACGCTCAGCCTGCGCAACACCACCGACCAGCAGGTCACGGTCAGCGCCGCGACCGCGGCGCCCGCGGGGGTGACCGTCACCCCCGGGCAGACCTCCGTGGTGATCCCGCCCCGGTCGACGGTCACCAGGGACCTGACCGTCGCCGTCGGCGACGACGCGAGGTCCTCCTCGATCGCCCTGACCGGCACCGTGACCGCGGCAGGCACGGACTACCAGCTCCAGGGCGGCTCCCTCGATCTGCCGCTGCTGTTCGGTTCGGTCACCGCCGCCTTCGACAACACCGGTGTCAGCGACGACTCGGCACCGCAGAAGGCGAACTTCGACGGCTCCGGCTACAGCTACTCGGCCCAGTCGCTCGCGGGCGTCGGCCTCACACCGGGGCAGCCGGTCCCCCACGGGCCCGCGGCGCTCACCTGGCCGGCCGCCGCGGCCGGCAGCCCCGACAACGTCGTCGCCGCCGGGCAGCACATCGCGGTGAGCGGCAGCGGATCGCATCTGTGGGTCCTCGGCGCGGCCAACAACGGCAGCGGCTCCGGCACCGGGACGCTCACCTACACCGACGGCAGCAGCGAGCCGTTCACCCTCGCGCTGACCAACTGGACCCCGAGCACCCCGCTGCCGGGCAACGACCTCGTGGCGACCGCGCCGACCTGGAACCGGCCGGCGGGCAGCGGCTATCCGGCCGGCATCGCGGTCAGCGTCTACGCGACGCAGGTGCCGCTGGCCGCGGGCAGGACCCTGGCCTACGTCACCCTCCCGGCCACCGCCAGCGGCGACCAGGCCGGCACCCGGCTGCACGTGTTCGGCCTCGCCGTCACCTGATCCCGGTGCGGGGGCCGCGCGCCCGCGGCGGCCCCCGCACCCGGCACCTCCCACCGGACCACCCTCAGGCGATGGCCGGCGCCGTCGACCTCGCCACCCTCTGACAGTGAGGATTGGCTGTGGCATCGCCCCTCGCCCCGCACCGTGGTGATCCCGGCGCGGGGCGGGGTCTTCGATCGACGGGCAGTGGGGAGCGGAACCGGGCGCCCGGCGTATGGCCTGCCGCTCAGCTCCTTTCGTAGGCGTCCACGGCGCCGCTCGCCGCGTAGGCGGTGACGGCGTCGTGGACGGTGTCGAAGATCCGGTCGGGGCCCAACCGGGCGCCCAGCGAGCTCGATTCGATGAAGGCCCGGGTCCACCGGCGGGGCCGGGCCAGCCACAGGTCGGTGCCGGTGCGGGCGAGTTCCTCCCGCAGCTCGCCGAGGGTGTCGAGGACCTGGACGCCGAACCGGTAGCTGGCGGTCAGGTCGAGCACGGCGACGCGCGGCCGCCGCTCGGCGGCGAGCGCGCCGATCTCGTTCCGGACGCGGGCGGCGTTGCCGAAGAAGAGGGTGCCGTCCGGGCGCACCAGGAGCAGGCCGTCGAAGGTCTCGGCCGCGTGGGCCTCGGCGTCGGCGTAGACGGTGGTGCCGGGGACGCGGCCGAGGACGGAGAGCTCGGGCCGGCTGGCCGCGGCGATGAACAGGGCGAGCGAGAGGAGGACCGCGAGCAGCAGCCCCGGCAGCAGGTCGAAGACGAGCACGCCGAGCAGCGCGGTCGCGGCGACGGCGAAACTGGGGCGGTCGCGGTTCCAGTAGCGGCGCATCGCGCCCACGTCGAGGAATCCGCGGACCGCGACCACGACGATGGCACCGAGCACGGGCTCGGGCAGGTCGGTGAAGAGCGGGGTGAGGAACGCGCCGGTGACCAGGACGAGCACGGCCGCGACGGCGGACACCATCGGGCTGCTGCCGCCCGCGCCCTCCGCGGCCGCCGAGCGGGAGGCGCTGCCGGAGACCACGAAGCCCCTGAACAGGCCGACGGCGGCGTTGGCCGCGCCCATCGCCGTCATCTCGCGGCTCGCGTCGACCTTGTCGCCGTGCTTGCGGGCGAAGCTGCCGGCGATGGAGAAGCCCTCCGCGAAGCAGATCAGCGCCACCCCCATGGCGCCGGAGAGCATGGTCAGCCAGTCGTGCAGCGGCACGTCGGGCCAGGCGGGCGTGGGCAGCGCGCGCGGGATCCTGCCGACGATGTCGACGCCGTGGTCCTTCAGGCCGGCGGCGGCGGACACCATGATGCCGGCGACCAGGACGACCAGCGCGGCGGGGACCTTCGGCAGGAAGCGTTCGAGCAGCAGCAGCGCGGCGATCGCCGCGGCGCCGACGGCGACTGTCGTCCAGCTCCACAGGTCGATGTGCGCGAGCACGTGCCACAGCCGCTGGAAGAAGTCGCCGTCGCCGGTGGACTGGCCGGTCAGCTTGGAGAGCTGACGCACGATCATCGTGAGCGCCATGCCGAACAGGAAGCCGACCAGCGTGGGCTCGGCCAGGAAGTCGGCGATGAACCCGAGCCGGCACAGGCCCGCGACGGCCAGGGCCGTGCCGGCCATCAGGGCGAGCGCGGCGGAGAACGCGGCGGCCTGTGCCGGATCGCCGGTCAGGCCGGAGACGGTGGCGCCGGACAGCACCGCGGCGGCGGACGTCGCGCCGACGACCAGGAAGCGCGAGGTGCCGAACAGCGCGTACGCGAGGAGCGCGACCGGGGCGGCGTAGAAGGCGTTCTGCGGCGGGACGCCGGCGATCTGCGCGTAGGCGACGCCCTCGGGGACGATCAGCGCCCAGGCCGTCGCCGCGCCGAGGGAGTCGGGGCCCAGCCGGTTCCAGCGGTACCGCCGCAGCCAGCCGGCCACCGGCCAGGCGCGCCCTGCGGAGGTGTCGGGTGTCGTCGCGACCATCGTTCCCTCCACGTGCGGCAGTCGGGCGGAGGCGGGGGACCGGGACCGGCCGCGGATCAGGACCGGGACCGGGATCCGCCTCCCGTGCGTCAGGTCAGTGAGGTGATGGCGTCGCCGACGTACTTGGCGGCGAGCACGGCCAGCACGGTGGTCATGATCGCGGCGTTGTGCGCGGCCATCGACTCCTTCCAGCCGCCGAGGACGGCGGCGGACCGGTCCCCGCCGACGAGGTAGACCCCGAGCGGAAGCAGCGTGCACAGCGAGCCGATGACCACCATCAGCGCGGCGGCCGCCGTCTTGCCGCCGCCGGTCGCGCTGCTGGTGGCGATGGACACCGCGCCGCCGACCGCAAGGACGAGGTTCTTCGGGTTCGCGACGACGAGCAGGACCGCGAGGGCGGCCGCCTTGCCGGGCGTGAACCGGTCCAGGGCCCGCATCCACTTCGGGGGAGGCGCGGCACGGCCCTGGCGGGGCCGGCCGTGCCACTGCTGGGCGGCGAGCAGCAGGAACAGCATGCCCAGCGCGAGTTTGAGCCAGGAGGCCCAGGTGGGCTTCTCGCCGCTGGTGGTGAGGCCGCTTCCGGCCGCCACCACGATCGCCACGACCACGGCCAGCCCGGCGAGCCAGCCGACCGTGAACGCGACGCCGTTGGTCCGCCCCTTCGGCGTCGCCAGCATCAGGATCACCGCGATCAGCGGCAGCGGGCTGATCGCGATGCCCACCGCCGACGCGAGCATCCCGCCGATCGCGCCACCCATCGACCCGCTCCCTCCGGTCGCCGTGCACGGACGGTCAGTCCAGCCGGTCGACGTCGCCCGGCCTCCAGGTCAGTGCTGCCGCTCGAAGTCGCCCGGCTTCCAGGAACCGTCGAGGGCCGCCTGCCGGGGACCGTAGATGCGGAAGTAGGCGAACCAGCCGCGTCCGGGCACCGTCTGCACCCAGCGGCCTTCCGCACCGTCCGGCTCCTGGGGCCCGAACCACAGGTCCACGTGGCCGGCACCGTCCGGCTCCAGCTTCTCGAACAGCGAGCGCACCGCCGCCCGGCGAGTCCGCCGCGCTCGCCGCGACGGGGTAGCCGTCCTGAACTCCACCGTTTCCGCCATGCCGCCGCCCTCACGCTCGACCAAGGCCATGAGCCCGCACCTACGGCCACCCTCCAGGCCACCGATGCGCCGCGCGACCCGGTCCCCGCCAAATGGGCACCCCCGGCTGTCCAGCGCGACCGGGACGCACCGGGAGTCTCCTTGCGCGGATCGGCCACGGGCCACCGGCCGCCGGCCGTCGAGGTTCGCGGAGAGGCCGGCCAGCCGGAGTCCGGGCGGCGAAGGCGATGCCGAACGGGGGCGCGGCCCCCGGCGGCGGGGCTGTCAGGGGCTGGGCGGCGCGGTGCGGGGGGAAGGCGTGGCCGGCGGGTAGAGGGAGGGGCCCTGGCCGGGCGCGGACGAACCCGGCTCGGGGTGCGTCCCCGGTCCGGTGGGCTGTCCGGTCGGGCGGGGGCCCGGGTCCTCCTTGAGCCCGTCCTGCGCGGTCGGCGCATGCGAGTGCGAGGCGGCGGGTGCCGGCTTCCGGGCGCCGGGCCTGGCGGTGTGCGCGGACGTCGTCCGGTGCGTTGCCGAGGGCGTCGGGGATGCGGAAGCTCGGGGCGAGGACGCCGTGGGGCTCGGCGCATCGGCGGTGGGCGACGTGGATGCGCCGGCCGCGGTCCGCGCCGGATGCACGGCCGCCGGGCGCGGAGCCGACGACGACGCGGAGCAGCCGCTCACCGCCAGCACGGCGAGCGCGGCGATGCCCCCGCCCGAGACCACAACCGCCCGGATTCCCCGCATGACCCCTCACTTCCCCCCGGACACGCGTCCTCCGTACCGATCGAGCGGCCGAACGCGCGTCCCCTTGTGCCGTCGTGTGTGCGAGAGGGATGGTCGCACACCTTCAACTCCCCTTCGCCAGCGGGATGGTGGAGCGCGGCTCCCAGCCGTCACACGGCCCTCGCGTGCCTTCCTCTATCGGGCGGCGGCGGCACGGGTGCGGAGGTGGTCGGGGCCGTAATGGGTCACCCAGTCTGCGGTGACGGCGTCCAACTCCTGGGCGGAGGCGCGGATCCGTGCCAGCAGGGTGCGGATCTCCAGGATCCGGACGTGGCAAGGGGCGTGGTTCACGGTGGCTGCGGCCAGCGCCTGGGCGGCCGAGGCTTCCGCTTCCTCGCGGCGGCCCAGCCCCAGCAAGGCTTCGGCGCGAACGAGTTCGTGGTGACCGGCGTCGACGACGCCCCACGCGGGCGGCCCCTCGACAAGGGCGAGCGCTTCCTCGAAGCGCCCCTGCCGCGCCACCGCCTCGGCGAGCGCACGCCGCAGCATCACCGCTTCGCGGCTGCAACGGCCCTCCACGCGCTCCGCGCGGTCGAGCGGGCCGCGCACGGCCGCCTCCGCCTCCTGGGAGCGGCCTTGCGCGACGAGGCAGTGGGCCAGGCCGAGGGTCGCTGTGTCCTGGGCGTCGCTGTCCCCGTCCGTTCCTGGCCGGGGCGCCAGCAAGGCCCGGCATTCGGCTGCCGCCTCGTCGTACCTGCCGAGCATGGCCAGAACGAAGACCCGGCCCCTGCGGACCTCGTCCACGAACCCGTTCTCGACACCCACCGTCGCGGCCGCGCGGGGCAGGAGTTCGTCCGCTGCCGCGAGCGCCTCGGCGAAGCGTCCCCGATGGCTCAGGAGGGCCAGAACGACCAGCCGGCTGTGGAGGTACCCCATGAGGATCCGCGGCCCGGGTGCGGGTGTGGCGTGGAACTCGGCCGCGATCGCGTCCAGTTCCGCCTCCGCCTCGGTGTCCCGCCCGCACAGGATCGCCACGAACGCGGACACGCTGCGCAGTGCCGTCGAGGTGAAGGGCCTCGACCACCGGTAGGCATCCGCATCGGTGCGGGCCGCGTGGAGGACGGCCGCGGCCTCCTCCGCCCGGTTGAGCGCCAGGAGGGTGTCGGCGAGCGCGAGCCTGACCCTGCGCAGCCCTCCGGGTTCCGGCTTCCGCACGCCCTCCCGGACGGTCAGCCGCTCGCGCAGCCAGCGTTCCGCCTCGACGGTCGATCCGTCCGCGAGCAGCTTCTGCCCGTACGCGACCTCGACGTCTTCGCCCGGCTGTCGCCGCGACGCCCACGGACGCAACCGCCTTCCGCGCGACGACAGCACTCCCATCCCCGTTCCCTCCCCAGGCAGTGTGGTGCCGCGATGGTAGCGGCGACGGATCACAGCCCCACACCGTTCCAGCCCCCTGGCGTCCCGTGCGGATCAGGAACTCAGGTGCTCGTGCAGCATCTTCCACGCACCGTCCCGCTTCACGAGCACGTTCGTGCCCCGGCCCGCCCCGGACCGGGGCCGGCCGTCGACCGCCCCGGTCCAGAAGAAGCGGTAACGGCAGACGGCGTGATCGTCGGCCAGGACGACCCACTCGAGATCCCTGATCTCGTACTCCTCGTCGCGAATCGCGTCGAAGGTCCGCTTGATCGCCCCGGCGATCTCGTCCAGTCCGTGATGGGAACCGTCGGAGAACCAGTACGTCGCGTCCTCGGCGATCAGCGGCACGACGCGGTCGATGTCGTGACTGTTGGTCGCCTGCTCGTACCGCCTCAACGCGGCCGTGAGTTCGTCGGCAAGGTCGGACATGGGTCGGCTCTCCAGGGGAAGCGCGAGCCCCGAGCGGGGCCGCGGTTCAGTGACACGCGGGCCGTTCAACGATGGCGGAGCCACCATCGGACCGCCACCGGCCCGGCGGATTCTGACGAGCGCTCGACGTGGGCGGGACCGCCACCCAGCAGGCCGGCCGACCGGGCCGGTGCCCGGAGCTGCGGCGGACGGAGTTGAGCGTCGATCGGGTGACATCGCGGCTGGGCTCGGCGCCGGGGCGGCGGTGGCGGGCCAGCATGGTGGCTGCATGCCGCAATGTCCTCGTTTCCGCCGAACAGGAGAGAATGCCCGATGCGACAGGGTCCGCTCGCCGGCCGCTATCCCGTCGTGGCGGCCATGGTGGTGTTCGCCCTGGTGCCGTACCTCGCCCTCTCGGCGGCGCTGGGGCCCCTCACGCCGCACATCGCCAAGGAACTGGGGATGAGCCCGCAGGCGATGAGCGTGACGACGGGCATGGCCAACGCGGGTTACGCGGTGGGGACGGTGCTGGCCGTGCAGTTCGCCCAGCGTCTGCACCAGCGGCGGATGCTGATCGTCTACGGCTGCCTGCTGGTGATCGGCTCGGTGCTCACCGCCGCGGCCGTCGACCCCTCGATGTTCATCGTCGGGCACGTCCTGCAGGGACTGTGCACGAGCCTGCTGCTGATCGCCGCCGTGCCGCCGCTGATCATCGACTATCCGACGGACAGGCTGCGCGGGACCGTGGTGATCCTGAACGTGTGCATCTTCGGGGCGGTCGCGCTCGGCCCGGTGATCGGCGGCATCCAGGCCAACGCCCACGGCTGGCGGCCGCTGTTCTGGATCATCGCCGGGATCGCGCTGGCGGCGCTCGTGCTCTCCCTGCTGACCTTCCGGGACACGCCGCCCGTCAATCCGGGCGCCCCGATCGACTACCTCGCGCTCGGGCTGGCGACGGTGGGGTGCGTGGCGGCGTTCTTCGGCGCCTCGCGGCTGCTCACGCACCGGTTCCTCGATCCCACCGCGTGCGGGCCCCTGCTCGGCGGGCTGCTGCTGATCGTCGTCCTCTTCGTACACGAGTACACGGCGAAGTACCCGCTGCTGTGCGTCAGGAGCCTGGCCAGCACGCTGCCGGTCGCCGGCATCATCGCCGCGATCTGCGCGGCGGCCGCGTCGGTGTCGGCGATCTCGCTGACCCTGACCGTGCTCTCACCCCACTACAGCCCCCTGCACCTGGGGCTGCTGTACCTCCCCGAGTTCGGCGGCGCGGTGGTCACCGCGGCTGCTTTCAGCGTCATCTTCCGCACCCGCGCGCTGCACTACTACGTCCTCGTCGGCATGAGCTTCCTGATCGTGGGCATCGCGCTCATGAACGCCGCCGCCCCGCCCACGGGGGTGCTCACCGCCGTCGGCTCGGGACTTGTCGGCATCGGCGTCGGCGCCTCGGTCGTCCCGGCGCTGTTCATCGCCGGCTTCTCGCTGCGCTCCAACAACGTGCAGCGCGTGTTCGCGATCATCGAACTCGTCCGCGCGGTCGCGGCGTTCCTGGTCGCGCCGATCCTGCTGTACGTGGCCGCCACCGTCGGACCCGACCTCGACGCGGGTACGAGGACGGCACTGTGGATCTGCTTCGCGATCTCCATCGCGGGCGCGGTGATCGGCGTCGCCCTGTACGTGGTCGGCGGCGTGCGCCACCCGCCGACGCCGGCGGTGGAGGACTGGATGCGCGGTGAGCGCCCCGGGTGGGACTCCCCGGTGCTCTTCGCCCGGTTCAGGCGCGGCAAGGAGCCCGACGAATACTGTCCGTAGCAGCGGGCCCGGCGCTCCCGCGGCCGCGCACGCCGGTTGTGGCGCCGGGCGCCGGCTGCCCAAGAGCGGTGCAGGAGCCCGCACTTGGGGACGTCGGGGCCCGCTCGCCCGGCGGCATCGGGCACGGACTCGGCGGCACGCCGCAGGTGGACTTCGGTAGCAGCCCCTTGCCCGCTGCCTGATCCACCCACGCCCTCGCGGGGCGGTGCCGGAACGCCCTTCGGAGAGCTCAGCTCTCGTCCAGCACCGCCCTGATCACGTGCCGCGCGTTGGTCGCCATCGCCGGGTTCGTCGTCCGGTAGTACGGCAGCGCGACCAGGGCCTGCGAGAGGGTCCGGCCCCGGCCGCGGACCCAGGTCGCGTCGTCCACGCCCAGCGCCTCACGGAAGACCTCCCTGGCGTCGGCCGGCAGCAGGTTCCACGCCGGGAACAGGTCGCAGGCCGGATCCCCCGTGCCCGTGCACCCGAAGTCGATCACCGAGGCCAGCCTGCCGTCCTCGACCAGCAGGTTGCCCGGCGTCAGATCGGAGTGCAGCCAGACTGGCGACCCGTCCCAGCCCGGGGCCCGCAGCGCTTCGTCCCAGACGGCGGCCGCCGCATCGCAGTCGACGCCCTCGGCCGGGGTCCCGCGCAACTCCTCGATCGCCGCCCGGGTCGCCGCGTCCAGCGAGGCGACCGGCCCGCCACGGTAGGCACCGGGCGCCCCCGGCAGGGTGACGCTCCGCATCGCGGCCACGAACCCGGCCAGATCCCGGGCCAGCAGCACCGGTTCCTCCAGCGCCCCTGCCTCGGGATTCGCCCCCGCCAGCCACCGGTACACCGACCACCGCCACGGATACCCCTCGGCGGGCTCGCCGGCCCCCAGCACCTCCGGGATGGCCGTGGGCAGACGGGGCGCGAGCAGGGGCAGCCAGGTCCGCTCCGCCAGCACGTCCTCGGCTCCGCCCTCCAGCAGCGGCAGCCGAACGACCATGTCGTCGCCCAGCCGGTACATGGCGTTGACCGTGCCGCCGGACGGCCACCGCTCCACCGCCAGCCCCGCCCACCGCGGGAACTGCCCGGCGACCAGCCGTCGCACGAGGCCGTCGTCGATGGGGTGCATGCCGGGATGCATGGGCGGCTCGGTGCTCATGGCACGTCATCCGACCGCCGGGCGCCGATCGGCGTCAACCGCTTTTCCCACGGGCGCGGTCCTGACCCGGAGCCGTCCGGCGGGGCACCGTAGGGTGAGGGACGCGCCCCCTATCTGGAGAGACCGTTCTCCTGGAGACTGCCATGCGGGATGTCGAGGTGCCGGCCGGTGTCGTCGCATACGACGTGACGGGATCAGGGCCGCCGGTCGTCCTGCTCCACGGGCTGATGATGGACCACACGGTGTGGGATCGCGTACTGCCGCTCCTGCCGGAGGGGTTCACCTACGTACGGCCGGTGCTGCCCCTGGGGGCGCACCGGCGGCCGATGGAACCGGACGCGGATCTCACGTTGCGCGGACAGGTCGATCTGGTCGCCGACTTCCTCGACGCGCTCGGCCTGGACGGCGTCACCCTGGTCCACACCGACTGGGGCGGAGCACTGTTCCTCACCGCCCGCGGCCGCGACCAGCGCGTGGCCCGGCAAGTGATCCTGCCCTGCGAGGCGTTCGACAACTTCCCGCCCGGGCTGCCCGGCACGATGGTGAAACTCGCCGCCCGCATGCCCGGCGGACTGGGGTTCGCCGCCCGCCAGTTGCGCATCGGCCCGCTGCGCCGGCTGCCGATGCTGTTCGGGCAGATGGCCCGGCGCCCAGTGCCGGACGAGCTCATCCGGCACTGGACCGAACCCCTGCTCGCCGACCCCGGCATCCGGCGGGACCTCCGCGCCTACTGCAACGGGCCGTTCGACAAGGAGGAACTCGTACGCGACACCGAGGCGCTGCGCGGGTTCACCGGGCCGGCGCTCGTCCTGTGGTCAGCGAACCGGGTGATGCCGACCGAGCACGGCCGGCGCCTGGCACAGCTCCTGCCCGCAGGGCGGTACGCCGAAGTGCCCGACGCCTACGTGCTGTCGATGCTGGACCAGCCCGAAGCCGTGGCACGGGAACTGGGCCGTTTCCTCACCTCTCCCGCCGCCGGGTAGCGGACCCGGACCCGGGCCAGGTCAGGACCCGGACCCGGACCGGAGCCCGCGCCGCAGTGTGCCCGGCTTCGGGGACACACAACGATGCCGCGGGGCGACGCACCCCGAAAGCGGGAAGGTGCCGTCGCCCCGCGACATCACACGGTGTTTCGTCAGCCGGCGCTGGTGGAGAAGTCGGCGAAGTCGTCCTGGCTCGGGTAGCCCGGGTTCTTGGCCGTGCCGAAGAGGCCGACGTCCTGGGTGGCCGCCGCGGAGGGGACGTTCGCGGTGCTCAGCTTGGTCCACGTGGTGCCGTCGGTCGAGTAGTAACCGGTGTACGTCGTGCCCGACCGGACCAGCCGGATCCAGCTGGGCAGCACGGGCTTGCCGACCCCCGAGCCGTTGGCGGCGGTGCCGGAGTCGAGCCGGCCGTCGCCGTTGGAGTCCCACTGCATGAAGTAGCCCTTCTTGGCGCTCACTCCCACGGTCACGAAGCCGGGCGAGTTGCTCGCGCCGGTGATGTCGTTGCGCACGATGATTCCGGCCTTGGCTCCGGAGTTCTGGTACCGCTGCCAGGTGGCGCGCACCGTGGTCGTGGAACCGTCGTGTTCCGCGCCGGGGACGTAGAGGGCCCCGTACTCGTTCTTCGACCCGTAGACGTCGGCGCCGGCCGCGCGGATGCTCAGTGCGGGGCCCACCTGGGAGAAGTGGGCGGGCTCCGGCGTGGAGTTGAAGGTGTGGAACGGGGCCTGGACGGGCGCCTCCAGCACGATCGACGTGTGCCCGGCGGCCGTTCCGCCGGCTGCCGTGTCGCTGCCGTTCTTCCACACGAAGCCGGCGGTGGCGTCGAGCCGGGCCGTCGGGAAGAGCTCGGTGACGGACGCGGGCGCGGTGACGCCGAAGCTGGCGCGGACGGTCGCGCCGGGCGCGACGGAGTCGAACGAGGTGGGGGACTGGGGGGTGGCCGTCCACCCCTTCGGGAGGTCCAGGGCGACGTGGACGCCGGTCGCGGCCGTGGTGCCCCAGTTGGTGAAGTCAGCCGCGACGGTGGCCTGCTGACCGGCCGCCAGGGTGTCGGGCGCGGTCACCGCCAGCCCGGTCTGCGGGCGGGCCGCGGCCTTGTCGGTGGTCCACGGGCGCACCCGGAGCAGCGCGACGCCGTGGGCGGGGACGGAGGCGGCGATCGAGCCGCCTGAGGACCGGGTCACCTCGTGCGTCCACAGGTTGTCCAGGCGGTACGAGGCGGAGGCGGGCAGACCGGCTGTGCCCGGGTCGACGGAGACAGCCTGCGCGGTGGACCCGGTGTTGAACAGCCCGATGACCACGGTGCCGTTCGGCTCCGTCTTGGCGAAGACCTGCGCGGTGGCTGTCTTGCTCACCCTCGACGCGTTGATGGCGTCCTGGTCGACGGCGATCACGTCGCGGTTGGTCAGCAGGCCGAGGTCGGCGGCGTCGAGCCTGGTCAGGTCCGTACCGAGGAGCAGGGGAGAGGCGGCCAGCGACCACAGGCTCAGCTGGGTCTGCCGTTCGTCGGGGGTCAGCCCGTCGTCGTCGCCGTTGCCGACCTCGATCGAGTCGTAGTCGTTGAACGCCTGGGGGCCGCCGTACGGTTGCCAGTTCGCGACCTGGTCGAACCTGGCCGACGTCTTCTGCCAGCTCGTCAGCGGGGTGCTGGATCCGTTGACGCCGCAGTAGCACTCGATGTCGCCGCCGGTGCGCCAGCCGTTGCTGGTGGCCTCCCAGGTGGCGGTGTCGGCGATGCTGAGCGAGTTCGACAGCTCCAGGTGCATCGGGCGCCCGGTGGCGACGATGGCCCGGTGCCAGGCCTGCATGTCCGGGCGGTTGTCGGCGGGGATGACGCCGCCGCCGGGGCCGACGAAGTCCATCTTGATGTAGTCGACGCCCCAGGAGGCGAACAGGTCGGCGTAACTCTGCACGTACTCCTGCGCGCCCGGCTTGCTGAAGTCGATGTGGTACGAGTCGTTGTTCGTGTTGCCGGGCTGCGTCGGATCCGCGATGTCCTGCATGTGGTACGGAGTTCCGTAGATCGGCAGGTTCTCCTGGTACGCCTGGATCGGAACGCCCGGCGTCAGATAGATGCCGAACTTCAGGCCCAGGCCGTGCAGATACGCGGCGAGCGCGGGGAGGCCGTCGGGGAAGCGGGTGGTGTCCCAGGCGTCGCGCCCGTACGCGTCCAGGTGGTCGGACCATCCGGCGTCGATGTTGATGTACCGGTAGCCGTACCGCTGCAACTCGTCGTGCATGACCCGCGCCTGGGCCTTGATCCCGTCCTGGGTCAGGCTGCTGCCCTCGCGCAGCGCGCTCCAACTGCTCCAGCCCATGGGCGGAGTGGCCGCAGCATCTTCGGTGGCGCCCGGTGGGGCCTCCTGCGGGGGCGAGGCCATCGCGGGCGAAACCCCCGCGGCCAGCCCGAGGGAGAGAAGTACCGGAAGCAGACATCTGGTCAATTTTGCATGCACGAGCGGCTCCTCAGCATGGTCGACGGCAACGTGCCCTGCTCGGAGGGGGGAGTGCCCATGTTCTACGGGTGATCGACCGCTGAGTCAACGGATTCATCCGATGAATCGTCGAAAAGGGCCCGGCGTCGAGAGGATTGCCCGTGGCCGGGCAATTCCCGGGCCGGTCCGGCTGCCGCCGTCAACTCCTCGGAACCCACAATCGAGAAACCCCCGATCTATCTGGGGCGAAACGCCCGGCATTGCGCATGTGATGCGGTCACTTTCCTTGACTCATCCGATGTCTGGTGCTTCTCTGACGCTGTCTTGTTGCCCAGCGGCGAGCGGAGCCGTCTCATGCGCCACGGTGGTTGGAGAACCCGCAGGTCGATCTCGGTGTTGCTGCTCGCCTACGGCATGGCCGTCGCCTTGATCGGGCAGGCCCCGGCGGCGAGCGCATCCACCGTGCCGACCACGGCGTGGCAGAACGGCTCGTTCCACGTCGACGTTCCCGGCATGGTGCACAGCTCCGACGTGGTCCTCGGCCAGCCCAACAAGGCCCCGGCCCAGGCGATGCCGCTGGGCAACGGCGGCCTCGGCGCCGGCGTGTGGGACGAGAACGGCCTGACCGCCCAGCTGAACAGGGCCGACACCCTGCCCGACCGGCTGTCGCCCGGCCAGGTCGTCGTACCGGGACTGGCCAAGCTGACCGGCGCCTCCGACTACCAGGGCCGACTCGACCTCTACGACGGCGCGTTCACCCAGACCGGCGGGGGCATGACGGCGACCACCTACGTCCGCGCCGACTCCGACCAGCTCGTCATCGACGTCACCGGAGCCGACCCGGACACCGCGCAGACGGCGCAACTGCACCTGTGGCAGCCGCGCACGCCGACCGCATCGGCCGACGGCGCCATCGGCACGCTCGCGCAGACGTGGCAGGACGACACCCAACCGGGCGCCAGCGGCCGGACGTTCGGCTCGCTCGCCGCCATCACCGCCGCCGGACGCGACGTGCACGCGGACGTCGTCGACCCGCTGACGGTGCAGGTGAGCGTCAGGCCCAAGCCGAACGGCTCGTTCCGCATCGTCGTCGCCTCGCCGCAGTGGACCGGTGGCGACGCGACGGCCACCGCCGCACGGCTGCTGGCCGGCAGCGGCGGCGGCGCCACCGGCGAGACCGCGGCCTGGTGGCACCACTACTGGAACGGCGTCGGGATGATGGGGCTGTCCTCCGCGGACGGTTCGGCCCAGTACCTGGCGAACCTGCGGACCATCAGCCTGTTCACGGCAGCCGCGGAGCGCGGCAACGTGCGTCCGGGCTCGCAGGCCGGTGTCGCCGACCTGTTCGACTCCTCCGGCGACACGCACTCCTGGGATCCGGCCTCGTACTGGGGCTGGAACCTGCGGATGCTGGTCACGGCCAACATGGGTGCCGGAGCGTACGCGAACAACGACGGCTACTTCGCCCTCTACCGCGACGCCCTGCCGGACACCCGCGCCTGGACGGCCGGGCAGTTCCCCGGCTCGGACGGCGCGTGCACGCCGGAGACCATGCGGTTCAACGGCGTCGGCGTCCAGGTGCACCTGGCAGCCGGCCAGTGGGGCGCCAACCCCTATCTGAACTGCAGCGCGCAGGGGCCGGCCAACTACAACACCAGGACGCTGACCACGGGCGCGGAGGTCGCGCTGTTCGTGTGGCAGACCTACCAGGACACCGACGACCTGGCCTTCCTGCGGCAGAACTACCCGGGCATGGCCGACTGGGCCAGGTTCATGCTGTCGTACGCCAAGGTCGGCACCGACGGGCTCCTGCACACCAGCCCGTCCAACGCGCACGAGACCCAGTGGGACGTCCAGGACCCGACCACCGACATCACGGCGATGACCGCGGTCTTCCCCCTCGTGATCCGGGCAGCGGGACTCCTGCACCGCGACCCCGACCTCGTGGACGCGCTGACCGCGGCGCTGCCGAAGGTCCTGCCGTACCCGCGCACCGACGCCGCGACCATGACCCAGCAGCTCGGCCCGGACGCCGACAGCACCGGGCAGGACGTGATCGGCCAGTCGGGCCAGCAGGCCGCGAAGACCCACAACGCGGAGAACCTCGGCCTCGAACCGGTGTGGCCCTACGGCCTGATCGGCGACAGCGGCCCGCTCTCGGAGCTGGCCAAGCGCACCTACACCGACCGCCCCTACGTGGAGCACAACGACTGGAGCTTCGACCCGATCGACGCGGCGAGGCTCGGTCTCGGCGACGACATGGCGAAGACCCTGGTCGACCTCACCAAGACCTACCAGCAACGCCCCTCCGGCCTCGCGTCGTTCGGCGCCAGCTACAAGGAGCCCTACGCCGAGCAGGGCGGGGTCGTGACGACGGCGCTGCAGGACGCGCTCGTCCAGGACTACGACGGCCTGCTGCGCATCGCACCGGCGCTGCCCACCGGCTGGAACGCGGACGCCACCGTGTTCATCCAGCACCGCAGCAAGGTCGACGTACAGGTCCGTGACGGCGTGCCGGAGACGGTCGCGATCGAGGCCGGAGCGGACGTCGCACAGCAGGTGCGCAACCCGTGGCCCGGTCAGCGGGTCACGGTGGTCGCAGGCGGCCGCACGGTGGTCGCCCCGACCTCCGCGTCCGAATTCACCGTGCCGCTGCGGGCCGGCCAGTCCTACCTCATCGAACGGGACGGCGCACCGCAGCTGCCGTTCGCGCCGGTCACCGGCTCTCCCGCGACAACCGCACGCACCCTCGGACCGGTCGAGATCGGTCTCCCGACACTGGGTTGAGGAGCCTTGAGATGCGCAAGCTACTCGCCGTACTGACCACCACCGCGCTCGCGGCGCTGGGCGCGGTCGCCGTCCCGGTGGCCACCGCCGGGCCCGCCCTGGCGCTCGACAACGGGCTGGCCGCGACGCCGCCCATGGGCTTCAACGACTGGAACGCCTTCGGCTGCGGGGTCGGCGAGCAGCTGATCGAGCAGACCGCGGACGCGATGGTGGCCAACGGGATGAAGGCGGCCGGCTACACGTACGTCAACATCGACGACTGCTGGGCGCTGAAGCAGCGCGACGCGAACGGCAATCTCGTCCCCGACCCGGCGAAGTTCCCCGACGGGATCAAGGCGGTGGCCGACTACGTCCACAACGACGGGCTGAAGCTGGGCATCTACGAGGACTCCGGAACGATGACCTGCTCCAAGAGCGGCGGGTTCCCCGGCAGCCTCGGCCACGAGGACGCGGACGCCCTGCAGTTCGCCCAGTGGGGGGTCGACTACCTCAAGGACGACGACTGCAACCAGCCGGCGGACCAGCAGAACGTCCCGGCCACCATCGCCCGGTACACCGCGATGCGCGACGCCCTGCAGAAGGCCACCGCGCAGACCGGCCATCCGATCCTCTTCAGCATCTGCGAGAAGACCGACTTCGGCGTGCCCAACTCGGCCTGGCCGGAGATCGGGAACGTCTGGCGGACCACGGGCGACATCCACGACCTGTACAGCAGCATGGTGGCGAACTTCACCAAGAACGTGCAGCTCGCCGGCCTCGCGAAGCCCGGCGCCTTCAACGACCCGGACATGCTGGAGATCGGCAACGGCGGGCAGACCGACGCCGAGTACCGCAGCGAGTTCAGCCTCTGGTCGGAGATGGCCGCCCCCCTGATCGCCGGCACCGACCTGCGAACCGCGAGCCCCGCCACGCTCGCGGTCTACACCAACGCGGACGTCATCGCGGTCGACCAGGACCCGCTGGGCAGGCAGGCGACGATCGTCAGCAGCGGCGACGGGCACTGGGTGCTCGCCAAGCCGCTCGCGAACGGCGACGTGTCCGTCGCCCTGTTCAACCAGACCGACACCCCGGCCACGATCAGCACCACCACGCAGGCCGCCGGGCTGCCGGGCGACCACGCCGCGTACTCCCTGCGCGACCTGTGGACGCACGGCACCACGGAGACCGCGGGCTCGATCAGTACCCAGGTCGCTCCGCACTCCACGGTCATGTACCGCGTCTCACCGATCCGCAACCCGAGCCGGATGCCGCCGAACGTCTCGCTGGACGTCAGCAGCGTGGCGGCCCTGACGGCCGGCGAGGCCGGCACCGTGACCGAGACCTTCACCGACAACGGGCTGCTCCCCGTGGAGAAGGTGGAGCTGAACCTGACCGCGCCCCAGGGCTGGACGGTGCGCCCGCTGACGCCGACGCGCGCCGACGCGGTCGGCAGCCAAAAGACCGTGCAGGCCCGCTTCCAGGTCGTCGCGCCGGTGCCGGACCAGCTGTTCCGGACCGACCAGATCACCGGAACGGCGTCCTACACCTGGCTCGGCGTCCATCCCGAGAGCACCTCGGTGACGCAGACCGCCGTCACCAGCCCGCCGGTCGGGGCGCCGTACCGCACCTTCTCCTCCGCGACGGACGCGCAGTCCCACTTCGCCGAGTCCGGGCAGCAGTTCGGCATCAGCGGAGCCGGCACCGGCGGCCTGTCGACGACCGGCGACGCGTACAGCGCGATCTACCGGCCGGGCGCCGTCGGGACGTCCTCGACCGTCGACACCGAGGTCTCCTCGCAGCAGGGCCTCACCGGCTCCGGCGCCGCGGGCATCCTCGTCCGCAACGACATGACCGGATCGGGCACCGGACCGGAGGGCGTCGCGCTCTCCGCGTCGCCCAGCGGCGGCATCCAGTTGCAGTGGACGAGCACCGGCGGCACGCATCTCGACTCCGTGGCCCCGGCCGGCGGCACCCACCCCATGACCCTGCCCGTGCACCTCAAGCTGGAGCGGACCGGCGCCGCCACGTACACCGGCTTCTACTCCTTCGACGGCACCGGGTGGATCACCGTCGGCACCGCGACGGTCCCCGGCCAGGCGGACACCCAGGACGCCGGCCTGTTCGTCACCTCCCACGCCGGCGGCTCCGCCGCGACCGCGGGGTTCGACGGCTTCACCGTCGCCGGCGGCGCCGCCACGCCCCCGTCCGCCACGTCGTACGAGGCCGAGGCCGCGACGAACACCCTGGCCGGACAGGCGAAGATATCCGGATGCACGGCGTGCTCCGGCGGCAAGAAGGCCGGCTACATCGGCAAGTCCGGGACGCTGACCTTCAACGGCGTCAACGCACCGGCCGACGGTGACTACGCGATGACCATCGCCTACCTCAACGGCCCGCCGTCGCGCCAGGCCATGGTGAGCGTCGACGGAGGGGCCCCGCAGACGCTGACGTTCCCGGTGACCACGGACTTCAACACGCTCGGCGTGATGAACCTGACCGTCCACCTGGCAGCCGGCACCAACACCATCGAGATCGCCAACCCCACCGCCAACGCCCCCGACATCGACCGCATCCTGGTCGACGACCAGCCGGGAGCCCTCACCTAGACCGGCGAGGCATGCGCCGGCACGGCGTACCACCGCGGGTGGGGGACCCTGTTCGGGGCTCCCCACCCGCGGTCGGCTCCCGGGGGTCAGCGGGAGGCGCCGGCTCCCGCGGCCTGGGCCATGTCGTAGGTGTGGACGTAGTCGAACGTGGCGGTGGCTCCGGCGGTGTTCATGGAGACGAGCCCGATCCGCAGGTCACCCTGGTTCGACAGCGACCATGTGCCGCCCCACTCCCAGCGTTCGCCGTCGGTGCTCGACGCCATGCGCACGTCGTACTCGTCATGGGCGGCGTCGTGCCGCACGTACAGCCGCAGCCAGGTCGTCTCCGCGGGGGCCGCGCCGAACATCGGGCCGTTCGCCACGGCCAGCGGCGGAGTGGCCGTCGGGCGCTCCGCCTCCTTGCCGAACTCCGTCTGGTGCAGCACCTCGCCGGCCTTGCGGTTCTCCGGCAGGACGGAGTGCGCCAGCTTCAGGTACCGGTCGTCGTTCTGGTAGAGGACCAGACCGGCCTGCTGGGAGGCCCGGGTGCCGTCGAAGGTGAGCTTGGTCTCGACGAGGTAGTCCGACCGGGGAGCGTCCCGGAGCAGCACGGAGGCGGTGTTGTTGCCCGTGTACAGCTCGGCGGACTGGGTGGGCCACACGAGCCGGCCGTCCTCCAGTCGCGGCCCCGTTGCGGGCTGGCGCACCCACGACCACGCCGAGTCGCCCGTTCCCGGCATGCCCGTCCCGTCGAAGTCGTCGGAGTACGACGTGAGCAGCCGGCCCGGCACCGGGTCGGGAACGCGCTCGGTGACGGGCCGGGCCGCCGGTGCGGCGCTCACGTTGTCGACGTCGCCGCCGGCGCCCTGGGCGCTCACCGCGACCGCGCCGCCGGGAGCCGCGTTCCTGGGGGCCGTCACCGTCGCCGTCGCGAGCGGATCGATGAGATTGTCCTCCGAGACCGACGCGGTGACGGCGTCACCGACCCAGTCGAGCGTCAGCACCTTCCAGGTGGTCGCATCGAAGGCCGCCGGCAGGGGAGAGGAGGAGCGGACGGTCGTGTCCCCGTGCGTGACCTCGACGCGGAGTTCACGGGCCCGCGAGTCGAGCCACGCGACCGCGCCGTTGCGCCCGTTGACGCCGGCGCGCAGCCCGACGGTGCCGCCCGCCGGCGTCCGCACGTCGGCCTGGGCGCGCAGATCGCCCTCGGTGCGTACCTTGCTGGTGAGCGTGGCCCCGGCGCCCAGCTGGGCGAAGCGCCCCGAGTCCGTCGCGTCGCCGACGGAGGCAGGGCCCCGGGAGTCCCAACCGGCCAGTCCGGAGCTGAAGTTGTCGTCGACCGGTCCGGTCGTCACCGGAGCCGCCGCACCCGAGACGCTCGCGCCCGCGCCCGCGTTGACCACCGGCCAGCCGCCGATCCAGTCCAGCCGATCGATCAGCATCGGACGCTTGGAGAGATTCAGCACGCCCGCGCGGGTCTGCACCGGCGGGAAGTCGGGGTCCGCGTTCGAGATCCCGTGGTAGACGATCCAGTCCTGGCCCGACAGGTCGGTCTGGACCGCGTTGTGCCCGACACCCGTGAACCCGTTGCCGTTCGGGGCGAGGACGAAGCCGCCCTTGCTCGAATGGTTCATCAGGTCGGTGCCCGTGTCGTCCAGGAACGGGCCCGACGGGCTCTGGCTGCGGCCCACCTTGACGGTGTAGCCGCTGAACGCGCCGTCGCAGCAGCCGCCGTCGGAGTACATGAGGTAGTAGAAGCCGCCGTGCCTGACGACGAACGCGCCTTCCATGCGCCGGCCCTGGGCGACCTGGGTGACGGGTCCCGTCAGCGCGGTCGCGTCGGCGTTCGTCTTCGAGACGCAGATGACGTCGTAGCTGCCCCAGTAGAGGTAGTGCGTGCCGTCGGTGTCCGTGAACAGCGCCTGGTCGATGTTCCCCGTCGGGCAGCCGGCCACCGGAGCGCTCGGGACGAGAAGACCGTGATGCGTCCACGGCCCCGTCGGCGTCGGCGCGGTGGCCAGCGCGATGCCGCCGGTCGAGAGCGCGTACGTCAGGTGGTACCGGCCGTCGAGATAGCGGATGTCCGGCGCCCAGGCACGGGAGTTGCCCTGCCAGAACGGAGGAATCGCGTCCGGCGGGACGACGTCGCCCACGTACGTCCAGTGGACCATGTCTGCGGAGCGGAGGACGGGGAGGAGGTGCTCGCCTTGCTCACCCTTGCTGTTGAAGATCGGGTTCGTCGTTCCGTACGCGTACCAGAAGCCGTCCTTGCCCCGGATCATCGACGGATCCGGGAACGTGTCCACCACTCCGGCGGTCACCGGGTTCGTGTAGGTCGCGGGCGCCTGTCCGGCGCCGTCCGAGGTCGCCGCGCCGGCCGGCGCGACACCCGAGACCCCGCCGGTCAGCAGCACGCCGACCGACAACGCCGTCACGGCGAACCGCGCCAGTCTGCCTCGCCATTCCATGAGTGTTCCTTCCCCATCGAAGAACCTGGCATGGAGCGCGGCGAGCAAAGGAGCGCGCGGCGCCGCCCTCCCGGCTCATCCAAGGGAGACCGAATTTTTCCGTCAAGACACCGGCAGAACGGTGGTGCGGACGCGCGCCGCCAGGGCAGCGGAGGAATGCGGACATGGCCGGGAATGACGTCATCGCCTGGTGGAGGGGGCGGGAGCGCCCGCCCGTCCTCCCGGTGTGACAGAAAATAACGGGTGCATGCGCTCCACGCGATGAGGCCGGCCCGGCCGCCGGCCCCGGCGCCGATCACCCTCCCCGACATCCGGGGACGCGTCCCCGCAGCGCCTTCCGCGGGGTCACGACCCGGTCCGGCGTGCGTTGTCGTCGGCGTCGGCGGCCCCCGCGTCGAGCAGCTGGCGGCCCAGTGCCAGCAGGGCGCGGCCTGCCGCGTACTCGTCGCCGATCTCGGGCACCGGCCTGTCGTCGGGGTTGCGGTGTGCGGTGGTCCGGCTGACCAGGGTGGTGTCGCCGGTGTCGAGGACCGCGTGGACCGACGTGGTGTCCTGGTCGGTCTCGAAGATGTCCAGCCGCAGGTTCCATGTCCTGGTGTGTCCGGCGGTCGCCGTCTGCTGCGTCATGAGGTGCCTGCCTTCCGGAGCGCTTCCTTCGGCGGCGGGGCGGTTGCCGTCCGGCCCCACCGCCGGGGGGACCATCCCGCTTCCAGGCATACCCAGCCGGGTCCGACCGGGGTAGGGCCGTCCGGCCCCTCGTGCCTTCCGACCGGCCCTGCGGCGACGGGCCGGCCCCCGAGGGACGGTGCCCTTCGACTGGGCCGTTCGGCACTGTCCGCGGGCACGCCCCGGCGGTTGGCTGGTAGGTGCGGAGTGCTCCGCCGTTCGCGGCGGCCCGCGGGTGGCGGCTCCGCGGCGTTCTGCACGAGGAGTGAGCACCATGAACGGCACCGTCGATCTCGCCTCCAGCTATCCGGTTCTCGGCGTTTTCCTGACGATCCTGTGGGTCTTCCTGTGGATCGTGTGGCTGATAGTGCTGTTCCGTGTCATCGCCGACATCGTCCGGGACGACTCGATGAGCGGTGGGGGCAAGGCCGGGTGGATGGTCTTCGTGGTCGTGCTTCCGTTCCTGGGCGTGTTCGTCTACGTCCTGGCCCGCGGTCGCGGGATGGGGGCGCGCGAGACGCGGCACGCCAGGGTCCAGAAGGAGGAGTTCGACTCCTATATCCGGGAGACCGCCCACGGCGACGGAACGAGTGACGTGGACGACCTGGCCAGGCTCAGTGAGATCCACGACAGGGGAGGGCTGTCGGACGAGGAGTTCCAGCAGGCCAAGGAGAAGATCCTGCACTGAGGGCGTGCCGGTACAGGTGCCGGTGCCGGTGCCGGGCCGCGGCTGCCGGTCAGCCGGCGCGTCGGCCGTGGCCGGACGGCTGGGCGGGGTCGCTCACCGCGGCGTTCAGTGCCGTGAGGCCCTCGGCCAGTGCCTGCCGGGCTTCGGGGGCCATCCGTCCCATGGCCCGGTGCAGGGCCTGCTGGCGGCGGTGCCTGATGGTCTGCAGGTGGGCGATGCCGGCCTCGGTGAGTTCCAGCTCCACTTCGCGGCGGTCCTGCGCTCCGGCGGCCCTGCGGAGGAATCCGGCTGCCTGGAGGCGGTCGCAGAGGCGGGTGACGGACGGGGCGGCCGCCGACAGGCTCCGGCCGAGGCCGGTCAGGTTGATGCCGGGCTCGCGCTCGATGACGTAGAGCACGCGGGTCTGCGCGGCGGACAGCGGGGCGGTGCTGAACTCGCGGCGGCCGCGTTCCCAGGCCAGTTCGAGGAGTTCCAGGACCTCTCCGACCTCGGTCACGTCATGGGAAGTGTGCTGGTGCAGGGCGGTCGGCGCCTCGTTCATGTGACACTCCCGAGTGAGCCGTTCGGGCTCGTTCCCTCTGTTCGATCCGGCAGTCGCCTGGACGACGATATGTCAACGAAAGTAGGACCGATAGCGTTGGACAGACCAGGGACGGTGGAGCGTCGCCTTCGCGCCGCGCCGCCCCACGAGATCTTCGACGTGATCCGCTCGGCGATCGAGCGCCGCCACCGGGCCCGCAAGGTGGAGCTGCTGATGGCGGACTACGCGATGACCCGGCTGCAGCCGGTGGAGAGGCTGCCGCACACGCGTCCGCCGCTGTCGGTCCACGCGAGCGTTCCCGGCCGTGCGTTCGGCGCCCAGGAGCCGTGTGCGGAACGCGATGACGCGGCCGCCGTGGTCGTGGTGCATCTGCCGGTCAGCGTGCGCGGGGACCGGCTGGGGATCCTGAGCGTCACGCTGCCGGACCCGGAGGGTGACGGGCCGGCGGCCGGGACCGTCGAAGAGCTGCAGGAGTGCGCGGACGCGCTGGCGCACGAGCTGGTCGTCGCCGAGCGGGACACCGATCTGTTCCTGCAGGCGCGCCGTGCCGAACGGCTCACCCTGGCGGCCGAGATGCAGTGGCAGCTGCTGCCGGGCCGGGCGTGCGCCCGGCCGGAGTACACGCTCGGCGCTCAACTCGAGCCGGCGTACGCCATTTTCGGCGACAGCTTCGACTGGTCGTCCTCGGCCGACGACCTGCACGTGACGGTGAACAACGGCATGGGCGAGGGGATACAGGCGGCGTTGCTGACCAATCTCGCGGTCAGTGCCCTGCGCAACGCCCGCCGTGCCGGCCTGTCGTTGAGGGATCAGGCCTATCTGGCCGATCAGGCCGTCTACGGGCAGCACCAGGGGGACCAGTACCTGTCGGCGCTGCTGCTCCACTTCCATCTTCCGACCGGGGACGTGGAGATCATCGACGCGGGCTCGCCCCGTATCTGGCGGGTGCGGGAGGGGGCCGTCGAGTTGATCGAACTCGAGGCGCAGCTGCCCCTGGGGATGTTCGAGGACACCGTCTACGAGCCGCAGCGGTTCACCGTCGCGCCGGGGGATCGCCTGCTCTTCATCAGCGACGGTGTCTACGACGCGCTGTCGCCGGGTGGCGAGAAGTACAGCCTGCGTGCGCTGGCGCGGTCGATCAACGAGACGCGTCTGCTGCCTGCTTCCCAGGTGCCGCGGGCGATGCTGCAGGCCCTGCTGGGTCACCGCGGTTCGGGGCCGGCCGCGGACGACGCCCTGGTGATGTGCCTGGACTGGACGGGCCGGCCTGACGGGGAGTGAGTCAGGTCCCGAGCCGCGGGTTCCCGGGGTGCGGCGTCGCCGGGTGGCGTGGTGAGTGCCCCCGGCGGCAACGGTGTTGGCGGGCGGGCGCGGGGGAGCGGGTTGTCATCGCACGTGCGTGTGAGAGATAGTTGCCGCACGGCAAACGATTCGCCTCCCCTGGGAAAGTTGGTGCGGCTCGCGGCACGCGGGCCCCTTTCATGGCCTCTGTCGAGGGATATTCCATTGCAGGAGCCGGGCAGAGTCCCACGTCCGGCTTGTGGGCGCTGGCCCCGTACCCGGTGCTGGTCGCCGACGGGGCCGGCACCGTGGTCAGGGCCAACCCCGCGGCCCGGCTGCTGCTGCGCGAGGCGGTTCCCGGGGCGAGCATGAAGGACGCCGTGCCGGGCTGGCTTGCCCGGGCCCACGCCGACGCGGTGCCGCGGGCGCGGGTGCCGGTGGCCGAAGGCACCGCCGGTGAGGCGCTCCCGGCGGCGGCGGGACCGATCGGGGTGCGCAGTTTCGAGGCGCACCCGACCCGGAGCCAGGCAGGGGAGGTCGTCTGGTGGCTCGTCGACGGCACGGACCGGCTGCTCGCCGAGCAGGCCCTCACCACCGAGCGCGAGCGCACCGGTTTCCTCGTCGAGGCGTCCAACGTCCTTCTGGCGTCGCTGAATCCCGACCGGTGCATGGCGGCCACCGTGCGGCTGGCCGCCGAGCACCTGGCGGACGCGGCGGTCGTCGTCGCACCGCCGTCCCGCGGCAAGCTGCCGGTGGTGCACGCCATGGCGGGCCACGACGCCGTCCGTGACCTGGTCGCGGCCGATCCGTCGAGCCTCCCCGGTCTCAGCGAGGCGCTGCAGGGTTTCCCGCCGCTGCCCTCGCGGTGGATCGACGGCGCCCTGCTGCCCGACTGGCTGCTTCCCCGGGGATTCACCGGGCCGATCGGATCGATCGTCGTCACCTCGCTGCCCGGCCACGGGATACCCGCCGGTGCCCTGATCCTGCTGCGCGGCGGCAACCCGGCCCGGTTCAGCGAGAGCGAGGAGGTCTTCGCCCGGCTGTTCGCCGCCCGGGCCGGTGCCGCCCTGTCCGCGGCCCGCCTGTACAGCGAGCAGAGCGCGATCACCCGGACGCTGATGCGCGAGCTGCTGCCGCCTCGCCTGCAGCGCCTGAACGGCGTCGAGTTCGCCGGCGGCTACCGCCCCGCCGAGAGCGGTGAGCAGGTGGGAGGCGACTTCTACGACGTCCACCCCGGGCCCTCCTCCGCCGACGCCTCGCTGGTGGTCCTGGGTGACGTGTGCGGCAAGGGGCTGGACGCGGCCGTGCTGACGGGCAGGATCCGCAGCACCCTTCAGGCGCTGACGCCGCTGATCGACGACCACACACGGATTCTGGAACTCCTCAACGGGTCCCTGCTCAACTCCCACCACACCCGCTTCGCGACCATGGTGCTGGCCTCGGTGCAGCGGGACGGCAACGAGGTGCGGCTGCGGCTGACTTCGGCCGGCCACCCCGCCCCTCTGGTGGTGCGCCTGGACGGCAGCGTCGAGGAGGTGCCGACCCGCGGCACCCTGATCGGCGCCCTCCCGGACATCGAGGCGCACTCCGCGCAGGTCGTCCTCCAGCCGGGCGAGACGTGCCTGCTCCACACGGACGGCTTCACCGAGGCGCGCGGGGGCCCGCTCGGCAGCGAGATGTTCGGGGACGAGCGACTGAAGCAGGCCCTGTCCGGGTGCGCCGACCTGCCCGCGGAGGCGGTCGTCGAGCGGATCCAGATGCTCGCCTCCCAGTGGCTGCACAACGGCAGCCACGACGACATGGCGCTGGTGGCCATCACCGCCCCCCGCACCACGCGTCTCACTGCGGTGGACGGGCACACCCGGGGCAGATACACGATATGACCGTGGAATCCACCGCACCGGACCCGCTCCCCGCGCTGCGCGACCAGTTGTGGGGCGCGGTGATCAGCCGGGACGAGCACCGCGCGGCGGGCCTCGTCCTCGGCGCGCTGGACGAAGGCGTGGACGCCGAGACGGTCCTGCTGGAACTCCTGGCTCCGCTGCAGGCGAAGGTCGGCACCGAGTGGGCCGCCAACCGCCTGAGCGTCACGCAGGAACACGCCGCGAGCGCCATCACCGAGCGCGTCATCGCCGTCCTCGCCCACCATCGGGCCGCTCGCGTCACCCCCACCCGGGGCCGCGTCACCGTGGCGTGCGTGGACCAGGAATGGCACGTCCTTCCGGCGCGCCTCCTCGCGGAGGTCCTCGTCCTGAGAGGGTGGCAGGTCGACTTCCTGGGTGCCCAGGTGCCCACCCCGCACCTCATCGCCCACCTCCATGCCAGTGGCTCGGACGCGGTCGCGCTGTCCTCGTCGATCCCCACCCGGCTGCCCGCCGCCCATGCCGCGATCACCGGCTGCCAGGCCATCGGTATACCGGTCATCGCCGGCGGCGCGGCCTTCGGGCCCGACGGCCGCAACGCCCGGCTGCTCGGCGCGAACGCCTGGGCCGCCGACGCCCGCGCGGCCGCGCGGGAACTCGCTGCCGGCATCCCTGGCCCGGACCTGGCCGCCGGACGGCAGCAGATCGACGACCTGCCCCATCTCGCCGACCAGGAGTACACGTTGGTCGTCCGCGCCCGGCAGGCACTCGTCAAGGACGTCCTCACCCAACTGGAGTCCGACGTTCCGGCGATGGCCTCTTATACCGCCCGGCAGCGCGAGCACACCGCCGAGGACCTCGCGCACATCGTGGAGTTCCTGACCGCGGCCCTCTACTGCGACGACGGCGATCTGTTCTCCGCCTTCATCACCTGGACCGCGGAGATCCTCGCCGCGCGCCACGTCCCGGCCAGGTCCCTGCGCCCGGCCCTGGACGTCCTCGCCGCCGAACTCAGGGACTTCCCCCGATCCGTCCGGCTGATCGACGAGGCCCGGTGCGCCCTGGACGCCGCAATCGCACCGACCGGAACGCACCCCGGAGCACCGGCATGACCTTCCTGCCGGCCCGGCCCGGCCCATGCTCCACCTGACCGCGTTCTACGACCCCCGGCATCTCCTGGAGGCCAAGCGACTGCTCGCCCACACCGACCTGCCCGCCGGCAGCCGCGCCCGGCGCCTCGGCTTCCTCGACGTCGCCAACGTCACCACGTTCTTCCGCCGCCAGACGGGCCTGCCCCCGCCGCCTGGCGCGCCGCCTCCAGCACCTCCTGACCTTCTCCGCGGCCAGGGCACCGTGACGTCCGGCGGCTGCGCCCGCGGGCTCAGCGCGCCAGCAGGCCCCGGATCGCCGCCGCCACCTCGTCGGGTGCCTCCTCGGCCATGAAGTGCCCCGCCCGGGTCAGGCGGTGGTCCAGGTCCGGCGCCCACGCCTTCCACACCGCGGCGGCGTCGTAGCCCAGCTGCGCCCCCCAGTCCTGCTGGACGACCGTCACCGGCATCGCGAGCTGCGACCCCGCGTCCAGGTCCGCCTGGTCGTGCGCGACGTCGATGCCCGCCGAGGCCCGGTAGTCCGCGACGATCGACGGCACCGCCGCGGCGCTCGCCGCCAGGTACGCGGCGCGCACGTCCGGCGGCATGGCGGCCGGGTCGCCGGCCCAGGCGTCCAGGAACGAGCCGAAGAACGCGTCCGCGCTGCCCGCGATCATCGCCTCGGGCAGGCCGGGCGGCTGCGCCATCAGGAAGAGGTGGTAGCCGACCGCGGCCGACACGCCGTGCAGGACGTTCCACATGTCGAGCGTCGGCACGATGTCGAGCATGCCCAGGTGCGTGACGGCCTCCGGGTGGTCCAGCCCGGCGCGGAAGGCGACCAGCGCACCCCGGTCGTGCCCGACGAGGGCGAAGCGGTCGTGGCCGAGCGCCGCCGCCACGGCCACGACGTCCGCGGCCATGGTGCGCTTGGCGTAGACCTGCGGGCCGGTGGCCGCCGGCTTGCCGCTGGCGCCGTAGCCCCGCAGGTCGGGGCAGATCACCGTGTGCTCGCCGGCGAGCCGCTCGGCGACGTGCCGCCACATCAGGTGGGTCTGCGGAAAACCGTGCAGCAGCACGACCGGGCTGCCGCTGCCGCCGACGGCGGCAGCCAGCTCCACCCCGTCCGCACCGGGCAGGCGGAGGTGGTCGAAGCCGGGAAGGGTGAGCTTCATGAAGGGCCGTACCTTTCTGGTGGGGGACTGACGGGACCAGAGTGGGCGACGGCGATCAGCAGCCGATCAGTACGGTTGGCCGCGGCCGGCCCCCGGCACGCAGGATGGGGGCATGCGAATCGACGTGCTCGGTTCCGTGCGCGCCCTCCGCGACGACGGCGGCACGGTCGACCTGGGCGGACCCCGCCACCGTGAGGTACTCGCCCGGCTCGTCGCCGCCGAGGGACGGATGGTCCCCACCGACACCCTCGTCGACGACCTGTGGACCGACCCGCCGGCCCGCGCCGTCGGCGCGCTGCGCACCTTCGTCGCCGCGCTGCGCCGCGCCCTCGAACCCGACCGGCCGCCCCGCGACCCGCCGCGCGTCCTCGTCACCGAAGGCCCCGGCTACGCGCTGCGCCTGCCGCGCGAGGACGTGGACGTCCACCACTTCGAGGACACGCTGGCCCGCGCCCGGCGCGACCCCGGTGCGGTGACCGATCTCGGCGCGGCACTCGCCGCCTGGCGCGGACCCGCCTACGCCGACGTGCCCGGCTCCGCCTGGGCGCAGCGCGAACGGACCCGCCTGGAGGAACTGAGGCTGGAGGCGGTGGAACTGCGCGCCCGCATCCTCCTCGACTCCGGGACGGGGGCCGATCTCGTCGCCGAACTCGGCGCACATGTCGCCGAACATCCGTGGCGCGAGCCGGCCTGGGGGCTGCTCGCCCGCGCGCTCCACGCGGCGGGCCGCCAGGCCGACGCGCTGGCCACCCTCCGCAAAGCCCGCGCGATGCTCGTCGACCGACTCGGACTCGACCCCGGCGCCGAACTCCGAAGGCTGGAGCGGGACATCCTCACCGGGTCCGGGCCGGGCGAAGGCGCGCGCACCGCCTGGACCGCCCCTGGTGTCCGGCTCGGCCCGCGCACCACCGTCGAACTGGCCCGTACGCTCGCCCTGGCGGGCGGCGACGCCCTCGTCCACTCCAGGCGCGACCGGCTCGCCGCCGTCCAGGCGGCGGAACGCACCGGAGACCTGTCCCTGACCGCCCGGATCATCGGCGCCTACGACGTGCCCGCCCTGTGGAGCCGGGCCGACGATCCCGAGCAGTCCCGCGCCGTCGTCGCGGCGGCCGAACGTACACTCACCGCGCTCGGCCCCGGCGCCCCCGCCGACCTGTCCGCCCGCCTGCTGGCCACCATCGCCGTCGAGAGCCGCAGCGCCGATCTGTCCGGGACCGAGCTGAAGCGCGCGCGGCAGGCGGCACTCCACGCCGAGTCGCTGGCCCGCCAACTGGCCGACCCCGCGCTGCTGGCCTTCGCCCTCAACGGGGTGTTCCTGCAGTCCTTCACCCGCCCCGGGCTCGCGGCGGCACGCGACACGATCGGCGCCGAGATCCTCGACCTGGCCACCCGGCACGAGCTGCCCAACTTCGCCGTCCTCGGCCGGTTCGTCCGCCTGCAGTCCGCCTCCGCCCTCGGCGACCTCGACGCCGCCACCGCGCACGCCGAAGCCGCCGAGCGGATCGCCGCCACCACCGAGGCGCCCCTGGTCCCCGTCCTCACCGCGTGGTTCCGGGCCCGTGCCGCGGCCGCCCGCAGCACCGGAGCCGGCGGGCCCGGCGCCGCGACGGCCGCGGCGCAGTACCGCGCAGCCGAGGACGCCCTGCGGACGGCCGGGATGCCGGGGCTGCACCGCGGCTTGTTCCCGCTCGCCCTCCTGGGGCTGCGCCTGCTGCACGACCGGCCCGCGCCCACCGATCCGCGCCTCGACTGGGGCCCGTACCGGCCGTGGGCGCGCCCGCTCCTGCTGCTCGCCCAGGACCGGGCGGAGGAGGCCCGCACCGCACTCGCCGCCGTGCCCGAACCGCCGCGCGACCACCTGCAGGAGGCCATGTGGTGCCTGACCGCCCGCGCCGCCGTCCGCCTCGGCGAGCGCGAGGCCGCCGCGCAGGCCGCGGCCGCCCTGCGCGACGCCCGCGCGGAACACGCCGGCGCAGCAAGCGGATTGCTGACGCTGGGCCCGGTGGCGCGGTACCTGGCGGAGGCGGAGGGATGCGCCGGCGGCACGGCCGGCAGCGGGTAGGCAGACGGGGGCCACCCGCACCCGGCGAGTGGAACGCGTGGGTCAGTAGGGGCGGCGGTCCTCCGGTTCGCCGGCCGCCGCCGGTGCCGGGCCGATGACGTCGACGACGAGCTTGGTGTGCTGGTGGTCGAGCCCCTCCACCATCACGATCGCGCACTCCTTGACCCGGGCCCGGTAGACCCGCCTGACGGGGAGGTCGGTGCGCGGTTCGAGCGGGTAGTCGTTCGGGACGAAGCTGTTGCCGCCGTTGTCCCCGCGCCGGACGTGCATGTGGTTCAGGTACCGGATGTTGGTCGTGACGTCGAGGATCACCGGGTGCCGGAAGGGCTGGTCCCACGCCGGGTTCCAGCTGTTGCGCTTCTTCTCCGGCCGGGTGTCGGCGAACTCGGTCACTTCGATCTCGTGTCCCGCCGGTATCGGGGCCGGGTAGTTGAGCGTCAGCGTCGCTTCCATAGCGGGCAGCGTAGTGCCGCGCGCGGCGACGGCCGGGCGCCCGCCCACGGCTCGTCATCCGGGAACCCCACACCCCGTCGCGCCCGCGACGTACGCTGCTGGCAATGTCAAATACCCATGACGGAGGGGCTCTTGTGGCGGAGCGGTTGATCGGTGGTCACTACCGGCTGCTGGACCTCATCGCCGCCGGAGGGTTCGGCGAGGTGTGGCGGGCGCACGACGAGCGCCTGAACGCCTTGGTGGCGATCAAGCGCATCAGGATCGACCCGTACACTTCCGCGACCGCGCGGGCCGAGCTCGTCGCCAGGGCGGAGCGCGAGGCGCGCAACGCCGCGGCGCTGCGCAACGAGCCGAACGTGGTGGCCGTGTACGACGTGGTCACCGAGGACGGCCTGCCGTGGGTGGTGATGCGCCTGGTCGACGGTGTGTCCCTGGCAGAGGAGCTCAAACGGCGCACCCGCCTCGAACCGGAACGGGCCGCCGCGATCGCGTTCGGCGTGCTGGCGGCGCTCAGGGCCGCGCACCGCCTCGGGATCGTGCACCGGGACGTCAAGCCGGCCAACATCATGCTGACCGCCGACGGCCAGGTGCTGCTGACCGATTTCGGAATCGCGAAGCAGCACGGCGACACCTCAATCACCTCGACCGGCATGGTCATCGGCACCCTGGAGTACATGGCTCCCGAGCGTTTCGGCGCGACCCCTGCCGCGGACGAACCGGCAGGGGACCTCTTCTCGCTCGGCGCGACGCTGTTCGAGACGGTCGAGGGAACCTCGCCGTTCCGCCGGCCGTCGGCGATGGCGATCATGGCGGCGGTGGCCTTCGAGCCGCATCCACCCCTGCGGAACGCGGGCCCACTGACCGGGCTGATCGAGCGGCTGCTGGCCAAGCGGCCCGAACACCGCCCGGACGCAAGTGCCGCGATCGCGGCCCTGAGTCTGCCGTCCACGCTGCCCGCCACCCGTGTGGACATCACCAACTCGCCGACGCAGTACGGTCACAGGGAAGGGGCGGAGGGCTACGACGTCGTCCTGGAGTCTGCCGGGAAGAAGAAGATCGAGGTCATCAAGGTCGTTCGTGAGTTGACGTCGCTCGGGTTGAAGGAGGCCAAGGATCTTGTGGACACGCCGCCCCGGCCGGTTCTGGAAGCGGTCGGCGCCGATACCGCGGCCAAGGCGGAGACGGCTTTGAGGCGAGCCGGCGCGTCGGTGACGGTGCGCCCGGTCCAGCGGATGGGGTGGCGCGATGCCGCAGCCCTGCTGGACGTCGTCCTGGAGTCTGCGGGGAAGAAGAAGATCGAGGTCATCAAGGTCGTTCGTGAGCTGACGTCGCTCGGGTTGAAGGAAGCCAAGGATCTTGTCGACACGCCGCCCCGGCCGGTTCTGGAGGCGGCCGGCGCCGATACCGCGGCCAAGGCGGAGGCGGCTTTGAGGCGAGCCGGCGCGGTGGTGACCGTGCGCCCGGCCCGGCGCGCCTGGTGACTTGAGCGGGCTGGTGCCGGATCGCGAAGGCTCGAGCTGGAACTCCATTCGCCGTGTTCGCCCCGGACGCGGGCAGGCAACCCGGCACCCTGACCGGCCCGTTCGCCGGCACCGCGACCACTGAGGTTGGGCCACGGCCGACATGGCGGGGCAACGCCCTGTACGCGGCCCGTGTCGCCGCCGTCGCGGGGCTCCCCGCAGCCGTGCTGGTCCTCACGGTGGCCAATACCGATGCGTCCGCCTGGAGTTCCCTGCTGGGCACGCGATTCGGGCTGCCGGAGATCCTCATCGACTTCATCAGCCTGGAGTTCACCTGGGCCTCGGCCGGATTCTTCCTCGGCGCGATGCACCGTGTGCTTCCCGGCCGGCGCGGATACACCCGTGCGCTGGCCATGTGGCTGGTACTGCTCCTGCCGGTGGCCGCCGACAGCTGGATCACCTATGTGCTCAGGACGGATCCTGACCGGTCATGGCTGCTGAGCGTGGCGGCCCTGCTGCCCATACTGACGCTGACAGGTATGGCGATGGACCGCGAGACCTTCAAACGCGATCGCCCGTACTGGCGCTCCACCTCCGGCCTGTTGCTGTCCGTCTACCAACCGCGCTCGACTTCCGTACAGGCCGCCTTCGCGCTGGCGCAGATCGCTGCTGTGGTCGGCCTGTGGCAGCAGCTGCGGGGCGGGGGCTCGGCGCCCGCGCCCCCCAGCCCGCCCTGAGGCGAAAACGAAGGGGGCTGGGAGGCTTCAGCCGGGAAGGAGTTGCCGGTCGCTGCCGGCGTCAAGGCGCGATCCGCCGGGGCGGGCTCCGTATGTGTGCGTCACGGGCGCGAGACCGGCGAGGTGGTCGGCGTGCTGGTGGTGCCGTCGGGGGTGCCCGTGTCGCGGGGTGTCGCCGAGGGGGTCGGTGCGGCGCGGGTTGGCGAGGGGGTCGCGGGCGCGGGCGAGCGTGTGGCCGTGGGCGGGGCGAGCGGGGCCTGGGGAACGGGGCCCGGCGCGGCTGTGGTGGGCCACAGCAGGAACGTCGCCGCGGCGACGAGCGCGGCCGCCGCTCCGGTCGCCGCGGTTTGGCGCAGCGCGCGCCGCCGGTTGGTGCGGCGGCGGATCCGTTCGAAGGTGCCGGGAGGCGCGGCCAGCCGCACGTGGCCTTCCAGGAGGCGTGCGGCCAGTTCCTCGTCACCGGGTTCCTCCCAGTGCTCAATGCGTGTGATCACAACGTTCTCCCAGTACGGCGCGCAGATACTCCCGGGCGGCGTGGAGATCGCCCCTGATGGTGCCCTCCTTGCGCTTGGTCAGGGACGCGATCTCCCTGACCGGCAGGTCGGCGAAGTAGTACAGCAGGACGACGGTCCGCAGCTTCTCGGGCATCGACTGCACGATCAGCCGCACCGGCACCGAGGTCTCGGCGCCCGGCTCGCGCGGAGCCAGGGTGGCCTCGGTGCCGGCGCGGCGCAGCGCCCGGCGTTCGCGCTCCATCCTGCGCCAGTGGTCGCGTACCAGGTTCGCCGCGGTCACGTAGAGGAAGCCGCGGGGCTCCTCGACGTTGCTCCACCGCAGCCACAGGCGGGCGAACGCCTCGGACGCGATCTCGTGGGCCGTGCCGTCGTCGTCGACCAGGCGGCGGCACCAGCCGGCGAGGTCGGCGTACAGGGCGGCGAACAGCTCGGCGGCTGCCCGGTCCTTGGACTGGCTCAACGTGCTCCAGGTGAAGGGTTCGGCTGCGGGTCGGCCCCACGGCGCTGGGCGTCGCGAGGCAGGCGTCGGGGCGGGGGTCGCTCCGTGGCGAAAGTCAGGCGGCGGGCGTCAGGCGGCGGGCGTCAGGCAGGGGGCGTCACGGCGGTCAGCGACGCGAAGACGATGACGTTGCCGAGGTAGCCGCTGCCGGATCGCGGGCCGCCGCAGGTGATCAGCCGCAGTTCGGGCCGGTCGGTGTTCCCGTAGACCGCCCGGGTCGGGAACCGGTCCTTGGCGACGGTGCGTACCGCGTCCACCGTGAACGTGGTGGTGACGCCGTCGCGCAGGCCGACGACGACCCGGGCCCCCGGCTTCAACCGGGACAGCTTCAGGAACACGCCGTCCCCGTAGCGTCCGACGGTGACGTGCCCCAGGAGCACCGAAGGCCCGAGCTGCCCCGGCGTGGGGGAACCGCGGTACCAGCCGGCAGGGGAGTGCGCCCGGACCGGCGGCACCTCGACGGTCCCGTCCGCTGCCAGACCCAGACCCGTCACCGGGGTGTCCACGTCGATGTCCGGGACCCGCAGCCGCACGGGCACCGAGCGGGCGGCCGGTGCCGGCCCCGCCGTGCCGCCGGGTGCGGGGTCGTCAACTCCTGCGGAAGCAGAGGGAGTCGGCCGCCCGGCCGCCGCGGGTGCCGCGCTCGGCGCGGCACCGCACCCGGCGAGCAGCCCTGCGAGAGCGGCAGCCGCGACGAAGGTGGTGGGCGCGGTCGGCCGGGACGTCCGCACGGGTCAGCCCCGGCCCTGGAGCCTGCGGCGCCGCAGGGCCAGCGAGCCCGCACCGACGACGAGCACCCCCGCGGCGGCCAGCGCGCCCGTCTCCGCCGCGTTCGACCCCGAAGCCGGCGCCGGCACACCGGTGTTCGGGGCACCCGCGGGCACCGCGGTGACCTGCTTGCCGCTGTCCGAGGGAGCCGCGGTGGCGCCCTTGTCGACGGTGGGGGACGCGACGGGCGTCGGAGTGCTGCCGGTGCCGGTGCCGGTGCCGCTGGAGGCGGTGGGGGCCGGGGTGGCGGTCGGGCTGCCACCAGCACCGGTCGAAGGCGTCGGCGTCGGCGAACCGCCGTCCGCGAGGGCCGTTCCGGCCCCGCCCAGGGCCAGCGCCCCGGCGCAGGCCACGACGGTCACGAAAGACCGTGCACGCATGAGAACTCTCCTGTCGTTCGGCCCGGTCGCGCCGAGGTGCGGGCGCCGGGCTGCTTGCGGTGTGCAACCAGACGGAGAGACGACCCGCTGGGGGGCCGTGCTGTAAAGAGATGGCAAAGTCGCGATCATGTGCTGTGGCCGGGAGAGGACGGGGTGCCTCCTCCGCCGGACGGGATGAGTCCGCCGGACGATCTGAGTCCGTGCGGCAGGGGAGGCCGGCCGTCGCGTTCGGGCGCGACGGCGTGCGGCCACCGCCTTTCCCGCACTGCGGGGTCAGCGGTCCTTGAACTCCTCGATGGCGTCCCGGACCACCTGACCCGCGGCGTCGCTTCCGGCGTGCCCGGCATCCTCGATGATGTGCAGCCGCGCGCCCGGCCATGCCTTCGCCAGCTCCCACGCCGTCTGGACCGGGCAGCCCATGTCGTGCCGGCCCTGCACGATCACTCCCGGGATCCCGGCCAGCCGGTGGGCGTTCCGGATCAGCTGGTCCTCCTCCAGCCAGGCGCCGTTGCTGAAGACGTGCGCGCAGATGCGCACGAACGCGATGCGTGCGTCGATCTCGCGGTTGCTGTACATGCCCGGCACGCCGTTGGGTTCGCCGGTGATGACCGCGTCCTCCCAGGCCAGCCAGCCGGCGGCGGCCTTCTCGCGCACCGCGCGGTCGGGACTCTCCATCAGCCGCGCGTAGGCGGCGAGCAGGTCGCCGTCCCGCTCGTCCTCGGGAACGCCTTCGCGGAACCGGTCCCACGCCTCGGGGCGGAACCGCCCGGCGCCGCGGTAGAGCCACTCGATCTCCGAGCGGCGGCTCGTCATCACCGCCTGGATCACGATCTCGGTGACCCGCTCGGGGTACCGCTCCGCGTAGGCCAGGATCAGCGTCGGGCCCCAGGAGGCCCCGTTGAGCAGCCACTTCTCGACACCGAGATGCTCGCGCAGCCGCTCCATGTCGTCGACCAGATGCCGCGTGGTGTTGAGGCTCATGTCGGCGGCCGGATCGCTCGCATGCGGGGTGCTGCGCCCGCAGTTGCGCTGGTCGTAGCGGATGATCCGGTACGCCCCGGGGTCCCAAGCCCTCGTCGCCCGCCGCACGGCACCGGCCCCCGGTCCGCCGTGGACGACCAGGGCGGGCTTCCCCTCGGGGTTGCCGAGTTGCTCGTAATAGAGGCGGTTGCCGTCGCCGGTGTCAAGGAGCCCGGAATCGTAGGGAGTTGTCGGCGGATAGAAATCGACCATGGCCGTCGATCCTAGGGGCTTGCGGCCACCCGCGCCCCTGGCCTGCACGCCACCGTCCGTCCGGCCACCCGCAGCAGTCACCACCTCAGGCCCAACTTCCACTTTTTGCAACCGGGTTGAAAGGTGAGGCGTCGGTTCCTATTGGTGGGCGGCGACGGACGGTCCGTGGCACGGGTGGCTCCCAGGGGCTGGTGAGTGGGATGGGACCGCGGAGCGTCGGGCCGTTCCAGCTGGAACGCAAGCTCGGCCGGGGCGGCATGGGGGAGGTCTGGCTGGGCCGGTCCCGGGCCGGGCGCGCGGTCGCGGTGAAGCTCGTGCACCAGCACCTCGCCGACGACCCGGCGTTCCGGGAGCGGTTCGCACGGGAGATCGAGGCGGCCCGGCGCGTCGGCGGCCTCTACACCGCGCCGCTGGTGGACGCCGACCCGGCCGCCGAGCAGCCGTGGATGGCCACCGCCTACGTGCCCGGGCCGACGCTGCGCGAGCGGGTCGAGCAGGGCGGGCCGCTGGAGGGCGACGAACTGACCACAGTACTGGCCCAGTTGGCCGAAGGACTGGCCAGTGTGCACCGCGGCAGGATCGTGCACCGCGACCTCAAGCCGAGCAACATCATCCTCGCCGACGACGGTGTGCGGCTGATCGACTTCGGCGTCGCGCGCGCCCTCGACGGCACCCAGCACCCCCAGACCGCCGTCGCCGGAACCCGCGGGTACATGTCGCCGGAGCAACTGCGCGGCAACCACGTCGGCACGGCGAGCGACGTCTTCTCCCTCGGCTGTGTCGCGTGCTACGCGGCCACCGGGCGGACCCCGTTCGGCGGTGGTTCGCTGGAGGAGATCGTGCTCCGCACCCTGACCGAGGCACCGGATCTCACCGGGCTGCCCCAGCCCCTGGCCCGGCTGACCGCCGCGATGCTGACGAAGGACCCCGCCCGGCGCATCCCGCTGCGCCAGGTCATGGACGCCCTCGACGGCCAGGACGCACCGCGTGAGCCGGACGGCGGCTCGACGGCCACGCAGCCCTACGAGATGACGTGGTCGGACACCCGGCCGCCGACGGGGCCCGGCGTGGGCCACCCCGCCCGGCGCAGGGCGCTCGCCGCGATCGGCGTGCTTCTGCTCCTCGGCGTCGTGGCGCTGTCCGTCGACCTTTTCGGGCAGGGGAACGCGAAAGGCGGCGGTGCGCACGCCTCCGGCTCCAGCGGGCACAGCCCGTCGGGGCACGCGTCCGGCAGCGGCGGCGGTCCGCACACCACCGCGCCCAGCACGTCCCCGGCGCCGGCCCCGACGACGACCAGCGCCTCGCCGTCCGCGCTGCCGCTCAGCGTGCCCGCCCTGCTCTCGTCCGCGTTCAAGGACGCCGGCGGTGCCGAGTTCCTCCAGTCGTACAGCGCCACGCACGCGTGCTCCCAGGCGTCCGGAACGGCCCTGATCGGGCAGCAGTTCGCAGCGAACGGCTGCACCACCATGATGACCGGCGACTACCTGGAGCAGACCCGCACCACCGGCGGTGACTCCCCGATCCTGGTCAGCGTCGAGGTCATTCCCTTTCCGACCGCCGCCGACGCCGATCGGGCGTACGGCCTGCTGTACGGGTCGGAGTACCCCACCACGCTGTGGTGCCCTCCGCAGGGCGTCGGCCACCGGCCCTGCGCCGAACGGGGCGCGATCGACTGGAAGAAGGAGACCGCGGGGGTGGTACGGCACTACGGCAACTACGTGGTGATGGCCGTCGCGCTGCGTACCGACCACTCGTCCGCCCCGGCCGTGTGGAGCGCGATCGTGCACGCGACGTGGGCGGGTGCCTTCGCCGCCGGGCCGACCGGATCCAGGAGCGGGTCCGACGAACTCGTGTCCTGGTCCTGACCGCTGCCGGTCCGTGAGGGCTCGGAGCGAGCCGGACGGGCCCGGTAGTTTGGCCGGATGCCCGATACACCGCAGGAGCTTCACCTTGATCGCGAGCGGGCCGGGTCATTCGGTTCCGTGGCAGAGGAGTACGACCGCTACCGCCTGACCTATCCCCGCGAGCTGATCGACGACCTGGCCGGGCTGCGGCCGGCGAAGGTCCTCGATGTCGGATGCGGCACCGGCAAGGCCGCCGTGGCGCTGGCCGAGCGCGGACTGCCCGTCCTCGGCGTCGAGTTGGACGAGCGGATGGCTCAGGTCGCGCGCAGCCACGGTGTGGACGTGGAGGTCTCCGCCTTCGAGTCATGGGACTGCGCGGGGCGCACGTTCGACCTCGTCACCTGCGGTGACGCATGGCACTGGATCGACCCCGTGCGCGGGGTCGCCAAGGCCGCCGAGGTGCTGGACGCCGGCGGGACGATCGCGCGTTTCTGGACCTCGACGGTGGTGGACGAGGCCGTAGGTGCCGCGTTCGACCCGATCTACCGCCGGTACGCGCCGGAGGTCGCCCAGATATGGCGCCCGGCACAGGCCACGCCCCGAGTGCACGCCTCCGGTGCCGACCCCTTCGAACGAAGCCCCGCGTTCTCGCCGGTGGAGATGAGGAGCTACCGGTGGGAGCGCACCTTCGGCGCTGACGCATGGGTCGGTCTTGCCGCAACCGTCAGCGATCACGTGAGACTTGGGACGGACCGCCTCACCGCCCTGCTTCTGGAACTGCGTTCGAGGATCGATGGGCTTGGCGGCACGGTCCACGCTCACCACGAGACGTACGTCCTGCTTTCCCAACTGGCTTAGCAGGAAAGCTTGCAAGGCGAGGGGCGGGTCATGGGTTCCGGTGGGGGCCGAGGCGGCGGACTTCCGCGGGGGTCTGGCCGAAGCGGGCCGTGAACAGGCGGCTGAGGTGGGCGGGGTCATACAGGCCCCATCGGGCGGCGATGGCCGCGACGGTGCGCTGGGCGAAAGCCGGGTTCCGCAGGTCGTGGTGGACGCGGCGCAGCCGCTCTTCGCGGAGCCAGGCGGCGAACGTCTCTGGCCGGCGGGCGAAGAGCCGGTGCAGCTTGCGGGGCGAGATGGCGAACCGGCGTGCCACGGACTCCACGCACAGTCCCGGGTCGGCGATGTTCACCAGGACGTAGGCGGCGATCTTGTCGCTCAACTCCGTGGCGGGGTCCGACCGTTCGGGTGCGGTCTGGCTGATGGCCGCGACGAGCAGCGCGGTGAGGGCGTGGCCCAACGGGGCGCCGGAAGGTCCGGGCATGTGGTCCATCTGTGCGCCGAGTCCGCTGAAGAACGCACTGACCACCGCCCGGGTCCCGCTGTCGGCGGACAGCGGGACCGCCGTCCTGCCGCGCAGCCCGTCCGCGTGGAGGCCGAGCGAGGCTCGCGGCACCATGAGAATCACCGCGTCGCACGGATCGTCGTAGCGCAGCCGGTAGGGCCGGGTGGTGTCCAGGAACATCAACTCGCCGCGCCGTGCCCGGTGCCGGCGGCCGTCCTGTTCCCCGCAGACCGGCCCCCGGCGGTCCAGCGCCACCATGAACAACTCGGGATCGGTGGAGGTGATCAGCCTGTGCCGGCGGTCGACCAGGCCCTGCCCGTCCTCGATACGGGCCACGGCCACTTCTCCGGCGTGCGCCGAGCTGACCTGTACCTGGAAGGGCGTGCCGAGGGGTGCGGTGAGCTGCAACGGAACCATGATCGACGACACCGCGGCCTGCATGCTCTCCACATCGGTGAAAACCGCCGTCATGCCACCCCCCTGGCGACCAGTGCACTGCCCGGTAGAGGCTAGCCCGTCCCCGCTGCGCGCCCTGTCACGGCCGGTGCGAAATGGCGAGGAGGCCGGCGCATTCTGGCGAGTTACCGACGGCACCGGGCCCTACGGTCGCAGCTCGAGGAAGACCACCAACCACCCTCACAGCGAGGAGCGAGTCGGATGCGAGCGACACGAAGGGCGAAGCTGGCCGCACTGGCGGCGGCGGGCGTCCTGTCGGCCGCCGGGCTGGGTCTCACCGCCGCAAGCCCGGCACAGGCGGCAACGTGCGACAGCGTGCCGTCGGGGTACATCTGCCTGCACATCCATCACAACACGACGGACACCTGGACCTGGTCGGGCCCCTGGTACGCCTGCGCGGAGCACTACTACGGGAGCACCGACAACATCACCTGGGTGAGCGACAACCAGTACTCGGGCACCATGACCTGGTTCTACGACGTCAACCACAACTACCTCGGCTCGGTCACCGCCCCGTTCTCCGGCAGGCCCCCCGGGTACATGGGCGACAGCGGCGGCCGCGCCTACTACGTCCAGACCTGCTGACCCGCGCAGTGCGGTGAGCCCGGCGAAGACCTCCGGTGCGGTGTGGGACGTCGAGTCCTCACCGCACGGGGGGCTTCGCCGGGTACCGTCACGCCCGGCCGGCCGTACTCGTGGGCCCGGTCAGGCCGTGACCGCGCTGCCCTCCTGCTCGACGGTGGCGACCTCCGCCTTGCGCTCGCTCTCGCCGCCCAGGAACAGGGCCGTGGTGACGGCGCACAGCAGCGCGGCGAGGGCGACGATCAGGAAGCCCAGCGAGTAGCCGTGGTCGAGGGCGGTGACCGCGTGCGAGGCGGCCTTGCTGAACGGAACGTCCGGCGGGACGGAGTTGACCGTGACCGGGCCGGCCCCCTCGGCCTCGGCCCGGACGGATGCCATCGACGGGTCGGTGCCGACCGCCGAGTCGAACAGTGTCCCGGCCTTGCTGAGCGCGATCGCGCCGATGACCGCGGGGCCCATGGCGAAGCCGAAGTCGCGCACCATGCTGGTCGTCGCCGCGGCCATGCCCGCGAGCTTCGGCGGGACGGTGTTGACGACGGTCGCGGTGACCGAGGAGACGGCGAAGGAGAAGCCGACGCCGACCAGGCCCATCGGCACGACGATCGTGGTGAGCGCGGTGTCGGTGATCGGCATCCGGGAGGCGAGGAGCTGGCCGACGCCCATCAGCAGGAAGCCGCCGGTCAGGATCCACCGGGGCTGGTAGCGGGCCATCATGAACGAGGTCAGCGGGAAAAGGAAGATGGTCAGCCCGCTCAGCAGGACGAAGGCGACCGAGGTGCGGATGGCGCTCTGGTGCTGGATCACCTCCATGCGGATGCTGATCGCATAGGCGGTACCCAGGAAGGAGAACATGCCGACCACGGTGACGGCCGCCGCGAGCGCGAAGGCGCGGTTCCTGAACAGGTCCATCCGCAGCAGCGGGTTGCGGACCTTCGTCTCGACGACCACGAACGCCACCAGGAGGGCGGCGGCCACGAGGAAGGAGACGACGATGGTCGGGCTGCCCCAGCCGGCCGTCGGGCCCTCGATCACGGCGTAGAGGAGGGCGAACAGCCCGAGCCCGACGGTGATCTGGCCCGGCATGTCCAGCGAGCGGTCCTCCGGCGAGCGCGAGTCCTCGGCGAACAGCTGGCTGAAGGCGGTGCCCACCGCCGCCAGGATCACGATGATCCAGAAGGCCAGGCGCCAGCTCGCGTAGGTCGCGGTGAGCCCGCCCAGCATCGGGGCGATGAAGTTGCCGGTGGACAGCAGGGCCGCCCACAGGGCGATCATGCGGGCCCGGCTCGCATGGGTGTGGCTGCCCGAGGCGATGATGGCCAGCGTGGTCGGGAACAGCGCGGCCGAGCCGAGGCCGGCGATGAACTGCCCGACGTACATCTGCGCGACGCCGCTCGACGTGCCGGAGACGATCTCGCCGACGAGCAGCAGGAGCGATCCGCCGACCAGCAGGCGCTTGCGGCCGAACAGGTCGCCCAGCACGCCGAAGGTGAGTTCCAGGGCGGCGATCGGCAGCAGGGTGCAGTCGGAGATCCAGTCCAGCTGCGAGGCGCCCGTCGGGTGGAGCACCTGCTGGAACGTGCCGTTCAGGGTCGCGGGGACAGCCAGGCCGATCTGGGCCAGGCAGACCGCGAAGCCCACGGCGACGATCGTGGCCAGGCTCAGGCTCGTGTGGCGGAATCTCTGACCGGGCGCGGTGCCCGGTTGTCCTGGGGCTGACAGCGGGGTGGACAAGGTGGGTCCCCATTCCTCGGGAAAACGTCGGTGTCTTCTCGGACCGAGTGGTGCTCGGTCTTCTCGGACCGGGTGGTGCTCGACGGGCAGCCCACTGCCGAGGGGTGTCTTCCGCGCCGGGCGCGTCGACGTGCGAGGGACGTTAGGCCGCCGGGGACAATGGCGCAAGAGTTGTCGCGCATATTGTTGACGATTTTGAGAGCAGAACCTAGGGTCAAGCCGTCCGCGAGAACGCGAGGCCACACCGCCGGACGCGCCCCCCTTGGAGAGGCACCATGACCACGAACCCCACGTCCCCACCGGACGCCCCCGCTCCCACCGCGGCAGGGCCGCTCCTGGTGGTCAGCGCCCACGCGGGCGACTTCGTCTGGCGCGCCGGCGGCGCGATCGCGCTGACCGCCGCGGCCGGCCGGCCCGCCAAGGTCGTCTGCCTCAGCTTCGGCGAGCGGGGCGAGTCGGCCCGCGCCTGGCGCGAGGGGAAGAGCCTCGACGAGATCAAGGCGCTGCGCAGAAGCGAGGCGGAGAACGCCGCCGCCGCTCTCGGCGCCGACGTCGAGTTCCTGGACGCCGGCGACTACCCCCTGCTGGAGACCCCGCAGCTCGTGGACCGCCTGGTCCGCATCCACCGCGAGGTCGAGCCCGCCGTCGTGCTGACCCACACGCTCGCCGACCCGTACAACGGCGATCACCCGGCCGCCGCCCGGATGGCGATCCAGGCCCGGATCCTCGCGCAGGCCATCGGCTACGACGCCCCCGGCGCGCCCCTGGGCGCCCCTCCCGTCTTCCACTTCGAGCCGCACCAGCCCGAGCAGTGCGACTTCAAGCCGGACACGCTGCTCGACATCACCTCTGTGTGGGAGCGCAAGCGCAAGGCCATGGAATGCCTGCCCGCGCAGGAGCACATGTGGGACTACTACACCGACCTGGCCAAGCGCCGCGGCGTCCAGCTCCGGCGCAACGCCGGCCCCAACCTGGGCCTGCCCCACGACTGCCGGGCCGAGGCCTTCGTGCGCCTGTACCCGCAGACCACGGGAGTGCTGGCATGAGGACCGTCGTCGTCACCGACCCGCCCCGCGCGCGGGCCGAACTCGTCGAGAAACTGGCGCCGTTCGGCGTCGCGACGGTCCACGAGGCGCTGGGCCGCACCGGTTACCTCGGCCCCGGCATCCGTCCGGTCCACCTCGGCTCACGGATCGCCGGAACGGCGGTCACCGTGCTGTCCTGGCCCGGCGACAACCTGATGATCCATGTCGCCGTCGAACAGTGCCGCCCCGGCGACGTGCTCGTCGTCGCCACCACCTCCCCCTCGACCGACGGCATGTTCGGCGAGCTGTTCGCCACCGCGCTGCGGCGGCGCGGCGTGCGCGGCCTGGTGACCGCCGCCGGCGTGCGCGACGTGGCCGAGCTGCACGCGATGGGATTCCCCGTGTGGTCCGCGGCGGTCAGCGCCCAGGGCACCGTCAAGGCCACACCCGGAGCGGTCAACGTGCCCGTCACCATCGGCGGGCAGACGATCCGCCCCGGCGACGTGGTCCTGGCCGACGACGACGGTGCGATGGTCGTGCCGCGCGGCGACGCGGACCACGCGGTCACCGCGGCGGCGGCACGTACGGCCAAGGAGGACGCGTCGCGGGAGGCGTTCCTCGCCGGCGAGCTGGGCCTGGACCGGTACGGCCTGCGCGAACGGCTGGCCGGCCTCGGCATCGAGTACGTCGACCACGACGCGTACGCCGCACGCGGCGGCTCCGACACCACCACCGGCAGCTGACGATGACCGGTCACCAGCCCGGCCTGCCGTGCATGGTCATGCGCGGCGGCACCTCCAAGGGCGCCTACTTCCTCGCCCGGGACCTGCCGGCCGACCCCCGCGAGCGCGACGAGCTGCTCCTGCGGATCATGGGCTCTCCCGACCCGCGCCAGATCGACGGCATCGGCGGAGCCCATCCGCTCACCAGCAAGGTCGCGGTCATGTCCGCCTCCGCGAGCCCGGACGCCGACATCGACTACCTGTTCCTGCAGCTCGGCGTGGACACGGCGCACGTCTCGGACCGGCAGAACTGCGGGAACATCCTGGCAGGCGTCGGGCAGTTCGCCGTGGAGCGCGGGCTCTTCCCGGCCGCGGACACCGAGACGCGGGTGCGTATCCGGATGGTCAACTCCGGCAGCCTCGCCACGGCGACCTTTCCGACCCCCGGCGGCCAGGTGGAGTACGCGGGCGCCACGGCGATCAGCGGCGTCCCCGGGACGGCGGCCCCCGTCCTCCTCGACTTCGCCGGCACCGAGGGCTCCGCCTGCGGAAGCCTGCTGCCCACCGGACACGTCAGCGACGTCGTCGACGGTGTCCCGGTCACGTGCGTCGACAACGGGATGCCGGTGGTGATCGCCCGGGCCGCGGACCTGGGCGTGACCGGGTACGAGACGCCCGCGCAACTCGCCGGCGACACCGCGTTGCTGGACCGGATCCAGTCGCTCCGCCTGCGGGCGGGCACGCTCATGGGCCTCGGCGACGTCGGCGAGGCGCCGGTGCCCAAGACCACGCTGGTCGCCGCCCCGCGGTACGGCGGGGCCGTCACCACCCGCACGTTCATCCCGCTGCGCCCGCACGAGTCCATCGGAGTGCTCGGTGCGATCACCGTGGCCACCGCCCTGTCGATGGACGGCGCCGTCGGCCGGGAACTGCTGGCACCGCCCGCGGCCGGCGAAGCCCTGGGCATCGAGCACCCCACCGGACGGCTCGACGTGGCCGTCGAACTCGACGGGGACGGCGCCGGCGGAGGCGTCCGCGTGCGCCGCTCCGCCGTGGTCCGCACCGCACGCAAACTGTTCGACGGCACCGTCTTCCCCCGCTCGTACTGACCTCGACCCGACGGAGAGACCGACCCGCCATGGCACCCATGCACGAGATCGCCCACCTGGCCCACGTCGAACTGCTCACGCCCCGCCCCGAGGAGAGCCTCGACTTCTTCACCCGGATCATGGGCCTGACCGAGAACGGCCGCCAGGGCGACTCGGTGTACCTGCGCACCTTCGACGACTACGAGCACCACTCACTGAAACTGACGGCGCATCACACATCGGGGATCCGGCGCACCGGACTGCGGGCCGGCAGTCAGGAGGCGCTGGAGCGGCGGGTGAAGGCGATCGAGGCAGCGGGCCTGGGGATCGGCTGGCGCGACGGCGACCCGGGACTGGGCCCGACGTACCTCTTCCGCGACCCTGACGGCCACGAGCTGGAGGTCTACTGGGAGTCGGAGTGGTACCAGGCGCCGCCCGCGCTCGCTCCCTCGCTCAAGAACCAGCCGCAGCGCCACCCCGGGAACGGCTTCACGGTGCGCCGCCTCGACCACGTGAACTTCCTCGCCGAGGAGGTCGAAGCGACCACCGACTTCGTGTGCGACGTGCTCGGGGCCATGCCCACCGAGCAGATCCGCCTCGACAGCGGTGTGATCGCCGCCCGGTGGATGACCTTCGGCAACAAGTCCTACGACATCGTCTACACCGACGACTGGACCGGCAGCCGCGGCCGGCTGCACCACATCGCCTTCGCCACCGACACCCGCGAGGACATCCTCCGGGCAGCCGACCAGTTCCTGGAGAACGACGTCTTCATCGAGACGGGCCCGCACAAGCACGCCATCCAGCAGACGTTCTTCCTCTACGTCTACGAGCCCGGCGGCAACCGCATCGAGCTGTGCAACCCGCTCACCCGCCTCGTCCTCGCCCCCGACTGGAAACTGATCACGTGGACCGAGGCCGAGCGGGCCAAGGGCCAGGCATGGGGCCTGAAGACGATCGCGTCCTTCCACACCCACGGCACCCCGCCGGTGGCCTGACCACCCCGGAACGGCTAGGACATGGCAGCCTTCGCCAGGACCCGGGCGAGTTCGCGGGGGCGGGTGGCCATCGGCCAGTGGCCCGAGTCGAGGTCCAGGTACTCGAGGTGGGCGACACGGGCGAGTTCAGTGCTCTCCCCGGCGGCGATCCACTCCTTGGCGTCGGCCGGCGTGAACTCAGGGCAGACCACCGCGACGGGGACGTCGAAACGGCGCTCGTCGGTCAGACGAACGATCCCCCTGGCGACCGCCTCGGGGACAGGAACGGCGGCGGACGCGAAGCGGTCCCGGGCCTCCTGGTCGAGGTCGGCGGCGTCGGCTTCCTCGAAGGGGCCCCAGCCCGGGAAGGGCATGGCGCCGCTCTGGATCGCGAAGTGATCGGCGTAGGCCCGTCCGTCGGGTGCGGGAAAGCCCCCGATCAGGGCGACCTTGGCCACCTTCTCCGGCCGGGCGTCGGCGGCCAGCCAGGCCAGGCTCGATGCGGCGGAGTGCCCGACCACCAGGGGCTTCCCGGGCACCGCGTCAACCGCCGCGAGCACCGCTCCCACCTGGTCGTCCAGTGTCGCGGAGGCTGTCCCGTCGCCCTGGCCGGGGAGGGTGAGCGGCACGGGACGGTGGCCGAGCGCGGTGAGTTCGGGTACGACACCGTCCCAGGCGGATCCGTCGAGCCACAGGCCGGCGATGAGCAGGATGTCCACAGCGGTCTCCCGGAGACGAGTCGGACCAGCCTGCCGACACTATCGGCAGGCTCCGACACCCCGCTCAGGCCAGGGTGTGCGCTCCGCGTGCGGCGGCTCGGTCGAACCGGAGCCGGTGGACCTGGCAGGTCGCAGCTCTAGAGGCCGCGCATCAGGTCGGAAGGCGGTGCGGTTTCCGGTAGGGCCGCCACCACGCTCGCCAGGTGCGCGCGCATCGCCGCCTCCGCGGCCGCGGCGTCGCCCGAGCGGACGGCCTCGATGACGGCCAGGTGCTGCGGCAGCGAGACGGTGGTCCGGCCCGGTTGCATCGCGAGGCGGAACTGGTGGTGCACCTGCTGCGCGCGCAGCCGCTCGAGGACCGCGCAGGCCGTGCGCTGCCCGCTGATGGCGAGGATCCGGCCGTGCAGCTCCTGGTTGAGCGCCGAGTAGGTGAGCGGATCGCCGCCGGACACCGCGGCCCGCATCCGTTCCCCGATCCCCTCCAGCGTCCGCCGGTCCTCCTCGGTGGCCCGCTCGGCCGCCTTGGCCGCGCAGAGTCCCTCGAGGACCATCCGGACCTCGGTGATCTCGACGGCCTCGGCCAGCGGGACGGCCCGGACACGGGCGCCGCGGTTCTGGATGCGCTCGACCAGGCCCTCGGCGGCCAGTTCGATCAGCGCGTTGCGCACCGCGGCCCGGCTGGTGCCGAACTGCTCGGACAACTCGGCTTCCACCAGGCGCTGGTTCGGGGCGAAACTCCCGCTGGTGATGGCGGCGCGAATCGCTTCGGTGGCTGACGCCGTGGAGCCGGCCTCGGCCAGAGGGGGGCGCATCGTCACTGCTGTATCCCGCAGAAGTTGGCGACAATTTTGTCAGTCATCATACCCGAAGGCCCGGTGGCGGGCGGAGCGGAACCCTCGCAGGAGGGGTCCGCCGCCCCGGTCGGCCGCTCGTGAGCCGGGCCCGTTCAGAAGACGATCCTGGCCCGGTGGGCGGCGGGGAGGGCGGACTCCGCTCCGGACACCAGCTCCAGGGGTACCTCGTCGTCGCGGCCGGCCAGCGCGCGCATGTAGGCCACGGCGTCCGCCCTGACGACGGCCGTCGGCTCGCCCGCGCCGATCAGCCACGCGCCGCCCGCGGGGCCGGTGAGTTCCAGGGCGAGGGGAGCCTGCGACCAGGACAGGGCCAGGTCGCGGACGGCCTCCTCGACGATCTGCCGCTCGTCCTCGCCCACGCCGGCGGGCTGTCCCGTGGCCCGGGCCAGGTCGATGCGGTGCATCCACAGGTCGCGGTTGTAGACGGTGTCGAGCAGGTGGCCGACGGACATCCGCGACGCCCCGGGGATCCCCGTGTCGACCTTGGCACGCCGCAGCAGGCCCGGCCGGCGCCGGCGGGCCGCCACGGCGCGCGGCCACAGCAGCGCGAACCGCTCGACCAGCGCCGGTCCGGAGGCGGCCGCGTGGTCGGCGACCTGGGCTGCCATGTGCGCGTCCACCGGGCCCTTGCCGGGGTGGCGCCGCCGTCCCGCGATCTCGCGGCGCAGCATGGTCGGCAGGCTGATGTTGTCCTCGCACTGGGCGACGAGGTGGGAGACGAGGGTGCGCACGTCCCATTCCACGCAGTCCGTGGGGCGTCGCCAGTCCTCGTCGCCGAGCTTGTGGAGCACGTCCAGGGCCGCCCGACCCTGTACCTCGGCCACCGCGGCCGACCGATCGCGGTCAGTCCGCGGCAGGCGCGCGGCCTCTACGTAGGTCTGATCCATGGGACTCGCCCTCCTCGGGGGCGTAGAAGTGGAAGAACATGTCCACCGCCGTCCGCGTGAGCCGGGAGAAACGGCCCTGTTCGACCTGCGCGGACGGCTCGTTGGCGAGTTGCTGGCTGATCACACCGGACACCAGCGCCGTGTAGAGGGCGATGCCTTCCTCGGCGGCGGCCGCGGGGGAGAGTTGCCCGGCCTGTACCGCCGCTTGAAGCGCCGTCCGCAGGATCTCCAGCTGCCGCACCGCGGGTTCGAATGCCCGGGGGGACGGTTCGAATCCGGGAACGGGCCGCCAGTAGAGCAGCTGCGCCAGCACCGGGTTGGCCATCGCCCAGGCGACGGTGGCCTGTTGGCCCGCCAGGATCGCGCCTCGCGGATCCTCGGACAGGCCGGCCCGGTAGGGCTCCAGGACCTCGACCGTCTCGCGCATGCCGCGCTCGAACAGGGCGTCGTAGACGGCCGTTTTCGACGGGAAGTACTGGTAGAGCGAGGGCGGGCGCACCCCCACCCGCCGGGCGACCTCGGCCATGCTCAGCGCGGCGACACCCTCCACCGCCATGACGTCGAGCGCGGTGTCGAGGATCTCCTGCACGGTCTCCCTGCGCCGGCGCAGCCTCCGGTCGTCCCTCATGCATTGAGGAAACCCTAATACCCGTAGGGAAGTCAACACCCCGTTGGACAGGCCCCGTTCGCGCTGAGGGCGCGGACCGTGCCGCCGGTCGGCGAGGACGGGCGGGTGGGTGGACGGAGCGCAGCACATCGCGCAGCTATGCCAGCGCCGCCTCCCGCGCACGCACCAGCAGCGGGCCGACCGCCGCGGGACCGGCCGCTGCCGCAGCGTGATCAAATGAGGGATGACCTCGTTCTGGGTTGGTTCACGAGTGCGCCTGCGCGGTGTCGAGCCGGCGGACTGGACTGCGCTGCAGCGCTTCGCCGTTGACGAGGAGGGCCTGGGAGACCTGCTGCACCCGCCGCGCTCCGCCGAGCACTTCCGCTCGCGGGCGAAGGAGGCGGCCGGGGCCACTCCGGCCGGGGACCGGTTCGTGATGGTGGTCGAATCGGTCGAGACCAGCGAAGCCGTCGGGGTCGTGGCGTCGCACGAGGCCGACCCGAACATGGGCTGGTTCGAGTACGGCGTGACCCTGGGCGCGGACCACCGCCGCAAGGGCTATGCGACGGAAGCGGTGGTCATGCTGCTGCGGTTCATGTTCGCCGAACGGCGCTACCACAAGTGCGAGGCCCGGATACTCGCCCACAACGAGGCGTCCTTGGCGCTCCACCGCAAGCTGGGATTCGTCGACGAGGGCCGCCTTCGCGAGCGCGCGTTCTTCGGCGGTCGCCACCACGACCTGGTCGTGATGGGCATCCTCGCCCACGAGTTCGCCAGCCTGCACCAGGCGGCCCGCTAGGCGGGGCACGCCCGATCCCGACGTGCGGCATCCGCACAGGGATGACCAGCGAGAAGCGCGGAGCCCCCGGCTGGGGACGGCTGGGGGCTCCGCGGTGAGGGGACTGCTCAGGCCAGGCCGGCCTCGTGCTGCCAGCCGGCGACCTCCGTGGGGGTCAGCGCGCGGGTGAAGACCGCGGCGCGGTCGATCTCGCCGGTCAGGGACTGGCCGCCACCCTGGTCGGCTCCCAGGTGCACCGCACCGGTCGCGCAGCCGTTGATGCCCGGGGGATCGGTCTCCCCTATGGTGGTCCGGTCGACCTGCTTGCCGTCGAAGTAGACCGTCACGTCACCGGTGTCGGCCACCGTGACCACCAGGTTCACCCATGTGTCCATGGGCAGTTGGGTGGCGAACGTGTGGTTCGTGCCCGTGGTGATGATGCGCAGGGCGTTCGACGGGGTCAGGTCGAGGAGCAGTCCGTCGCCGTCACCCCCGCCCGAGGACTTCCAGTCCCAGATCCGCCGGTAGCTCGCGGACGGCTCCGCCTTGACCTCCACGGCGAACGTCGCGTCGGGGACGAACCCCATCGACGTCGCCGCCGAGGTGAGGTAGCCGCCGCTGCCCAGAACCGCAGCCGACCCCGTGGGCCCGTCCGACGCGTAGGACGCGGACTCGTGGGCGAAGGACAGGTCCCGCTTGTTTCCGGAGACGTCCGTGACGGTGCTGCCCGACGTCGGGTCGTACGCGGCCAGCAGCGGCGCAGTGGGCGTGGCGCACGGCGGCGGCGTCGGCGTGTCGTCGAGCCCGATGTGCCGGGTGCCCAGGCGCTTGTCCGTGGTGGCCGGGACGCCGGTGACCGGGGCGTACGGCCGGGCCGAGGTCGGTGAGCCGGGCTGCTCGACCAGGTAGGAGGAACCGGCCCGGGCGTTCAGCGTCACCACCGCGTCCGAGGTCGGGGCGACGACGATCGCGCCGGTGCTGCCGTCGACCACCTGGACCTGCCGGCCGGGCCAGGGGTTCTTGACCTTGAGGCTCTCGGTGGTGGCGGCCTCGACGGCGGCGGTGACGAGTTCGCCGTTCTCGACCTGGACGTCGACCTTGCTCTTGTGCTGGATGGCGACGGAGCCGCTGCCGTCCCAGTCCGAAGGCCACGCGGGGGCGAACCGGATGATGCCGTCGTAGTCCTGGGCGAGGGCCTCGTTCACGGCGGCGGCGACGTTGGCGGACTGCTCCTGGTACGGCTGGTAGCCGATGGAGTTGTTGATGTCGGCCAGGCCGTTCACATAGACCTGGTGGGCCTCGGTGATCGAGACCAGGTCGGCCTCGACCTGGGCGGGCTGCTGGAGCCGGGCCGCGTCCACGGCGTCGTAGGACCAGTCGTTGCCGCCCTTGTTCGGCCGGTTGGTGTAGCCGCGCTGCTCCAGCGAGAACAGGTTGGCGTCCTGGTCGCTGACCTGGTTCCAGGGCCACAGCGGCTCGAGTTCGAGGTTCTCGCCGTTGTGCCGCTGGGCGGCCGGCTGGTACGAGATGCCGATCATGTCGGTCCCGGTGGCGTCCGCGGCCTGGGTCTCGGCCTCGGAGTAGCCGGGGTTGAGCAGCTGGGACCTGGTCTTGGCGTCGGTGCGCGGGTACGGCGGGATCTGCGTCAGCGCGGTGGCGAAAGTGCCCAGCAGCGGGTCCTGGGCGGGGGAGTCACCGACGATCTCGGCCGCCTGCGCGATGATCGGGAAGATCGTCTTGTCCGCGACGATGTCCATGGTGGGGTCCTGCACCGACCACTGGGTCTCGTGCGCGTTCGCGACCGCGTGCAGCAGCCCGTCGGAGCCGACCTGCTGGTAGGCCAGCAGGAACTGGGCGGTCGCCTCCATGAACGGGAAGGCCCTGCGCAGGAACTGGATGTCCTTGGTGCCCTGGTACTGCTGCCACATGTACAGCGACACCTCGGCGCCGCTGCTGACGTTCAGGGCGTTCCACTGCGGCGCGGCGGCCAGGGCGCACGAGGCGTCCGACTCGACCGGGCCGTCGCCGTAGTAGCCGTTGCCGTTGAAGCTCATCGTCTCGGGCACGCAGGCGCCGGGCAGGCCGCCCATCTGCTCCTTGGTCCACGCCTCGATGTTCGGCAGGTCGTTGATGTACATGTCGAAGATCGGCGTGTTGAGCTGGTAGTTGCCCGAGCTCATGTTCGCGGAGATCTCGCCGCGCAGGTTCCACAGCCAGTAGTCGTTCGGCGCCCAGGTCTGCTTGTCCTGGTTCCAGGCGAACATGTCGGCCTCGCCGGCCTGGCTGCCGAAGTACGTGCCCTCCTTCGAGCTGGCGGCCGCGTCGTAGAGGTACAGCGTCCGCAGGTTCTCGATGTAGGCCGCGTTCCCGTCCGCGGAGTTCATCTCGACCACGCCCGAATGCACCCAGAACTGGTGCCACCACGCGCTCTGCTTGCCGAGCAGCGCCGTCTCGGGGAGCGTGGCGCTGCTGCCGATGACCTGAGCGGCGGTCGCCGCGGCGTCGCCGCCGGTCCAGTGCGGGGCGGCCACCACCACCCGGAAGTCGCCCTTGGCGTCCGGGGTGAAGTCGAGCTGCACCTTCGTGGAGCCGGCGACACTCGCCTTCACGTTGCGGCCGTCGGCCGTGATCGCGGCCAGCGTCCCGAAGGTCTGCCCGCTCGCCCCGTAACCGGAGCTGTCCTGCCAGGTCTCGGCGAGCGTGCCGGTGGTGCCGGACACCGCCGCGGCCGGGTGGCGGCCGGACCAGAGGCTGACCGAGGCGGTCTGCGCGACGTCCGGGTTCGCGCCGGACACGTCGATGACCAGCTCGTCCGCGGCGGTGGAGACCCACGCCTTCATCGAGATGCCGCCGCCGGACTCCTCCAGGACGCCGGTGGTCAGGTCGAGCCGGCCTGTGAAGTCGGCCGCCTGGGTCATGGCGGACAGGCCCGGGATGGCGACCTGTCCCGGGGACTTGCGCGACGGCATGGTGTCCGACCGGTTGAGCTGGGCGGTGAACCCGTTCGCCGCCCACGCGGACACGCCGAGCGCCCCGTTGCCCAGCGGCATGGACGTGTTGGGATTGGTGTTGGCCTTGGTCATGACGATGTCGTCACGGCTGACGACGGCGAGGGGGTCGAGGTCGAAGGCCCCGTTCCGCCAGGCGGTGGTCGAGGTCGCCGCCGCGCTTGCCGGCGCGGTGCCCGCGGCGAGAGCGACCCCGGACACGGCGGTGAGCAACGCGGCGACGCCGGCCACCATCGACCGGGCACGGCGCCGGGGCGGGGACGGGTGAGGCGGGGAGTGAGGGGGTAGGGACGGTCTCGATGACACGGTGCCTCCACAGCGAGTGCGACGCTCGGCAGCCTCGGCTGCCCTCAGTGATCCGATGACCACAACCCCAAGACATCCGACATTTCGCCGGATCGCAGGAGGACGACTCCCCGTAACCGCGCCTCCGGTCGGGCAATCCGTGGACTTGACGTCGGGTCAATGCTTTATACGGCGATCCGACTGGGGCTGCCTACCCCCTATAGCTCCGATCTTTGGCAAAATCGTGGCGCCCCCTTTGCCCACCCGCGGCACCCCGCACGAAGCCGGGCCGCGCGCCCGACGGGCCATTGGACGGTTGTGGGTGTGTGGGGCAGGATCCATGGGGTGGACATGTACCTGGAGACCGAGCGGCTGAGCCTGCGGCGATTCACGGCGGCGGACGCGGAGCTGCTGATCGAGCTGGACAGTGATCCGGCGGTGATGCGCTATCTGACCGGGGGCGAGGCGACCGCGCCGGAGACGGTCCGCGAGCGGCACCTGCCGTACATCATCGCCGGGTACGAGAAGTGGGACGGTGAGCTCGGGCTGTTCGCCGCGCACGAGCGCGACGGCGGGGCGTTCGTCGGGTGGTTCTGCCTGCGTCCTGAGACGGACGGACCCCGCGAGGAGGCCGAACTCGGCTACCGGCTCCGGCAGGCGTCCTGGGGCAGGGGCTACGCCACCGAGGGCTCGCAGGCCCTGCTGCACAAAGGGTTCACCGGGCTCGGACTGCGCATGGCCTGGGCCGCGACGATGACGGTGAACCATAGCTCGCGCCGTGTCATGGAGAAGCTCGGCATGACGTTCGTGGACACCGCGCCCGTTCCCCCCGACATGGGACGCGTCGAGGGCGCCGAGCACGGGGGCGTGCGGTACGAGATCACCAAGGAGCAGTGGGAGCGCGCCCGGATCTGAAACGGGGCCCCGAGCCGTCGGCTCGGGACCCCGTTCCCCATCCGGCCGGATCAGAAGCCGGAGTTGCCCGGGCCCCGGTTGATCGTGTATCCGCCGGGATTGTTGAGGGCGGCGGAGGACGTACCGCTGACCGTGGTGTTGCTGACGGTCATGCTGCCGGTGACGGTGTTGATGTCGAAGCCGTACGTGCCGGCCCCGGTGATGGTGTCGTGGTCGAAGGCCAGATTGCTGATCCGGTGGTTGTAGCTGAGCAGGACGGCCTGGTAGGAGCTGTCCTTGATGGTGTTGCCGGTGACGGTGACGGGCTGGGTGATGTCGCCCTTGGCGTCGGCGAAGATCCACAGCGCGCCGAGATCGGAGTTCCAGTTGTACTCGTGCGACCCCGCCCGCACCAGGAGGTTGTCGCGGACGGTGGTGGGTCCCGAGAAGTTCTGGCCGAAGGCGGTGCTGACGTCGATGCCGGACCCGAAGGCGACCGTGTCGCTGACGGCGTTGTTCTCCACGACGTTGTCGCCCCCGCCGTAGACGCCGATGCCGCCCGCCTGGACGGGCGACTGCACGGTGTTGTGCGAGACGGTGCAGTGGGTGACGTCGCCGCCCTCGGTGTCCAGGGCGATGTTGTCGTCGCCGGTGTTGCGGACGTTCGACTGCTCGACCCGGGTGCCGGAGGAGCCGCCGTGCACGTGGATGCCGTCGGCGTAGATGTCGCGGGCCCGTACGCCGGAGACGTCGAGTCCGGTGCCGGGCACCGCCCACAGGCCGACCTTGGAGTGCTCCATCCACACGTCGAGGATCAGCGAGCCGGAGGTGAAGGCGCCCTCGATGGCGGGTGCGCCCTGGTCGTTGTTGCGGAACGTGTGGTCGCCGAAGACCGCGAGGTCGGCGATCTGGGTGCGGCCGCCGGTCGCGTACAGGCCGCCGCTGCCGTTCTCCGCGGTGGACTGCAGGGTGGTGTACCAGGGGCCCGCGCCGCGCAGCGCGACGTCGCCGAGGCTCACCCGGCCGGAGATGCCGTACGTGCCGGCGGGCAGCCACAGGCCCTGACCGGTGCCGGACAGCTGGCTCAGCGCGCTGTTGAGCGCCGCGGTGACGTCGCCGCCGCCCGGGGTCACCCCGTATGCCGCGGCCGAGACGTATCCGGCGGGCATCGCGTAGGCGGCGTCGACCAGTTCGGTGTCGATCGTGTCGAGGGTGAACGTGCCGCCGGCGGTGGTGTCCTTCTGCAGCTTCAGGACCGTGCCGGCCGGCCAGGTGGCGGCGCTCTTGTAGCGCACGTCGTCGTAGAAGTGGTGGCCGCTGCCGTCGGCCGGGTTGTTGGTGTCGTAGTAGCCGCCGCCGTACAGCCACGCGTACTTGTTGGTCAGGGTGAGGTCGGTGACCTTGGTGCCGCCCTCGAAGAGGGAGAGCGGCGCGGTGGTGGGCGAGCCGTCGGACGTGTCGGGGATCGAGTAGCGCACGACCACGGAGTTGGCGGGCTTGGTGAGGGTGATCTGCACGTACTGCCCGGTGCCGGTGAGCTGGACGGCGCTGCGCCCGGTGGCCTCGGCGCTGAGCGAGGGGTACGCGCGGCTGACCGGGAGCACGCTGCCGTTGGTGGTGGCGTCGGCGGCGCGGTACTCGGTGTAGGGCAGCGTCGCGCCCTGGGTGGCGAGCGCGGTGCCGCCGTCGACCGACACTCCGTCCACGGCGACGTCGCCGGTGTCGCCGGAGTCGTGCTGGAGGCCGATCAGGTTCAGCCCGGAGCGCAGCGCGACGGTCCTGGTGACCGACAGCCAGCCGCTGCCCGCGGGCAGGGTGAGCTGCGCGTTCTTGAGGCCGTTGAGGTACAGCGAGAGCGTCTGCGCGGCGCCGGAGGAGTTGGCGTACGCGACGGAGACGGCGTAACTGCCCGCGGACGGCACGGCGGTGTCGATCTGCGTCTGGGCGCCCTGGGCGGTGAAGCCGGTCAGATAGCCGACGCCCGCGTAGCCGGCGATCGAGGTGCCGACCGAGGGGCCGCCGGTGAAGAACGCGGTCGCCGCGTCGTACGCCTGGCCGCCGCCGTCACCGGGCGGAGTGGTGGGCGGGGTCGTCGGCGGCGTGGTCGTGCCGGTGCCGACGGTGATGCTGTCGAGGTTGACGTTGCCGTTGTCGGAGCTGTCGAAGCGGTAAGCGACCGCGTTGGCACCGGAGTTCAGCGTCAGGTTCTCGGTGACCGAGCCCCACGTGTTCCAGTCGGCGGTCGCGGGCAGCGAAGTCTGCGTGACCTTGGCGCCGTTGACGTACACCGACAGGGTGCGGGTGGAGCCCGTGCCGTTGGCGTAGCGCAGCGCGACGGGCGTGCCGCCCGCGCTCGCCGCGGTCACCGAGAAGGTGGTCGCGGCGCTGCCCTTGTTGCCGTCGGTGTAGCCGCCGACGAAGCCGCTGCCGGTGAACCCGGTGTGGTCGGAGGCGATCACCGTGCCGCCGGACAGGGCCGCGGACTCCGCCTCGTACTGGCCGGCGGGCGGAGCTGGGACGCCGGCGAGGGTGAGGTTGTCCAGGTTGACGTTGCCGCTGTCGGAGCTGTCGAAGCGGTACGCGACGGTGTCGCTGCCCGCCGCCAGCGTGACCGCGGTGGCGACGGTGCCCCAGGTGTTCCAGTCGGCGGTCGCGGGCAGCGAGATCTGCGTTGCCCTGGTGCCGTTGACGTAGACCGAGAGGGTCTGCGCGGCCGTGGTGCCGTTGGCGTAGCGCAGCGTCGAGACATAGCCGCCGGTGCTCGCCGCGGTCACCGAGAAGGTGGTCGCGGCGCTGCCCTTGTTGCCGTCGGTGTAGCCGCCGACGAAGCCGCTGCCGGTGAACCCGGTGTGGTCGGAGGCGGTCACGGCGCCGCCGGACAGGACGGCCGACTCGGCTTCGTAGACGGTGCCGGCGGTGGACGCCGAGGCGCGCAGCGCGGTCCAGCTGACGAGGGCGGCCAGCAGGGCGAGCAGCGCGACGAGCGCGGCGGGCGCCGATCTGGGCAGACGGGTGCCCCGGGGGGATTCGGGCATGGGTGAACTCCGCGGGAGAAGTGGGGGAGAAGCGCGAGTGCTTGAGCGAGCGGCACCGTAGCCCCGCGTTCACCCCCGTGCAATGGATCCCGGCGGTCCTGCCCAAGGCGCGGCGCGCGGCGCGAAATGGGTGTGACGCCGCCGGCAAGGGGATGAGCTGCGCCGATGGCACCGCGCTCGCGCATACGCGCCATTCGGCGGTGAATGCGGTGAAGCTTTTCCGTCGGTTTCTTGCTCGGAATTCCGCGGCCGGGAGCCCGGGAGCCCGACCGCCTCGACCCGCGCCGGGGTCCGCCGCGGGGCCCTACTTCGGGGTGGGTGCGGTGGAGTGGCGGACGACGAGTTCGGGTTCGTGGAGGAGTTCTTTGGGGGTGGGGTTGGTGCCGTTGATCTGGTTGGCGAGGAGGGTG